>CAZBHS010000008.1:0-65918 GCA_964491915.1 uncultured Clostridia bacterium
TTCCAGTTAATGGTGATTATTAATGGAGGTAGCGAGAATAGTATAATGAATGGGGAAAAAAATTTCAACATCCTGGTTTCAGAATTTGGGGTAGTTTGTTTGCTCTTGTTGGAGGTTGGTTTTTTTGTTGACGGATCTATGTCGGGAGGTGATTGATGCGCTTTTTTTGGTTTAGGCGGTTGAATGGGAGGTAATTGTGGTAATTTTAACGAGAAGTGGTTTGGGGCGGGGGATTTGCGGGGGAGATGAAATATAATTTTGCATTGACAACGATATATTATATCAAGTACAATTTGAACTAGATCAAACTAATCTCAGGGACAAAAATAGTAATATTCTACTATTCATTGGAAACAAAATAAAAAAGGAGGCTTGTATGTTATTTAACAAAAACATGAAAGCCATCGGCTTACTATGCCTGATGGTATTGTTTGTATCAGTCAATGCCTTCGGTCAACAATTGACTCACAAGATGACCGAAGAAGAAAAAGCGAAAATGCCGGAGTATTTGCAACAGACACAGTTGCTTCAGGCAGTTACGCCGCCGCCCACGGCTCCAGTCAGAAACATCTCGGAATTCGAACCGATGGAAGGCGCGCTCGTCGCCTATCCCCTTGGCATTCCGGTTGAATTGGTCAAATTGTTGGCCGAAGAGGTCGTGGTTACAACGATCGTGGACGACGCCAACACCGAAACCACAGTTCGCAATCTCTACAGCTCCAATGGAGTCGATCTGGGCAATTGCAATTTTTTAATCGCTCCGCATGATTCTTATTGGACCAGGGATTACGGCCCATGGTATATCACCGACGGTCTGGGAAACATCAATATCATGAATTTCACCTACAACCGTCCCCGCCAGAACGATAACAACATCCCGGTGGAAGTGGGAACATTCCTGGGAATCAATGTGATGGAGATGGATATTGTCCACACCGGCGGCAACTACATGACCGGCGGCTACGGAAACTCCGTGTCCACCGATTTGGTCTGGGAAGAGAACACCGACAAGACGCCGGCGGAGATCGACCAGATCTTCCAGGATTACCTGGGGGTCGATACCTATCATGTGAGACCGGATCCACAGGACGAGTACATCAAACACGTCGATTGCTGGGCCAAGTACCTGGACGTGGACAAAATCCTTGTGGGCCAGGTAGACAGTAGCGACAACCGTTACGCAGACTATGAAGCGGCGGCCGCATATTTCGCCGGCCAGGACAGCGGTTACGGCAACAAATACCAGGTCTACCGGGTGTACACCCCTAACGAGGAACCCTACACCAACTCCCTGATCATGAACAAGAGGGTCTATGTCCCGATTGTCGGCGCATCCAATGACGCCGCGGCAATCGCCACATATCAAAACGCCATGCCCGGTTACACCATCATCGGAGTCACCGGCAGTTGGTTGGCCACCGACGCCCTGCATTGCCGGGTCAAAGATTTGGCGGATCGCGGTATGCTCCACATCGGCCACATGCCTTTGTTGGACGAAAAACCGGAACAGGCTTCGTACCAGATTACAGCGGAAATCATTCCCTATAGCGGACAACCGGTTATCTCCAGCTCCGTCAAGGTTTATTACAATGTAGACGGCGGCGCCTTTACACCTATTTCCATGACCAATACGTCGGGCAACACCTACACGGCAACCATTCCGGGACAGTCCCAGGGTAGCGTCATTGGTTATTACCTTCATGCGGAAGACAATTCCGGACGCACCAGGGAGCATCCGCTCATCGGTTCTCCGGATCCCCACACCTTTGTCGTGGGACCTCCGCCGCAACCGCCGGTGGCCGACTTTAGCGCGGATTCGACAACGATCATGGAAGGCAACAGCGTCCAATTCAGCGATTTGTCCAGCAACGAACCCACCACTTGGTCCTGGTCCTTTGCCGGCGGAACACCCGCCGTCAGCGCCGAGAAAAATCCGACTGTAACATACTCGAGCCAGGGCTCCTACACTGTCGCCTTGACCGTCACCAACGCCGCGGGCAATGACACTGAAACCAAAGTGGATTACATCACAGTGGTTCCGCCAAGCGCGTGCCTGGGGGAAATCTTGAACGCGGGATTCGAGACCGGCAACACCTCCGGCTGGACAGTTAGCGGAAACGTAACCGTCGTCTCCACATCCCATACCGGTTCCTATGGAATCAGCCTCAACGCTGAGGGAAACGCAGTCGAACAGGTTATCACCGGTTTGTGCGCCAACACCACCTACACGCTGTCCGCATGGGGCATCGCCAGATCCAACGCCGGAGCATATCTCGGCGTCAAAGATTTTGGCGGTACAACCCAGACAGCCCTTTTTACAGACAGCAAAAACTGGCAGCAGAAGTCCATCACCTTCACCACCGGAACAACAAATACCACTGCCACCATCTATGCCGTCAAATCGCTAGGCGGAAGATTCGTCGGAAATGTCGATGATTTCGAATTGATACTGGCTAACTAAATTTGCGATAATGAGGCCGGGTTCAGGGTTTCTCGAAACCCAACCCGGTCTCACCCATTAATTCTTCTTTTTTCCCAACAACTTCCTCAGAGCGGGATGAAATAGCGGCCGGTATAATCTCCGGCAAAATAGCCAACCTGTCAAAGTCGGAGGAGGAGGAATATTAAAAAAATTTATTTTATCCAGGTCCACTGGACGCAAGCGTCATCGGATAACTCGACAATCTTTTCTCCATCCAATTCAATATAATACTCCAGTGGAGAGGCATCGAGATTCACATCCTGATTGATCCAATGGGCGCCGTATCCGCCGTTGAAAGTCAAAAATCCGAAAATTTCTCCCCTCAACTGCTTCTTCTGTTCCTCTTCATATTGATACAGCATAAACGAGGTGAGAACCACCACTGTCGCACCCCTTGAAACCGAACGGGCCACAAATTCAGCTACTTTGGGAAAGGTGGAAAATCCGAACACATTTCCCTCATGCAACGAAAAATCCCGACCCGGCGCCGGGGTATTGTCCGCCAGAAAACGCGCCAGTTGCTTCCGGTGAGTCGGCTCCCAATCGCAAGCGATCAGCCAGTCGTCGTCCGGGAGAGATAAATCGATCCCCATGTAGCCATTCACCGCGGGCACACACGTAGGCATCTGTTGGTGTGGTGAAAGATAGAGCGCTTTATTCCGAATAATATTTTGAGGATTCATCAGGCTGCGACCGATCAACCCGGCGGAGGATCCTAACTCGATGACAGAATAAGAGGAGGATCCGATTTTATTATGAAACACTTCAAATAAAGGAAGAGCGCGACTGGGCAGGTTGGCCTGGACATTTTTCTCCACAGACATACGGATTATTTCGTCCGCATGCCGCTCAATGACCTCCCGGTGATCTTGCCCCTTGTTAGCCAGACAACGGATAACCGCCATAAACACCAACGTCGCTTCCGATATTGTTTTGCCCGATTTTTCCATTATGCAGACAATCATTTCAAGGGATTCTTTCGTCCTAACAGGTTCAATTTCATTTTCCAATGCAGTTTGAGGTAACCGTTCAATAAATTTTAAAATCTCATCATGAATATTCATAGAGCACTTCCTACTAACAAAACTAGACACCACAAATTAAAAATACAGAATCCCCGCCGCTTTCGCGTGCAAACAAAGCTAAAGAGAATTCACTTTTAAGCCAGTAGTAAATATTAATAGACTCAGATTCGTATGTCAATACAACGAAGGATGGATTTTTTATGTAAAATAAATTAAAAAACTCACCAAAAGGTATTGTCAAAAGTTAGGCTTTCCTATAAAATAAAATTTACATAGCAATAAATAGTATTTCTCGATTTAATATCACCCAGACGGGAGATTATCAAACAATCATTCAGGAGTATAAAAAATGAAAACAACAGCAAAATGGATTAACCAATTCCAATCGGTAGTGGACAACGGTCGTTCACACGCGATGGTAATCGATTTACCCGCTGCTCAGGATGGAAAAGATTCCGGTCCCACAGCCCTCGAGTTAGCGCTTATGGGACTTTCAGGCTGTCTATCGACAATCTTTGCCAAAGTGGCGGCCAAAATGAGATTGCCTTTCGAAGCGTTGGAAATCGAACTGGAAGCGCATAAACCCGAAGGTGCAAAAACTGTTGAAAAAGTCCAATTCGACTTAAAAATCAAATCCGAAGCAACAGACGAAAAAATCAAAAAATGTCTGGAAGCGACTGTGAGTAACTGCCCTGTCGGCGTATTGTTCAAAGACGCAGGCGTAGAAGTATCCAGCAATGTGATCAGACTGTAGTTTTTTTGCCGGGGAGTGTGGTTTGGCTCCACCTCCCCGGCAAAAACTACGAGCGTCAAAAAAAAATGAGATAACTTCATTAAAACCCATATCCAACTATATTAAAAGCTTACATGTTCAGGAGGTTTAAATGAAAACAAAAAGAATATCAATGCTTATATTGTTAGTCGCCCTGGTAACGCCGGCTCTTCTATCGGCTTCTCCCCAACCTATTCAAAAGAGCGGTAAAGTTCTTGTAACACAAGTATCAGTCACAGTGACACCTGAAACTCACTCAGGCAGTTGCCCCAAAAAATTCACCTACACCGCCAGAATATCCGCCAGCGGCAGCGGCGAGGTTCGCTATCGTTGGCTATTGAGCGACAACCCCCTCAACTTGATCAACAAGATGTATTTTAAAAGATCCTCGAGCAAAATCATCAGCATCACCAGGGAATACAACAGTAACGGCTCCTATTGGGCGTCCATCGAGGTCATCTCCCCCAACCGTATGACATCCAACCGCGCCGCATGCCGTTTAACCTGCATCCCGGTGGCGGCCCGCCCTTCATTCAAAATCTCCGGCAATGTGAACGGCGGTGCTGAGGGACGGCTCCTGAACGGACGGAAAGTGAAGATATTCCTCAAGCGTAGTGGACGAACCATAATGTCCCGTGAGTTGACCCTCGACAGCGCCGGTCGGTGCCATTATGAATTCGGAGGTCATTTTCTCTTAGCAGGCGATTACACACTTGATGTCGAAAAGGTGGCCTCAGATCCCAGAACCATATCCGGCCCCAACGTCTGCTTCAGAGGCACCACTCCCCCATCCCGCCGCGTCACCCTCAGCAATTCCTCTCCAACCGCCGGAAACCAGGACTTCACCATCAATTTCGTCATCGCCTGGGACAGTCCCCTCTGCTGGTAAAACAAATTTCCCAATCCATAGAGAGGCATCTTCGTTAAATAAACGTAAAGGGTGGGAAAATTCTTGACAAGCATAGGTAAAAATGAGAGAATTTGGGAGACAAATGTTTATTAACCATGCTTCCAAACAGGTAACAGCGAAAATTGTTTATTATGGCCCAGGACTGAGTGGAAAAACCACTAATTTACAATATATTTTTTCGGTAACCAATCCCAAATCCAGAGGAGAATTGGTCAGTATCGAAACCGATATCGAACGCACCCTCTTTTTTGATCTCCTACCCATCAATGTCGGATTGATCAAAGGATACCAGACCAAGTTCCAATTGTACACAGTGCCCGGACAGGTCTTTTACGACGCCACCAGAAAACTGGTGCTCAAAGGAGCGGACGGTATCGTTTTTGTAGCGGATTCCCAGGAATTGATGGAAGAAGCCAATGTCGAAAGCTACGAAAACCTTCTGGGCAATCTGGCGGACCAAAGCCAGTCAATCGACGACATCCCCCTTGTGTTCCAATATAACAAGCGGGACCTGAACCGCGTCAGCGAGGTCGATAAACTGGATGAATTACTCAACGGCTTGAAACGCCCCCGCTTCGAAGCGGTGGCCACCAGCGGCGGCGGAGTTCTGGAAACATTGAGAGAAATTTCCACCCTGACCCTGGAAAAAATCAAGGAATTGATCGAGCACTCCAGCGCCAACCTCGAGAAACGAACCCCCATCCAGTTCGATACCAACCAGGAAAAAGAGATCATCCAAAAAGAGGATCTACCGCTGAAAAAAATCTCTGTGGACAATACGGCCCAGGATAATATCCAGAACAACAAAAAAGAAGATCTAATCGCTGATTTCGAAGAGATACCACTCGAACTCGAAGGCTACCGGGAACAGGATAGTGAAATCGCGCCTCCGGCTCCCCCGCCAACCCAGCACTCCAGCAAATTCGAATTACTGGATAATCTCGGCGATAAAACCCGGATGACGATGATAAAAAAAATCCGTCTGAAAGATTCCAAACTTAGCATTGATTTGAAAGACAGCGATGCGCAAATTATTGATTCTCTCAAGATTGAGATTAACCCGGAAATAAAAAAGATCACACTTATCTTAGATGTAAAGCGCTAATATATCGGGCATGTTGCCCGTAGAACAACATATGGAAACTCTTGGAAGCGAATTTAACACAAGAGGAGTACACAATGATAAGTAAAGTAAAATCAATCGTGTTGCAAGGACTGGATGTCCTTCCGACTGAAATTGAAGTCGGATTTTCAAGAGGTATCCCCGGGACCACCATCGTCGGTCTTCCGGACAACGCAGTCAAAGAAAGCAAAGAGAGAATCCGTTTCGCAATAAAAAATTCAGGATTCGATTATCCCCTCGGCATGAAAGTGGTGGTGAACCTATCGCCGGCGGACGTAAAAAAAGAAGGCGCAGCCTATGACCTTCCCATTGCCGCGGGGATTATCGCCAATCAATACGACATTTCCACAAGGTTGTTCGAAGACTATCTGCTATATGGCGAATTGAATCTAAACGGCCAGTTAAAACCGGTAAAAGGCGTGCTGAATCTAGCCTTGTTCGCCCGCGACAATGGCTTCAAGGGTATTGTCATCCCCAGCGAGAACGCGAACGAAGCGGCGTTTGTCAAAGGTATCGAAACCTTCCCATTCAAGCGCTTGAAAGAGGTGGTCGAATGGGTGCGGAACCCAGCGCAAATCCAACCTTACACTGGAAACCAAATACCCAGGCCAGTGTATTCAGGAACTGATTTTTCTGAAATAAAAGGGCAATATCTGGCCAAACGTGTGATGGAAATCGCTGCGGCGGGATTCCATAACGTACTGATGATCGGCCCCCCAGGATCAGGGAAGTCAATGATATCCCGCGCCCTTCCCTCCATCTTGCCGGATATGTCGGAAGATGAAATATTGGAAACATCCTTGATCTACAGCGCCGCCGGACTTTTGAACCGTAACGGGTGTTTAAGAATACAACGGCCATTCCGGTCGCCCCACCACACCATCTCGGATGTGGGAATCAGCGGAGGGGGGAAATATCCGGTCCCGGGAGAGATTTCCCTCGCCCATAACGGAGTTTTGTTTCTTGACGAACTGCCCCATTTCAAAAAAACAGCGCTGGAAGTATTGCGCCAACCATTGGAGGATGGAGAAATCACAATTTCAAGATCTCTCACCTCTTTCACATTTCCCGCCAGATTTATGCTGGTGGCAGCCATGAATCCGTGCGAAGACGCGCTTGGGATAAAAAGTGACGATCCCTATTCTTGTACGGAGTATCAAAAGCGTCGCTATTATTCAAAGATTTCACGCCCCCTCCTCGATAGAATCGATCTGAACGTTGAAGTCAAAAAAGTGGAAATCGGAGAAATAACCGCAAAAAAACTATCGGAGAGTTCCGCCAACATCAAAAAGAGGGTGGCAAAAGCCCGCAAAGCGCAACTAGACCGGTTCAAAAAACTAAACGCCAGGAAAATTTTTGCCAACGGACACATGAGCAACAGGGAAATCAAACGGGTATGCCATATAGATAACGCCTGCGACAACATGCTAAAAACCGCGAGTGAAAAACTGGATCTCAGCGCCAGGAGTTACTTCCGAATTTTAAAAATTTCCAGAACCATCGCCGATCTAGAAGGAAGTCCTACTATAATGATTCACCATATCCAGGAAGCATTCCAATATCGTACGCTGGATCTACTCAACTACAACCGTTAGTTTTTAAAATTCAAAAGAAACTATTTTTATTTGTTCCACAACTTATTTTTTTGTGTTAAAATAAGACAGCTATGGTTACTGTGCAAAAAAACAGTTACGAATTTGTTAAGTATAATAACAAACATGGAGGAAGGTGTACATTACACAGATGAGTAACAATAGGGGACAAAAGAACTTCAAGCAACTGGAAATCGCCAAAAAAGAATGGGAAACAGCCATTGACACACTCGACCAGATTGTGTTACTCATCAAAAACAATGGCATTATTGTCAGGGGGAACCGGTCGGTGGAGAGTTGGAATTTACAAAAGGTCACCAACCTGAACGGTCTCCACTTCCATGAGCTGTTCCATCCCGGTCTAAATTCTGGTCTACCGCCAAATTAGAGATGGATCTAACCAGGCCGTTCGAAATGCAACAATATGATCCCTTGCTAAAAAAACACCTGCATATTCAGTTTCGCTCCATCCCTACCCAGGCGTTTTCCTCAAAACCGGAGGACTTTAGCGATCTGACGGTTGTACTTATCAAAGACGTCACGGATTCCATTCAGGTTGAGCGGCAAAAACGCCAGGCAAGCGCCGAAATTCAGGCGATATTCGAAGTACTACCCGAACAATTCATACGCCTTGGCCTGGACGGGACAATCCTGGCGGAGCGCAGAAGCGGAATGCAAAAGGATCCGTGAACTGAAAAATATCATCGAGCGCTCGCTCATACTTCACCAAACCGTTCTTCATCCCTCCCGGTTGATATATTCCCAACCTTCAGCTACAGCGCCCACAAATGTTGCGCCCGATATCCCTCCCAAAACCCTCGAACAAGTGGAAAAAGAACACATCACCCAAATCCTGAGCCGGCTGTCAAACAATCTGAGCCAAACAGCGCGGGTATTGGGGATCTCTTTATCCACCCTCAAACGGAAAACCCGGGAATACGGCTTACGCTAACCGTCCAAAATAACCCACCGGGCCAAAACGGGTCGTTCATTTTGACCTACCAACAATCTTTTAGAGAACTCACGTTTTTCGACACCCCCACCTCATATGCTTATCAAGAAATACAATAAAAAACTCCACACCTGGCATCTAGTTTGCTTCAGTAGAATGAGGACGGTACAAAATGGCAACACTATTAATCGTAGACGATGATCGTAATTTCCTGCTAAGCCTCGCCGATGGATTGAGATCCCTTGAAGAAGACCTGGAAATCCTTACAGCCCCCAATGGAGAAGAAGCGGTGAGTCTACTCGAGAGCTCCGAGATCGACCTGATTGTCTCCGACATCAAAATGCCGAAAATGGACGGTTTCGAATTGCTGGCTCATGTCAGTAGAAATTTCCCCGGACTCCCGGTCATTATCATCACAGCCTTCGGTACCCCTGAAATTGAAAAAAACATGAGCGCTATGGGATCGTTTCAATATCTGGAAAAGCCGCTGGACTTCAACATGCTGATTGAATCCATCTACACCGGACTGGAAGCCAAATCAAGCGGATACCTCAAAGGGATCTCACTTCCATCGTTTTTGCAGTTGGTGGAAATGGAGAACAAAACCTGTACATTAAAGATCAAGGAAGGTGAGAGAACCGGCTTTTTGTACTTCAAAAAGGGAGAATTACTGAATGCGGAAACCGAAGATACGGATGGAGAAGAGGCAGCGCTGGATATCATTTCCTGGGAAGCCGCCGCTCTGTTTAACGAACTGACTGGCTATATGAACAAAGCCCTCAAGGGCGCCGGTTTTCCAATCTTAGGCCGTTTCTATTTGTTGGATCTGGCGGACAAAAAAATGGCAATCGTTATCCCGATGGGCGATTACGGTTGGGGTATGTTGGTGGACGGCGCAAAGGCCCAATTGGGATTGTTGCTGAATATTGCCCTTCCCCGTGCCATCGATGTATTCGAAGAAGCTATAGCAGGATAAAATAAAAAAGGAGACCAACTATGGGAGCTCAAATCGAAAAAATCTTTAAAGTAGTGGAAGAAAAAGCCGGAATGAACGGAAGGATCCAACTGGCAAGCAGAACCGGAATATCCAGGGTCAAAGCATTGGAACTACCCGACAACCCGGAAGATGTCGCAATGGTAAAAAATCTGGCCACAGAAATTGTCGGCCAGAGTATCGAAGCATTTTTGGGGTAGTATGTACACAGACAGCGACCGGGGGGGGAGCGGTGACTCCTTTGCCCTCCCGGTTTGCCTGACCGGAGGCTTATCAAAGGTTTTGACGCATCCGGTTCAGCACCAGAAGATAGAAGATCGGTTCGACTACCGCCTGAAAAAGAAATGCCGCGAACAGGGTTCCTAGAGTAAAAATCAATAGTTTAAGGGCAAGATCCAACCCAAGGGTGGACAGAAACGAAATTCCCAGGAAAACCACCAGAAATGCCGCAAATAAGAGATACCCTGTCAGAGAGTATTTGAAAGCCCGGCCAAACGCCATCCGCCACCGTTCATCCGGTTGCCCGGACAATAATTCAGTATCAAGCGATAACACCAACGCCGCCGCTCGAATTCCTCTGGAAATTCTAAAAGGAGCGTTGGAACCGAACGCCTGTCGCACACCCGGCAATACTTCGGCCACATCCTTTTTATCCAGGGACTCCGCAATCGACTCATTCTTCAGAATAAAATCGAGAAACAGCCGATCGATACGAATCAAAGACGGTAAAACAATCCCGCGCCGGATCAGCCAATGGACGGCAAACACAATCACCGCCAACACAACGAATCCCCACACCGAGCCGGCGGCCCGAAGAGAGAGGAAAAATCCCGGCACCAACACCAGAACCGTTAGAATAAACATGAGCAAATAGCGCCCGATATGTACTAAAAAAGGCTTCATCGTCTTGCTCATAAACACCAACACCACTTGCAAATCTTCAGCTAACATAGTATCTACACTACCTCAATTTAATACTGATCAGACTGACCATCATGAATATCACGGCGATAATCCAAAAGCGGACCACAATTTTCGGTTCTCCGATTCCCATGAACTGAAATGTATGATGAATCGGCGCCCGGTACAATATTCGCCGCTTCAGTAATTTGATCCCGATATAATCCTGGATAAACACCGACAAAAACTCGATGACAAAAACCCCGCCGGCAATCAGGAATAACAATTCTTTTTTCAACAACACCGCCGACGTACCGATCACCCCGCCTAAAAACAGCGAACCGGTATCTCCCATAAATATTTCCGCCGGATAGGTATTAAACCACAAAAAAGCCGCCAATGCCCCAACCAACGCCGACAGGGCGACCACCATCTCCCCCGCTCCGTTGAAAAACGGAAACAAGAGGTATTCAGCCGCCCGCATGTTGCCGATAATATAAGCGAATATCGCATACACAGCCGCCAGCAACGACACCGGCACAGTGGCCAGACCGTCGAGACCGTCGGCGAAATTGATGGAATTGGAAATCCCCACAATCACGAGAATGATGAAGGGATAATAAAAATAGGATAAATCCACAACCGGATTCTTGACAAACGGAACAAACAACTTGGTGACATAGGCTCCGAACGGCGTGGACGACGGGGACAACACCAAAAACGCCAGAATCAAACCGAACAACGACTGAAACACCAATTTGAGACTGCGGCTCAAGCCGGCGTCGCTGGAACCCCTGACACACTTGAGATAATCATCCATAAAACCCAACGCCGTAAACCAAAAGCCGGCGAACAGGATGATGGTGATAAAGTAATTGTTCAGCTTGCCCCAGAACAACACGGAGGTCAAAAACGAGAAAAATATGATCAACCCCCCCATCGTCGGAGTGCCGCTCTTGTTTTTTGAAGAGATATCTCCATATTCCCGGGCTCTGTCCCGGAGATTCAACCGGTAGATGATATTGATCAGTTTTTTACCCAATAATAGTCCGATCAAAAACGAGGTCAACATCGCCATTAAAGAACGGAAACTGATATAGGTGACCAACCGCTGGATCGGAAATGTAGAGAATGCATCCATTAACCACAAAAGCATAATTATTCAATCTCCCGCAAAATCTTTTTGATGGTGGCTCTCAATTTAAACTCAGGGGTCAAATTGTTCGACGTGATCAGCACCCGGCCCACATGCTCCCTGATGTCGCCGGCAGACAGGATTTTCCGTCTGTAGAAATTATAGAGCAACTCCAGAAGTTCTTCCCGCAATAGAGAGTTACTATGGAGGTAATAATTCTTCAAATACTCCAGATCTCCGGAGTTTCCAAGCCGCGCGGTCAGGCGCAACGCCGCCTGCTTTTCCTCTATTGTGGAGCGCCTCAATTTCCCCCTGACAACCTCTCTGAAGGTGTCATATTCATGGGGAGGCACACATTTAGCCAGGTAATGGATGGCCGCCACCCGGACTTCATAATAGGAATCGTTCAGTAGTTGACCCAGCAAGCCCTTGAATTCATCTTCCCACACATCCAATCGCCTCAAGGCAGTCAACGCGTTGCGCTTGACAAAACCATTCTCTTTACTGGATTTCAAGATCTCCGTCAACACATTCACTTTGCTCTTGTCTTTGAAGAGGCCGATCAATTTAACGCCGGCGTTGCGAATCTCCCAATTGGGACTGGAAATATATATATTGATCTTGTAAAAATAATCGTCATAATAAGCGTCCGGATCTTTAGCCACCACCTCCAGGAATTTGAAGGGAGAGAGCAATGACACCGGAACCTCGCCGTTTTTATTGAGACGTTTTTTCTTGAAGATTAAAATTTCGGTGTTGCGCATCAACAACGAGGAGAGGATAAAAATCGAGATGCCGATAAACGCCAGCGACATAATCAAGACGATATTCTCGATCATTTTGGACGCGAACTCGATACGGGCGAAGATAATGTGGGACAGCTTCAATACAATCACCATCATGAGCGAAGCTCCCATTGTCTTGAAAAGGGAAGGCAAAATCTCATTCCTCTTCACCACAATTCCCTCCGCCGCCATCTTCCGTTGCAACACCATGACCCGGATAATGGAAAACACCAGATAGGAAATCGAGGTGGCCAGCGCCAAACCCGCGTACCCCAGGGATGTCCGCACCAACGTGATACACAAGGCGATATTGGCGGACAACATAAAAAAGTTGAGCAACACCGAAGTCTTGATATCGATGCGGGCTGAAAAAATCCGCACAGTGAAGGAATGAATTCCCCAACCGATGAGACCGATGGAATAGAACTCCAACGCGAACGCCGTACTCTTCACCGCTTCAGGCGTGAAGCTCATCCGCTCCAGCAACAGGGATACAACCGGCTGCGCCAGGATGTACATTAAAATCGACACCGGCATCAACAAAAAGATATTGGTCTTGATGCCGTCCACGAACAGCCGCTTCGCCTTTTCCTTGTCGAATAACGCGATTTTATCTGAAAATTCCTTGAGAATGACAGTATTGATGGCCTGGGAAATAATGGCGAACGGCAACCGGAAAATCGTCTGGCTATAATAAAGATACGACACCGACCCCACGCTCAACCGCGAAGCCAGCAACCGGTCAACGATCTCCGATGTTTTGGCCAGCAGCACATCGAAGGAAATCGGCCCCAATTGCGCGTAATATTTCTTGTTCACCGGACTGCTAAACTCGATGCCCAGCTTGTACTGAAACTCCATTCTCCGGTCCCCGAGAACTTTCCAGGCGAACGGCAGCAGAAAGAGAATCTGAATCACCCCGCCCATCAACACACCGACCGCCAGCGAATACACCCCCAGAGTGGAATAGAAAAACAACATCCCTAAAATCGTACCGATGGAGAAAAACACAGCCGAAGACTCGGCCAGACCGAAGCGGTTAAAGGCTTTCAAATAGGTGGCCAACACCGCAGCCACAGTCACCAGAAACAAATAGGGAAACATGAGGCGCGTCATATTCACCGTGTCCACATACATCCCCCGCTCCTGAAAGACCGGAAACAACACCTTGATGATCAACGGCGCCAGCAAGATACCGATGACAGTGAACACCATCGAGATCAATAATGTGGAGTTGATCACAGACGCGGCCGATTCCCACGTCTTTTTACGGGATGTGCGATGGAACATCCGCAGGAAGATCGGTAAAAACGCGTTCTCCATGGCGTTCTCCGCCACGATCCGGCGAATGAAATTCGAAAGAGTCAACCCAATGACAAAGATATCCATCTCCCGTCCGGCCCCAAAAAACGCCGCGGTGAATACCTCCCGCATAAATCCGCCCAACCTCGACACAACAATGCCCAACGACGAACCCAACATCTTCGAGGTGGTGGTCTTACGGCTCACCAATTGAGGAACTTTCTCGTAATAGCTCTTTAAGACAAATGACTTTTTATGGATTTCAATCTCGTCGTCCTCGCGGATCTCCGCCCATTTAGCCACCGTTGAACCGTTTACCCTGATATCTCCGTTGGCGCGCTTGAGGATCAATTGATCGCTGTAATTAAAATTCCTGATACTAAAAAGAACATCGTCCTCCATATCTTCGAGGTAGACATCGCTCAGATACGTATTGCCGAAGGTGGTGGTATCGAAAATCAATTCATAGCTCTTGTCCGCTTCTTTCGATTGTAAATAAAATACCTTTATCTGCTTCTCTTCCGGCTTGAGGGACCGCTCCGCCACCCCTTCTATCTCCTTGACGATCAACTGGGCGCTATTTTGCTTCTCGATTTGCTTGAGGTTTTTCCTCATAGTGAACAATTGGGTGCCGTCGAAGAGAGTGTGCTCGATCTCCTCCAGCAATTGGTCTTGAGGAACGAAGATCTCGCGCCGGTTGTCTTTTAATTGGACCTCTTCATACACCACCTTGGCTCCGCCGGCCTTTTGCACCTCGTTGGCGTTGAGGATTTGATGGTCGCCGGGTAAATCTATTTTCGGAATCAAGATGGAGGGGATTCCCACAGTGGTAATCTCTTTAATGGTACCGGCCCCAGCCCTCGCAATGATCAGATCTGAAATAGAATAAATTTCCGAAATATTGTCGAAGTACTCCCGCATGATAAACCGGCCCGGAACTTCCGGCGCCAACCCTTTGCGCTGCAACAACTTGTGAGTGTCCTCAAACGCCTTGTACTCCCTTGAATAGCCCCTTCCGGTGGCGAGAATGACCGTAAGGTCTTCCATCTCCAGCAATTGGGGCAGGATATCCACAGTGGCCTGGTTGATGGTGCGGGCCCCGCCGCTACCGCCGAATATAAAGAGGACTTTATTGTTCTCGGGAATCTGGTACTTCTTTCTAATATCCTCTTCACCGTTGAAGATGATCTTTTTTCTAAGGGGGTACCCCGTCACCGACACCTTGTCGGCGGGGAAAAACTTAGCGCTCCCGGAAAACGACACGCCGATCCTGGTGGCGAACCGCGCGATCAACCGGTTCAAACGGCCGGGAACCGCGTTCTGCTCGTGAATGAACACGCTCAATTTCAGAAACGACGCCGCGAACAAAACCGGAGCCGCCACATACCCGCCGCTACCCACAATAATATCCGGTTTGAATTTCCTGAGGACGAAAAAACTTTTAATAGTGCCCAATAAAATGTACATCATAGACACCAACGTCCCGAAACTCTTTATTTTTTGGGGGATCCCTCTGGATTGGATCTCGATGAAATCGATGGGTTGCGAGATGTTTTTGACGATCCGGTTTTCCGCTCCGGTTTTCGTACCCAGATACAGAAACTTCGAGTCCGGGTATTGCTCCCGGATTGCCTCATAAATCGCGATATTCGGGTAAACATGCCCCCCGGTACCGCCGCCGGTGAATACGACCTTCAGTTGTTTTTTCATAATGTAATTCACTAGTATAACACAAACAAAAAAATCATAAAACCTTCACTGAAAAAGGTGACCGGATAAGGTTTTCTCCGAATAAATAGGCTGAATCCGCGATCATTTGAACCGGAAGCCCGCAAACTCTTCCGCCGACACATTACCATACAGGAGAAGAGCCGATTGCTCCAGATCCAGATAATCTTTAATGATCCCGTTCACATCATCCACAGTGATGCTGTCCACTTCATCCAAAATGGAACGGACGGGTTTTTCCGCCGGTAGATACAATCCCTGGTTCACGTGAAAACGCATCATATTGGCATTGCTTTCCAATTGCAACACCAACGAACCTTTGGCGTAATCACGGGCCCATTCGAGCTCGCGCTCGTCCACTCCGTGCTTCTTTAGATGATCAATCTCATCCTGAACAGCCTGAAGATATCGCTTCACATTTCCCGGCTCGGTGATGGAGTAAATGATGCATAAACCCCCCTCCAAAAAAAAGTCGGGAAAAGAACTGACCGTGTACGCCAGCCCCTTGTCTTCGCGAATCGATTGAAATAGGCGGGAACTCATGCCGGAACCCAGAATATTGTTCATCACTTTGTATTTGAATTTATCGATAGCCCCAAACGACGGCGCTTCGAGACCGATCAACGCATACACCTGATTGAGGGAATCATTGGTTTTTACCCGGGTGCTAAAGGTATACCCGGTGGCGGGAAAAGAAAAATCAACCGCCGGCCGCGACGGAAACCGGGAAAAATAACGCTCCGCCAACTCCACCAAACGGTCGTGATCCACCTTGCCCGCCGCCGCTAGAATCAGATTGTGGGGAGCGTAATATTGCTTGTAAAAACCATTGACGAACGGTCTATCCAATTCCGCCACCCGCTCCTCATGCCCGGCGATCGGCAGTCCCATACCATTGCCGTCGAACACCTGCTCGTAAAAAAGATCGAAGGAATAAGAATCGGGAGTGTCCTCCGACTCCTTGATCTCCTGTATCACGACATTCTTCTCTTTCTCCAACTCATCGGGAGGCAAGATTGATTCCATGACAATATCGGTCAACAAATCGAACGATTCTTCGAGTTTCTCGTCAATGGCGGTCATATAATATTGGGTGATCTCTTTTCCGGTAAAAGCGTTGAGCGTGCCTCCCAACCGGTCCGAGACCTCCGCGATCTGTTTCAAGTCGTAATGGCGGCTCCCTTTGAACAGCATGTGTTCCATTAGATGATGAATACCGTTATTCTGAATATTTTCGGCCCGGGATCCGCTTTTTAATGTATAACTGAGGGCAAATGTGGATAGCGAGGCGCGATATTCACTAATAATCGTGAGCCCCGAATTCAGCACCGTTTTTTTTATCATTCCGTTCTCCTCAATCGATCCGCAATATTAATGTATATAAATAGATAGGAAAAAGGGATTGTATCACTTGACCGCTAGATTGTCAAAAAAGCGGACGCAGGCCTGGTTCACCGGTGGACAAACAGGGATACCATTTCAATGTGGGGCGTTTGGGGAAACAGGTCCAACAGCCTCAGATCCATTAGTTCGTAACCGTTTTGCCTCAGGATATTCAGATCGCGACTAAACGTGGCGGAATTACATGAAATATAAACAAGCCGCCGGTATTTCCGTTCCAGAATCCGCTTCATCACAAGCTTCGACAACCCCGCCCGCGGAGGATCGCAGAGCAACAGATCACCCTTTGGGAAATGAAACGTCTCCACAGGAATCGCAAACAGTCGCACCCGTGAAAAGGAAAACGCCGCCAGCTTCGAGGCCAACTTCGAACTCTCGACCCCAATCACCCGCTTCGCGTACTTCAAAAGCAACGGTAAGAAAAAGCCGACCCCCGAATACAAATCAATGGCAGTGTCGCATTCGACGCAAAAATCCTCGACGAGCTCCAACATCGGAAGCCACTGAAACCGGTTCACCTGGAAAAAAGCGCCGGGAGAGACCCGGTATTCAAAATCCCCCACATCGATCCGCGACACCCCTTGCGTCTCCTCCCCTTTCCAGGTAAAGCGGACATCCGGGAATTGCCGCAGCGCCATCAGCGTTTCCTCATCCGGCGCCGGAGTCACATTGGCGATGATCCGCTCTTCCGTGTGATTCCACAGGGCGTCCACCTGGAAAAAAACCGGAGGGGAAACCTGACTGTTCCAGCGGTCTAAAAACCGGTTCAACGGATCCGGTAACAACAGGCACTCCTCGATGGGCATAATCTGATGGGTCCCCTTTTTTACAAACCCCAAAAAGCCTTTGGTATCAGGATCGCTCTTCAATTTGGCCCGCATACGGTAGTGGTAAGGCTGCGACCCCACTATCGGAATATCCCGCTTCTCCAGCTTGCCGATCCGCTCCAGATCCCCCATCACTATCTCCCTCTTGATTTCCAATTGCAGAGGGTAGGGAACATGCTGGAACACACAACCGCCGCAAGTGCCGAAGTACGGGCACGGCGGCTGAATCCGCTCCGGCGCCGGAGTCACAACCTCATGAACCTGTCCCCATAAAATGCCCTTGGCCCGGTCGCGAATACTATAGACCACAGTCTCGCCGGGCAACACATAATTGAGAAACACAACGCCGTCCGGACTCCTGACAAGCCCCCAGCCGCCATTGACGATCTTTTCCACGATTCCAGTAAAAGTGTTTATTTTATTTTCCATAGGATACCCCAGCGATTATAACAAAAAACAGGAGCTCTGCAAACAATGGAAACAAGTAGTAACGCCCCGGCCAAAAAAAAAATGCAGAAAATTCAACAAAACCATTAATTTTTTGATCAATATATGCTAAAATAACATACTAAATCACGGTAAACCAGGAAACTAAATGAAATATGCATATAAATTAAGGAGAACAATATGAAAAAAATTTTAACCGTCGGCCTCATCCTCATGCTGGCTGCCAGCCTGCACGGCTTGTTGTTTCATAACGACCTGATCGGCGCTTTCCCCGAAGGGGTCGATAAAATCCAGATCGAAAACAACGTGGTAGAGGGAGCCGTCCACTTTTTCACCTCCAAATCCCACGCCGATTTACTGTTCAAAGAATACGAACGGTCGAGCGTGAACGAATTGGACAAAACCCAGGCCCTGGTCCATGTGGAAAACGCCATCGCCGAACTCCAGCTATCCATAGCCAAATATCAAACCGCGGCGGACACCGGCAAGAGGATCGGCTATAACCAGGAAAAACTCCAGTGGTTTAAAAACTTCAACTACGGACAATTCGCCGCCGAGCACCACCTCAACGAAAAAATCGCCGCAGATGCGATGGACTACCTTTCCAAAATGGACATCGTAGGCATATACCGGAAAAACATCGACAACCTAAGCGACATTTCCGCGACGCTACAGGAAATCCACGGCATCCTCCAGAACGGCGGCAAACCCGGCGTTCCTATCCTCTGGACCCTGGTGCAGCAATACAGCGAAACCTTGCTGTTCGGCAACTACGCCACCATGATGGGCGCCTCTGTCCTGGGTAACAGCGCGCAACACTAAAACAGCACTCTCATGAGCAGGACCATCTACTTCGAATTTCGCAGACTGGCGTCTCCCAGACACACCGTTCCAGCGCTATTGCTGGCTGTGCTCGCGCTTTATTTGGTCATCAGCGGCACGATTCATTACCGCCGCGTCCTGGACGAAAAACAGGCCTTTTCCGAATACGAGTCCAGAAAAGTGTCCCAATATGTGAATTACGAGCAATACGGCGGACTGGGATTCCGCATCATGTACCTACCGTCGCCCCTATCAATCTATTTTGAAGCCCGACCCATCACGTCGTCAAAAATAGATACCAGCGAAATCATTGAAATAAACAACTCATTCAAGGGGAAATCCTTCTTTTTCCACAGCGGCTATTTCAAAGGTTTCGGCGAATTCATCGTTTTTTTCGGCACTCTATTGATGATGACGTTGGGCATGCTGGCATTCCGGGGGAAAAAAGGGGTGGCGTTCTACCAGTATCAGCGGAGAACATGGATTACAGCCAGTGTTCGCTTCGCGATCCTGCAGTTTTTTTTCACCCTCCTTTTTGCTGCAGCCTACGCCGTTCCCCGGCTTATGGGTATCCGCTTCTCCCCTCAGGACACCCTTGGGTACCTGGTGTTTTGCGGATACACATCCCTGATACTCGGACTCTCCTATGCCGCCGGCCTGCTGGTCCTGCTCTACACTCTCGATAACCGGAACGCGACATTCAAAACCGGTTTGATTATCTGGCTCCTGTGGGTGATCATCATTCCCAACGGTTTCCGGGAATCGATCGCCTTCGGAGCCAATCAAATCACCCCCATCGAAACCGTCAACATCACCAAACTCCAAACCGCCATGGATTTCGAACGAAACGCCCTCGATCGATTCACAGCCCTGGAAATGGCATCCAACAAGACCAAACTGGACATGGCCCGCCGCCTGGTGGAACAATACATGCAAACAGGATTCAAAAAAAACAAAACCATCGAAGACAACCTCATGCGCCAGGTAGAACATCTCGACGCCACCATCACCCGCTTCTCCACCCTGTGCCCCACCACCACCTGGGACCGTTTGAGCGAAGCGTTGTCCGGTCGCGACATGACCAGTTACAAAAATTACATAACGCACACCCGCACAATCCGCGACAATTTCTACAAATTCTACATCCACAAACGCTACTCGGACAAAGCCAACACCATCGAACCCTTCATCAAAGACCGTGAGAACATGTTCGCCGGCAAAAGCCGCCTCTCAAAACATTTTCTCACGGCGCTGGTCCTCACCCTCGCCTACCTGCTGATCCTATTGACACTCATCCGCAAAGCCGCTCTGCCTCCCCCCCGCCTCGCCGGCAACACCATCCCCCACATCCCCCTCGACGACCTGCAACCAGGAAACACCTACTTTGTGTTTTGCAAAAACGACACCATCAAAGAGCGCCTCTTCCACTCGATCGCCTCAAACCCCGGAGTCTCCGGAATAGACCAAATGGAAGCCGCCGACATCGACATGGGAATCCCCCCCGGCCAACTACTAAATTACCTCTGCCACCACCAAAACGTCAAAGATCCCGGCACAGCCCACACCTTCCTTACCAAAATGGGAACCGGCGCCCCCTCCAACCTCGACACATTACCCGCCACCCCATCGTTACTCAAAAAGATCTACTGCTCCGCGATCCTGGCGCAAGACAACGACACCATCATCATCAACGACTTTCTCAAAGGCATGAGCAAAACCTTCGAACGGCAGTTCATCGACATCTTGTGCGGCCCCCATATGCAATCCAGGAGAATCATCTACCTCAGCAGCGAAATGTACATGTCCAGCGCCTACATCGAGAATCAACTGGAAGACGATGAAAAATTGGAAATCTATCAGGTGGACATCCGTAAGGTGAGCCTTAGATAATCCCCCTCCCCCTCTTGTCGAGTTTCGGCTTGACGCGGAAGTAAAAATCGCTGAACACATGCTCCTTCACCTGAGGGTACTTCTCCATATAATAAATCAACTCATTGTAGCGGTATTCATCCCCCCGGCCTAAACACCCGGGATCCGCGGCATCGATGACAACGATCCCACCACGCCCCCACGGCTCAGGCGCCTCCCCGCTCGACCGGTCAAGCTCACAGATAGTACCGATAATATGGCGGTCGGAAAAGTTGGTGAACTCCACCCTGAACGTCCGCACCCCGTCCAGGGTGTGAAAACTCCAGGTATGCCGCCGCACCTTACCGGGATCGGTACGAAAACTCGACATCAAGTGGATCACCTCCAACGGCACCAACGCCTCGGCCGGCATCTCATCCGGCGCCGGCGGTTCCACCATCGTCACCCTCCAGTCACCCCCCCCCTGGCGGTGCAACTCGATCCGGTAAGTTTCACTCGCGCCCCCGGGCCCCGGATCCGCCACCTGCAAACAACTACGAGTTTGATGGCGGAAACCATGCTTGAGATTGCGATACAGATGAATATCCTCCTCCATCATGCGCTCCAACCGCTCCATCTCCAAAGTGAGAACCTGCTCGCACGCCGGAATGTTCATCAATTCGATCATCCGTTCAATTTTCTGCCGCAAATCCATCGCCTATCCCTTCTTTTTCCAATCCAAACGCCCCAAAACCTTGCGCTTCGCCTCCCGGATCTCCGACTCGATCAAATCCGCCTTCTCATACCGGTATTCCTGAAAAAACTTCAACACCGCCAATTTTGCGCAATTGGAGAGCCTCATACAATAGAGCATATCCTGCACCTGCGGATCAAATTCCCCATACGCCGGTTGCGGTTCCCGCACCAATTCGCACCCCGGGGGAATAGACGGCTCCGAATGAAGAAACATATCCCCCTGGCCGGTCATCAAATAATCCATACTGACACCTAAATTATCCATTATGGATATCATGATATCGTATTTAGGAAACCTGGCGCCATGCTCGTATTTGTAGTAGGAATTTCGTTTCACATCAAGCAAGACACACATCTCGCCAACACTTAACCCCAACTCCTTCCGGGCGGACTTGAGCCGCCGCCCGAAATGGGCGGACAAAAATCCATCTTTTCTATTTTTTTTTATTGACATTTTGTACATTTCGTCTATAATTTGTAACAATGAATAAATACAATCTGTACAATTCTAAAAAGTTCAGCATCAACGCTAAGCCGCCTACCATTAACTTTAATGGGGTAATTAAATTACCCCCCTTTATGTACAATTCATATTTCATAACACACAATATAGACGAAAACGACAAAAAAATCAATAAATTATCGTACGAATCGGAGATTTTTTTTTATCAAACAATAGGAACACTAATATAACGGGGTGATGAGATGAAAAAAGCATTTAGGTTTACAATGGATTTCGAAGCCACCGTCCTCGATACCTTCGACCAACACGAAAAAATCCTGCCCAGACGGTTAAACGAGCTCTTTTCCCATTTCCTGAAGGACGAACGGGCAGTGCTGGACCTGTATAAAATATGGCTATTGGGGGATCTCAGAGTGGATGAACACCACAGCGACATCAGCCGCAAGATCGAGGCGCGGGACGAAGACGATATCCTGGCGGATATACTGAAACACTGCTCCCCAAAAACAAGAGAATATTATATGGATGGCCTAAACCAAAAAGACGAGCGCAAGCTCATCGAGTTAGAGGACCTGTTCGGGCAATTCGGGTTGATGGCGTTAACCGGAGCCGGCTTCGAAGAGATTGCCCCGGCGGAGGAGAACACCGGGGAGACGGTATGAAAAGTTGCACGCTCATCAACTCACTACACTACCGCCTGGAATATGTATTTATACTGGAAGAGGAAGATGGATTCCGCTTGGTGGTGAAACACGGCGGACTCGTCCTGACCAACCAGGTATTCAAATACCTTCAGGACGCCAAAAAAGCGTTTCAAGAGCTCTACGGATCGTCCGGCGCCCCCCGGCGCGAGCAACCCGACTGGAGCGGATTTATCGACGCGGAGCAAGAGTGGTTTGGTCACCTCCTATATATCATAAACATGCAAATGCTCTACAAAGGGATTTAAGGCCATTGGCAAGCCTGTCCCCTTTTTCTATCGTTCATTTGATGCACAGAGCCCCCGGTCCTCCCCGGGGGCTCATCCTTCAGAAAAAATATCCCCCAAACCGCCCGCAGGGTTTGATTTTTTTCCCCAATTGGTTATAATCAGGTATAACAAAACATCGCAAACATAGAAGGAGGAACGACAAACATGAAAATACAGGCAAAACACCTTGAAACCTGGGCGGATTATCTACTCAACCATTCGCTGGGAGGAATCGAAAAAGACGACGTGGTGATGATCAAAGGCGAACACATCACCTGGCCCCTCATGGCCGTACTGCAAGACAAAATCTTCCAGGCCGGCGGCATCGCCGACATCAACCTGGTGCCCCCGGACAACAACCGCGGCATGGTGTGGGGATCATCCATCGCCCGCCACGGCAGCGTCACCCAGATCCAGAACGTACCCCCATGGCACCTCGACCGCTACAACGCCATGACCAAATACATCGAGATCCTGGGAGCGGAAAACCCCGCCCTATTCGCCAACCTACCGGAAGAAACCGCCGCCGCCCTGTTCAAAGCCGACGAACCCTACAAAAGCATCCGTCTCCTCAAACCATGGGTCCTCACCCTCTTCCCCACCCAGGCCTTCGCCGACCTCGAAGACATGACCCTCGAAGAATACGCCGATATCGTCGTAGGCGCCTCGGTCATCGACCCCGCCATGCTGGACGAAGTGGAGCAGCCGCTCTTCGACTTGATGGGAAAAACCAAAGAGATCAAAATCGTCACCCAGCACCCGGCCACCAAAAAAGAACTCACCCTTAAGATGAACATAGAAAACCGGTTCCCGGTCAAATGCACCGGCCACCGCAACTTCCCCGACGGCGAAGTATTCACCAGCCCCGACGCCCGCACCGTCAAAGGCGAGATCTTCGTTGACCTGCCGGTCTATTACAACGGCGCCACCATGCAGGGCATCTACCTCAAGATAGAAAACGGCGTCATCACCGACTACACAGCCGACAAAGAATTCGACACCCTCAAGAAAATCATCGAGACGGACGAAGGCTCCCATCGCCTCGGCGAAGTAGCCCTCGGTATGAACAAAGGTCTCCAGACAGCCCTCAAGCATCCCCTCTTCGTCGAGAAAGTGGGCGGCACCTGTCACATCGCCATCGGCGCCAGTTACCCCGAATGTTACGTCCCGGACCCCGCCTCCGACGAAGGCAGAATAGAATCCGACAAGCTCTTCAAAGAAGGGATCCTGAACCGCTCCTCGCAGCACGTGGACATCGTGGTGGATTTCCGCGACGGCGGAGCCGGACGGGCCATCTACCTGGACGACACCAAGCTGGAGCTCGAGGACAACATCTGGGTCATCCCCAAACAATAGGATGCAATGAAACTTCCGGTCCGACACACTCCGATCGCACAATCAAACGCGGCCATCCACCCGATGGCCGTATCCAGAGGCAAAAAAAGACCGGAAGCGCCCCCCCAAAAAGAAAATCGGACGCAAGTCCCCAATAAAAATAAAGAATAGTGGAAAAAAATATTGCAACATGATAAAATAATATAAGTAATACGAGGAGGAGTTTCTATGAGTGTGATCGTAAAATGTCCGGCATGCGGAACAAAGAATAGAATAGAAGATGACGCGGACGGCTCACCTGTCTGCGGAAAGTGCAAATCGCCGTTATTACTTCATCAGACCACAGGCCCTATCAACCTGTCCGACGCGGACTTTGATTCATATATCACCAACTCCCCCAAGCCGGTATTGGTAGACTTTTGGGCCAGTTGGTGCGGCCCCTGCCGCATGATGGAGCCAATCCTGGAAAACTTCGCCCGCAGTCAAAGCTCCATAGTCATCGCCAAGCTCGATACCGAATCCAACCCCCTCATCCCCTCCAAGTTCCAGATCTTCTCCATCCCCACCATGATCTTATTCGAGAACGGCAAAGAGGTCGAACGCCTAACCGGAGCCATGCCCCTCGACGCCCTGGAGCAACGCCTAACCCCCTGGATCAAAGTCAACTGACAAACAACACACCAAACCGGCAACCGGGCTGACTAACCCCTACAAAAACAACTCCCGCAACAACCCCGGGTCAGCCCCAATCTCCCCAGGAGTGCTCTCCAACGCCACACACCCCAATTTCAGGCCAACCACCCGATGGCAGATCTTCATCACGTCAGTCACCTTCTGTTCCACCACCAACATAGCCACCCCCAATTCCCCATTGATCGCCGTCAACCTCTCAAACACGTCGCCCAACAGGTTAGGAGCCAATCCAAGGGACGGCTCGTCCAGCAGTAACAATTTTGTCGGCGGCACCAAGGCCCTGGCAATGGCCAACATCTGACGCTCCCCGCCGCTCAGATTGCCGGCATCCTCCCGCAAGCGGTCCTTAAGCTTAGGAAATAGTTCCAGAACAATCGTCTCCCGCTCCAGCATTTTAGTCCGGGATAACCGAAAGCCCCCAACCTCGAGATTTTCCCGCACAGTCATCCGGTCAAACACCCGGTTCCCCTGCGGGCAAAAGGTCAGGCCCAAGCCGATGTTCTTAGCCGGCGAATTCCCGTTGATACGAGTCCCCTGCCACTGGATTTCCCCCTGCCATAGCGGCAACAATCCGCTCACAGCTTTAAGCACAGTGGATTTACCCGCTCCATTGGGACCGATCAACCCAACGATCTCACCCTCGTTGATTTCCAGAGAGACATCTTTCAACACAGGCTTTTTATTATAACCAGTCGATATTTTCTCGATTCTCAGCATCGCTTCACATCACCGCAAATAGGCGTCCATCACCCGCGCATCCCGCCGCACCTCTTCCAGGGATCCATCCATCACCTTCAGCCCGGCATCCATAAAGATCACTCGCCCACACACACGCTGCACCACATCCATATTATGCTCGATCAACAAAACCGTCTGCCCCTTTTCCGGGAGTCCGGCAATCATCGCCAACATCTTGTCGATCATCGCCGGATTCAGGCCGGCAGTCGGTTCATCCAGCAGCAGAAGCTCAGGCTCCGCCGCCAAACAGCAGGTAATACTCAACAATTTCTGCTGCCCATACGACATTTCCCCCGCCAAATCAGAGGCTTTCCCGGCAATTCCCGCATATTCCAACAATCCCATCGCCTTCTCCCCAAGCGACCTCTCTTGCGCTAGCCATTGCCCGCGCCGCCCAAACAAGTTCCACATCGCTTCGCCCCGCTGCTCTTGAAACGCCAACATCACATTCTCCAGCACAGTAATTTGCCGGATCAGCCGCAAATCCTGAAAGGTCCGGGCAATCCCCCTCCGGGCAATCCTCTCCGGCGCCTTCCCGGTGATATCTACACCGTTAAACAGGATCTTCCCTTTATCCGCAGGGATAAATCCAGTCAATATATTAAAAAAAGTCGATTTTCCAGCCCCATTCGGCCCAATCAACCCGACAATTTCTTCACTATCAATCTCCGTCGAGAATTCATCCAGAGCGGCAATACCGTCAAATCGCTTACAAAGAGTCCACACTTCCAATAACGGCATCCCCTACTCCTCCGATTCCCGCTGGAACGAATACTCCCCGACAAATCCCTGCGGCCGCCACACCATAAACACCACCAACAACAGACCATACAATATTTGCCGCACATTGGCCGCCAGCGCCGTCGGCAATCCCAAAAATCTCAACGCTTCGGGGATAGACACCAGCACTACGGCTCCGATGATGGAGCCCCGAATGTTCCCGGCTCCGCCGATAATCACGATGGAGATGATAAAGATCGATTCCATGATGGTAAAACTCGTGGGATCGATAAAACTAATATAATGGGCGTACATCACCCCCGCCACAGCCGCCATCGACGCCCCCGCCACAAACACTTTCACTTTGAAGGCCGCGATATCTTTCCCAAACGCCCGCGCGAACACTTCATCTTCCCGTATCGCCTTCAACACTCTCCCAAACGGCGACGTCACAATCCGCCGCGCGACAAAGTACGTCAACGCAGCCAACAAAACAACCAAAACCAAATAATGCCAATTTTCCGAAAACTCCCAACCAAACACCGTGACCGCCGGTATCCCCGGCAACCCCATCGGCCCCCCGGTAAAGTCCACCAAATTATTCAAAACACTAAACACAATCACCTGAAACGCGAACGTGGCAATAGCGAAGTAATCATCCTTCACCCGCAAAGACGGCAAAGCCAACAGAGCTCCAATCACCCCCGCCGCCACAACAGCCAGTATCAAATTCAGCCAAAACGGCGTCTGCACCTTCAAAGCCATCAAAGCCGCCACATAAGCCCCGACTCCATAAAACGCCGCATGAGCCAGAGATAAAAGCCCTGTGAAGCCTACCAATAAATTCATAGATATTCCCAGGATAGCGTAGATACCGATGAAGATAAGGATATGAATGATATAATCCATTTACATTTTCGCCTTTTTTACTTTCTTCCCGAGAAATCCTTCGGGCCGGATCATCAAGAATAAGAACAAAATGACGAACGCGATGGCGTCCTGCCATTGAGAGCTAATTTTCCAGACACCAAAATTCTGAGCGAGTCCCAACAATAGCGCCCCCAACGCCACACCAGGGATACTTCCCACGCCCCCGATAATAACCGCCACCACGCCCATCATCAAGGCGTTCATCCCCATTGTAGGAGTCATATCAACATCCAGAGCCGCTAGAATCCCAGCAACCCCAGCGAGGGCCGAGCCCAAGGCAAAGGTCCGAAGAATTACCTTCTTAGTGTCAATGCCCGATAGTTTGGCTAATTCGAGATCATTTGCCACAGCACGAATTGCTCTCCCCGCTTTTGTCTTTTTCAACAACACCGCTAAAAGGGAAACCAATACTACACTGGTTATGAGAGTCCAGATTTGTATCGGAGTAATCTTTGCCCCCACAACATTCAGTCCCTCTCTTACCTCACCTAAGCGGATACTTTTAGAATCATCTCCAAAAACCATCGAGACAATGTTCTGCAACACAATATACATGCCCAACGAGGCAAGCAGCAAGATCATGGGCGACGCTTTTCTCCGCCGAATTTGACGATATACAGCGATCTCCATCAAGCAGCCCAACAAACCGCTACACCCAACCGCTAGTAAAATAGACAACCACAACGGCCACTCTAAACGGCCCCAGAACACCAAAGTAAAATAAGCCCCAAACGTAAACACCGCCGCATGGGCGAAATGAAAAAAATAGGATATTGTATAGATCAAGGAAAAGGAAACAGCCATCAACAGAGTGACGCTGGCTGCGATGAGGCTATTTATAAGAATTTGCATTAACACAAATATTTTCCCCGATTAAGCACCGATATTCGGCCATTGTCCTTTAGAGACCATATTGACAGAAAGAATGTGAGCTTTGCTGGTTAAACACATTTTAACAGCTTCGGCTACGTCTATAGGAGGGATTTGCGGTAGCTCCCCCTCATATTTATATCCAAAAGCCGCAGCAATTTTGTCCACTGATTCCATAACATGCGGATTGTCATACAATCCTGTATTTACTATCCCTGGCAATACCTCTGATACGTAGATTTCAGATTTAGCAAGCTCCAGCGTAAGACTACGAACAGCATGATGAAGTCCTGCTTTTGCGCTGGCATGCGAATAACCGAGAGGAAAAGCTCGAATTCCACTCATAGAAGACACAACGACGATTTTTGATTCTTTGGTTTTCTTCATTAGCGGAAGCAGCGCTCTTACCAATATGAGCAAAGATTTGACGACGATTTCAAACTCCAGAACCGGAAGTTCAATCGGCGTATCCTCAATTTCCAGATAAGGGTTATCATTTGGCACTTTATACATTCCAGCGCTCAACCCAACACTATGAATCAAGTTGACCGGCCCAGAAAGATCCAAACTCTCAACCACCCGATTTACTGATTCCGTATCCAACAAATCTACCGGAATATATTCCAACCGGTTCGATCCTCCCCCGTCTCCTTGCAGAGAATCCTTTATGCGAGCCATTTTCTCCTCTGTCCTGGAAAGCATGACCACATCATGCCCGGCCTCATACAAAACTTTCGTTACGCAGGCCCCAATATTGGGCTTTACCCCAGGCGTATTAAAAACATCACCAATCTCACCACCATTACCATTAGAGCGAAATCCCACTCCACTAACAATAGACAGTTCTTTTCTATTAGTCTTCATAAAGTTTCTCCATATTTCCAATATCTTCCCCTTCTCCAGATGAAAGAGACATTTCTGCAATGCTTTGAAATCCTTCCATTAGCTGCTCTCCATTACGCAGTATTTCTAATCTTATTATAGCTCCAAAGTTTCCAATTGTCGCAAAAGCCCTTTTTACATTTTTGTTCTCGTCAAGATACGCTCCATATTCTCCATAATCTTCAACAATTACTTTATTCTCCTTAAAATAACTTTCAGCGTCATCTTTTGTTATGAAATAAGATCCATTTGTTTTATTAATTTCAATAAATTTCTCATTTATCCGCTGATTTAATAAATTTAATAAATCTTTACGATCAGGATTTTCGACAAGCTGTCTCAGCTTGATTGCAATCTTTTTTGTTTCATCTTCCCAATGTTTTAGAAGTTTCTGGATTTTTTTCGTAGCGTTGTCGGATCCGTCTTGCTCGTTAAATATAGACACTAAACCTCTTTCGAATTTTGCATCTAAATTTGAAGTCACATAATTAAAGACATTGTTGATTTTATTATTTTCCTTTTTTTCCTTTTTCTTTTTTTTAGGCATTGTTCCTGATTTCGAATTATTTGAACTTTGCTCTTTGCTCGATGTTGTGCGCATAATTCTGTAAAATAGAACAAGGCCCCAACATGCTATGTCTTTCTCTTCCCATCTCTTAACTACTTCAAATGCATTTTGAAATTGATTTAAAAGATCTTTTTTACTTTTCACGAGAGTATACCGAGTTGTTCTGATGTCCGATTTCTGGTTCGTATACTCATCAATAAATCCTCTTTCATCAGGAAAAGGTGAAAACCAGTAAATTGGAAGCGTTTTATTGATACAATACAATTCTTCATATCTTGAATTAAATTTTTGCAGGATCTGCAAGTACGTATCTCTCGACATTGTTCTATGCTTCTCACCTAAAAACCTTATCTGTTCTTCTAAAATGGCAGTAATAATCTCCATTTCAAATTCATGACTTAGCTTTTTTTCAATACTCTTTCCATAATCCTTGAACTTCGGGATTATTCGAAAAACTTTTCTCAGATAAATAACTGAATTGCTAGCATCTATCTCACACCTCAAGGGTTCAACCTTGGCATTTATTTTTTCCGATATTTTTCCAGACAAATTTTCCATATGATTACTATGTAAAGCGATTACAGTTGATACTATCGTTATACTTAGAATGCCCGAATTTAAAGCATTTGCCTTTTCAAAGATTGCTACGCCTAAGAGGAAAACCAAAATATTCACAGGAGATAAAACTTTATATGCTATTTTATAGCCCTTATGAAACAAAAACCAAAAAACGATCGCGAAAACAAATAGTAGAACAAAAGGGATTACGATACGAAGTGATTCATTAAGACCTAACTTACTCAAGGCAACATACAGATTCAAATTAATAAGCAAAGATATAAAAAAAGCTTTCGAAATACTTATCTTAACATTACTCCTCATCATTATTGAATTAGACAGCTATCCCCCCAACAAGCAAATCGTTTTTGTTGCAGTAATTCAAGTGTAATTTTTTTCACTCTTCAAACCTATACTTTTTCTGATACTTGCTCATATAAACATCCCATATTCCCTCTCGCCTCGCGATCATCCGAACGCTTCACTCCTTCAAAAAGTTCCTTTATAGTATTATAAATTTGCTTTTCATCCTGCCATATCTTCAATCGAATTAATCCTCCAAAATCTCCAAGCGTTGCAAATGCTCGAACTACATTTTCTTTTTCATCAAGATATACGCCATATTCTCCTTCATTTTGGGAAAACATTTCTTTGTATGAAGTTTTTAAATAGCTGTCCTTTACATAATAAGAACCATCTTCTCCGTGTTCTGTTACAAACAACTCAATTATTTTCTTATTTATTAGTTCTGTGAATTTTTCATTACCTCCAATTTCTATCAAATTTTTTTTTAGATTATCTTTATCTTGAGAGGAGCTATTAGCAACTAGCTCATTTTTTATCGCAGTGCGAGTTGAAGCCTCTCCTTTTTTTCGAATAATATCCTTCAAATCTTTGCGATATGACTCGGATAATGAATGAGTTAGCACATCAATGATCTCATCAAATTCACAGCTATATAATCTATTAAAAAGGACAAGCCCCCAATCTATAAATTCATCGGTTGCATTTTCTTTGAATGCCTTCAAAGCAGTTTCATACTGATTTCTTAAATCCTCTTTACTTCCAACCCGGGTAAATCTATGAACCTTGACAGTTGGTTTCTCTTGTGCATAATTTTCAATGAATTCATTTTCATTTGGAGGTGGGGAAAGCCAAAAAATTGGGAGCGTTTTGTTCACACAATATAGAGTGCTATATTTTTTATTAAAAAAACTTAGTATCTTAAGATAGGTATGAATTGTCATAATCCTTTCTTGTCCTTTGAGCAGATCAATTTGCTCGTCAAAAATCAAACTAAGTATCTCATCATCAAATTTTCCTAAATTTGGCTCTATCGCACGCCCCAATTCAACAAATTTTTCCATTTGGATAAGGACTTTATATATTGGAAATAGTTTTAGTTGCTCATCAATTTTTTTTGTATGCGGCTCAATTTCCTCCATAACCTTATGGCCAATTTTTTTATGAAGTTCTTGATTGTCTGAAAAACTTTGGTCAAACTTTTTCAAAAAGTAATACCTATGTAGCCCATATATAATTGATATAAATAATGAAATAGCTGCACTTATAGTTGTATTTAGGAATACACCAGATGAGATTCCTGCTATAGATGTAACTAATCCAGCTCCAATCGCGACACAGATTTCTGGAATTTTATCTGTAAGATCAAACTTTCTTCTAGCATTATTTACAACTAAAAAAATTACGAAGAAAAGAACAATAGCACATATCCATTCCTTCCAGTTTTTGATAGTTTGATCGGCATCTTGATTTAATAAAATTTTTAAAGCAATTGGCAACAAAATTACTAGTGCCAGCGCTATTGAAAAAATTATCGTAAGTTTTTTCTCAGTACTGTTACTCTTCGAAGAAGGTGAATCGTCCATCTTTTACCACCTTTAGGGAGACTGGTTTTGATACATCTCCATTTTTGTCGAAGGACGTTAGTCCTGATATTCCTTTAAAGTTTTTTATTTTGTAGATCTCGTCCTTTACTTTAGTCACATCATAATTGGCATTCTTAAGGGACAGGCAAATAATATTCGTGGCATCATATGCGAGTGCGGAATAGTATGTGGGGGGAACATTGAATTTTTTTTGGTATGAATTTAGAAATTTTTTGATTTGGTCATCCGCCGAATCAGGATCGTATGTTCCGTAGTACACATAGAGAATACCCTCTGCCAGTTCACCGAGTTGGTCTAAATAGGCCTTGTTCTCAAAAATCGGTGTTGTGAAGATCGGAGCCTTTAACCCCAATTCAGCCCTCTGCCTGACAAAATTCACTGTCTCGTCGATTGCCACCAGAAAAACCGCATCCACTGATTCGGATAAAATTTTTGTTATCACTGTCCTGAAATCAGTAGTTCCTGGCATAAAGGCTTCGGAAAATATAATTTCACCACCTTTTGCTTCAAATGTCTCTTTAAACACTTTTTGCAGCCCGGAACCATATTCGGTATTGATAAAAACGCAAGCCATCTTTTTATAACCCAGTTTTTCCATGGCGATGTTGGCCTGAATTCGACCGCCTTCAAGGTCCGACAATTCGTTCCTGAAAATATAATCGCCGGAATCAGAAACTTTGGGGGCTGATGATCCTGGAGAGATAATGGTAAACTTATTTCGTTCAGCAATAGGGGCGACAGCGAGTGTAACGGAACTGGTCAAAGGACCAACCGCAACCTTCACTCCATCAGCGGTATACAATTTTTTTATGGCTGAAACTCCGAAATTGGCTTGGGCTGTGGTATCCTCCGCAATGATTGCAATTTCTGGATCACCTTCTTGCCGTTCGGCATTCACCTCTTCGATTGCCAATTTTACAGCATTTAATCCAGGTTTCCCTAATGTAGCAGCAGGGCCGGTCAAAGGTAACAAAACACCGATTTCTATCTTTTCTATTTTGTTCTCTCCCTTACCACAATTCACATTTATCAAACCTGCCCATACCACAAGCAGAAGCAAAGCCAAAATAGTTTTTCCTTTCATCGACAAAAACATTCAATCCTCCTAATGTTTAGTAAAGGCTAAAATTCCTTTTAACCATAAACCCGGATAACTTTTCACCTCATCGCCGGGCTTTCATATATTTTCTAAACGCCAAATATAACATGCATTTTTAAAGGAATAGCAATCAGAGTATGAATGGAGAAAAATTTCAAATAGACGGTTGGCTTTCAGAATGCTGCCTCCGAACAAACATTTTTTGATGCACATTTTCTTTTAGAATTATTAGCAAAAATGCGCCCAACAATCAACTCCCATTAATGTGAGAAATACCAAAAGAAAAGCTATTCCCCCCTCTCAAACGAAAAAAAAATTAAAAAAACAATTTATAATCGCAAACAACGGATATTCGAAAACTATTTCGCAAATCCCACATCACAAATTTATCGGATCAGTATTTACACATTCTCGAATTCAAGTAGACAAGGAAGCATCGATAATTATGAAGAGTCCTATAAAATCACAAATTTCGGGATTTACAAATATTCACAAGTACGCTACGATAAAGTTGTAGATATAAATATAAGCCGTCTAAACGGCGGGAGAGATATTTTTTACAAGAATAATCGTAATTTAAGGAGAGCAACAAAATGACCAAACAAAAAAGAAGACAAATCGGGCGAGATGCTTTAACAGGAAAATTCATTTCAGTTAACAAAGCCAAGCGTAGAAAAGCGACGGCTGTCGTTGAGACTCTACCACCACCTCAAAAAAAATCTACTAAAAAGAAATAATAAAAGACTCTGCCACTTTTGCCTATTCCTTATTCTTTCATGAGAGAGAAAAATTACTATTATTCAAATGGTGGCGACGGTTACTTGATGATAAATTTCGCAAGCCGGGCCTCGACTTGTTGTTGGGTGTAGGTGTTGCCGTCTTTTATGTCCTGGAGGCCTTTTTGGATTTTTTGGATGGCGTGGATGTAGTATTGGATGTCTTCGAGAGTGCAGTCGTCGGGTAGGTTGTCGAGCAGGCGCATCACTGTTTTTTTGGCTTGATTCATATCTTCCCCTCCAGGTTAAGATAAATGATACGGGTTCGCGGGCCGGTTGTCAAGGCCTATAGAGCGAGTCTGGATCGGGAAGGGGCAGGCAGAAAACGTCGTCACCTGTCCCCTAGCTTCCCCTGGGGATCTGGGAAAAGATTCATAATCCGGATTTTAATTATGGCGAATTCGCCATAATTAAAAGTCAGGCAGTGGGGGATATCTGGGGACAGGTGAGAACTTTTTCTTCCATCCGCCGCCTCCGAAACTAGTACTTAAAGATAATCGACCTGTCCCCTGTTTTGCCCCTTAAAAATCACGAGCGACAAATTGCGGACCGTTATCACTGATTATACGGAAGATCAAAAAGGGACAGGTGAATTTTGGGGGGGGCGTTACAACTCGTTGGGGTTGCATTTGTCGCTGATTTGGGTGGTGGTGTCGCAATAGGCTCCTCTGGTGTAGAATTCCCAGGTGTCTTCGTCCAGGCAATCGACCTCGAATTGAGTTCGGCAAATAAACCAGGTGTGGCAGAAGGTTCCGATTTTCCAGGCGTACACGAACTCTTCTTCGAAGCATGCCTGCTCCACCGCTTCGCAATGGTCCACACCGCGACACCAGGTGGCGGGAAGGGCGTTTAGGTCGTAGACCCAGATTGCCGCTGCGATGATGAGTAACACTAAAACCAGTGATTTTAGAATCTTGGAGGACAGAATTTGCCTGTCCCCTATTTTTTTCCATCAAACTAAACAAAAATCCGAGGCGCACATTCATTGCTCTATGGCGTTTTTCGCACGCAATGTGGCGAGAGGCGCACGGTTTATTGCGAAGCCCCAAGGTATTGAGGCGAAAAGCGAACAGTTTGGGGCGGAAGGGGAACGGCTTGTGGTTCCAGTGGAATTCTTTGTGGTGTATATAGAACTGTCTGTGGTGCGAACAGAAAAACTTGTGGTTCCGGGGGAACAAATCCTGGTTCCGGGGGAACGTTTTGTGGCGGGGAACTAAAAGGGACAGGGGGGACAGTAGGCGCCTGTCCCCTATTTTGGTTTTGGGTTAGTCGAAGATGGGTTTGAGGTTTTTGATGCGGTATTCGATGTAGCGGTTGTCGTCGTCGGTGTTGTCGATGAGGTAGAAGCCTTTGGAGAAGAAGTTGATGCGGCGGGGATCCTGGAATTTTTCGAGCATGGTTTTGGGGAGTTTTAGGTCGTAGAGATGGGTGAGGTTTTGGTCGAAGATTTTGATGGTGTCGAACTTTTTGTAGCCGGATGGGGTGAATAGGGCGAAGTGGTTTTTAGGAAGGGGTTTTAAGGCCATGACGGGGAAGAATTTTTTGGGGATTTTTTTGATAAGTCCATTATAGAGTTCGGGGACACGTTTTTTGAAATGCGCCATGTCTTCCAATAGGCGGGCTTTTTCTTTTGCGTCGATAGGCTGGTCTTCGATATTCAGTTTGACGGTCTCGAGAATTTTTCCGGTTAGGTCTTTTAGATGGAGTATTTTGCCGTCCGCTAGGGCGGTGACGATGTGTTTGGTGGCCGGGAGGTAGGCGATTCTGTAGTCGGGGGTGATCCAGAGGTGGTACAGCCAGTTTTCCATATTGGCCACTTTTATCACCGTCATACCGAGATCGCGCCGGTCAGGGTGTTGGCAGAGAGTGGAGATTGGTTTGTCGTCCTTTTGGTTGAACAGGGCGACTGTGCGGACCGGTTTTTTGGAATCGTCCCATTCGATGATCTTGTTGAGGTATGTGCCGTTGCCCAAAAAGACAGAATGAAAGGCTTCCTGGTTGAATTTCCGTTCCTGTTTCACTGTGCCGTCGAGGTTGAAGAAGATGAGTTTTTCGTAGGCTGTTACCAGGAGGGTGTCATTCATGGGTTGAAAGTTGTGAACATATTTGACTTCGCCCGGTCCCTCCCCTTTTGAGAGAAAGCTGTTCAGCAATGTCCCGTCGCTTTTGAATCTATACATTTTTAATTGCGGTTTTTCCGCCAGGATGAAAATATCGGAGGACCGTCTGGCGCGGGAGAATATGGGAGCGTCGTTTTCATCAACCGATAGAGAGTCGATGGTTAGATGCTTTTCCACCTGGAGCTCGATCACTCCGTGTTTGGGCTTGGAGCCGGCTTCGACGATTTCAGCTTCGATGGCCGGAAACAAGGTGGTGAACAACAATACAAATATTACAAAGACCCTTCTGTGGTGCGGTTTCATGACTTCCCTCCACTTAATTTTTTTTCAAAATTTCAATCAATGTTTTACCATAGCGAGGGAGAAATTTCAAATGGACTGTTGAACGTACCTGTCCCCTTCTGGATTCCTTCTGGATTCTTACTCATGTGCTCAATCATCATCCGGCGGTTCTTCGATACTGAATGGGAGAAATAGCGCGTATAAATATTGACAATCAGGAGAATCATTGAAAAGCATAATATATTTCTTAGCCCTTTCCCAGCTTGTCTCAAGATACACTTCATAATCATCGAATTCCCATTTGCTACATCCCCAATGGTCGAGACTCATCCTAAGCCGTCCCTTATTTAATGTAATCACACTACCGCCAGTAATGGGAACCCGAAAACGTTTCAACATTTCGACCGCTTCCAGAGCATCTTCTTTTGAAAACGCCCTGTAAGAGACACCAATCTCGGTCAGCGAATACCCTTTGGCGTAATAAAACTTTATATATTCTCCAACCTTTATAATCATTTCTACCTCACATTGGTCTAAAAAATCGATGCGTTATAACTCCAGCAGCATCTTTTATAAATTCAAAAACGCCTTCTTTGCTTCCTAATCCACCAAATATTTTTAAGAAGTAATATTTTCCCCCATCCCCCCATGAAATTGAGTTATAGTTCCATTCCCAGCAAATTTCTCAACACATTCAGAAAACGTATGGAATTGGTCTTTTGTATTCTTTATCTTATCTATGACTTGATCGTGCAAACGAGTTCCATCAAAAAATTTAGCCGGATCCAAAAACTTAGAACAAATTTTATCCCAGGTGGATTGCAAAGCCTTTCCCACTACAGCTACAGCGGCAGGAGCAGCCATTGCGCCTACAAAAGTAGCTAACCCAAGACCTCCGGCAACCGCGCCATGAGCCGAATAGTGTGAAACATGCATAAATTTCCCGAAAGCAAGTGCTTGGTCGCCAATCGCTGCTTGCAAATTTCTTTGATACATACTTGAAAGAAACCTGGCATGTGGCGTTTCATATTTTCCGTCTGGATCTAAATATGTGATTGGGTTATTCCGGCAATATGAATACAAATTCCAGCGTTGAGGATCTAAGAGGGCTTCCTTCTTATTGATAACAGGGTCGGTCGAATTAAAGCGGTACGCTGTATGATCGTAATATCTGGCGCCGAAATAGTCATAAGAACCGGCTTTTTCACGTTCTTTACCGGAAAATTGGGGTTTGGGGGTATCATCGATAGTATGAGTCGATTGAATCTTTTTCCCAAAAGGACTGTAGGTGGCTGAATAAACCACATTTCCGGAATCGTCCGTAACAACACGGGTAGAATTTATCTGATCCGACATGTAGTAAAAATACTTGTCCTTCATGGGCCTGTATTCGGCAACAAGGTTATTGCCTACATAAATGTATTCTCGAGTACATTGGCCGTCCTGGTTATATTCAGCAATTAGTTTTCCGTCATAAGAATAAATGTAATAGGTCTTTTTTATACTGGTTGATTTTGTTGTGCCTGTCCCTCCAGCAGAATGGGTCGAATCAACAGCTTGAATCGTTGAGTTAAAAACTATCAGGAAGGACAAGAAAAAAACCAACAGAATTTTCGATGTTTTCACCGGCTTCTCCTTTATTATCGCTTTCCTATAATAAAGATGCGATTTATAAATCAATTTATATCATGAAACATTTTTCACTCCAAGAGCCTAAAATTTGATTTTTGCTGATTTCCCTCTATTATCAACAGGATACATGCATTTTTTTTGAAGATTGCAATCTGAGGGCATTCTTGCCTGTCCCCTATTTTTCCCCCCGCTATATATTATTTTGACACAACAAAAGGCGGTTTGTTATTGCGCTTCGCAAATTCATTAGAAAAAGTTCTCATCTGTTTTCACAAATCGGTGTCAGAGGGGGTTGGATTGGAAGGCAGTGTATTGTGTTTCGCGGCGCGGAGTCAGCGGACAGTAGTTATGATTCAAAAAATGATGAAAGATTGATTTTTTTTCCCTGATGCATTATAATTTTTTCCGCATGGTGGAGCTGACAAAAAATATTTGAGAAATCGAGATTAAAATATGGCTAAAATTGAAGTTAAGGGAACGGAAATCAAAGTTATTACTATTCAAGAGGATGATTACATCTCACTGACAGATATGTTGAAAGCTAAGGATGGAGACTTTTTTATTTCAGACTGGCTAAGAAACAGAAACACAGTGGAATACCTGGGGATCTGGGAAAAGATTCATAATCCGGATTTTAATTATGGCGAATTCGCCATAATTAAAAGTCAGGCAGTGGGGGATATCTGGGGACAGGTGAGAACTTTTTCTTCCATCCGCCGCCTCCGAAACTAGTACTTAAAGATAATCGACCTGTCCCCTGTTTTGCCCCTTAAAAATCACGAGCGACAAATTGCGGACCGTTATCACTGATTATACGGAAGATCAAAAAGGGACAGGTGAATTTTGGGGGGGGCGTTACAACTCGTTGGGGTTGCATTTGTCGCTGATTTGGGTGGTGGTGTCGCAATAGGCTCCTCTGGTGTAGAATTCCCAGGTGTCTTCGTCCAGGCAATCGACCTCGAATTGAGTTCGGCAAATAAACCAGGTGTGGCAGAAGGTTCCGATTTTCCAGGCGTACACGAACTCTTCTTCGAAGCATGCCTGCTCCACCGCTTCGCAATGGTCCACACCGCGACACCAGGTGGCGGGAAGGGCGTTTAGGTCGTAGACCCAGATTGCCGCTGCGATGATGAGTAACGCGAGTACTGCCGACTTTAGAATTTTGGTGTTCATTTGGTTTCCTCCTCTTTGTAGAGAAATATACTTCCTTTGTAGATTCCGTAGAAGATTCCGTTCTTTTTGGCGTGAAATATCACGGGAGAATCGGATATCAATACTTTGTCGAGCTGACCGTCGATGGAGAGGCGGTAGGTCCGGTACTCTTTTTTGCCGGCGGTTTTACTTCCGGTGAGATAGAAGTGGGACGGGTCGTCTTTGTCGATGAAGAACTTGAAAAACATGCGGACGATGAACCTCTCCCTTCCTTTTAAGCGATTGGCGCGTTCGGCGATTCGCACTCGATAATTCTCCAGGACCTGTTCAGGCCAGACATTGTATGTTTTCAATAATTGGTTGTCTTGAAAAACATAGATGGTGGAGGTCTTGGTCAGATACACCAATAGGCGGTTTTTACTTCCAAAATCGTACAATATGTCGATCATGGAGCCGGAACGCCAGGAATACATGTCCTGGTCCCTGACATTCAAGAGAACGGACCAATCGCGCTTGACGCCTTCTAGAAGCGAACAGCTCTTCGTCAGCCGGTTGCCCTGGGGTTTGAAGACATCGATGCGGTGTTCGGCGTTATGGAGGATGTAGAACTGATTGTTAGCGGAAGCCACAGGTACGAATCCCCCTCTCACATATTCCGGCGAGGGCAGGACAAACTCGTCCACGAATGTTCCGTTTAAATCATACTCGATGACCTTGCGGTTGATGTGACTGCTCAGGAACACGCAATTGTCTTCGCCGGCGTACAACCAGTTTTGGTCGGGCTTTTTCCCAAATTCTCCGGGGCCGCGCCCAACACTTCCAAACACTTTGACAAGATCGCCCTGTTTGGTGAATTTAAAGATCTTTCTGACCAAATAGTCGTACACAAAAACAGAACCGTCTGTCGCAACCGCCAATGACATGGGCTTGGCCATGAAGTGTTCGTCGTTTATATCGGGAGGAATCTCTCTAACCCTTACCAGTTTGACAAAATCCTTCTCAACATGAGTGGGGCGGGGATCTTCAATAACCTTGAATCCCATCCCCCATCCGCAGCTCGCCATCGCCGCCATCAAGAAAATCCCCAGAACCTTCCGCTTCACATTTCCAGACCTTGATTTCACTACCGAATCCTCCATCGTAATTTTTTTCATAGCATCATTCTACAATTTTTTTAATTTCCTCATCATCCGGGTATAACTCTCGCCATCCAATTCTCCAATAACAATTGAATCTATTTCTCCCTTACGGTAAAGAATTGTCTGCGCTTGGTTTGAGCTAATGCGATTTTTGCCGATAAACCGCTCCATATTGGCTGGAATATATAAATCAAAACCAATCTTCTTATTTCTCGACAACTCCAAAACCTGCGGCATATCCTCGATCACGATCCCATAAACATCAACCGTTCCTTTTATGATTCGCGCCATTCTATTCCAAAAAGTTATATTCGTATTGCATGGAGAGCACGGTCTGGAAAAAATAAAAACCAAAGCGCTTTTTCCATTGTTGATCGAAGAGGCGTCGATGACCTCTTCCTTCATATTGACCAAATCAAAATAGTCGATAGATTGCCCGATGGCCAGCGAGGAAAGCTGTTTTTCCAGAAGGGTATTTTTTTTGACAAGATAAAAGACAATCCCACTCAAAATCAGGATTATAGATAGCAATAATGCCATAAACCAGTACAACTGGTTGGTTTCCCTCTTTTTCCGCATATAGTTTCCTTTGTAAAAAAAAACATGATAACACGACCGAAAGAAAAAATTCAATCCATTTTAGGAGATTAGTTGATTTTAGGAGAAAATCTGGGGACAGGCGGATTTTCCTTCTATTGCGGCAACATCAAACGGACAACGATCCAGGATCTCGAAGAGGGCCGTACCACCGACGACGCCCGTAGTCCCATCAGAGCCTTCTCACCTGTCCCCTGTTTCAAGAAGCTGTGCTTTTGATCTCTATTGTTTTTTTCTTGAAAAAAACGCTATTTTATCCTAAAATATATATGTGACAAGAATAGAAATAAAAAGCACACTGCTTTGCATTCAAGTAGTGGAGGTATAACATGAAAACAATTTGCCTGGAGGTAAAAGACGATTTGTTTACTAAAGTGCTGGACTTCCTTAAATTGTTGCCTAAAGATTCTTTTAATGTTAGGACCGATGAAGATGACGATGTGTTTACCGAAGAAGATAGAGCCGCTTACAATGAGGCGATCCGGGAATTAAGAGCTGGAGAGGCAATCAGTTTGGAGCAGGCCAAAAGGGAAATTCTTGGCTTATAATGTCAAAATTTCCAAAGACGTCTTAAAATTCATCAAGGCAAGACCCCAAAAATTTCAACTCTCTCTATTCACCAAATTTGAAAAAATTGCCGCAGATCCGTTCAATCACTCATTTGATATTAAAAAACTAAAAGATATGCCTAACCATTTCCGGCTTAGAATCGGCAAATATAGAATCCTTTATGAAATAATCGAAGATGAAATTTTGATCTATTACTACAAAGCCGGTTCTCGCGGAGATATTTACAAAAGCGAGTAACTCCCCCATCTAATTCATAAGGAAAAAAGATAATCGACCTGTCCCCTATTTGTTTGTCCCCTATTTGTTTGCTGCTATTTTTACTTTTTATGTGGAAAATTTGCTTTTTTTGGGGGGGTGTTTTATAATGTTGGTATGGTGGAAATGATTGTTTGGTCTTGGTTTAGTCGGGTAACACGGGTGTTAGTAACAACGGTGTTACTAACAGCGGTGTTACTTAATGGTTTTACTGAAGTAGATGGGTAAAATAGATGAGGAGTGAATTGTGAAATCTCCGTTTCAATTTGGTCGTATTGTGACTGAGGAGGCGTTTACCAACCGGACGAAAGAGATCGAGCGGTTGAAATCCAATATAGAGAATAATGTGCATACCATGTTGATCTCGCCCCGGCGTTGGGGGAAGTCTTCGCTGGTTAAAAAGACGGCTGGGGATGTCGAGCGGGAGAACCGGGGGATGCGGTTTTGTTTTATCGACTTGTTCAGGATCCGGGATGAAGAGGAGTTTTACGCCGGCTTTGCCAACGCGTTGGTGAAGGCTACGTCGTCTAAGGCTGAGGAGTGGATCTCTTTGTCGAAGGCGTTGTTCAAGAGGATTACGCCCAGGATATCGATGGGAACCGATCCGGCCAACGATTTTGAAATCAATTTCGATATGGACTCCATCAAAAAGAGTTATGAGGAGATTCTCGATTTGCCGGAACGGATCGCGGAGAAGAAAGGGATTCAGGTTGTCGTGTGCATCGACGAGTTTCAGAATCTGGGGAGTTTTGAGGAGCCGTTGCTGTTTCAGAAGCGGTTGCGGTCGGCATGGCAGCATCACCGGAATGTGACCTATATTTTGTACGGGTCCAAGCGGCATATGCTGATGGAACTCTTTGAGAGCCGGTCGATGCCGTTTTTCAAATTCGGGGATGTGATGTATTTGCAGAAGATTTCGCGGGAGCATTTGGTGGACTATATCTGCCGGTCGTTTGAGCGGACGGGCATGAGAATCTCCGGGGAGATCGCCGGGAAGATCGCGGATAGCGTGAAGTGTCATCCGTATTATTGCCAACAATTGGCGCATCTGGTGTGGGTGGCCGCCGACACGGAAGCGGACGAAACGATCTTCGAGGAAGCGGTGGATGAGTTGCTGGAACAGAATTCCATCCTTTATCACCGGGAGGTGGAAGCGTTGAGTCCGATGCAGTTGAGATTGCTGGAGGCGGTAGCCAGGGGAGCGGAACGGTTGACCACCGCGCAGGCAATCAATGAGTATAATCTGGCGTCCTCCTCTAATGTGGTGCGGGTGAAAAAATCGCTGGAAAAGAAAGAGATTGTGGATATCCTCCAAGGGAAGATCGAGTTCATCGACCCGGCCTTTGAATTATGGTTCAAGAGATTCTATATATCACGTTAGACGGCGACTGAAATCACCTGCCACCTATCTTTTTTCTATCATTTTGCGCAAAATTTATCTTTACTCCTAGATTTTTCTTGACTTTTCTAATGCAACTAATTATCATAGTTTTAGTAAACAAAATCCAATTAGAAGACTATATAGAAAGGTGAAAAAATGAAAAAGTTGAAGATTAGTAAAAACCAACAGCAGAAGTTGGAAATGCTACGCACTAAATTGCAGGACGTCCTTGTCGAAAATGACGAAGAACTTGTTTATGGTGGGTATTGCTTTGAACAATGCAAAACAACCTGCGCATATTATTGTGAAGCTCTATGTTCGAACTCCTGCATGGGCATAAAAGCAGGCATGGCGATGTGCGCAACAATCACTGGATTCTAAGCAGCATTTCCAATCTTTATATTCAGCTTTAAGTTCATCAACTAGAAGAGGTAGTTTATTTTTCATGAACACCAATAGAAGGGATGTAGTCTTAGTTATTACGAATAATTGTAATTTGAATTGTTCCTATTGTTACGAGTCACACAAAGCCACAAACGCAAAAGAAATGACCTTTTCAGTGGCGAAAGAAACTATTACTCGGTATATGACCGCGAATGACGGTTATGATTTTGTGGAATTCAATTTTTTTGGCGGCGAGCCTATGCTCGCTTTCCCTTTGATTCGAGACACAATTGATTGGTTTTATTCAAATCAGTGGGCAAAGGAGAGCGATTTTCTAATAACAACAAATGGAACAATTTTGAATGATGAGATGAAAGATTGGTTGTTTCGGAATAGAAAAAAAGTGAGTGTGGCGTTTAGTATTGACGGCACTTCGAAAGCTCACAATATTAATCGAAACAATTCATACGACCTACTACGTCCAAACATCGATTTTTTCAAGAGCAATTGGCCGAATCAAGCCGCCAAAATGACCATTGGAGCCGATACTATTCCCTATATGGCCGAAGGCATCATAAAGCTTGAAACAATGGGCCTAAAATTCACCGCGAACCTATCCCATGAAGACATGTGGGATAACCGAAAAGAAAAACTACTCGAAATATATGAAGAGCAATTGTCACTATTAGTTGATTACTATGCGTCCAATACTGAAATTGAACCTGTAAAACCAATATTAGACTCTTTCCCCGAATACCTCGGTTTAGACAAAAAAGAACAAATGGGAAGGGGGAAAGAATTCGCAAAATATTGTGGAGCTGGATTCCATATACTGGCAGTTGATATTGATGGTATAGAATATCCCTGCCACAGATTTATTCCATGGATATCAGGAAATCCTGCCCCAGGCCGGGAAAAATTCCAGGAAACTACTTGGAAACCCCAGGAATGCAGAGAATGTAAACTTTTGTACTCATGCCCATCATGTGTCGCTCGGAACTGGTCACACAATAATGACTTTGGCTATCGAACCACATTTCATTGCGAATTCTTCAAATTGGAAGTTCTGGCATCCGCTCAGTTACAGGCAATCAAGATTCAAGGTCTCCTCGACAATAACAGTCTTACTGTTGAAGAGGCAAACAAACAGAAAATGAAATTGGACGCCATTTTTGAATTGATTGAAAACGGTGTCTAAAAGGAACGATGTCAGGACGAGGAGAGTTGGAGTGAGGAAAAAAACGATATTGTTTTTAATCTTTGTGTTGAGTCTGGGGCTATGGGTACATTCAGGCGTGGTAAACGTTTTTGAGCAAACCTTCAAAAATCCACATTTAATGATAGACGGACAACAGATCTATATTTGGGATAAATTTCTTAAAAAAGTATTTATCTATTCTCGATCCGGTTTCAAGAAGATATCGGAATTCGGCGGCCATGGCGAAGGTCCGGGGAAATTTCAGGCGATGACTTATGCGGCTCAATCTTCAAATAAACTATATATCGCGGCATTTCCCAAATTATGCATATTCTCCAAAAAAGGAACATTGCTGGAAGAGCTAAAAGGACCGGTTGACGCCGGCTCGTTTCTTCCGCTGGGGGACCGCTTCATAGGAGTTAAGTATCCATTTGCCGGGAGAAACGCAAAAAAAAGAAAAGTGGTATTTTCTTTGCATGATTCAGATCTAGATGAGAAAAAAGAGTTTTTTGAGATTGAACTTCGAATGACCAAAGAATTCACGGGACCTAAAATAAAAGTTGAATGGCTCGAAGGTTGCCTAAAAAGAGTTGCTTACAATAACAAGTTATTTATAGGTTCCTCGGAGGATCGTTTCTATTTTGCCGTCTTTAATCAAAACGGAGATATGATCTATGAAATTGATCGCCCTTATGAAAAGATCAAGGTGACAAGCCAGCATCAGAGAAGAATAGTAGAAAAAGCCAAACAAATTGGAGGCGAAGCATGGTGGCGGCAATTCAAAAATCGTTTTACTATAACCTTCCCGGAATATTTCCCCTCGTTTGCCGACTTTGCCATTGAGAACGACAAGTTATATGTCTTTAGATACCCGGTTGATTCAACTTGCGATGTACTAATTCTTGATCTAAAAGGAAAGCTTCTCAAAGAAAAACGCATCCAAGTCAAACTCGATGGGGAAAGTCTCCGGTTTCAACAAGGAACATTTAAAAATGGCAATTATTATTACTTATATGACAATCCAGATACAGAAAAATGGGAACTTCACGAAGAACATATTGAATAGCGAATCCAAATAAGAGGACCAAATGCCCAGAAAAAAAACAAGCCTACGGGATAAAATAAAATCCAAACGGTTATCATTATCTTTGATCCTGACACGTGCATGCAATTTACGCTGCAAGTACTGTTATGAACCCCACTCAAACAGGAACAACGAAGTTATGAATTTTGAAGTGGCGAAGAATGCAATATCGAGATACATGAATATGAATGATAATTTTGAGGAAGTGGAAATCGAGTTTTTCGGTGGAGAACCTTTCCTTTGCTTCCATCTTATCATGGATATTGTCGAGTGGTTTCATACTCAAAAGTGGAAAAAGGGGCATATTTTTTTCATTGGTACAAATGGAACCATTTTAACCGACGAGATGAAGGAATGGCTCCTAAAAAACAAAGAAGAAGTATGCGTCGCTTATAGTATTGATGGGTCAGAGCAAGCACACAACATGGGCCGCGATAACTCATACGACATGGTAATGAAAAATCTCCCATTTTTTAAAAATCTCTGGCCCAATCAACCGACCAAAATGACAATTACCTCAGATACTATTCCCTATATTGCGGAGAGTATTATTCATCTGGAGGAATTGGATATTCTATTTTCAGCGAATTTTGTCTACGAAGATGTGTGGGGAAGTCCTGACAATAAAGAAAAACTATTGCAACTCTTCAATGAACAACTGTCATTACTTGTAGAGTATTATCTAAAGCATCCCGAGTTAGTGCCCGTGAGTCCATTATTCCCTGAATTGCCAGAATATATAGGCAACCCGAATTTCAACAAGGACAAAAACCATCGTGAAGCAAAGTACTGTGGCGCGGGCAAAACGATGGTAGCAATCGACGTCGATGGAACGATTCTCCCTTGTCACCGTTTCTCTCAATGGGTGACCAATCGACCGCTTCCCGATACGGACGTAAATCGTTACAAAGAATGGAAAAACGATAAGTGCCTCTCATGTAAGCTATTAAGGTCTTGCCCCACCTGCATAGGATTCAATTGGGAGATTAATGGAGATCCAACCATGCGAACCGATTTTCATTGCGAGACTTACAAACTCGGTATCATTGCGTCGGCCCAGATTGAAGTCGCTCGAATCGCTCAAAAATCGGAAGAGGAATTGGCAAGTATGACACCAAAGGAGCAATCCGACTTAAAAAAAAGGGTGGAGATGCTATTCTCACTGATAGAAGAAGGAATATAAATCAGGAATTTATATCTGTCTACTTTGAAAAGGTAATATCACTAATCTTTCCCTGCCTTTCAAGGTCCGCCCTTATTCTGCCATATACTTCGGACGCCCTATCATCGAATGAAAAAGACTGGAACTGTTCGCAAAATTCTCTTTGAATTTTGAGTGTTTTCTGGGGATTGCCGCTTTTGTGAGCTCCATAGAGAAGTTCGGCTTTCACTACAGAGCATAGAGCCACTTCATCCGGATCGAGAGAAAGTAATTTGTCAATTATATTTTTCGCTCTCTTGTTTAAGAACTTTATACAAACATTGGTGTCGAGAAGATACATTATTCCAGTTCTTCCCTGTCCTCAAAACATCCTTGGTCTCCTCTCTCGATTGGAGTATCTGATAGAGAACCGGCATATGTCTCGACAAATTTTTTCCATTTCTTTTTGCGAGCGACGCAATCTGAAGTATCAGTTTCCGATATGTTAAAATCATCCGGTTCTTCGAATGTCTTTATTATCTTATACAATTTCACTAGATATTTATCGTCGACTTTATCGATCTCTCTCTTTATTATTTCTCTGTTTATCATCATTGTCATATATCTCTTAGTTCAATATTAATTTACTATCTTTTTTCTGATTTTTCAAGTCAAACCCTAATTTTATAGGTAAATTTGGTAAATAGACCCTCGCTAGCCATTAAATCGGTAAGAACAAGTAGTTATGTAGGGCGGAATTTTTTTTGATTTTTTTTGGGTTGGTTTGTTGGTGGTTTTGGGGGATTTTGGGCTTTTTTTTGGGGGGAATTGTTTTTTTGGGGGTTGACTATGTAGGATTTATATTGTATCATTGCTATGTAAGTTGAATGTAGCTACTAGGTAGTACTTATTTGACTTGCTAAATTAAAATTAAAGGAGATTTATTATGAGTTTAAAACATTTTACCACTGGAGAAAGGCTGGATGCCTTGCGTGTGATGCTGGAAGGAATTGCCTTGCATCGGGAGGAGATGGCGGCTATTGGGATTAGCGACGCCATGATTCAGGAAGTGACGGACCAGAAGACGCTGGTTGAGTCCTCGGATGTGAAGCAGGAGCAATTGAAGGCGAAGTTGAAGGTTGCCACAGACCAGGTGCGAGCCGAGATGAAAACTTTGTGGCGACAATACAGTAAATTACGTAAGATCTTGAAGGCGTTTTATCCGCAGAGGTTCTGGTTGACCTTCGGCATCGGGGCGAAGCGATGATCGCGGCGTGGAATGGATGATTCGGTGAAAAACATGAAACAAATCATCAAAAGATTGCTGAACATTGTTTTAGGCAGCCGCTTTTTTAAGCGCTGGATGCGCGGATTCGGCTGCGATACGAGCGTTCCTCTCCCCCGCCCGGCTGGAGATTCCGGTGGCGAGCGGCAAAAGGTCTGTGTTTTTTTGGTTGTAGAATTACATAATTATCACCTAGGCGAGACCTGATAATTTGTGCTGAAAGAAAAAAGATGGCGCCGGTGTTCAGCCGGCGCCGTCATTTAGGAGCTATAGATGAATGATATTAGGATTGAAGAGAAACGGATGATGCAAGAGATTGCCGGGCGGATCAAGGAGGTCCGGGATCGGTTGGGAATGCGGTGGTTGCGGTTGTCCGCCTATTTGGGGATTTCGCTGGATTGGTTGAGGGTGGGGTCGTCGAAGAGTTCGATGAAGAATTTGACGTGCTGGGGTAGGTTTTCCTTCAATTGCATGTAACAGCCGGGGCAGGAGGTGACGACTGTGGAGGCGTTGTTTTTTTCGAAGACTTGCTGGCGGCGGTCCAGGATTTGGCGGGATGTTTTGGGGAAGCCGATGCTGAAGAAGCCGCCGAAGCCGCAACAATAGGTGGAGGTGTCGTCAACGTAATCGTCTCCCAATTGGCGCAGGAAGTGGCGGGGTTGTTCTTTGATGTTGTGGGACTTGAGGTTGTGGCAGGGGTCGTGGTAGGTGATTTTTCCGTTGTTCTGGGCCAGGATCTGTTTGGTGATGGGGGCGTCTTTGCAAAAATCGAAGAGGAATTCGGTGAGTTCGAGAATCTTGGTGTCCTGGAGGTTGTAGTATTCCTTGATGGCGGAGACGCCGCTGCCGCAGGGGATCACCAGGTAGTCGAAGTTGTATTTTTCGAAGACCCTGGTGTTCTTGTCGCGGAATGTGCTGAATTTGTCTTGCCAGCCGGTGGAGAGGAAGGGGAAACCGCAACATTGAAGGTCTTTGGGCAGGGCCACGGAAAAGCCCTGGTTTTCCAGGAAGAGTTTGATTTTCACCAGGAGATGGGAGTAGAATTTCGATAGGACGCAACCGGGGAAGAGGAGGATGTCGTAGTGTTTTTTGGTGTCGCGGGCATAGTGTTTGCGCAAAGACTTGTTCTTGACTTTGGGGAGGGTGAGAAAGCGGGAGAGGGGAGTTCTGGCGGCGAGGCCCATGGCCCAGGCCATGTGCTTGAAGAGTTTGGTCTGGTACATGGTGAGGATGAATTTCTTGATGAGGGGCAGGCGGCCGTGGTCGAAGATTTGCCGCCGGTATTCCAGCATCATGGGGACGAATTCCACTTTGTTGGTGCAGATGGCCTGGCAACTACCGCAGACCAGGCATTTGGAGACCAGTTGCTTGTTCAGGGGGTTGGGAGAGAGTTCTTCGTTCATCACCCCTTTGATGATGTTGATTTTGCCGCGGGGGGCGTTGGGTTCGATTTTATCTGCGTTGTAGACCGGGCAGGCGAAGAGGCAATTGCCGCAGGAGGAGCAGACTTTCGAAATGTCGTTTATGTCGAATGTTTTTTCGTTCATTGTGTTTGTTTTTTTGTTTGTACGGCGGGGCCGTTAGCCGCCGGTAAGTGTTTGGATCACCGCGAGGATCTTATTGGTGACCACATCCCAGGAGAAGTAGTCTTTGACGTAGTTGTAGCCTTTGATTCCCATGTCGCGACGGAGTTTGCGGTTGTCGTAGACGGTCTTGCATTGACGCATGAAGTCCCCTTCGTTCAAATACTCGAGGCCGCCTGCGGAGATGTTGACATGCTCCATCAGGACGTCCGATTGTTGGTTCACCAGCACCGGGGTGTATTGCGAAAAGGACTCGAGGGTGGTGATGGAGAGGGATTCCAGCGGCGATGGTTGGATCGAGCAGACCGCGCCTTTGAAGGCCGAGAGCTTTTCCTCTTCGGAGACGTAGCCGAGGTAGCGGAGGCCGTCGATTTCCGGGATGTCCATGAGTTTTTTGCCCACCAACACAAAGTCCAGGAGCCGCTCTTTTCTGAGTTCGCGGTAGGCGTTGAAGGCGATCTCCAGGCCTTTGCCCCGTTCGATACGGCCGGCGTACACTATATAGGGGAGAAATTCCAGATAATTTTTGCGAAAGAGGCCTTCGTCGATGCCGGAGCGGATATCCAGACCGGTGCGGACCAATTCGGTGATGTTGGGGGGGGTGAAGAAGCGTTTGACCATCGCCATTTCGGCGCCGGTGAGAAAGAGCAGGGCGTCTGGGCGGGAGAAGACCGGTTGCATGAGGTTCATGTGGATGGGGAGTTCGTCATGGGCTGTGGGAAAGAGGACGCAGGGTTTATGGATGACTTTCAGTCCTTCGACGGTGGTGTAATAGAGGTAGGTGAAGAAGAGGAAGATGTCGAAGTTGTCTTGTTGGTTGGCCATGGCGTCGATGAGGCGGGGGCAATACGGTCCCTGCTTGACGATCCAGTCTTCTTCGTCCCGGTCTTGGGGCGCGGCGGCAAAAAATTCTTGCGAATGCGTGTTGAAGCTTTCGATGTCCCGTTCGCGCTGGACATCGAAGCGTTGGATGGCCACCCCTTTGAGGATGGACTCCCCTTCAGGGTAATGGGGCTTCCAGGTGATGTAGTCTTTGGCGGTGGTGGTGAATACCGTTACATCACAGCCGTTGACGTTGAGGCGTTCGGCCACGTCGCGGGCCAGAGTTTCGGCTCCGCCCACCACATCTTTTCCGTACCGTTGGACGACGATGGCTGCTTTGATCATAATTCCTTCAATAGTCGGTGGAACAGTTCCGGTTTGGAGGACAGTTTGTAGTCGTTGATCCGCTGTTTCTGGAAGGTTTTGATCTTTTGGTTGAGCTCTGTGTCGGTGATCATCCGCTCCAGGAGGGCGGCCACATCTTCATAGCGTTTTTCGTTGAACACGATGCCTCCATCCCCCAGCGTCTCCTTGACGGCGCCGGCGTTAAAGGCGGCCACCGGGACGTTGAGGAGGCAACTCTCGATGAGGGGCAGGCAGAAGCCTTCGTGCTCGCTCATGCTGAGAAACACATCCCCCAATCTGTAGACCGAAAGGAGTTCGTCAAAGGGGATATGGCCGGTGAACACGATGTCGTCTGAGGTGAGCAGGAAGCGCGAGGCCAGGTCGCGCACCGCGAAGAAGTATTTGGGCAGGGTCTCGGTCTTGCCGGCCACGATGAGGCGGATGGAGGGGTTGATGTATTTTTTATAGAAGAATACGGTTTTTACCAGGTCTTCGATTTTTTTGTTGGGGCTGATGCGGCCTACGAAGACGATGTTGTGCCGCTCGTCGTCGTAGAGGTTGTAGAAGGGTTTGCTGTATTGTCCGGCGTAATCGTCCAGTTTGATCATGATGGGAAACACGCGAACGTTTTGATACCCCAATGCTTCCAGTTCCCCGGCGTTGTAGGTGGAGTCGGCGATGGATAGGTCGAAGGCCTCTTTGAGCCGGGCCAGGTGATTGCGCCCCTCCTGGGTGAATCGCGCCAGGTCGTCCGAGAAATCGGTGAAAAAGTGGGGGGGCGTGATGTTATGGTAGACCATCACCTTTTTGCCGGGGGCCGAGAGGAAAAAATCCGTCAATTGGGAGGGGATGGCGAAATGCAAAATTTTGATGGAATCGGGATTGGGGGTGTAGTCTTCAAAAAACACAGCCTGGTCCCGCATGGTCTCGTCAATGGTCATGGCGACGATGCGGCTCTCGATCCCCAGCTCCAGCAAATAGTTATGCAAACTCAGGGTGGAATTTCCAATGGCGTCCCCATAATGAAACGCGGGTAAAAATTGTTCTACGGTCATCCCTATTTTTATCAAAAAAGGAGGAGCAGGTCAAGGGGCATATATCGTTTAAGTACTTGACAAATTCAAAAAAGTGTTATACAATAGTTTAAAATTAACAATAAGTTAAGGAGGAACAGACTATGGAATATTTAAACGACAAGGTCGTCAAAGAATTGAAGGAGATGTTCAAGGATTTGAAGGATGAGGTTACCATGGTGTACTTCACCCAGGAAATGGAATGCAAGTTCTGCGAAGATACCCGCGGGTTGCTGACGGAACTGGCTGATGTTTCGGATAAAATCAAATTGGAGATCTACGACTTCGTAAAAGATAAAGATAAAGCGGATGAATACGGCGTGGACAAGATTCCGGCGACTGTCATCGTCGGCGACAAGAACCGGGATATCAAGTTTTACGGGATCCCCAGCGGTTATGAGTTCAGTTCGTTGATCGACGCCATCAAGTTGGTGTCCACCGGCGACAATCCGCTGTCCGACGAGACGCGCAAATTCCTGGACTCTCTGGAGCAGGATGTTCATTTGCAGGTCTTCGTGACCCCCACCTGCCCCTATTGCCCCGGCGCCGTGATTTTGGGCCACCAGATGGCGTTTTACAGCGACAAGGTGAAGGCCGAGATGGTGGAAGCCACGGAATTTCCTGAACTGTCGGTGAAGTACAATGTCATGGGCGTGCCCCGCACAGTCATCAACGGGACGGAATTCCAGGAGGGAGCGGCTCCGGAAAATCTGATTGTGGAAAAAATTAAAGCTTCGATTTCTTGATTTTTTCTCTCTAATGGTTATAATAGGAAATATATTTTAAGTTAGAGAGAAAAACAAAAAAAACGGAGATAAAATAACTCCTGGGAGGTTAGAATGAAAAAATACGTGTGCATTGTGTGCGGATATGTGTATGATCCTGAAGTCGGCGATCCTGATTCCGGCGTCGAGCCCGGGACCAAATTCGAAGACATCCCCGAAGATTGGGTGTGTCCCCTCTGTGGCGTATCCAAAGACCAATTCGAAGTCCAGGAAGATTAGTTAGGTTTTTTAAAAAAAGGAGGACTGTATGATCAGTAAAAAAATTGAAGACGCATTAAACAAACAAATCAATGAAGAGCTGTATTCAGCTTATCTTTATATGTCCATGGCCAGTCATTTTGACGCCGCCAATCTGCCGGGGTTCGGCAATTGGATGAAAACCCAGGCGGAGGAAGAGATGGCTCACGCTTACCGCTTTTATCATTATATCACCGAGCGGGGCGGACAGGCTATACTGGCTGCTATCGCGGCCCCTCCCACCAAATGGGACTCTCCGCAGAAGGCCTTCGATGATGCTCTCCAGCACGAAAGGCACATCACCGCTTGCATCCACGGTCTGGTGGATCTGGCTATCGCCGAGAAAGACCATGCCACCAACTTGATGTTGCAGTGGTACGTAAAGGAGCAGATTGAGGAAGAGGCCACCGCCGAAGAGACACTCGAGAAGATCAAATTGGTGGGCACTAGCGGTCAGGCATTGTATATGTTGGACAAAGAGCTGGGGGCGCGCGTACCGGCAATGGCTACGGCGCTGGCAGCCGGCGGAGAATAATTCTCCCAACTTTACCTCTTGATTAATCTGACATTTTAGAGTATAATAGCTGTGGAATGGCGGTGTAGCTCAGCCGGTAGAGCAGTCGGCTCATATCCGATATGTCGGGGGTTCAAGTCCCTCCACCGCTAGTCTCCAGCTTATGAATCAATTATATCCATCATTCAAATCCCACATCATTCACCAGCGGCTTCTCGCCGGTGTTCATACCGTGATTCTCGCTTTTTCCGGCGGCAAAGATTCCGTAACCCTACTCCATTTGTTGAAACGGTTGCAGACGGACATCCCGTTTCAGTTGGCGGCGGCCTATTTTAACCACCGCTTAAGGGAAGACGCGGATATGGAGGAGCGCTGGGTGAAGGATACCTGCCGGAAGTTGGGGGTGGAATTGGTGATCGGCGGCGCGGATGTGGCGCGGTTCCAAAAAGAGGAGAAGCTCAATCTCGAGCACGCGGCGTCGTTGTTGCGCTATCGATTTTTGGAAGAGACGGCTCGTAAATTTCAGCAGTCCAGCATCGCCACCGCCCATACCCAGACGGACATCACGGAGACGTTTTTTATCAAGCTCTTGCGGGGCAGCGGCAATCGTGGTTTGTCGGCTATTTATTCAAAAAAAGGGGCTCGGGTGATCCGGCCGCTGTTGACCTGCCGCCAGGACGACATCCTGGCCTTCCTGGAGCGCAACGCCATCGACTACTACCAGGATTCCACCAATCTAGAGAACCATTTTTTGCGCAACAAGATTCGCAATAATTTGCTGCCGCGGATTCGTGAGATCGAGCCCGCCATCGACCGGCACATCTATCGCTCCAGTCTGATTTTCCAGCAGGAGTACGATTATTTTAAATCATTGGCCGCGGAGTTTCTGGACCGCCACTTGCAGTTTGAGCGGGTGTTGCCGCTGGCTCCTCTCAAGGCTCAACACCGGGCGGTGCAGCGACACATCTTGCGGGAGTATGTGCGGCTGTTGAAAGGCGACTTATTGGAGATTGGGTTCGAACATATCGAAGGCATCCTCGACTCGCCGGAGCATCCGGAGGCGTTGAGTTTACCGGGTGTGGGATTGACTGTGGAGAAAGGGTTTCTGATGCCGCGGGATTTTTCGCTTCCGGCTTACGCCTACCCTATTCCGGGACCCGGAGTTTTTGATATCCCGGAGATCGAAGCGCGGCTGCGGGTGGATGCTATCGATGGCTTCCAAAAACCGGCGGATAACGATTCGATCATCGTTCCCCTCCATATGACACGATTTCCGTTGCAAGTGAGAAGTCCAAAAAAAGGGGACAGGTACGTTAAAATCAATACGGATTTTGAGCAGCCGGTCTTCGAAATGATTCGTTCCATAGGCTTTCCGGTGCGGTTGCGTCACGCGTGTCCCGTCATTGTGGACGCGGAGGGACAGGTGATGTGGGTGTGCGGCTCTCCGCCGGCGGATGGGTTCAAGGTCACGGATCCGGCGGGCGGTCCGTTTGTGCGGATAGAGGTTGAATCCGAAAATCTATTCGCTTAGATAAAAAAAAAGCGGGGGCAACCGGTGTCTCAAACCCCGGCCGTTCCCCGCTGGTGTATGATTGATATCTATTTATTTCCGTTTGTATACCACGTTGCCGTTCACGATGGTGAATTCCACAACTCCCTGGCCTTCCCAACCGATAAAGGGGGAATTATTGGCTCTGGAGCGAAAGTCCGCGTCGTCGATTTTGAAGCGCTTGTTAAGGTTGAGGATGGTGAGGTCCGCGGGCAAGCCGGCTCTGACCTCTCCCCTCCCTTTCAGGTTCAGGACTTTTGCGGGATTGGTGGATAGGAGTTCCACCATCCGGTTCAGATCGATGATTTTGGTCTTTACCAACCGGTCGTAGATCACCTGGAAGGTGGTCTCGAGGCCGATCATGCCAAAGGGGGCGTAATCGAATTCCCGGTCCTTATCGTCGCGGGTGTGGGGGGCGTGATCCGATGCGATGCAGTCGATAGTGCCGTCCTGAAGACCTTTGATCAAAGCCTTCCGATCCTCTTCTGTACGCAGCGGCGGTTTGACTTTGTACACTGTTTCGTAATTGGTGATGAGGGTTTCGTTCAACAGCAGGTGGTGGGGCGTGGCGTCGGCTGTTACCTTGACCTTCCGCTTCTTGGCGTTGCGGATCAATTCAACGGAGCCGCCGGTGGAGATGTGGGTGAGGTGCAGCTTCGATTGGATACGGCCCTGAAGGATCAAATCCCGGGCCACGATGACCTCTTCGGCGGCATTGAGGATGCCCCGCAGGCCGTATTTGTACGAGATGAATCCCTCGTTCACCAGCCCTTCGGCGGAGATGGAATGATCTTCCGGGTGTTCGATGATGGGGACGTCCAGCATGCTGGAATATTCCAATGCTTTACGGATCAGGTCCGCGCTCATGACGCAGCGGCCGTCGTCGGAAAAGCCGACGGCTCCGCCTTCCACCAAATCCGCCATCTGGGTGATATTTTTCCCTTCCAGGTTCCGGGAAATGGAGGCGATGGGAAAGACATTGGCGATGCCGCAATTTTTGGCCCGCGCGATGATGTATTCGGTGACGCTACGGTTATCGTTGACTGGGTTGGTGTTGGGCATGCAGGCGATGGAGGTGAATCCACCGTGCACAGCGGCGTGCATCCCACTCTCGATGGTCTCTTTATTTTCATATCCCGGTTCCCGCAAATGAACGTGCATGTCCACAAAGCCGGGGGTTATCACCAGGCCCGCGGCGTCGATGGTCTCGATACCGGGAATACTTTTGATCTGGGCTGCAATTTCCTTGATTTTTCCCTTATCGATCAAGATATCGACAGTGCTGTCGGTTTTTGTTGCCGGATCGACTAAACGGCCGTTTTTGATTAATAACTTCATCTCCGTCTCCTTATCCTACCCACGAAGTTTGGGGAGCAATAGATACAATACCGCCATTCTGACGGCAATGCCATTGGTAACCTGTTCCAGGATGACCGATTTATCCGAATCGGCGAGGGTGGTGTCGATCTCCACATCGCGATTCATGGGGCCCGGATGCATCAGGATGGCGTCGGAACTGGCCAGGGAAAAAACCTCCGGGGTGATTTCGTAGAGTTTCCGGTATTCGCGGATGGAGGGGAAGTAGTTGCTGGCGCCCCGTTCCTGCTGGACCCGGAGCATCATCACGATATCCGCGCCTTCAACGCCTTTTTTGAGGTCGTGATAGACTTTGACTCCCATGTTCTCAAATTCCTGGGGAACCAGGGAGGGCGGACCGATCAAGGCGATCTCATTATCCATTTTGCGGTGCAGTACAATATTTGAACGGGCCACTCGAGAGTGGAGGATGTCGCCGACAATGGCGATTTTTTTGTTCCGCAATGTGTTAAAGTGCTGTTTAATGGTCAACGCGTCCAACAAAGCCTGGGTGGGATGGGCGTGAAACCCGTCGCCGGCGTTGACGATTGACGACCTGGCAAAGGTGGTCAAATATTTGGGAGAACCGGACGCGGAGTGCCGGATCACAATAATGTGGGGATTCATCGCTTCCAGTGTCAACACTGTGTCTTTCAGCGATTCGCCCTTTTTCAGACTGGAGACCGACGCGTTGAAGTTGATGATGTCGGCGCTCAGACGTTTGGCTGCTATTTCAAACGAACTTCTCGTACGGGTAGAGCTTTCGAAAAAAAGATTGACAACGGTTTTTCCCTTCAAGGCCGGTACTTTTTTAATATCCCGAGTGGATACTTCCACGAACGATTCTGCGGTTTCCAGGATGAGTTCGATCTCTTCGACGCTTAGATGCTCTATACCCAACAAATGACTTTGTTTAAATGCCTGTTTGCTCATTTACTCCCTCGTTGGTTCCATGATTAGAACCTGATCTTTTTCATCGATTTCTTTTAACATCACATTCACCCGTTCCCGGCGGGACGTGGGCAAATATTTTCCTTTAAAATCCGGACAAATCGGCAATTCCCGGTGGCCTCTGTCGATAAACACAGCCAACTGGATAGTGCCGGGCCGGCCTAACTCGAATATCGAGTCCATGGCGGCGCGAATCGTTCGGCCGGTGAAGATTACATCGTCGATCAGCACGATGTCTTTGTCTTGCACGGAGAAACCTATCTCGGTCTTCTTGACCAAGGGCCGATCTTCCTGCATGTGCAGGTCGTCCCGGAATAATGTGATATCAAGGATCCCCAATGGAACTTCGACATTTTCAAGCTCTTTGATCAATGTCTGTATCCGCCGGGCGACGTATGCGCCCTTGGTCTGGATCCCAATGAGTGCTAGTTTCCCGGTTTCCTTGTTACGTTCGAGAATTTCCATCGCGATCCGGGAAAAAGTGCGTTCCATCTTTTTTGCGTCCATTATTTTTGCTTTGGTTTTTTGGGTCATGATGCTCTCCTTGTAAACGCCTCTCGATAAATGTGACAATAGCATTTAAGGCCGGATTTGTCAATATGAAAACGTTAAAATTCTTCACAATCACCGGCGTTAGACGGGAAATGTCTCATTTAGATTGGTTTTTCAGGTCCTCTCTATAGCGGGCCTTGAGCTTGGTAAAAAACTCGATGTACTCCGGTTTGTGATAATCCGGATAGGTCCATTCCATTGGAGTCAGTTTCTTTTTATAGATCACATACTCCATATGGGCGTAGATTCCCCGCTTCAGAGGAATTCTATGGTAATGGTTTTTGGTAGTGGCGAGAATGACATTGGCCTCCCCTAGATACCCGGGATCGAGATTGATCGAGCGTTTGCCCCCATGCGCCCCCTCATCCTCGATACTGTTGGTGAGTAATTTGAGACCCGGAAGTTGATCCGGCATGATGAGTTCCTTAAAGGAAACAAACCTTCTAAATAGGGGGGCGCCCATCTCTTCGTTGTAATAATCGGTGCAATCGAAGGGGATCTCAGGGGACTCCAGGTCAATTGTCGAAAAATGCTCTTCCAATACCCATTTGATTCGTTCATATTCATTGTGTTCCCGGTAAATCACGCCGGAGAACAATTTCACCGGTTTAAACGATTGTTCTTTGCCCATAAATGCTACCGCCTTTTATCCTACACATTGTACCAGAATCAGCCGTTCCACTCAACAAAAAAAAACGTTCTCTAGATTTTAGCGTTGATTTTATAGATCTTGAATCCCGTTTTTCGCCATTCCCAGAAGAAGAGATAGCCCCCTTGAATGCTGACGCTATCGCCTCCTCCATTGGCCTTGAACGGTAGGATATATGACTGTAAGAGCGTTCCCTTTTTATCGAAAAAATCGATCCTCGGCTTGTCTTCCCGGTAATAATTGGACACCACCGCCAGAGTCGATTTAAAGGGATAGATTTCCCGGATCGCGTAGAGTTTTTTGACGTCTATATTTTTAAATTTTTTCCACAGAGGGTTGATCTGCGGAGCGGGCGCCGCCATCGTCACCCGGCTCTTTTGCTTACCGCTCAAATCCCGCAGATCGAACCGGTAATCCCGGTACGCCGAGGTTACCAGCATGCCGTCCCAAAGCGCGACCGCAGGGACAGCCACATTCATCACACCGCCGCCTTTCAAGAGTTTCCCATTGGAATAAGCCTTCATGGCGATGAATTCCACCGGTAGGGTCATGAGCTCGAGGGCCCGCTTGTCCTTTTGCCGGTTGAACAGGCGCAAGGATCTGACTTTGCTGGAGTAACGGCTAAAAGTATAAAAAAAGATACCGCCATTGCCCATACCCACCAGACGGGGATTGACCTTGTCCAACCGGTCTTCCCATAAAAATTCCCCTTTGGGGTCGAAACAGTGGAGTTTGCCTTTGCGGTCCACGCAATAGACGAACGCCTCATCGCCCCATAAGCTGGCGGTACCGGCGTACGCCTTCGGTCCTTCGCCGAAGCGGCCCACCGCGGTAATGGTATCGTCCTCAAGGTTGGCTTTGCCGAGCTGTTTGAGTTTGTAATCGTAAAAAAACAGGCTCCCTTCCCCGGCGGCGACAGGTTGCGCCGGAGAAGCGATGTTTTTATTCCCGGTAAAGTCTTTGACCAACTCTACCGGGAGTTCTTTCAGCGATCGAATGGCCGGCAGCGTGGGGTTGTCGGCCCCCACAACCAGTACCGGCGCCAGCATCGAGAAGAAGAGAATATATAAAACTTGTTTCATAATTTCTCTTAAAACTTGAGAGATAATAAACGGCCGTTGATAAAGGCCGCCACCCGGCGGCCGGACGGGGACACCTTATGAAGGGCGCCTTCAAACGACGGACCCACGTACGAGAAGTTGTAATCGCTATCCATGGCGAGCATCTGGCCGGTGTAAGTGGACGCCAGAAGCCTCGTGATATCGCTGGCATCGATCAATTCTTTCAAATCGCGGTTGCCGTTGATGCGGCCGCGGGTATAGGGAGAGAGCGACACCCATTCTAAATCGGTTTCGCTATAGAATTGTTGGTTGGTCCGTTCGCTCAGAAGGTAAATGGTTTGATTTTCCTTAGTGTAAAAATAATCGAACAATTTACTGGCCAACACATTAAAAAGCCTTGATTTATAATTGAAACGAATTAAATCGCGGTTTTTATCGCGGGTGGCTAAATGAAGCTCATGCTGCGGATGGTCGAAATGCAGAATTTCGATCTCGGCGTACCGTCCTTCTTCCAGAAACATAGAGGCGTCGAATTGGTAAATCTTGTTGTCTTCCGCAATAAAAGCGATGGCTTGAAATGCGTTTTTCAGATCGGACAGGTAAATGATAAAGGCGGATAAGTCGTCGGCAAAATGGATTTTCACCACTTCCGAAGAGGTGACATCCATGCCTTCCCCTTTGCGGATCAGGTCGCCGATTTTTGAGATGGTTTCGTACCCCCGCACCACCAAAAAGTACTTTTTCATGGCTTTGATCGGCACGCGCTCAATTTGGCTGATATCTTTCAGTTTCTCAAACGAGCGGTTCATAAAGTTGTAGCGGAAAACCGGGAAGGGGTAGACCGGATACACCGGTTTTTTTTTGCCCAGAAGCGACACCACGGAAAATGGAGATTCAAAGGCGGTGTTCAGGATCCTGGAATCGGTGATATACACCATGCTACCGGACTGATTGAAGCCCACTTCGACTCCCGCCATAGGGAATGGGACGTTTATCAATCTGCGGAGTGAAAAATTGCGGCCGCTCCGCTCCATGAGGTAGAGATTCACCGTCTCGTTTTTGATTTCAGGTGTCGAAAAGACAATGCGGTTGCCGTCCGGGGAAATAAATACCTCCTGAACCTCTCCGGAGGCGGGAATCGCCTGGAGAATTTTATTGAGCGCCGCGTCAATGACAAACAACTTGTTCACTCCGCCGCTACGATCGCGCGCCACCGCCAGATATTGTTCGTCGGACAACCAGAGCAACTTCTTGACGTCGAAGAATGGAAGCGTATTGTAAGTGGGAAATGTATATTCTTCAGGGAATGTATTCTTGAGATCCACAATACTTTCGCCCGCCATCGCCGAGCGATTGATACAATTTTGCACCTGGTCCGGCTCCTTGTTGTCCAGATAAAACAAACCCAGTAACGTGTTGATGTCTTTATCCCAAAGATCATTGGAAAAGGCCTGGTACAAATAACTTTTCGCCCTGCGATCCTTCAAGGCCATCAAAATTTCGGCAAAGGTCATGACATAATCTTTGTTGTATTCTTCGTACCGCACCTTACCGATCACCTGGCGGGCGCGCGTGTATTCTTTTTTGCCCAACAAATACCGGGCCAGCAACACATTGACCTCTTTATCGGTGGGATTCAATTCCTGGGCCGCCTGGATATAGTTGCCCAGGTTTTGCAATTGCCCCAACCTCAAATAAGCTTTGGCGGTCAAATAGTTGAAATAAAAATTACCAGGCTCCCGGTCCGCCTCGACTTTCATGAGGTCCAGTACTTCCTGGGGGCGGTCTATATCCATGTATAGCTTGCTGAGGATAATTTTGTACTCCGGGACATTGGCCAAAGACACGGCCCGGCGTAGGTTGACCTCCGCTTTGGGATAGTTTTTCCGCTTGTAGTACTGGAAACCCAACGCCAGATAAGCGGGGGCGTAGCGGGAATCGAGACGGATCGCCCGGTCCAGGTTTTCCATGGTTGTGGAGTTGGTCATTTTCTCCGTAGACAATGCGATGCCCACCAGCGCGATGGGAGAACGGTGGCTGATATCCAGATAATAACGGAATTTATTGGTGGCATCCCAATCCTTGCCCGCCACCAATAGAGTGAAGCCACCCTTTACCTGGGGATTGGGTTTCTGATTGAAATACACATTGAAGTTCTTCTGGGCCGACGTCGAGTCTTCCAGAAGATAATACACCAACCCTTTGGCAAAAAATTGCTCGGCATCGACCGGATACATCCGGGCGACACATACAATTAACAAAATAGAAACGATCAAATAGAACCTTTTCATTCGTCACCTCTTAACCCTAAAGTTTATCATTATAAAACAATTTTTTCAAAAAAAAACCTTCGCTTATTGGTATTTACGGAATCCCCAGTTGAGTTTTTCGTACAAAAGCTCAAAATAATTAATCTTTCTGGAGACAATGATTCGCAATTTTTTGGCGTGGACCCCGATATTGATGCTCTCCTCGAATTCGAACGGCAGCACTGTCTGGCCGTCGATGGTGAGAAAGACATCGGTGTTTTCCGAGCATTGCCGCACCGAGATGGCGGAATTGTCCGGCACCACCAGGGGACGGAAAGTCAGAGAATGGGGACAGATGGGGGTGATGACCAATCCGTTCACATCGGGAGTCACAATCGGACCGCCGGCGGATAAAGAATAGGCGGTGGAGCCGGTGGGAGTCGCCACAATCAAGCCGTCCGCCCGCACCTCCGCGATGTTGTCCCCGTCGATCATCAATAGCAATTCAATGATTCTGGAGATATTACCTTTGCTGACCACAACGTCATTTAACGCCAAATAGGTCTCGCCCCTGAATTCAATCTCCAGGAGTTTGCGTTCAGACTCCTCCTGGCGGTTGGTAAAAATTTCCGTCAGACTGGCTTCGATGGACTCTTTGTGAAGTTCCGTCAGAAAACCGAGGGTCCCGAGATTGTACCCCACGATGGGGATCTGGTTCTCCGCCGCCTCTTTGGCCACAGACAAGAAGGTTCCGTCGCCGCCGATCAATACCAATATATCAACCAAACCGGCGATATCTTTACGGCTGGTTTTCCTCCGCCGGTTCAACATAACGGCGGCCTTCTCCTCGAGGATAACCTCGACATCGAGGCTTTCGAGGGTGCGAATCGCCCGTTCCAGGTAAACCTGCACATCCCGGTGAGGCTTCACCACAATTCCAGCTTTTTTATATTTCAGTTCCATCGATAATTATTTTATCATCAAACGTTGTTTTGTTTCCATACTCCATCAAAAAAAAATATTCTTGATTGCCTTTGCGTCCCCGGATTCCCGAATCGGTAAAGCCCTTCACCGCGAATCCCAACGCCTCGATTTTATGCTTCAAATCCAACAGAATCTGTATTCTCTGGGAGCGGTCCCGCACGATCCCGCCTTTGCCGATCTTGTATTTCTCCGATTCGAATTGCGGTTTGATCAAGCTGACAATGCGGGCGTCGGGGAACGCCGTCAATTGAGGCAAAATTTTGATAATGGAGATAAACGACAGGTCCATGGTGATGATATCCGGCTCGTACTCCACATCGGTTTTTTCCAGATATCTCGCATTCTTTTTGACCAGGCGCAACCGTGGATTTTTGGTGAGATTGAAGTCCACTTGCTGGATATTGACATCCACTCCGGTCACGGCCTCCGCCCCGTTTTGCAGCATATAGTCGCTGAATCCTCCGGTGGAGATGCCGATATCGAGCGCCTTGAGACCGGAAGGATCGATGGCGAACGATTCGAACGCCTTTTTGGCCTTGAACGCGCCTCTGGAGACAAAGGGGTACTTTTCCTTGATTTCGATCTTCGACTCGGCGGTCACTTTTTTATCCGCTTTATGGGCCATTTGCCCATCCACCAGGACTTCGCCCGCCATCACCAGCGCCACCGCCTTTTCCCGGGACGGAGCCAATTGCCGGACCACGAGTTCAGCGTCCAGACGGTTCTTTTTTATCGCTGCCATCGCCTACTCCTCAAAATCAGGGATCCTGAACTTCCGTTTCAAATAATTGAGACGGTATTTTTTTTCGATTTTTTTATTCCGCAACGGAGGCGCCAGACTATTTAGAAAGAGTCGCGCCTTCATCCCCAGCTCGTCGTCCCGAGAAAACAATTCCAGCAACGCCTCATCCAGATCATCTCCATCGATGTCTTCCCGCTTTTCCACCGGCTCTTTTTTTTGCAAAAACAAAGGACGCAGCGGTTCCAATTCCGCGGGGAAGCTTTCGAAAAAACAATCCAGTGGATTTTTGGCTGCAACATCCGCTTCAACCCGGTCCCCCTCCCCGACGGTCAATTCCAAAAAACCTTTAAAATTCTTCTTCACTTCATAATTGAAGTTGGCAAACCCCTTGATCGGTTGACTTCGGGCTCTCCGGCGTTCCACCACATTGGTCAGCGATTCCCTGATCACCTCCAATGGAATACGCTTCTCCCACCAGCGGAAGAGGAGGTCGAAGTCCCGGGGGGTGATGAAAAAACGGATACCGAATTGAAAATCGAGATACGAGATGATCTTGACGATATAGTCGTAGTCATCCTGCTTTTGAAAAGAATTGGTCACGATTCGACTCGGAGGTGGATTTTTCTCAATCCGTAATAGATGAGATCCGGCTCGTACAAATCGATCCCGGCCAGATGATCCTTGAAGTACCGGGACAATCCGCCGGTGGCCACAACTTTGGCGGATTCACCCAACATCTTTTTGTACTGGTCCATCATATATGCAAGCCCGCCCAGGTAACTGTAAAAGATCCCCGCCCGGATGCTGGCATCGGTATTGGTACCGAGAATCGAATCCGGTACTCCAAACGTGATGCGTTCCAGCTTGGCGGTGTTGCGGGCCAAACTATTGATGGACAATTCGATGCCTGGGAAAATGGCGCCGCCGAGATATTCAAACTCTTTAGAGATAATATCAAAAGTGGTGGCCGTGCCGGAATCGATGATGATCAACGGCGGATCAAAAAAATGAAGGGCCCCCACCGAGTCGGCGATACGGTCGGCCCCCAACTCTTCGGGAATATCAATTTTAACGGCGAGTCCTGTGTCGGTGTTATGATCGATAAACAGAGCCTTCCGCCCGAACAAGGTAACCACGCTGTTCTGTATAGAGCGATCGATAAACGGCACAACACTGGAAACCACAATACGGGTGATGCGCTTACGGAATTCTTTTTTTATCAAGCTCTTCAAAAAGTTCTCAGAGACTTCGTTCGGCGTCATCAACTTGTTCTTTGTAACGATTTTTTCTTCGTCAAAAATCGCGATACCTGTCGTCGTATTTCCTACATCAATTGTTAGTAACATCATGCGCATTATAATACAAAAAAACGAATTTCGCAAAACAAACCGCTGAGCGAAACCTTCATTGACGCTCTCCGTATCAATAGTGTATGATGGGCAGAAGAAAAAAATATAAAGGAGAATATATGAAAAAAAGATTCATCACATTTATGTTGGTCTTTTTGCTGAGTATCTTCGTCTTCGGAGAGGAGGGGATGTGGTTGCTTACCCAATTACAGAACCTCGACCTGCAGAAAAAAGGACTGGAAATCAATACCGCGAAAATTTACAGCCCCGACAAACCATGCCTGGCTAACGCGGTAGTGAGAATGGGCGCCACAGCGGAGATCGTTTCTCCCAACGGCTTGCTCCTGACAAACCATCATGTGGCGTTCGGAGCGGTCCAGCGCGCCTCCACCAAAGGCACCGATTACATTACCAACGGCTTCCTTGCCAAAACCTACGCAGAGGAAATCGAAGCGCCGGGATATTCCGCTTATATCCTGGAAAAAATGGAGGATGTGACAGCCACATTCAAAAAATACCGGAAAATCAAAGATTTGGTCAAACGGAAAAAAGCGATCGACAGCTACGTGCCCGACGAGAACGGG
>CAZBHS010000008.1:65933-135322 GCA_964491915.1 uncultured Clostridia bacterium
ATCGAAAAAGGCGGCAGCGACATCGTGGCGGAAATTGACGAGATGTACGACGGCCTGCAGTATATTCAATCGGTATACAGACGCTATGACGACGTCAGAGTGGTCTACGTGCCGCCGGCCTCCATCGGCAACTACGGCGGAGACATCGATAACTGGATGTGGCCCCGCCACACCGGCGACTTTTCCTATATGCGCATCTACATGTCCCCGGACGGCAAAGGCGGCAAGTACCACAAAGACAATATCCCCTACAAACCGAAATATTGGATCAAGATTGCCGAAGAGGGTTTGGCCGAAGGCGACTTCACATTCATCATGGGCTTCCCCGGCCGCACCACCCGCTACCTCACCTCCAACGCCGTGGACGAAAGCCTGAACTATAACTATCCCTACCTCATCGACTTGTACGGCAAAACCATCACATTGCTGGAATCGTTCGAAGGGGACTCGCAGGTGGCAAAAGCCAAAGTGGCGGGCTTCATCAAAGGCCTCAACAATGCCATGAAAAACTACCAGGGTAATGTGGACGGCATGAAACGCACAAATTTCTTGCAAACCAAATTGAACTTTGAAAAAGAATTGACCGCGTTCCTGAAAAAAGACAAAGATCTATTAAAAAAATACGGCGCCACCCTCGACAAATTGAAAAAACAATTCGATCTGCGCAAGCAGACCAGAGATTACAATATGATGCTGCGCCTGTTGGGCCGGTTCGCCGGCACACCGATGGGCATTGCCAACAGCGCTTACATGACGGCCAAAGAACGGGAAAAACCAAAGGCGGACAGGAACCCCAATTTTTCCGAAAAACTCATCAAGCGGAGAGTCCAGAGACTGAGATTCACCTACATGAGCTTCTACGAAGCGGCGGACAAAGCCTTGCTAACCCAGTACTTGAACATTGTCAAAGCGCTTCCCGAAGAGCAACGGATCGCCGGCCTCGAATCAGCCATCTCAGGCGACATCGACGCCTTTGTTGACGAAGCTTATAAAAAAACCAAACTCAAAGATCCGAAATTCGCCATGTCCCTCTACAAAATGAAATCCAAACAACTGGAAGCCATCGACGATCCCTTCATCAAATTGGCGATAAAATTGTATCCCGAACAAGAAGCCCAGCGCAAACTCAATGAAAAGCGTGAAGCCGTACTGTCTGAACTGCGCAAGAATTATGTCCAGGCCCTCTACGCCTGGAAAGGTAAAAATCTTTACCCCGACGCCAACGGAACCTTCCGTTTGAGTTATGGAAACGTCGCCGGGTACAACCCCCGCGATGCCGTGAGCTACAAACCGTTTACCACATTGAAAGGCGTGGTGGAAAAATACACCGGCAAAGAACCGTTCGATATGCCCAAAGGCCTCAAAGAACTCTACGACGCCAAAGACTACGGCAAATGGGCCCATCCCAAACTCAACGACATCCCCATCGCCTTCACCCACAAAGTGGACAGCACCGGCGGAAACAGCGGCAGCCCGGTATTCAACGCCAAAGGTGAATTGGCGGGAATCTTGTTCGACGGCAACTACGAAGCCATGACCGGCGACTGGCAGTACGACCCGGAAATCCAGAGAACCATCTCTGTAGACATCCGCTACGTCATGTTCATCACCGAAAAATTGGCCAAAGCCTATCACCTATTGGAAGAAATGGGCGTAAAACCCAGTAAATAAAAAAACATCTCCAAGCAGCAAACCGGGCGGACACCCGCCCGGTTTCATCCTACGATTGCAGTTGCTCAATAATTTGGAGCAATTGGGCGGTTTTTGTTTCCAGCGCCGATTGGATGCGGGGGAGCCAGCGTTTGTCGTAGAAGTAGACGCTTTCCAGCTCGTTGAGAGCCCGCTCGGGAAAGTTGCTTTTGATTTGTTCGACATCCTTTTCAATGGCTTTGCAGGCTTTCTTTCGCAACGAGTCGATTTCGTCTGCCGACGGCCAGATGATGTCGTCCTTGACGATCAACGCGGTACTTTTCTTTTTCTCGCTCACATGAATCCGCAAATCAGCATCTTCCGGATTTTTTACCTTCAAAATATAGCTGAACAGATACATCTGCTCCACCCAACCGGTAAAATAAAAGATCCGGTAATTCACCTCGTCGAACACCCCTTCGCGCCGCTGATAAATATTGAAATCATCCGGACATTCGCAGGTAAAGGCTTCTGGATTGACAATATCGAGACCATCCTCCAGGTTTTGCCTATAGAAAAACAACGGCATGTCCATTACTTTGAGCCTGAAATCCTCTAAAATCTCCGGCGTGATACCTTTGGCCTCTTCGATGGTTCCCAGAGGACTCTTTTCATAATTAGAGTCGGACCAGACGAACTTGAACAACCCCTCTTCGAAGTTATGTTGCTCCCGTTCTATTTCCCGAATCAGTATATCTTTCTCCTCCTCTGTGTTTTCCGGTTCAAACGACATGCCGTCCATTAGCGTGACAAATTCTTCCGGTGAAACATTCATGGCGAAGAAGACGATGTAATCTTCGGTGGTGTGGCCGGTGACCCGGGCCGCCGCCTTGGATTTGCACGCTTTTGCGATGGTGATATGCTCGTACAGATGTGAAATTCCCTTGATCGATTCATCCGCTGAACCCGAAGGAATCATCATGACAGTGTGAAATTCGCGTTTCTTATTCAGACCAGCCTCCTTTGTAGGGATCGTATTTGCAATTGGGGAACGGGGCGTTCAAGTCGCCGCTTACGCGGTAGGCGATCTCCCGGCAATCGAAGCAGGCGTAGCGGAGTTCGCAATCTTTGCACTTCTCCACCTTATCCTTGGTGATTTTCCAGTGCTCCTCGCTCAATTTCTTGATCACCTGCCCCACCGGATCGTTCTTGAGGTCGCCCAGCTCAATGGTGCTGTAAATGCAGGGTCTCATCTTTCCGTCCTTGGTGATAGCCAGTTTCTGTCCCCAACAACTATTGTATTCTTTATTAAAACCATAGAAAAATTCGTCGATTTCAGCAAAGTCTCCATCCACTTTGGTGGACTCGACACATTCGTCGAAATTCATCTCTTTTTTTGTCACTTCCACAAACGGTAAAATCGTTTCCGGGGCGTTATCTCCATAAAACATGATCTTGGCGATCTTCTGCCCTTTCAATTTCTCGCGCACCAGATCCAAATCGATGCCCTCCTCCAACTCCAATGAAATGGCGGTGTCTTCTTCAATGTCGAGCTCCAGGCTCATGCCCGGCACCCAGGTTCCCTCTTCGAGATCCAGGATCAAACCCTCTTCTTCGAGCGAAGCTACGAATTCGGGAATATCTTCATATTGTCCCTTTTCGAATTTCTCCAGAACTTCATTCTCCACCTGGAAGAGATCGCCCTTCAAAAAGTCGATGACGGCTGTGTTGGCGTTTCCTTTTTCGGTTATTACAAATTGGTGAAAGCGTTTACATTTCTTCATCTTAGATTACCCCCTCGATTTCGTTGGAGATCCGCCTTTCAAGTCCTTCCTTACAATTTTCCTTCATCTCTTTGCAAAAGTTTTCGTCAAAACGGATTTTCCCGTCTTTGGCAAAGGGGATAAAACAGCGGAAACAAATACAGCGATACTCGCAATCGGAGCAGTTCTCTTCGACGGTATCGCAAAAATCGCCGAGCATCTGTTCCATCTTGTCAAAATCAAATCCTTTCCAGACATCGCCGTAGGGGAACTGGTCGTTGATTTTTTCGCACACGTGGAAGCGTCCTTCGCTATCGACAAACAGCTTACTGTCAAACACGCAGGTATTGGCGGTATTGCTGAAATTACGGGCTTCGAGGTAACGCTTCATGCGCCCGTAACTGGATGACATCGCCCGCTCCACAGGGATCAAGTCCACCTCTTTTTTAATCTTTTCCCGGATTCCGGCGTTCAGTTTCTTGAAACCGGCGGACACCTCTTCTTCCGAAAAGGGATACTTTTCGTAATAGCACGTATCGTACTCATCCACAAAACTGAACATCATCCGATTCTCTTTGACCAACTCATTGTTGGCGAAAAACTCATACAACTTTTCAATCGGTAGATCCTTCGAGTAAACAGTCTCCATGCCGATCTTTTCTTTGAAGTATATAGGATCGCGGTCTTTTATCCGCTGCAAATTTTTCATAACCGTATCAAAGGAGCCGCTGCCGTCTTTGAATACCCGTTTGGCGTCCTGGTGCTCTTTCGGTCCGTCCAGACTGACGCTGAGATTAAAATCATTGGTTACGATGAGTTCAATCATCCGGTCGTCCAGGATGGTGAGATTCGTAGTCATAAAGAACTTGACGTCGCGGATATCCTTGAATTTTTCCTTGGCGTATTCCACCGATTTCTCAATCACTTCATAATTCATCAGCGGTTCGCCACCGTAGAACGACACAGCCAGATCATTCTTTTCCCGGTCTTTGATGATATCGTAAATATAGTCCAGGGCGCGGATGGCGGTCTTGACATCCATGACCTTTCTCACCAGATCGCGCTGATACTTGTACGTTCCACCGTACACACAGTACTTACAACGAAGCGAGCAATCCTGGGTGGTTTGCAAAATCACCTGTCCGATATCGCGGACCCCGTATTTGATGGCCTCTTTGTCAATACGCCGCTTTGTGAATTTCGTTTTTTTACCGTTGGCGTGTTCTAAAAAATAATCCTTCAACTCAGCGTTGATAATGAGATTATAATCCGTTAAATAAACATGCTTATTATCATTCAAATAAACTAACTTCATATGCTGACTCTCCTACTTTAGCATCTATTCGATTCATTAGAATCCAATTATATAACGGGCAGGGGTGCCATCCCCCCGCCCTGAAATGTTCAATAGTTTACAAAAACAGCGATCCATACAATTATATGGATTACTTAACCTCTTCGCCAGACTGCAGAATATACCTGGGGCCACCAGGTTCTACTTCGCATGCAAACTGGCATTCCCAGTAACATAGTGGAATCTGCGCCTTACGCCCCTCCAATCCATGATGAGATCTCGTTTTTTTCCCTGTCAATCTTTTTAACATATTTCCTCCTCTTTTATATAGCTGATTGTCTCTACATTCTCAAAGAAAAATCCCCAATAAAGCACCTTAGAAGAATGGCCAAACGCCAATAAATGAGGGTTGGTTCACCTTCAACACCCAGTTTCCTTTACTTGAAAATTCTCCTTTTCAAAATTAACCTTACTAAAAATAGATTTTTTAGTCAACAGGTTTCTTAAAATCAATTATTTTTTTAGAGAATACCTATATCCAGCAGAAACCGGCGATAATGGTTTCGTTTTGCAATAGGTCTTCCGCAGTGGGATTCCATTGGTTATCGAGAAAATATTCAACAACGCCTGGGTCCTGTTTTTTTTGCAACGCGAAAATCTCTTCGGCTTCGACATCATTGTATTCAGGATGAAATTGCACCCCCCATACCGGAAGGTCGCGATATTGAAAACCATGGATCCCGCAGCGATCCGTTGACGCCATCACCTCGAAGCGCCCATCGAGATCGAACACTTCATCGTAATGCGACACCATGCAAAAGGGATCGCGTACTTCGCCAAACAGTGGATTCGTTTCTGTCTGAATCTCCGCCCAGCCGAATTCCGGCGTTTTGGACTTGCGGCAACAGTCCTTCCGAAAAAGATTCGCCGCTAAAAACTGGTGCCCGTAACAAATCCCCAGTACCCGCTTCTCATGATCCACAAATCCACGAACGATCTTGCGCAGCAGTTCATCCTCATCCCGCTCTTCCATAACGCTGGCCTCGGAGCCGGAGATAATCAAATGGGAAAACGGAGCTTCCTCTTCCAACCGCTCACACGACAGCAAACTCCGCAACGCAAACGTCACTCCCGCCCTCTCGAGCGGTCTCTCGATGGCCCTATCGAACGATTCCGCCAAACCAACATCCACCATGGCGTTCACCACCAACACTCTACGATCTGTCTCACGAATCTCTTGTTTGTTCATCCCTTTCATTATACAAAAAAAACCATCATTTTAAAACCAACCCAACCAAAAAACAGGCAGAGGCCCGAAAGCCCCTGCCTAAATACATCTTACACTAATAACGCATATCAAAGAATAAAGAAGCTTCAGCCCAATGATCGAAATCGCATTCCAGATAGCAAAAAGCCTCACATACTCCTTTCGCGGTACGTTCCATCAGTCTTGTCTTCCTGGCGTTTCCTTTTGCGTTCGTAAGTTTTTGTAACATGTTTTACCTCCATATATTTTTATATATAGCCCAATGGCGCACGTTTCAAGAATAGGCGCGCGTCTATGGTCTATGTTCTGGAACTATCATAAGTCCCTTTAACGCGAATTAAAAAGTGAAGGTTATCTGTTGGAATAATTTAAATGACTACAATCAATTTGAACGGTTTCACCTACAAAATCTGTTTCCCTTACCACATAAATCCTCATAACCACTTTAACCTTACAAAACTATCAAAAAAAAGTCAATGGAAATCAAGAAAAAAAATAATTTTTTTATTTGAGAACACCCTATAAAATAGCACATCCACTTATCACTAACCATTATGACGTTAAACAAAAACAGGCGGAGACCGAACATCTCCGCCCTTGACACAGGCAAACAGCGCCCGCTATTAAGTCATATAGTCATAATTAAGAAACAGCCCATAAAAAGGCGAAGTTGTCGAAGTCCAGATTCATCAGCTCGATACACCTCCACATGCAATTCATTTCGCAGGAGCCCTTCGCTGTCCGCTCCATCAAGGCTGTTCTTTTTTTACATGTTCTTGAGTTGGTAAGTTTTTTCAACATCTTTATCCTCCTTGTTATCTCTACAATTCTGTGGGATCGCAAACATCGGATTGATATTTATTCTCCGTCTCCATCAAGAGGCGACCTCCACACGTCGTGAGAACAGAACTCATGGCTGAACGCTCAATAGAAGCGGACGTTGGCTTCAATGGTGAAATCGTCGCGAGTCACTTCACTGCATAGACGCAGGCAACTTTTAATACAGGTCTCCCAATAAGCCTGACGCTCTCTCACAATGAGCGGAGTCGTTTTTTTCTTCGATAATTTTTTCAGCATAGCTTTCTCCTTTTAATTATAGTTTTCATTACGCTCAACAAGCGCGAATGATGATATTCATGGTGGCTTCGCTGTGCATCAATTCTCTGCACAGGTCGATGCAATCGAGAAGACATCGGTCAATATATGCCTGCCGTTCTTGATTGCCGCCGGCCTCGAAGGACCGGCGGCGTTTATTTGTTTTTATCCTTTACTCCAATTACGGTTTTTCCAGCGTACTTCCGGCTTTCTTATCCGCCCTCAACAACAATAAGGCAAACACAAGGCCCACCAAACCCAACGACGCGAACATCACCTGGCTGGCGGTATACGAACCGGTCAACACCCTCAACTTACCGTTAAAATATGGGAACGCCATCAAACCGATATTCTGAATCGCGGTCATCACACCAAACGCGGTTCCCACATGTTCCTTTTTTACCACCAATGGAACCGACGGCCACATGGCGGCGGGCACCAACACAAACGCCGCGCCCAGAGCGATCATCGGAAGAATCGGATAGATATTGGTAATCCCCATCAACAAATGAGCCGGAATCATCAACAGCGAACCGAAAATCATGAAGGTGGCGCGCTTGCCCACCTTGTCCACCAACTTGCCGGCAAACGGAGCCAATACCATGGAGGCGAAGATCAAAATCGAAGCGATACCTCCGGCGGTACTAAACATGTGCAAGAAATTGGAAAAAACTTTATACAAGAAACCGCCGTCCTGTCCAGACACCAGCGGAATACCCCATTTTTCGTTGAAGAACTTGACTGACAATGATACGAAGGGGAAAATCGCCGAATAAAAGGTCACACACAAGATGGTGACAAACCAGAACGTGGGTTTGAATTTGCCGATAACGGACAGTTCGATCTTCTCATCCGCAGAGCCGTCCTTGAGAGCGAGAATCCGTTCCCCTTTGAGGTCCATCAACACATACACCACATTGGACATCAAGGATACGAAACAAATCATGGCTCCAGCCATCAACGCGTACTCCGGACCGCCGAAATGATCGACGATCAACTCGCCGGTATTCAACGCGAACAACGTGCCCAACCGGCTGACAGTCAATGCCACACCGAACGCGAGGGCCAACTCCTTGCCCTTGAACCACCGGGCCAAGATCGCGCTTTGGGCAACGATGAGCGGTTCGGAACCGGCGCCGAAAATAAAGCGTCCCACATAAAGCCACGATAAATTGGGAGCCAACCACACCAGGGTCGCCCCCACAAAAACAAGGCTCGAAAAAATCATACTACCTTTCCGGGTGCCCAACCGGTCGATCAAGAAGCCGGCGATAAACACCGCCACAATGGCGGCCACACTGTACATACTGTACATCGAGCCGATGTCGCTCTCGGTGGCCCCCATCTTGGTCATCAAGCTATCGGCGATGGCGGCGATAATATCATACGCGAAATAGGTGCCCATCGACAACATGCTGACGAATGCCAGGATAGTAAACCTAAATCCTTTGGAGGCGGGGTGGAAAAAAGAATGTTCTGTCGTTTCAATCATAAACCACTACTCCTTTCTTTAGTATTAATGAATACTATACAACAACTAAAATAAAAATAAAAGAGCCGCGAGAAACAATGGCGGTTTGAAAAAAATTTCCATTCGGTATACAATATAGCCATGCATATTAGGACCGATTTGGAAGCCCGCGAGGAATCGCTTCATTCCAACGCCGCTAAAAGCAAGTACAGCCGGCGGGTGAGGAACGAGGAGAAATCGCCGGTCAGGACCGAGTTCCAGAGGGATCGCGACCGCATCCTGCACTCCAAGTCGTTCCGCCGCTTGAAGCATAAAACCCAGGTGTTCATCTCCCCCGAAGGCGACCATTACCGCACCCGCCTCACCCACACCCTGGAAGTGAGTCAGATCTCCCGCACCATCGCCAGGGCCCTTAACTTGAACGAAGACCTCGCCGAAGCCATCTCGTTGGGACACGACTTAGGGCACACTCCCTTCGGCCACACCGGCGAAAAAGTGTTGGACGAAATTCTCCCCGGCGGATTTAAACATTACCATCAAAGCCTCCGGGTGGTGGACAAATTGGAATACGACGGCAAAGGCTTGAATCTAACCCAACACGTCCGCGACGGCATCGCCAAACATTCCAAGGGCCTGGGCCCCATTATCCCCAGCGATCCCAAAGAGTTGCCCGTCACACTGGAAGGCCAGATCGTCAGGATATCGGATTTGATCGCTTACATCAACCACGACCTCGACGACGCCATCAGGGCCGGCTTGATCAAGCACGAAGACATCCCCGCCTCCAGTGTCAAACTTCTGGGAACAACGTTTGCCAAACGTATCGACACGGTTGTCACCAGTGTGATTCGCGAGAGCCTGGCAACAGACCTACAATACATATCCATGCCGGAAGACATTTATAGCGAGCTGAACATCCTCCGCGACTTCTTGTTCCGCAACGTCTACACCACCCCGACATTGGGCAATCAACGCTCCAAAATCAAGGGAGTGCTTCAAGCGATCTTCGAGCATATCAAAGAATACCCCGATACATACATCCAACCCTACCCTTCCGACGACCCCCAGGACCGCCGCGTCATCGACTTCATAGCAGGAATGACAGACAACTACGCCCTCAAACTCTTCAAAACCATAGCCATCCCCCGATACGTCTACTAACCCCCCCAACTAAAAAGAACTCACACACCTAGACATATAGATTATGTACGCGAAAACACGAGGGCACTTCGTAGTGTGCCCTCGCAAACGGGAAGAAAAATTACCTACCCTTTCACATTTGTATACTTGTTGTCTACAGCGAATTGATAACTGTCGGTGAAAAGGAGATTTTCCGGGGTTCCAAGACAATGCCAGTAACATGGCGGGATATACGCAATGCGTTCCCTGGGAGCCTGCTCCAATCTCTTTCTTTTGTCTGTCAGTTTCTTTAACATGTTTCCTCCTTAATTTATATAGTGCGGAAAATTCTTCATTCTTCCAAGAAGTCCTGAATAGGGCCTCGCATCAGAATTAAAATTACGATGAAATCAAAGTAATTAGTTGAAGACGATTTCCCCTTAAATCCCTTATAAAAAGTCCCCGGCAACAATGATTGCCCTGTTAAGTTATACAATAGTATAAAAAGTTAAGCCTTTCAACAATAAAAACAAAAAAATCAGGCCCCCTTCTACAACACCACCAGTCTCGCTCCAAACCCTTCGAATCAATCATCGACCGCTTCTGGGTTCGAGGGGGGGATGATGAGGATAGCCTCAAGAAAAAAGCCCTCACTCCGCCGATTGCCTTGTTTTTTGCGTGGATTTATGCTAAAAAGTGCAAGACCGATTCGATACATGAGGGTGAGCTCACAATCGGAGGGAGTTGGGACATTGGCGCCTAAAACGACACAAGATGCCAGTCTGCAAAAACGACTTAACAACGACAATCGCACGCCGGAAGCGGTGGCTCTCGACCTTTTATCGGAGCTTCGGGCCGTCAGCAATCCCAACGCCCAAACATTGCGCAAAGTCCGCCGCCATTACAGCAAGATCATTGAAGACGAGCAACCGGATTACGTTCTCGACGTGGCTCGATCTCTCATCGCAGCCTTCGGTCCTCGCTGGGTGGCATACGAACTGATCTTCCACAACGACGCCGCCATCCGCACCATCACCGAGAAGGAACTCAAAGAGTTCGGCGGAAAAATCACAAACTGGGGAGACAGCGATATCTTCGCCGCCTACCTCGCCGGCCCCGCCTGGAGACTCAACCAAATCCCCGATTCCCTCATCAAAGACTGGGCCACCTCCCCCGACCGCTGGTTCCGCCGAACCGCCCTCGTCTGCACCATCGCCCTCAACCGCCCCTCCCTAAAAGGCACAGGCGACATCCCCCGAACCCTCGCCATCTGCGAAACAGCCATCAACGACCGCGACCACAACGTCATCCTCGCCCTATCCTGGGCCTTGCGCGAACTCATCCGCCACTCCCCCACCGCAGTCAAAACCTTCATCGACACCCACGCCCCCAACCTCCACCCCCGCATCCTCCGCGAAGTCACCAACAAACTAACCCACAACCGCAAAACCCCAGCGAAGAAAAATCAAGGGAGCGGTCAATAATATAAATTCTAAAGGAGATTAAGAATGCAGCCGAATATTATAAACCTAAATGCAGACATACGTATGGATATTATAATGTTCACTCGAGTTTTTGGATCTATTCGTAAAAGCGACCCAATCGTTAAGGAATTTCCCCCGATAGAAGGCACAATAGAATTAACAAAGGATATTTCTATCAGCACGAAATTAAGCGATAAAGCAACAGGAATACTAAAGAAATTGTCACCACAAGGCTTAAACTACGAATATCAACTCTCATGTGGACATGTATATTCATTCATAAGAAAAATTCCAGCCAATAGCACTCTAAAAAGCTGGGATGAAGATCAAAAACTCCAGAAATGCGCAGCACTGTCAAGAATTATTCACCCAACCACGGTTTCTTTCATGTATTCTGCACGCTTAATATTAGACCAAAGCGAGAAGATCAAAGAAATTGGGCTAGGGGTAAGAGGAGGAATAGGTTCTAGCGCATACGTTGCAGATCCATCCAGGAATTGGCTAACGGAGAAAAATGCAGAAGATTTAGCCAAACTTATTTACGCATTTGAAATGAATCCAGTCAAAAAAGATGTGCAGATAGCATTCTGGTATCACGAGTATGCCTCAAGGCTATATGAATTGGACATCAGATTAGCTTTAGTAACAACTGCTCTTGAAGCCTTGCTAGGAGTGCAGGGGACTAACTATTTTAAAATAAGGATATTAAAACTCGCAGATGCTTTACAACTCGGAAATATCAATGGAGCAAAAGCAAAAAAAATGTATGAACTCCGCTCAAGAGTGGTTCATGGGAAAGGCCTTAGACCATCTGATGATAAAAGCAATTCTGAGGAAATTGAACTATATTCAGAGATGGAAAATATTCTAAGATCAGCACTTCGAAAAGCAATCCTTGAACCTGAATTCGCAGAATTTCTAAATGATAAAGAAGAAGTAGATAAGAAATGGCCTTTAAAATAAATGTCTAGTCAATGATCTTCAACCCAGTCAAAAAGGCTTTCTGGCTTGACATATAGAGGTTTACTGATAATTATTCCCTCAGAGAAAACAAATACAAAGAAACGTGTCTACTTCTTGAAGAGTAGAAATGGTTGCAGGAATCACTCGATTAGAACCGAATATTTTTAATGAGGAGAACGATATAGTTCAAAAAGTCCATATTATCCGTAACCTCACAATTTTTAGGGTTGAATCTCGTTTGATAATCATTTATATTTCTATCACTATCTGAATACTTCTTCATAGCAATCAAATAGAAGTGACAACTAAGGAGTGTGAACAATGGATTTAATTACTCAGAATTGCATCAAAGAGTTCATGAAAGAGCAAGAGCTTAAAGATTCCGGCGAATCGACAAACTTTGAAAGGTTTGTGAATCATTGCGTGATATCACAAACAGTGCAGGAATTCTCACTGAATAATATTTCAACGGACCCGGGAACTCAAGGAATAGATGGAATTGGGATTATCGTTAATGGCAAATTTATTGAAGCTACACAAGAGGTAGATGATTTAATTGAAAAGAACAAATATCTAAATGCCACATTCGTGTTTATTCAGACCAAAACATCAAGTAAATTTGAGGGGAGTCAGATTGCGAATTTCTCCTTTGCAGTAAAGCATTTTTTTAACGGAAATGGATCAGTCTTCAAGGGCCCAAACATGGAGAATTTTTTAAGCCTAAAAGAACACATCTATTCCAACGCTTCAAGCATGACAAAGGGAAACCCTATCTGCAAGCTATATTTTGTGACTACGGGAAAATGGACTAATGAAGCCGCTATAAACGCAATCGTTACGCAGTCCACGGACGAATTGTATGACACTAATCTATTTAGAGAAATACAATTTATCCCTCTCGGTGCAAACGAAATCCAAAAGTACTATAGAAAAACAAAGGAATCGGTTTCAGCGGAATTTACCTTTGAAAGGAGAGTGACACTCCCCAAAATAGACAAAATAACGGAATCATATTTCGGTTATATTCCCTTCAAAGAGTTCGTAAAATTAGTTGGGGACGATGGTAGTATCCGCAGTATATTTTACGACAATGTAAGAGATTTTCTCGGCGACAATCCTGTGAACCAAAAAATCAAAACCACACTGGAGGATAAGAAATTCGATTTATTTGCCGTCCTAAACAATGGTGTGACATTGGTAGCAGATAATATAACAGTGACCGGTGATAAATTTACAATCAATGATTATCAAGTTGTAAATGGTTGCCAAACCAGTCATGTGCTGTTCAATAACAAAGATACTAACGGAATAGAAAAAATGATTATTCCGATCAGATTGATCGTCACAGATAACGACGATATAAAAAACGAAATAACCAAAGCAACCAATAGTCAAACTGAAGTTAAACCCGAACAATTGGAGGCATTATCCGAATTTCAGAAAAAGCTCGAACACTACTACCGTTCCATCGAAGGGAATGGGAAATTATATTATGAAAGAAGAACCAATCAATATAGCAACGACAACAAAGTCATCAAGTCTAGAATAATTTCCATTAGATACCAAATCAAAGCATTCGCCTCAATGTTTCTGGATAATCCACATCAAGTATCGGGATATTATGGCACCGTGGCACAGCGGTTAGAGACGGAGATCTTCTCATCCAAACATAATCTTTCGCCCTACTACACCAGTGGACTCGCGTATTATCAACTGGAATTGTTATATCGGAATCTTAAATTTGACTCTAATTTAAAAAAGATCAGGTATCACCTCTTGATGTTGTTTAGATTGTTGGCCAACAAAGAAAAAATGCCTGATATTGGAAGTAAAAAAATCGACAAATACTGCCAGGTACTAGTAGAAAAACTAAATGATTCCAATGAATGCGAGAAAATCTTTAGAGAGGCGATAGACATAATAGAAAAATCGAGTCTCAACATGAACAATAGCTCTCATTTGAAGCAGAAAGAAAAAACAGATGAATTAAAGAAGCTTTTCGAGTAAGATCTGGCTGAAAAAAGGACAAGTAATTCCAATTTTTTAGAGAGGGCACGATTACGTGTGCCCTCACTGTACGCTCTTCTGAACAAATTTGACGTTCTAAACTAAACCGTAGATCGGCACCAACAAAACTTCCCGGGGATCGGGATCTGCTTCACATTTCCAATAGCATTGCGGGATATACGCAATGCGTTCCCTGGGAGCCTGCTCCAATCTCTTTCTTTTGTCTGTCAGTTTCTTTAACATGTTTCCTCCTTAATTTATATAGTGCGGTGGAATCGTTTCTCGAAATGATTCCTTTTTTATTAAGTCCCCGGCAACAACAATTGCCATAATTACTACAATAATAGTATAAAAAGTTAAACTTTTCAACAATAAAAAGCGACGTCCACTGGGTCCACAATGTCCACCGGGTCCACAATGTCCACCGGACATACAAAATTGTGTCCGGGAGGGCGTGGAGAAGGAAAAGATATTGACAGTGGGGGGGGAACGTGAGAGAATTTTATTTTAATCCAGTCATAACGACAGAATAGGGAAAAAACATGGAAAAACAAGTCATTTCAAAAGAATTATTGGACATACTGGCATGCCCGGTTTGCAAAAAAGGAATCGAACTGATTGAACACAAAGCAGGCGAGCATGGGCTCAAATGTGACGACTGCAAAAAAATCTATCCCATCAAAGACGGGATTCCGGTAATGCTGGCTGACGAAGCCATCCCCATGGCCTGAATCAACAATTATATATGAGGATATTGTTTATCCGGCTCCGGTTGCTGGGGGACATTGTGTTGACCATCCCGGCGGTGGAGCTTTATCTTCAGCGCTACCCGGACCACAAAATCACCTATGTGGTGGAGGAGAAATTCAGGGGTATCGGCGAACTGATTCCCGGCATCGATGAATTGGTCGTCATTCCCAGGGATATGACAATCAAGGAGATCTACCGCTTCAGAAAAGAGATGCGCGGCCGCGGCTTCGAGATTGCCGTCGATTTCCACTCGGGACCCAAGAGTGCTCTCCTGACTTTCTTGAGCGGAGCGAAAACCCGCATCGGCTACCGCACCCCCAACCGCAATTGGGCATACAATCATCTCACTCCCCGCGATCAGAGCGAGGGATTCACCCACTCGGTGTACAATCAGGTCAAATTGCTGAAACATCTGGGCGTCTCAGCGGACAATCTTCCCCCCTATCCTGAGATTCGGGTCGAAGCGGATGATGTTAATCCCGAGTTGAAGCTCTGGCTCCATGAATCGAAACAGAAGCAGCCGGTCATCGCCGTTCACGTGGGGGCGGGCAACCGTTTTCGCGATTGGGGCATCGACCGCTTCGAGGAGCTCATCGAGAGGTTGTCGAAGGCGGGGATGGAGATCGCCCTCATCGGCCATAGTGCGGAAGAGCGGGAGAAGGGCGCGATGTTGAGCCGGAGGTTCGGCGCACGGGATTGGACCGGGAGTTTGAGCATCGAGGAAACATTGTGTTTGATCCAGGAGAGCGATGTCTACTTCGGCGTTGACTCGGGGCCGATGCACTTGGCGTCGCTGACAAAGACTCCGATCGTGGCGGTTTACGGACCCAATATCCCGGAGGTCAGCGGGCCGTGGCGGCGGGAGAAGGTGGAGCTCATCCAATTGGAGATGAAATGCCGCCCCTGTTCTCAAAGAAGCTGTATTTATGATACAATAAGGTGCATGAGAGACATTAAAGCGGAGACAGTGTATGAAGCGATTATTCGATATATCCAGTGACATCTCGTTTTATCTGGTGGTTGGTTTTTTATTGTTGATCAATTTTTCCATCGCCGGTTGCTATATTTTATTCACCTTGTTGGCCATCCAGATCATCGGCCATTGGGCGGTGAATCGCAAAATCGAGGGCTTTCCCCCCTATTTTAAATATTTTCTTATATATATAGGGGCCACGTTGGCGACCACCATCTTCTCCATCGACCGGTTGGAAAGCTTCAAGGACAACCGGGATTTGCTGATATATCTATTGATTCCCATCTTCATATTGGTGATCAACTCACGGAAGCGATTGATGATCAGCTTTGGGGCGGTGCTTTTATCGGCGATTTTATCCTCGTTTACCGGTATATATAACGCGGCCACGCAAGGACTGTCGCTGGACCACCGGCTCAAGGGTTTTACCAGCCATTGGATGACCTACTCGGGACTGTTGATGTTCGTGTTTATCTTCTTCTTTGTCTACCTTTTCTACCAAAAGCGATGGCAGCGCAAGCTCTTCCTGGGAGGAGGTCTGGCGATCCTGTTGGCGGCGATTCTTTTCTCTCTCACCCGTTCGGTTTGGGTGGGGATTGTCGTCTCGCTGGGGCTTTTTATCGCTTATTACAAGCCGAAAATTCTGTACGTCGCGGTTCCGGCGGCCATCGTCATATTCTTTTTATTGCCCCAAACAGTCAAGAGCCGGGTCTTTTCCATATTCGACATGAACAACGCCTCGAACAAAGATCGCATTTATATGGTGCACACCGGCAAGGAGATATTCAAGCGGTATCCGTTGACCGGAGTGGGGGCCAACAATGTCAAAGAGGTGTATCAATTGTACCGGCACCCGGACGCGCGGCAAGCGAATCCCCATCTGCACAACAACTTCTTACAGATACTGGCGGAGCGGGGATTGCTGGGCTTGCTATCGTTGCTTCTGGCCTTCGGGGCTCTGTGTTATTATCTGGTGAAGCGCATCCGGCTTCACCAGGGTGAGGCGAAGCATGTGGCGTTGGGGGCGCTATTTGTATTTATTGGATTTTTAGCCTGGGGTATGTTCGAATACAATTGGGGGGATACGGAAATTACATTCTTGTTGTTCTATTTTATCTCGATTCCCTTCCTCGGAAAAACAGCTTACACTGAGAAGGTGAATCAATGACATCTCAAAAGCGTCTGGCGGAGATAGTTTCAGGATTCGCCGGTAAAAAGATACTGGTGGTGGGCGATGTGATTTTGGACCGTTATATTTTCGGGCATGTGGAGCGCATCTCTCCCGAAGCCCCTGTGCCGGTGATCAAAGTCTCGCAAGAAGAATTCCGCTTGGGGGGCGCCGGCAATGTGGCGGCCAATATTGCGGCATTGGGGGCCGACGATCTGTTGCTGGGTGTCTGCGGCGAAGATTTATTCGCCCAGGAGATTGCCAATCTCAAGAACCACGGCAACCGGATGGTCCGTTGCCCCGCCAACCGCACCATTGTCAAAACCCGGGTCATTTCGCAGCGTCAGCAGATTGTACGCATCGACCGCGAAGAGACCATCCACCTCTCGCCGGAAATCGAACGCAAAATGGTTGCCCAAATTCTTGACAATCAATTGGACGGTATCCTGGTCTCGGACTATGCCAAAGGGACATTGAACAAAACAATCATGACGGCGTTGAAAGAGCGGGCCAAAACAGCCGGCATCCCCATCATCGTGGACCCCAAACCGCCGAACTTTCATCTCTATGACCATATCACCGGCATCACCCCCAACCTGATGGAGGCGGAACAGATCACCCGCAAAAAAATCGGCAGCCATGAAGAGGCCGCCAAAGCCGCCCGCTCCATTCAGAAAAAGTTCAAGGCGGATTTCTCCCTGGTCACTCGCGGGGGCGAAGGCATCACCGCCTCGGAAAAAGGAAAACGAACCTTTCATCTGCCGGCCTATAGCCATGAAGTGTTCGACGTCACCGGCGCCGGCGACACTGTGGCGGCGGTTCTCATCCTATCCCTGGTATCGGGAGCCACGCTTCGCGAAGCGGTCATCCTGGCCAATGCGGCGGCTTCGATCGTGATCGAAAAGATCGGAACCTCGCAGGCGACCATCGAAGAGTTGCAGAAGCGGGTAAATTTTTTATTGAGGGACAAACGCCATGTTCACTGATAAATCAGGATCTATAGGGGTTGGCGGCGCCATTTTGTGAAAAAACGGTAAATAGAAAGTAGATAAATTATTGAAATTAATTTATACTAATTGAGGAGGCGACATCAAGAAAAACGGGTCCGTTTCCCAACACGTTACGGACAGGAAATAAATTGACAGTTTCAGGATGAAATGATAGAATTCACTATCACTTTGCGGTATAGTGAGAATAGGCAAAGATGAAAAAACTTGAAGGGATTAATATCAGTAAATCATTTAAAGGCAGACGCGTAGTTAACAACATATCTATAGAAATAAATGAAGGAGAAATAATCGGTCTATTGGGACCGAACGGAGCGGGAAAAACAACGACATTTTTAATGATCCTGGGAATTCATAAACCAGAGAGCGGCGAAATTCGCCTCAACGGGGACGACATCACCCGTTTACCCATATACATCAGGGCCCAGAAGGGAATCAGCTTCCTCCCCCAGGAACCCTCGATTTTCAAAGGATTGACCGTTAAAGAAAACATCAGGGCTATCATCAACATGCACCCGGAGAAAAAATTACCGGTAAACGAATACGACGTGCTGGAAGAGATGGGTCTGGGAGAACTCAAAGACCGTAAAGCGTACATGCTGTCGGGCGGCGAGCGGCGAAGACTTGAAATTGCCCGTTCATTGGTGCTCTCACCGGACTTTCTTCTGTTAGACGAGCCGTTTGCCGGGATTGATCCTATCCAGATCCAGGAATTGCAGGTCTTGATTACCAGTCTCAGAGACAGGGGAATCGGCGTCATCATCACAGATCACAATGTCAGGGAAATCCTGAACATTACCGACCGTTCCTATATTGTCAACCGCGGCGAAGTAATCTTCCAGGGGGATTCCGGGGCGCTGATCCAAAATGAACGGGTCAAACAAGAATATCTAGGAAAAGAATTCAGGTGGAACTAAATGTCAACGAAACTCCATTTAAAAAACGCTCCCAACATCGTACTGAACCCGGTGATACACTCCTTTCTCGAGTTTTTACCACTAAACCGGACAGAGTTCGTCGATCGCATCAGTAACGAAGTGGAATCGAATCCGATGCTGGACATCCAGCAGCCGGCCTCCCAAACTCAAGAGAACGAGAGACCGGAAGTCAACGATATCCAGAAAAAACTGGAACGGGCCGACTCCTCCTTTATGCAAACATATGAAGAGAACGGATTTTTCAAGCCGGACGACGACAAAATAGACAAGAACCGGGCAATCGAACTCTTCACCGCACAGGCGGTCCATCTATCGGATCACCTGATGTCCCAGGCAAGAACCGAATTTAATGAAAAAGAGTTGGAGATCGCCAATCATATTATCTACAACCTGAACCAGGACGGCTATATGAATGTGGCCATCGAATCCATCGCGTCCTCGCTGGATAGCACACCGGAAGAAATCGAACGCATCAGAAATATCATCAGGGCGTTCGATCCCCCAGGCGTCGCCTCCGCATCCCTGAAAGAATGCCTGTTGGCACAGGTAGAGGAAAAACCGGAAAACAATCGTTTGATTCAATTGATAGAATATCACTTAGAAGAATTGGGACGGTCCAAATACACAGACATCATGAAAAAAATGGGGCTTGAAAAAGAGGAACTCTTCAACCTCATCAAACGGATCAAACGACTCAATCCCAGACCCGGGGCAGAATTTGAGAAAGAAGAGGTGGAATATGCCCAGGTGGACCTCTTGCTGATCAAAGACGACGACGAATACAGAGTTCGCTTCATCGAAGACGGCATGCCTCAATTGACACTCTCTTCGTATTACGACGAGATGCTGGACCAACGGGTAGACCGAAAAACGAAATCCTATCTAAAAGAAAGATACCGCAACGCCAATCTATTTATCGAAGGAATTGAACTGAGAAAATCAATGATCGTCAAAATCGCGGAATATCTGGTAAAAGTGCAAAAAGATTTTCTCGATTTCGGCGAAAAGTGGAAAAAACCCCTGACAATGCGCGAAGTCGCCAGAGAATTGAACTACAACGAATCAACCATCTCACGGGCTGTCAACAATAAATACATGGCCTCGGAAAACGGCCTGATCAGCCTGAAAAGTTTCTTCACTTACGGACTTAAAGGTGAATTCGGGTTTAAGCATTCAGTAGAGACAATAAGAGACAAAATAAAAAAACTCATCCAGGAAGAACCTAAAGATTCCCCACTGTCTGACCAGGAAATCGCTGCCAAGCTGGGACAACTGGGAATCAAAATATCCAGAAGAACGATCAGGAACTACAGAGACGAGATGAATTTACCCAATTCATCAAAAAGAAAAGAAGAATATAAGATTAAAGGAGATTAAAATGAGTATTAGATTTACTTCTAAGAGCGTTAAATTTACTGGTGCATTAAAGGCTTTTACTGAGAAACAATTAAGAAAAATCGAGAAAATCAGCGGCGACATCATGGATTGCGAAGTTATTGTCGTCCAGGAAAAGCTATCATACAAAGTTGAAATTACATTAAAAACCAGATTAAACTCCTATCATATAGAAGGATCCGATTCTATTTTGAAGCAGGCTCTTAGAACCGCGCTCAATACTTTAAACGCCCAGGCCAAAAAAAACAACGAAAAATTGAAAGGCGACAAAAAGAGGACCAGCCGCTTCGGAAAAATCAAAGAGAGTATCATGGGACCCAGCCGCGGAACTCAATCTGAAGCAAGCGATATGGCGGGCGAAAAAATCACGGTCTCCAACAATTATTCACGGAAACCCCTTTCCGTTGAAGAGGCTATCTTCTTTTTAAAAGATAGCGATGAAAACGCTTACTTGTTCACTAATACCGAAACAAACAATATTTCGGTTGTGTTTTTTAACAGGAACAACGAAATTTCAATTATTGAAGCAAATTGATGTGTTCGGAATTCTTGAACAGTGAAATTATACAATAATTTAAAAGCCGAGCTGATTAAAACAGATCTGCATGCCACAACACTCGACGAGTTGTTGGCGGAAATCATTCACCATCTCAAAATGCGCGACCTGGTGGGCAACGAGAAAGAAATCATCAGCAAGTTAATGGAGCGGGAGAGATTGGGTTCCACTTCCATCGGCAACTCTTCCGCGGTTCCCCATACAAAACTCAAAGACATTAAAACTCCAATCATTTTCATTGGCGTGTCCAGGAGAGGAATCATCTACAATGAAAAGGACAAAGACACTGTTCACTTTGTGATTCTCATCCTGTCTCCCAATGAATCACCCATCGTTCACTTGCAAATCCTCGCGGCCGCAGCCTCTTTAATCAAAAAATCACCGCAACTAATCAAGGATGCCAGGTCTTGCGAAACCTCTGAAGAATTACTCGATGTAATCAGGCAGTATGAACTTAAAGATGACTAGCGCGAACAATGGAATTGAGGTAAAAGAGATTATCAGGCAAGAAGATCTTGAAATCTCGTCGATTTATAATGAAGAAAAAATATCAAACCAAATTTTCCACCCCCGCTCGCAAAAGCCGGGACTCGCTTTGGCAGGATACCCTAAATACCTGAATCGTAAAAGAGTCCAGATTTTAGGTAAAACCGAGATGGGCTACTTGAATCAACTGAAACAAGATGAACGGGAAAAGCAATTAAAAAACTTCTTTTCCCTACGGGTACCAGCGGTGATCATTTCGGAAAAACAAGAGGTGGACGCGAGTTTTATCGCCTACGCCGAGAAATACAAGACCCCGATCCTGATTTCCAATCTCAAAGCATCCCTTTTGGTAACCAGGATTTCTTGCTTCTTATACCGTCACTTTTCAAAAAAAATCAGAATCAATGGCGTGTTGATCGATGTGATGGGTTTGGGAATCTTAATCGCCGGCGATTCCGGTATTGGAAAAAGCGAAGCCGCTCTAGAATTGGTAAACAAAGGGCACCGGTTGATTTCCGATGACTTAATCGAATTTTACCTCGATTCGAACGATGATCCGGTGGGGCAATCCATCGAACGCATCAGAACCTGGATCGAAGTGAGGGGATTGGGAATTATAAATATCACAGACATTTTCGGCATGGGCGCCATCCTGCCGGAAAAAAAACTGGACCTGGTTATAAAGCTGGAGAAGTGGAGTCAGAAAAAGCAATACGACAGGTTGGGCGAAGGCGAACTCTATTTCAACATCCTGGAAAAGGAAATCCCAATGTTTGTCCTGCCGGTGGCGCCGGGCAGAAACCTGTCAACACTCATTGAAGTGACGGCAAAATACTTCATGTCCAGAAAAAACGGTAGCAAATCGTTCATCGAGCATGTATACGAAAAGGATAACTAATGATTAAAAGTCTAATGATTACCCACGGAAACTTTGGAGAGGAGTTGATCCGGGTTGCGGAAAAAATCCTTGAAAACGATGCCGATATTGAATCGGTCAATTTTGATTGGGTAGAAGATTCCAATAGAATAATCGCACAGATCGAAGACTATATTAAAAAACACAAAGACGATTCGATCATCATCTTCACAGATATGTTCGGAGGTTCCCCCGCGAATATTTGTTTTAAATTCCTGGAACCCAACGTCGAAGTCATTACCGGGATCAACCTCCCGGGATTATTAAAATTTCTGACCTATAAAGACAGAGGAATGGAATTCCCTGAATTGGTCAAATGTGTCAAAAACGGAGCAATCGACGGAATCAGTATCCTGGGCGAATATTTAGGAGAGAAAAAAAATGGTAGAAGAAAAGGTTGAAATTTCGAACAAACTCGGACTTCACGCCAGAGCTGCGGCAAAATTATCCCACCTGGCCAATAGTTTCGCATCCGACATCTTTTTGGTATACAACGACGACAGAGTTAACGCCAAAAGCCTCCTGGGTATTTTAACATTGGCGGCATCTGTGGGAAATTCCATAAAAATACAAGCAAGCGGAAAAGATGAAAAAAAGGCCGTCAAGGCCCTCATCGATTTATTCAACAAAAAATTCGATGAAGAAAGCTAAATGATAAAAAAACTCAAGGGTAAACCTGTTTCCGCCGGCATTGTCGTTGGTAAGGCATTTTTATTCAATTCTCGGCAACACATCATCATGCGGGAAAAGATCGATCAAGAAGCGATCCAAAAGGAAATTAAGCGCCTGAACAGCGCAATCCGTAAAACGCGGATTCAACTAAAAAAAATTACCCAGAATTTGCAAAACATCATGGGCAAAGATTCCGCCCTCATCATCGAAACCCAGGCGCTTCTATTGAACGAGGGCAATCTCATCACCGATATTCGCAACTACATAGAGGTGCACGCGGTCAAAGCGGAATGGGCCATTAAGCAGGTTGAGAAGAAATATATAGATATTTTCATCAATATTCCCGACCTCTCCTTCCGGGAAAAGCGTAACGATATTTCAGACATACTGAACCGGTTGCTGGAGAACCTGAAAAAGAGCAATGATGTTTTTAACGACAATATCGAAAACGTGATCCTTGTGGCGGATGACATTCCACCGTCTGTAGCGGCGAACTTAATGTCGAGAGGCAAAGTACTCGGCCTCATTTTCGATCATGGCGGCGAAACATCCCATAGTGTCATTCTGGCCAGAACATTGGAAATTCCCACCATCTTGAACACTGAAAACGCTTCGGAGATGATCTCCAATGACGACCATTTGATCGTGGATGGATTGAGCGGCGAAATTTTTATCAATCCGGACAAGGCGTTTCTTTCACGGTATTTGGTCAAAAAAGAAAAGTACCTGGTGTACAAAGAACGTCTCAAAGGCGTCATCAAACTCCCGGATCGCACCAAAGACAATCATGCATTCAATTTGAGCGCCAATATCGAGCTACCCTTCGAGAGCGAAATCATCAGCTCTTACGGAGCCAGGGGAATCGGTTTGTATAGGACGGAATTTCTGTTCACAGATCCCAAAATCGCCTCATCCGAAGAGGAGCAATATCTCATCTACAAAAGTATCGCCCAAAAAGCGTTCCCCCATCCTCTAGTCATCAGAACATTCGATGTAGGCCGTGATAAAGACTACGGCAATATCCAACCGGAACCGGAAACCAATCCCGCGCTGGGAACCATGGCGATCCGCTTGTTTTTGAAAGAAAAAAAATTGTTCCGAACCCAAATCAAAGCAATCTTGAGAGCCAATGAATCCGGGAATATTAAAATCCTCTTCCCGATGATTATCGAAATCGAGGAGATCTATTACATCAAAAGCATCATCGACGAGGTTAGCCGAGAATTGGAGGAAGCCGGGAAATTACCCGACAAGACAGTTGAGTTGGGGATAATGATTGAAATTCCCGGCTCTGTAAAGTTGATAAAGCACCTGGAGCACATCGTCGATTTCTTTTCCATCGGCACAAACGATCTTGTCCAATATTTGCTGGCGGTTGACCGCAACAATAGTTCGGTATCCTACCTTTTTAATCCCTTTCATCCGGCGGTTATTGAAATTTTGTTCGAAATTCGAAAAGAGGTGGATAAAATCGGTAAAGAGGTCAATGTTTGCGGCGAAATCGCCGGCAAAGGTTTTACCGCTTTGATGCTCCTGGGGATGGGGTACACCAATTTCTCGATGAATCCCCTCTCGCTGATTGAGATAAAAAGGATTTTCACCAACATTCACTACTCCTACATAAAACACGTGGTCGGCCAATTGAGAAAATTGAATTCTAAATCAGCCATCGAAGAATATCTGATCGAAAAAGTGATCCGCAAATATCCGGATCTTTTTTTAACCCAAGCGCTTTTCTAACCCAAACACCATAAACAATAAACCGAATTATAACCGGGTTCATAAATAAATGTGAAAACAAATGTTATTTTTAAACAGGTGTCCCCATTTATATTCTTTCTGGGAGGAGTTTTTCAACTATATATCTAGAAAAGTGTGGAAAACTAAGCCATTAAAATCACTATATCCATATGGGTAGTCATTTTACACGGTTTGCACAATAAACAAAAACCCATTTCACCTATATTTCTTGTTTTTTGGCCAAACGGCTGCGGGCATGGGAGCTTCTACCCTGCCAATATCTTACTAAAATAATTCACATTGCTATTTAGAAAACATTATTCTGGAAATCGCGTATTAAGTATGATGGAGGATTCATGAAAAAGACGGTTTATTTATGGGTAATTTTAGCGTTGTTCACAGTGGCAATTCCGGCTCAGAATTGGCAACGGTCAACTGTAGCGGAAGAATCGAATTTCGAAATTACGTCGTTGTATAACGATGTGATGGATTTCATCTACGATGCGGAGAAAAAATCTCCAGCCATACATGTCTTACATTTGGCGGAATCTAGCGAAGGCCGGATGATTCCCCTCGTCGTGGTTAGTAAAGAGGGCGTTAAAACCCCCCGGCAGATGTCGCTATTCGGCAAGCAATCGGTGCTAATCATCGCCAATATCCATGCCGGGGAGATTGAAGGTAAAGAGGCCAGCCTAATGCTGCTGCGGGATGTCGTGAACAATAAATTGGATTATATCCTGGAACGCCATCTATTACTACTGGTGCCGATATTCAATGCCGACGGCAATGAGAAATTGGGGAAAAACAGGGGCGACAACGGACCTGAATTGGCCGGTGTCAGGGCTAACGGACAAAATCTCGATTTGAATCGTGATTATCTAAAATTGGAATCCCCCGAAGTAAGAGGTTTGGTACAATTATTCAATGAATGGGATCCAGTTCTGTTTGTAGACATGCACACCACCAATGGCTCCTACCACCGGGAACCGGTCACCTACACAACTCTTATCAATCCCAACTCCCATCAGAAGCTCCACGACTACATGTGGAACAACCTGTTCCCTGCCGTTCAAGCGACGTTAAAAAAAGACTATGGATACGACAGTATCCCCTATGGTAATTTCAAAGACAGGGCGAATCCCGGCTTAGGCTGGCAAAACCATGCGTTCGCCGCTCTATACGGCAATAACTACGCAGGGTTGAGAAACCGCTTCACCATCCTTGATGAAAACTACTCCCACGCGGACTTTAAAACAAGAGTCCTTTCATCCTATGGATTTATCCGCTCCATTTTGGATTATACCGGCACACATATCGAAGAAATGTACAACATGGTCAAGAAAGCGGATATCGAAACAATGGAACAATTCCGAAACAAACAATTTGTGTTCGACTTTGAAGTGGAGAAATTGTTTGATTTTGTAATCAAGAGCTATACGTTCAAAAAGGAACGTATCAAAGAAGAGGATCGCCATAAATACCCTCCATGGGTAAAAGAATTCATTGTCAAAAAAACAGATAAATTCAGAGATTACAAAGTCGATTACTACTCGAAGCCGGTACCCAAAACCACGATCTCCCTCCCGGACGCCTACATCATTCTTCCGGCTTTTAAAAATGCCGCAGACAATCTGAAGCGTCACGGAATCGCTGTTGACATTATACAGAAAGAATACACGGACGAGGTGGAGCAATTTGCCATGACTGATGTATCACTCTCAAAGCGTCTATTTCAGGGCCATGCCATGGTTTCTGTCACCGGTGAATATAAAACTATTAAAACCACGATTCCCAAGGGCTCCTTCCTGATCTCCATGCAACAGCCGCTGGCCAGACTGATACCGGAATTGCTGGAGCCGATGGCGCCGTACGGCCTTCTCAAATGGGGCTTTTTCAATAGAGTTCTAGTACGCCAATGGTCCGGCAAACCGGATCTTTACCCGGTATACAGGACAAAAAAATAACTTTGCCAAGATAATTTTTTTGTTGACATTCCTACTTTTTATTGCAATATATGAGAAAAAGTCCATACCATTCTCTTAAAAGAACGGACAGCCATGGATTATTGCGGGGCCATCTGCGCAGCTAATTGCGACACTGTGGAACCGCAGGCGGTTCTTGGCCGTGAAGTGAGATCCCCCTGATAGAGGTAACGCCAGACTAAAAAAACTCACCCATGTCAAGAGAAGTTTGAAAGAACGAACCGCGGCCGCCGTATGCGCCATTATGTGTTCCGGTAGCCGCGTTGACCCTTATTTTCTTAGATTCGACATAAACATTGACATGAGAATTTATCCTTCATCAGTTGTTGTAAACAATGCAATCAACATCATCTATTCAAAATTAGTTCCAACACACCAAAAAATTTTTAAAATAATTTGCGAAAACGTATAATTTTTTTTTTGAAAATGTTATACTTATTCTCTTAATATCAAAAACCAAAGGAGAATGAGATGAACTGTCCAACATGTAACGTGGACATCCCGAACGAAGAGGATAAATGTATACAGTGCGGATATACATTTCCCAAAAAAAACAATTATCGCCAAAAAAATAGATTTTTCTTCATTTTTATATTATTGACCATAGGAGTCCTGTTCTATTTGCAGGCTTCCAGTCCGGGAATCCCGGCCGGCAATAGTTCGCAAGGCAGCCATGCGGCCAACTCGGATGATCCAGGTTTGGAAATTGAAATAGAATCTTTGCTGCAGAAAGGCAAAATTAACATTGTTGACTTCTACAGTGATTATTGCGGCCCGTGCCGTAGGATTTCTCCATTGCTTATGAAGCTGGACCAACAGAGTGACGATATCCATGTGGTCAAACTGGATATTAACCGCTCTGATAAACGCGGTATCGATTGGTTCTCACCATTGGTAAAGCAATATAACATACGCTCAGTGCCGCATTTTATAGTGTATGATCCGAACGGAAAACTAACTCACGAGGGACGCTCGGCTTACCAGGAAGTGGGAAGACTCCTAAATACTGCCGGAATTATCCAGGACTAAGCGGTTTTTTTATTCTTTAGTTTTTTCGCGGTAGAAGTAAGGGAGAGGAGAAGTTCTATGCTCACCTCGCTTCCAACGACTACTCCGCCTTTGTCGAGAGTACGGTTCCATTTGACGCCATAATCCAGACGATTCAATGTTGTGTTGGCTTCAATTCCGACCCTCACATCCCCTTTGGGGGTTTTTACCTCTCCTAAAACCTCGAATGGAATGGAGATTTGTTTCGAAACGCCGCGCATGGTCAGCGTACCTATCAAAACATATTGGTCGCCGTTCTTTTGGACCGCGCTACTTTTAAATATGATTTCCGGGAATTTTTCTGCGAAGAAAAAATCCTCGCTGCGCAGATGTTCATCCCTTTTAGGATTTTTTGTATCAATACTGGCCACTTTAATAACCGCTTCAACCTTCGCGTTTGTCAAGTCTGCCATATTTCCCCAAACAGTGACATTAAATTCCTTAAATTGCCCGCGGACCTTTCCTACCATCATATGACGAACTTTAAAATTGACTGACGAATGAACCTGATCGACGTTGAATTCATCAGCCGCAATGGTGAAGAATGGTAGTATCGAAAAAACTAAACATACGACTAGATATTTTTTTGTGCCCATCTTTCTCCCTCCTCGGTTCAATAACCGATTTTTACAGAAGGAATGATAGCAAATTTTTTTTCAGACCGCAAGGGGTGAGAATTAAAATCTAGATGAACCGGAGAAACTTAAACGTTTCCGTGCTTGCGTTTGGAGAAGTAAATTATATCGGGATGCCTGATATAACCCATACGCTTGAAAAAGCTCATGGAAACCTGATTATCGTCTTCGACGAGGCAGGCGACAATCTCGATCCCTAAGTTGTAGAGAGTTTCTTCGGCAGTCTGAACCAATTGCACGGCTAACCCTCTACCACGGAATTCCGGCAAGACCGCAAGCCGGTTGATCCATCCCTTGCGACCGTCGTGGGTACCCAATACCGACGCCACAATTTTCCCATCAAGCTCAGCCACCCAAAATGAAGCGGTTGGCTGGCAAAACTCTTTCAGCATTTTTTCTTTTTTGTCCCTTCCTTCAGGTTTGAAAGGGAGGCCGGACTTTTCCCACAAATCGACGAGAGCATCATAATCGTCACCTTGAAACGTGCGAATGATCACTCCCCTATCGTCAATCGGCCGCTGTGTCATGTTTGGCTCCATTCATTCATTAAAACGCCTCGAATATTGAAAGGTAGAATCCGTTTTCATCTCGCCCGAATCCAAAATCCATACGCACATAGATTTTTTCCTTGCGGTCGAACAAGTAACGAAACCCAAATCCAAGAGACCGTTTCATTCCCGGCAGATCAAAATTACTCCACCGGTCGGCCACATTTCCAATTCCGGCGAAGGCAACCACCCCGAGTCTCCAGAATAGAGGGGCTCTGTATTCCAATTGCGCCACAGCCATTCTTTTGTCACGAAATCGCCCGTCATAATATCCGCGCATGAGGTATGCCCCACCGATCCTGGCCATATTTAAAAATGGAACAGTCCCTCCCTGGTTCTGAATAATAATCCGGGCGGCAATAACGTGGGACGAAAAAACAGGGATGTATTTCCGGACATTTAATTTGAAATCACTATAATTAAAAGAGCTTCCCAGGAATTTACCATAAACCCTGGCGCTAAACTCCACCCATTCTCCCCGGGTAGGAGCGAAAATATTGTCCCGAGTATCGAGGTTGACCATTATCCCGAGCCCGGACACATTTCCTTCACGGCTGCCGGGAATCGTCGCGTCCGCCAAGAAACCGCCGGCCTTAAAATCAGTAATATTCCAACGGGAATAATCGTACTGAATCCCCAGATGAAGCCCCTCTTTGATTTTTCTCAGAAATGTGAACAAAGCGCTGACGCTCTGGGAGATGTAGCTTTCCTTGTCTTCGAGAGTATTGTCATTGCCGATACCAAAAAATTTATCCGGGTAGTCCTGAACCTTCAGGTTCAACTCGATTTGGTATTTTTCGTTTTTTAGATACACCAAACTTTTCAATTGCGCGTAAAATTGCTTTTCCTGAGTGTACACAGCGATGGGAGATAATGAAGAGGGACGATCGTTTAGCCTGTCTTTACTCAAACGGAAAATATAACTACCGGCCGCGCCGTAGGCGAAACGGGTTTCAGGCGTATAGTATACAATGGGAGAAAATATGATACGGCTTTTTTTTCGTTCCTTGACCTGGGCCTCCGGCTGATCTTCAACCGGCGACGCAGGTCCAAAATTATAGATCGAACACACTATCAAACATACTAAACCAGCTTTTTTCATTGCAAAAAGACTCACAAGCTCTATTGCCTCCTGGATAATTTCGTTATTCCGGCCCGCAACTTTTTTTCAAACTGAAAAATTATAACATGTTTCTTGGATTCTGTCAGCGCGAAGATCAATTTACAAAATCTCTCACGTAGACCTCCAGACGTGCTAGAGCTTCCGGCATGTTTTTACGTCCAAAGCCTATTCTCAAAAAATTTCCGCCCACGTCCATCAATTGACCCGGAACCAATAGTACTCCCTGCTTTTCCAGAGCCGCTTCACAAAATTCCGGCGTCCCCATTGCCGCGTGCAAACGGCATAACGCCAGACTACCGGCCTGAGGAGGAATCCAGGAAAGGATATCGGAATATTTATCCAGAAATTTCCGCAGCAGAGCAATATTACCCCTGATGATTCCCATATTCCGCTCAATAATCCGCTGCCGGGAGCGCAGCGCCCCAATGGCCAGAATTTCAGACGGCGCGCTACTACAAATCGTTGTATAATCTTTGAATGACGCTAGCCGGTCCAGTATCGTCCGGTTTTTCGTAACCAGCCAACCGATTCGCAATCCCGGAAGGCCGAAGGATTTGGATAATCCACAAAGAGATACCGCGTCGTCATACACTTCAACAGCCGATGGAAGCCGGATCCCTTCATCCAATTCCAAATACCTGTACATTTCATCGCAAAAAACAAATATGCCACGCTCTTTGGCGATAGTTAGAATTTTTTTGAACTCTTCTCGGCTCAACATAGCGCCGGTCGGATTATGGGGAAGGTTGAGGATAATGAGACGCGTATCTTTATTGATCAGCGTCTCGAGATCTTGCGGATTAAATACCCAGGAATCCCCCCCGGCCGCTTGCCACTTTTCGACCCGGCAGCCAAGGCCCGACGCCACCTCATACAATGATTGATAAGCGGGAAACATAGTAATTACATGATCCCCTTCCCGCAGCAAGGAATTCATGACCAGGAAAATGCCCTCCCCCGGAGCGCACACCATGACCTGATTTTCCTCCACCCCCGGGTATAACCCGGCGATTTCGCGTCGCAACAGAGGATGTCCTCTGGTTTCGGTATAACCAAGATTCAACGTCTCCCAGAGGTCCAGGACAAGAGGGTCGCCCCAGGACAATAATTCAACCATCGAGAGCGGCTCGCAGTCGGAGCAACTCAGCAAATAAGGGGCGACAAATTCATACTTTTCAAAATACCGCTCCAATTTAAATGGCGCTAACTTCATCGACAACTCCTAACGACTTACGTTCAAGCATGATTCCTGAGTTTCAATTCCAGAGGATTGGGATCAAGATAGTATTGATCCTTCAGGTACTCTTTATTATACTTACGGATATAGTGTTTTAGCAAGGTCAAAGGGGCGACGAGGGGCACATTGGAGTGATAATAATGTTCGATCAACTCCAACAACTCTTGCTTTTCAGCTCCCGATAAATCTTTTTTAAAGTAGCCTACAATATGGTGGAGCACATTGGTATTTTTTTTGACAGTCGAAGTATATTTCAATGCGGTCATAAATTTGGTCTCATAAGCCCCGAGTAAATCCTCGACCGGAAGCTGATTCACCATTGCCGCCAATGATCCCATTTCCCGTTGAATTTTTGGATTGTGGGCCATGAGCAGCAATTTGTGTTTGGAGTGAAATTCCACGAGATCTCCGCCGGAGGCATACCCATCGATCATTTCCCGGAGCCTCGAGTATGCGAAAATACGAACGATAAAATTCTCCCGCAATAAAATATCGTGCAGTCTTCCATCCTCTTCCACCGGCATCAAAGGAAACCGGTCCATAAAGGCGCGGGCGAAAATGCCGACTCCTTTCTTGACGAATCCCTTCTCATGGTAGACTTTGACTCGCTCCATTCCGCTGGAGGGAGATTTGCTCTTAAAAATATAGCCGCAAAGATTTTCTTTCTGCAATAAATCGAGGCGGTTTCGCGCCCAATCCTGCATCCGGGCGGTCACATCTTTCATGGTTTTTTGGGTCAGCAAGCGGGGAGCGTCAGGATTTCCAACCAAACGAAACGCCTCGCGCGGCACTGGAAATCCGCATTCCACCTCCGGGCACACCGGGACGAAGTCAACGAATTGCCCCAGGGTCTGAACGAGAAACCGGTCCAGTTTATGTCCGCCGTCATATCTCACCCTCTCGCCGAGCAAACACGTACTGATGCCAAGCTTCATTTTTCCCTCCACCTTATCTCTTTTTAATTAAATTCTTCATCACCGGGCTCGTAAACACACATACAATTTTTCCCGGACCTTTTGCCTTTGTAAAGGGCCAAATCCGCGGCGTGAATCAATTGCCTGACCTCGCCGCCATGATCCGGAAATACCGCCAAACCCGCAGTCACACTAATCTTCAATCCCTTTTCATTGAGATGCAGGTCGAAAGCATGGTTAAAAATAGTTTCCACAAAACGCTTTCCTACCACCAGAGCCTCTTCGGCGGCGGTCTCCGGCAAAATGACACAGAACTCCTCGCCCCCATATCTGGACAGAACATCGGAACTACGGAACGAATGCCTCATCAGTTCAGCGACCCCAAGCAAAATTTGATCCCCCACCAAATGACCATAGCCATCGTTTATTTTCTTAAAATTATCGATATCAACAAAAATCAAGCTCAAATGATGCCGGTAGCGCAGATGCCGCTTTATCTCCTTTTTTAAGGCTCCTTTGAAGTGGCGGTGATTATGCAGTCCCGTAAGATCATCGGTATTGGACAGGCGCTTGAAATATTCGCTTAGCTTTGCCATTTCCCTGAGTTTTTGGGTTTCTAATACACGGCGGACCACAAACAGGGCATGGTTGAATTTAATTGGTTTGGTGATAAAATCGGCGGCTCCGGCTTTAATGGCAGAAACGGCAGAATCGATGGTGGCATATCCGGTCATGATGATGACCGGAATGGAGGAGTCAAATTCGCTGATCAACCGGGTGAGCGAGATACCATCCATGCGGGGCATCACCAGGTCCGACAATACCAGATCGACCCGTTGCCGCTCGATGATATCCAGAGCTTCATGCCCACTAATTGCGCACATAACATTAAAATTATGGTTGCTCAAAAATTCCTTGAGAATCGTGCAAACACCAACCTCGTCATCCACCACAAGAATTGTCGTATTCGCCGCCATCATTTCCCCGTAGCCCTCTCCATTTTTTAAAATGCCAGAGCCTTCTTACTTTTATGGTAGTTATATTATCAAATATGCATAAAAAATGCAAGGGCCGGAAATTCCAAGAAAATTCGACAATACAATCATTCAGGGAGAATAAAAAAAATAGTGTCCCCGACTTTCACATTCAATTTTTTGGCGCGATTCCCCTTCAACTCCAGCACGTATTGCGCCTTTCTCCTGGAGTAATAGGAGGGACAGGGATCGCTTTTGCAAGGCGGAACATTGATATACATATCCACCACTTGCCTGTTTTTATCGAGAAAAATCAGATCCAAATGAATCAAGGTGTTTTTCATCCACATACTGCGCGTGTCTTCTCCGTCATGGATGAACAACATTCCGAAATTATCCGGGATCGAGCCTCTATACATGAGGCCGAGGGCCATTTTTTCAAAATTATCGGCGATTTCCACCGTAAACTCCTGCTCCCCGATAAACAACGAGGTGAACGATGGACCGGCAAATACCGCTCCGCTAAGTAGAACCAACAAAATTATAATTTTTTTACACATGGTACAAAATACACTCCAATTAAAGACTCTTCTTTTATTTTACCATCCAGTTTCCTGTAACGCATCATCCGTTGATCCGCTCCGCCCACCGGGGCCGCCACGATACCGTTTTCTTTCAATTGCTCAAATAATCGAACGGGGAAAACCTCCGGTGAAGCGGTGAGTATGATACGGTCAAAGGGGGAATATTCAACCCAACCGTCGCGCCCGTCTCCAATCTTGAAACGGATGTTTCGATAGCCCAGGCGATCCTCTAACAATTCCCGGGCCCGAGCCCCTAATTCAGTAATGAATTCCACTGTGTACACCTCAGTGGCGATCTCCGCCAACACAGCGGCCTGGTAACCGGACCCGGTTCCGATTTCCAGTACCCGCTCATCGCCCTCCAGTTGAAGTAAATCGGTCATATACGCCACAATATAGGGTTGGGAGATGGTTTGACCGTATCCAATGGGGACCGGACCGTCCTCATAGCTCCTCATCCTATTGACCGAAGGAACGAACCTCTCTCTCGGGACCTTCTCCATGGCCGCAAGAATATTCCGGTCCTGAATCCCCCGTCCGCGGATTTGTTGGCTTACCATAACTTTACGCTCCACTGAATAATCCTTCTTTTCCGGTTGCATTGTTTCCTTTCGTGTAGTTATTATAAATAAAAAATCCTTATAATTCAACATTCAAGAGGAGTGGAAAATGTGAAAAGGCGGCCCATGAAGGGCCGCCTTTTTATTCTAGTGACACTACTTCTTCAAAATAATCATCGGCTCTGGGGCTAAGGCGTTGGCGACCACCTGCCGCAGTAAGGAATAGTCTTTCGGGAGAACGACATTTTTTGTTACGGCGGTCTCCAATTTAACGGCAATGGTACCGTTCTTTTTCTTGACTACCTCCTGGCGGTAATACCCCAGATCGTTCTCGATCTTTTTGGCTGGAGCCAGATAATCGACGGTCATTTTTTTGTTGGGATCGATAGTCAGATCATAATGAACCTTGAAGGGGGTATCAATATGAAGGGCTGTATTCCGGGTGGATAGAATAGCCATATCATCTTCCATGCCGGGAATATGCATTTTCCCCATGCGGTAGAGGCCTGTGGCGGCTTCCTCGATAAAATTGCCCGGCGCTGTCGCCAGCACGCGCAATTCGCCGGGAGTGAGCATCAATATTTTTTTCACCGCCAGATCATCCACATCCAGAAGCTTCGACAGCTTTTTGGCCAGATCGCCGTCATCTCCGGTCAACGCCGCGGTATATGGAACGAACCGGCCTTTGACCGTGATAAGTAAATCTGTTTTATTGCCTTTCTCGCATTTCGAAGCAACCGCGTCTCCGGAAACAAAAATTGAATTTCCGCATGCGCAATAGACCGGGAGGGCCTCCATCGCTTTTTTGCTGACATTGTATACCTGACGGCCCGCAAAATGATAGGGCAACACTTGCTCTTGCTCATGCGCGGGATCCAGATAGATAGCGGTACCGCCTACATTGACTTTGACCAAGAACTGGTCCACCTGTTGCATAGAGGCGACGTCTTTGGCGAAACCATTGTCAATAGCGACCGCCAAAAGTTCAGCTTTCGCGCCCAAATGGGAGAATCCCCGCTCCAGGAGCAAAGCCTTCTCCAGCCCGGTGCCATAATTTGATTTATAAACCTCTTCGAGACAACGAATGTGGGAACCTGTAAGTTCGCTACCCAGGCGGGAGCCATCCATATCCACAGCCACCATTTTTTGCATGCCGATACAGAACCGAATGGGATCTTTGTATTTTAATTTCAAACCGTCAATCTGTTTTTTATAACAACTGGAGATCGCGAGCTTCTCCAGATCGAAGGCGAATACGCCGGCCCACTGTTTCACTGTTGAAAATACCAGGTAAGGCTGGTCGTGTTCGCTATCCAACGGTTCGTGATACGCGGGTTCCAGATTGTCGAACGTAAACGTGTAAGCTTTCATATCGCCGGCTTTCTGAATTTTGGGATCGACAGAAAGGCCGACAACACCATAATAGAATTCTTTTGAATTGGGCACCTCGACCTTGATCGTCAATGTTTCCGTACTGACACGGTCTTTGATAAACTCCAACCCTGAAAAATAAGTTTTGAAACCAGGCTTGGTGAGGATCTGGTAATGAAGATCCACCACCGCTCCCCGTTCAAGACCGGTATGGGTGATTACCATCTCTCTGAGATGGGAAAATTCCGGCTGCCCGTAAGCGTCATGGGGTAATATCTCATTGAGGGCATTGTCCGGCAGTGTGACCTTTTTCCCGTCTTTCATGGTGGTGACGGAGCTCAACACCTTCAATTCCTGGAATTTAGGATTGTAGGTGACAAAGGTCTCGCCGGCCAGACGACGGCTGGCATAATAGGTATCGTAGCGCAGTTTGTGGCTGACATCCTTGACCCAGGAGCCGTCGGCGTTCAGTGTATAGGTAATCAGTTTTTCAAGATATTTCCCATCCTCTTGGGGAGCGTTCGCCGCCGCAAGGCTTGAAAACAGGAATAGCACCAGAATAAGTTTCGCTAAAGATTTCATTTAGCACCTCCTTTGCTCAGGATCAAAACGCCTCCGCCGGGTTTTTTAAACTCCAGGACGCTTTTTTTGAAACTATCCCAATCTTCCGGCTGATAAATACGCTTCTTCAACGTAATCTCTTTTTTGATAGAGACCGTTGTCCCCCTCATTTTAAGAGAACCGGTAAAATCCGCGCCGCTTCCTGTCACCGTTTTAAAATCCGGTTTATTGGCTATTGTGTACCTGGCCGGTAACTTGATGGTTTCGGTTACCTGGACAAGCTGTGAACTCCTGGTACTGAACGGATACTTTTTGCTGTCTTCCTTAGTTTTAACGCGGTCGAAAGACAAGAGGGCGCTCAACGGCACATTGTTGGATAGCGGGGTCAAATATAGACCGCTATCGCCTTTCTTCGCATATGCGGGAATCTCTATGGTAAATTTCAACAGGAACGGTTTTGAGATATCAATGGGATCGCGATAGTACACATTCGACAATTTAACCAGAGGCGACCAAGCGAACAATTCCCGTTGCACCACAGTGTCCCACTGGTTCTTCATCCTACGGGTGAAACGGCGCCTCAGATTTGAATCCGATTGCCCTTCGGCTCTGATCTCGATATTAGCGGTGAGTGTTCCGTCGCCGGCGATCCTTGTATCGATGTTGTATTTCAGATAATGATTTTCCGGCGCGCTGATGGGGGTGCTCATTAAATCGGCGCCTCCGGGAATACCCATGAGATACTCCTGCTGCTGTTCAGCCGACGACCACAACTCCCTGACACCCGGGACCCAGGTGGGATCCAATAGATGCCATTCGCCATCCATTTTGACCACTGTCACGCTATGATTGAACTGGTCCGCCGGAATCCGGTCGATCCGCGAACCCGCCATCGTCATAGCCGGATACGAAGTGAAACCCGCGGCTCTCAGCATGGTCACGAGCATTCCCGCTTTATCCTTACAAACACCGCAACGGTCCAAATAGGTCATTGTACCTTTGTGGAGGGTAAAACCTTCGCCCTCCCCCATCGAGATTCCCGAATAACGGATCTCTTCGGCAACCCAGTGGGTCAAGCGGGAGATTTTGTCCCAATCATCTTTGGCGCCGGCGATGATCTCATCCACTTTCCGTTTAATTTCATCATCGAATTCAAACGAACCGAAATCTTCGTTCACCTTATGAAACCAAAGGGACTTGGCCTCCCAATCGGGAGAGGTGGACATAAGAAGTTTGGGAGCCACATCCGACCAATCGACCATATTCTTTTCTTCCTTTTCGGGAAGAATGTTTTTCTTTTCCCAATAATAATGGATCCGGTCTTTTTCGATATGGGACCAATGACGGGCTTCGCCGTTGTAGAACTCGAACTGAAGTTTTTTGGTATCCGGCACGCTGACCTCGTAGGATTTTTTGAGCACCGGCACATCCGAATAGAACGGAACGATGTCATAAAAGTGCCCTTTCATCGGCGGGATGTAGCGTTCGTCCCCAGGCACGCTGTCCTGATCGAGTAACGCGTAAGTAAATCCTTTTCGGTAGGTTTCAACATATAGACCGTCGCCGGGCTGTAATTTCCCCACCGGTAGAATTTTCTGACGGGCTCCCCAATAAATGGAATGAGCGGGAGCTGGGTAATCCTTGACGGATTTGGCATCCAGCTCGATTTTTTCCCCACACTGTCTAACCAGGGTGGCAGCCTTGACTTCAATATACGCTGACTGGGGGTCGTAATCAAAAACAATGGATTTCAATTGTTTCGCCCCGTCCGCAGTTAACACTTTATAGAATGTTTTAGACGTTACATGACTCAATCCGGAATCCATCATTTTGACAGACGTGATGTCAAATATTTTCATAAAATCCGAATCTTTATAATCTTTAGCGGTGCCGGCGCATTTCAGCAACTTGCCTAAATCTACCTGGCCGTACACTGCGGAGAAGGAAAACAGAACTAGCAGAAAAATAACAAAAAATTGTTTCATCCAAACCTCCACATTCGTTTAGTTTTTATCGTTGACACTTTATTTTTCATTCTTATTTTAACACACCAAATTAGATCTTTAAAATTCCTAAAAGATTCATCAATAGAATTATACGTGAAATATATTCTTTGGTTCAAGCGGTTGAAAAATATACGGAGTTACTGGTATAATAAATGCATGAAACGAGTGTTAATTATCTTCACTTTTTTCCTGTTAACGGCGCTTTCATCTCAAATATCCGGTAATAAAGACCAAACCGATATGAGCGGATACCCGACCGCACACTACCAACAAGTGGTCAATATCCCATCGGGGCAGGAGCCTCCGGACCTTGAAGATGATGACGATGTATGGATCGACCAGGAATTTTTCCCCCGGAAACTATTCCATAAAAACCTGGACTTGATGAATAAAAAAGAAAAAATTTCCTGGTCGTTTAGAATGGCCGACACCTACCCATTTTTATGATAAAAAAATACCCCTGGCACTTTGTCTACTTGATATTCGTGATTATCAGTCTGGCCAATATTTTCCAGAAATTGCGTTGGAGTATGCCTACGGACAATATCCAGTGGATCCACACAGAACAGGGACTTCAATGCGCCGAAGCCCCCGGGAACAGCGCCGTCAAACCCGGCGATATATTACTGACAGTCAATAAATATGTCATTAAGGAAAAAACAGATCTTAACCGGGTCCTGGGTAGCCGTAAATACCACAGATATGAAATTGAACGCAATAGCCTTATAAAAAATGTCGGCATCGATGTGGTGAATCGCTATACGCCGGTATCTTACTACATCATGGTGTTTTCCGGTTTATTGTTTATATTGTTGACCCTCAACATATTGAACGCGGACCTCAAAAAACCAAAAGAACTCTCACCGCCGACGATTTTTTTCTTGATGAGTTTGACATTTTCAGGATTTTTGATTATCTCTCCAACCGGTAACTACGACCTGGCGGATTTCGCGTTCCTGTTTATCGACCGGCTCTCGTTCATATTATTTCCGGCGTTTCTGCTCAATTACGTCATCTACTACCCCATCAGATCCGGAATACTGAGAAAAATCAAACCCCGTTTTCTGAACATTTTGATCTATGTGGCGCCGGTATCCATCTTTCTATCGTATCTTTATTTTATGGCTGGCAACATGTTCAATCCAATCCCGGAAATCCTGACTCTCACCATCAACTATTTCAGAAATGTGTTCACCAGGTTTTTCGGTTTTTATATCGCCATCGCCTTGATATTTCTACTGATTTCGAATTTCACATTGATCTTCAAACGAAAGCGGAAGCGCTTCATCTTACCATTCGCAGGAGCTATCGGCGGGAGTTTCCCTTTGTTGATCGCCACGCTATTCTCCCCTTCAATTAGAGAACGCTCCCCGATATTATTCGGCCTGTGCCTCTTTTTGATGGTACTCCTACCGGTCAGTCTAACCTATTACCTGAGACAACGGAAATTCTCGGACATCGAAAACATCATCAAAAAAACCATCTCCACCGCATCGATATTTTTGTTTATTTTTGGAATATATTTTTTTCTGGGCATCAATATCGAAAAAAATAAATTACTGGGTATATTCTGGTCGGTGGCGGCCATCCTGACAGCCGGTTATTTATTCAAACCGATCGAAACCACCGTGCAGAACTATTTCGAACGATTCTTCTTCCGCGGCACACACGACTTTAAAAAGAAACTCAGAGAACTGATTCAATCCTTGCGGGCCGAGCGAGACCTCTCGGCATTGTCCATCAATTTCATCGAGACAATCTCCCATGGTTTTAACCTCCAAAGCGCCACCCTCGTCATCCATCTGAGAAAAAACATATTTCTATCGTACCCGCAAAAAAACAAACTGGTTCTCACCCGAAATTTCCGCAATGAATTGTTTCGCAGCGACAACCTCTTTTTCACCAATCCTGTGGATTTCGAAAAGCGGTTCCCAAAAGATTTCCAGCTCATGGGGAAAAAAAATTACTATCAGTTCCTCCCCCTCAAGACCCAGGACAAACTCACCGGTTTGATCGCCTTCGGTCTAAAAAAAGACAACACCTACCTTTCCATAGAAGACTGGGAGCTGATGCACAGTATTTCATCATCCCTCACCCTCTCGGTGGAGAACGCCTTTTTATATTCCCAGTTGGAAAACCAATTCAACGAGATCAACCTCCTAAAAGAATTTAACGAAAACATCATCGAGAACCTCAACCTTGGTATTGTGGTGCTTTCCAAATTAAACACCATCCGCACATGGAACTATTTCATGGAATTGAAATTTGAGATACTGCGGGAAAAGGCCTTGAACCGCAAAGCATACACAATATTCGGCTCAGGACTCTGGAAAAAAATTCACAATCGGTCTGGAGCGTTCATAAATAACGAAAAACTACCCATCAAAGACAGGGAATACATTTTCGACATCTATACCTCCCCCCTCAAAGACAATCTGAACAAGGTTATCGGTACAATCATCGTGTTCGAGGACGTAACCGAAAAAGTATTCATTCAAAACCAGTTGGTCACCAGCGAAAAAATGGCTTCCCTCGGTATGCTGTCCGCGGGCATCGCCCATGAAATCAACACTCCGCTGACAGGCATCTCGTCTTATTGCCAGTTCTTGCTTGACAATCCCAATGACGAAGACAATAACGACCTGATTCAAAAAATGCAGGAACAAGTCAGCCGCGCCAATAAAATCATCCGCACTCTTCTTGATTTTTCACGGCAAAAAGGGGAACAACCGCTGAAAATCGATCTCGCCACAATCCTGGAAGAAAGCATTTCCCTTGTGGAACACCAATTAAAGAAGAAAAACATTCAGATCAAAAAAAATTGTTCATATAAAAACCAATTCCTCGGATATTCCACCCGGTTGCAACAATTGTTCATCAATCTATTGATTAACTCCATCGATGCCATCACTCACGACCATGGGGTCATTAAGATCAAAGGAACAGAAACCGAAGAGAGCGCTGTCATTCAGATTTCAGATAATGGCTCCGGTATCAACCCCAAAAATATTTCCAATATTTTCGAACCCTTCTTCACCACCAAAGATCCGGGACAGGGAACAGGGCTGGGGCTTTCGATATCGTACAATATCATCAAAGAGCACTATGGAGATATCAAAGTCACCAGCGAACTGGGGCAAGGAACCACCTTCGACATCACGTTTCCCCTGACAAGCCCTTTGAGGAGGATCAAAATATGAAGCAAAAAATCATCCACCTAATTGACGACGAGAGTATCATCCACGATATATTCAAGCGAATTTTCAAAGACAACGACTATACACTTATCATCTCGGAAAACAAGAGCCAGGCCAGAAGCAACCACTCTACCGACGTCGATGTGGTGATCATGGATCTGATGATCCCCGGAACATCGGGCATAGAAATATTCAAAGAGCTACAAAAGTTCGATCCAAACATCAAAGCCATTTTTTTGACGGCGTTCGGAACCATCGAGTCGGCCATCGAAGCCATCAAGCTTGGCGCGATGGACTACCTGCAAAAACCCTTCAACAATGTGGAATTGAAGCATAAAATCGAACGGGTGATCAAGGAGAAGAATGTCTCCAAAGAAAACATTCAATTGAAAAAGACGCTGAACCAGCGCTTCTCCTTCGACAATATCATCGGCTCCAGCCGCATGCTTCAAAACACTCTCAACATTGTCGAAAGTGTTGCCAACACGAACTCCACCATACTGATCACCGGCGAAAGCGGAACAGGAAAAGAATTGATCGCCAAAGCTATATACCAGAATTCAGACCGCCGCAACAATCCCTTCTTCTCGTTCAATTCCAGCAACATCCCCCCCACCCTGTTCGAAAGCATTCTATTCGGCCACAAAAAGGGATCCTTCACCGGAGCCTATACCGATAAAAAGGGAATATTCGAGGAAGCGGACACAGGAATCATCTTTTTTGATGAAATCGCCAATCTGGATTATGAGACACAGGCTAAAATCCTGCGGGTTTTACAGGAGAAGGAGATCCAACCGTTGGGGAGCAGCAAAACCATGAAAGTGAATGTGAGGGTATTGGCGGCCACCAATGTGAATCTGAAAGCAAAAGTGGAATCCAACGAATTCCGCGACGACCTATATTATCGCCTCAATATCATTAACATCCATTTGCCTCCTTTAAGAGAACGGAAAGAAGATATACCAATCCTGGTGGAACACTTCGCGAAAAAATATTCAGAAGAAAACAACCGGGAATTCCCGAAAATAGATCCCCGATTCATCAAACACCTGATGGATTATCAATGGCCCGGAAACATCCGGGAACTGGAGAATGTTGTTCACCGCGGAGTTATCCTGTCGGCTGGCAACGTTTTAAGCCCCCAATCCCTCCCGCCGGAATTGCTGGAGAAAAAGGGGGGAAATTCAAAAAAAGGAAATTTCAACGAGCGGGTGGACGACTTCAAACGCCAACTCATTATCGAAGCTCTAGATCATAATGATTGGGTCCAGAAGAACGCGGCTGAGGAATTGCAATTGAAACCAACCACCCTGTCGGAATTAATGAAACGGTTAAACATTCAAAAATGACAGAACAAACAATTCAGAAATACTTACAACAAGTGGGATTCGACAGCCGGCGGAACATCCGCCAATGGATTCACGCCGGCTCATTCAAAGTAAATGGGAAAGTTGTCGCTGATCCGAATTTTCCAGTGGATGGAACGAAAGATTCCATCTTTTTCAACAATAAAAAACTGGATTTAAGGCGGCAGAAAAAATCATACTATATTTTCCATAAACCGGTGGGAGTGGTTTCCACTCTGAGCGATCCCCAGGGAAGACCCACTATCAAGGAATTCATCACCAAGATCCCGGAGCGAGTGTACCCGGTGGGACGACTGGACTTCCATTCCGAAGGACTGATTCTTCTCACCAATGACGGAGAACTGATGAATTTCGTCATCACCCCCGCCAACAAAATACCCAAAATCTATGTCATCAAAGTGAAGGGGATGTTATCCCCCCAAACCCAGAACAAACTGGAAACCAAGGGTATGTTTATCGACGGCATCCGGGCCCGGCCTCTGAAAGTGGAATACATCAAGAAGACTGCCCAGGGAAATTCCTGGTGGCGTATTAAATTGACCGAAGGGAAGAAGCATATCGTCCGTAAAATTTTCAAATACGCCGGCCACCCGGTTGAAAAATTAAAACGCATGACCATCGGTACGATTCAATTAAAAAAACTACCTGCGGGGCATTGGAAGGAATTGTCCGAAGCCGAAGTCATCACCTTCAAAAGAAAATGCGGCTTTCAAGACAAAGCCTGACCGGCAGTCTAAACATTATTCGATCCTGGTGTTATCCGGGATCGATTCATTCTTGGGAATCACCACAATGCCGTCGACAATGCAGTAATCCTTGCATTCCACCTCTTTCTCGCTGCCTTTATAGTCGATCACCACATTGTTCCCGATATTTACATTTTTGTCGATTATGGTATTACGGATCAAACAATTGCGCCCGATTCCCACCGATTCCGCCTGCGATGATTTTTGATTCGAATAAAAATCTGCGCCCATCATAATGACCCGCTCCAGCGTTGAACCTTCCCTAATTATCGAGCGAATGCCCACCACAGCATGGCTGATTTTACTTCCCTCCAGGATCGAACCTTCGGAGATCAACGCATGGTCGATATGGCAGTTCTTGATCTTTGAGCCGGGGAGAAAACGGGCGTGGGTAAAAATCGGAACATCCTCGTCATAGAAGTTGAACTTGGGGACAGGCTCGGCAAAATCGAGATTCGCCTCGAAAAAAGAGCCGATGGTACCAATATCTTCCCAATAATCATTAAAAATATAGGAATGAACCCGGCAACGGCGAATCGAGTCCGGGATGATCTGCTTGCCGAAATCCTCTTTTTCGTTCTCTTCCAACAACTTGACCAACACATCTTTGTTGAAGAAATAGATGCCCATGGAGGCGAGAAAATTCTCTTTGGCGTCTTCTCCGAAAAAATTCGCCGGCGTGAACATACCATCCAGGACCCTGTTATCCGAAGGCTTTTCGACAAAATCGATGATTCTCTTACTCTCATCAATTTTAAGGATGCCGAAACTCGATGCCAAATCGCGGTTGATGGGCTTGGCGGCAATGGTGATATCCGACCAGGAATCGCGGTGAAAATTGTAAAATTCCCGCAGATTAATGCGGAATAACTGATCGCCCGAAAGTATCACCACATAATCCACAGGCTGATTTTTGATGAAATGGATATTCTTGCGCACCGCGTCGGCCGTCCCCTGGTACCATTTTTTGTTGTCAAAGGTTTGCTGGGCCGCCAAAATCTGGCAGAATCCCTTTGAAAAACCGTCGAATTTATAGGTATTAGTAATATGACGATGCAAAGACGCCGTGTTGAATTGAGTCAACACATAGATCTTTTTTACCCCCCAGTGTAGACAGTTGGAGATGGGAATATCGATTAACCGGAATTTTCCCCCGATAGGCACTGCGGGTTTCGCCCGGAATCTGGTCAAAGGAAACAATCTGGTCCCTTGCCCCCCGCCTAAAATAACGGCCAACACATTTTTCATCTTCCGCCTCCCTTTCCCCGTAAATTATAGATGACCAAGCAGGGAGCCGTACACTCCCCACTTCCAGTCGTTTCTTAAAAAATCTATTTACTGACACGTTCAATGTATGAACCGTCACGGGTATCCACTTTAATAACACATCCAATTTCGACAAACGGCGGCACCTGGACCTCCATACCGTTATCCAACTTCGCCGGTTTGTAAGAAGCCTGGACTGTCGCGCCTTTAATTGAAATTTCGGCCTCTACCACTTCGAACTCCATCGTAAGGGGCGGGCTGATGTTCATTGGTTTTTCCTGGAACAATTCCAACTGATAAGTGGTATCTTCTTTCAGATAATAGGCGGTATCCCCCACGAATTCCGCATCCAGACTAATCTGGTCATAGGTCTCGCTATCCATGAAAATATATTGGCTGCCATCCTGGTACGAAAACGAGACTTCACGGGTCTCGAGGACCACGCGCTCGATCTTTTCACTGGAACGAAACCTGAAATCACGAATCGTCATATCCACGAGATCCCTGATTTTTGTCTGTACAATCGCGTTACCTTTACCCGGCGTAATGTGTTTCATATCCTCGACTCGATATAATTTTTCATTCAGCAAAATCACCATTCCCTTCCGGATCTGTGTTGCGCTAATCATATAAACCTCCGCTTATAAATTTATTGATCTGTACTCTATCGTTTGATCTGACATAAAGAATTTTATCATTTTGTTTGGTCAAGAAAAAATATCCGCTTTGCGACTTTCCCGCCAAAAAACCGGCCCGACCGACAGTGCCCGCTTTAAAATTTACTTTGAACGTATGTTCCACAAACCGTTTCATCACAAAAAAGAAATAGGATGCAAACTTCTGGTGATCCCATGAGGATTTGTAAATCAAAAAATAAGAATCGCCTTTTCGATACAATTCAAACGCGTCCCCGCCCCAACCAACGGCGTGGTCGTTATAACGGTCCTCCTCCATCACCAAAACATTGGAGAAGTATTCTCCCAACACACCGGAATGGTATAACTTGTAGCCATCAGGTTTATAGTTCACCGGCACTCGGACCGGTGATTCTTTTTTCAAATACTTCTCGGGATGGAGCACCTGCTCCGAAGAGGCGGGAATCTCGCCCAACGCATTGTTGACCGCCTTCCATTTCTTTTTTTTATATAAAAGATCGACAAATTTCAAACCCTCGATATAGGGCATCATTAAAAAATGCTTGATAAATCCTGTGGCTTGGTGCAAAATCGTCGAATTGGAAATGGGCGAAAACGACATCAGCGCATCGCTATTGTATGAGGTCAACAAGTCCACAGCCAGAGGAATGGATGAAAACTTGCGGCTATAATGCACCATCGTAAATGTGGCATCCCCTTCCAACGCGGCGGAAACCGCCAGGCTCCGGTCGTCGATATCCCCCAATCCGCCTTTTTTTTTTCCGATGCCGATATATTGATCCTGCGTAGCCCGTCGTAGTTCGTGAACCACCACCAACGCGGAAATCATGTTGAGGTCGCCATAATCCAGGAGTATCAACAATTCTCCCTTATTTTGATCATACAACCCGCCGGCGCTCTCCCGCAACAATTTCTTCTTGATGGCTTTCAAATCCACCGGCTCTTGTACGAAACCCATCAACCTGACAAACAAGTTCTCCCGTTGAGCCAATTCATCGGGGTACTCGCGATCCACCATGTTATCGACAATCAACTCCAGATCGAGCTTCGATACATAACGAACCGTCAAGCCTTTTTTGAACGGAAGTTTTCCCACTAGCACCAATTGTTTTCGAAGCTCCGGGATTGAAGGGGATTGTGGATAAAAAGGTAGGCATAAGCAGAGTATGCAAAGACAGAGAATTGGAGGGAGGAATGTTCTCATTTATTTATAAATTTTCAAAGGAATTTAATTTCCCGTTATCTCTCATAATAGAGAATTATTACAACCAAATATAAAAAAAATGGAGCTGATGGGAGTCGAACCCACGACCTTCTGAATGCCATTCAGACGCGCTCCCAACTGCGCTACAGCCCCATTCAAGGCATATTTATAACACACTTCCCCACGAATTGCAACCCAAAAAATTCACAAACCCTCCCCTCTCCTATTCTCATCACCCCAAAGACCCGTACCCATCAAAGTTATCCACCCCTACCCAAAAAAATTAAACACCAAACCAATAAGCACACCCCCAGCCCCGGAGCGTCCACCGGGTTCACACCGTCCACAATGTCCACACTCTTTTTCTCTCCGAAGGTCGAGTAAAAAAAAAACTAAAGCTTCAGGAAGGGGAAGAGGAGGTGGGGGATGAATAAGATGTCGTTTTCGTGGTGGAGGTAGTCGCGGGTGACGATGATGGATTTGGAGACGCGGCCGGGGTAGCGGTTGATGAAGTTTTTGATTTCCAGGGGGACTTTTGAGGCGTTCTTGCGGAATTTCACCTCCACCGGAATCATGGCGCCTTCCTTGTGAAGAAAGGGGCGATTAAAAAGAAGACGAATGTCCCTTCCAGAACATCTCTCTCGACAAACATAATACTATTTTATCAGGCGCCATGAAAAAATCAAGGTAAAATAAAATTAGGCGGCTCTCTTGAAATTTTGCGTGGATTCCGATACTATTTCAATATGTTGCACCAGCTAAAAATTACTTGAATAGGATAAAAACCGGCATGGACTTGAAAAAAGAAATCGATATTTTGTACCGGTCGCGGCATACTCTCATCTGTATGATCTCGCGGGAAGAAGAGCGTATCGTCAAAGAATACACCGATTATTGTCAGGAAAAGAGTAAGCAACTCTACATGTGGGATCACGGCGATTCATTCAAGGGGCTGGTCAACGCCCAACCCATCTCAACGCGAGCCACAGATCCCCTCACGGCTCTGGAAACCATCGCCAAACTCCCGGACCCCAGCATCATTATCTTACGGGATTTTCACCAATGCTGGAAAAACCAACCGCGGGTCATTCGCAAATTGCGCAACCTGGCCCAGGAATTCAAGTTTACCAAAAAAACCATCGTGGCCATCATGCCGGTGGAGGAAATCCCGGTGGAATTGAAAGACGACGCCACAGTTCTCACGCTACCGCCCCCGGACATCAACCAATTGGACCTGATTTTGCAAGATCTGGCCAATGCTCCCAACGTAAAATTCCAATTGAACCGCCCGGAAAAAGAGACCTTCCTGCGCTCGGCGCTGGGGCTTTCCACCAACCAGGCGCAACGAATCTTCGCCCGCGCCATTGTGTCCGGCGGCAAACTGGAGGCAAAAGACATGAGGCTGGTGACACAATATAAAAAAGAGATCATCAAAGAATCCGGCGCATTGGAATTTTTCACTCCCAATGAAACCCCAGACGATGTCGGCGGTCTGGACATTTTGAAGGACTGGCTCAAAACCCGGCGTTTCGCCTTCACAACTGAAGCCCGCCAGTATGGCCTCCCCTCTCCAAAAGGGATCGCCCTGATCGGTATTCCCGGTTCCGGTAAGTCGTTGACGGCAAAAATGATCGGCGCTCTATGGGGGTTGCCGTTGATTCGTCTGGATATCGGCGCCATCTATGGAAGCCTGGTGGGACAATCGGAAGCCAATGTCAGGCAAGCTCTGACGCTATCCGAAGCCATCGCTCCCTGTATCATGTGGATCGATGAAATCGAAAAGGGACTGGCGAGCGGAGACTCTGACGGCGGCACCAGCAGCCGGGTGTTCGGTACCATCCTCTCCTGGATGCAAGAGAAAACAAAACCTGTGTTCATTGTGGCAACCGCCAACAACATCGCCGCGTTGCCGCCGGAACTATTGAGGCGAGGCCGCTTCGACGAAGTGTTCTTCCTGGACCTACCCAACCTTGTGGAACGGAAAGCCATTTTTTACGTCCACATCCGCAAACGCAACCGCGATCCCAAACGCTTCAACCTCTCCCGTTTAGCGGCTATATCGGACGGTTATGTAGGAGCGGAGATCGAGCAGGCCATCATCGACGCCATGTACATAGCTTTTAGCGACCGGAGTCGTCCGGGACGGGAATTCACCACCCAGGATATCCTGGACGCCCTCAACCGGTTGGTCCCCCTCAGCCGCAGCCAAAAAGAGAACATCGACATGTTGCGCAGTTGGCTCAAAGAGGGACGGGCCCGCTCCGCGTCGTCAAAAGATATCGCGGACAACGGCAGTAAAATCGTCAATATCGAAATAGATCCGTTAAGGAGTCAATGATGTCGCATTTCTCAAGACTGGCCACCCATTTTGTGTCAATGGAGCACCTGGCCAAAGCTCTAAAAGATGTGGGCTTCGGCAATGTGGAAATCCATGAGGCGCCGCAAAAATTAGCGGGCTTTTTCGGATTCAAAAGCGGAAAAACCGCTGAAGTGATCATTCGCAAAGAGACCGCCAACATGAACGCCGACGCCGGCTTCAAAAAGAACGCCGACGGCCGCCTCGAACTCATTGTAGTGGCCGAAGACCGCTCCCGGTTTGAAAGACTGATGGGCAGGCTCCGTCAACGGTACAGCTACCATGTGGCGTTGGACACATTACGAAAACAGGGATTCGCCGTTGCCTCCGAAGCGGTGGAGAACGACCAATCGCTGCGTTTGGTGCTCAGGCGGATGGCCTGACAAAGGATACGGAAGATATCACCATGAACGATATACAAGAAGTGGAAGTGGTCATCGCCCCGGACGGCGGCGTCCAGATCAAAGTCAACGGCGTCAAAGGCGCGGGATGCCTGGGCATCACCGAGGAAATGCTCCGCTTATTGGGGCAAGATCTCCAGAACCGTGAATTGACGGACGAATATTACATGGAACAAAAAGAAAAGCAAAATGACTGGGACGCACAATCGAATGGCTGAACGCGACATAAAATTGGAAATGGCCCGGATCGTCCAGCAGTTGGACAATCGCATCGAAAAAGCATCGGATTTATTGGGCGGCACGTTTGTAATACTGATGGCAATCGTTTTATTCGTTATCTACGGCATCGAGGATATGTCGTTCTGGAGCGGCATTATCCCGGGCATCATCGTAGGCTTCATCCTCCTGATGATAATTGGATTTATGATCACAGGCGCGGAACGAAGCTATGCAAAGAAAGCGGCGAAAAAAATCGACAATCTCTTCCCATATGGTTCCCCAGTGCGGCGGGAAGCGACTCAATTCTTGTCCACCATGCAGGAGACCAAAAACAAAGCCCTGGAAAAACTCTCTCAGATCTTGACCGATGTGGCATTCAACCTTCAGGACACGTCACCCCCGCCACCGGAAGAAACTCTTAAGCAGCAGAACATCCCCATCCCCAATACACCGCCGCAGGCTCCAGTCAACCCTACTCCTCAGCCCAAACCAAAATCCCGCAAATACATCCCCCTGGAAATCGAAGAGGAATAATCCTCAAGCGATGACAGCCGACTTCCGTCGCCTTAACATCCATCACATCGACCCCCTCAGTCGCGCCAACGGCCCCGGCGTCTGTTTCACCATCTGGTTCCAGGGCTGCGCACTCCACTGCGACGGCTGCTTCAATCCCGCCACCCATTCAACAGCCCCCAACCAATTGACCACCATCGAAGAACTGACAACCCACATCAAATCCTACGCCCCCCAGCTCGACGGCATCACCCTCACCGGCGGCGAACCTCTACTCCAATCAGACAACCTACTCCTCCTTCTCAACGCCATCCAATCCCGCCCCGACACCGACCTCCCCATCATCCTCTTCTCCGGCCACACCTTCGAAGACATCCAATCCAACCCCAAGCTCTCCCCCATCCTGCAGCACATCGACATCCTCATCGCCGGCCCCTACCAACCAACCCTGGCCTCCAACCACCCTCTCCAGAGCTCCACCAACCAATCCATCCACCTCCTCAGCCAGCGCATCCCCCTCTCAGCCTTCCCCTCCATCCCCCCCGCCGAAATCCTCATCTCCCCCGACGGCCACATCGCCCTCTCGGGCACGAATCCGATAAATTTTATTGAAAAACAAAAATAATGGTGTTCTTATTCGAAAAAGAACTTGCCAAATACTTTATAGATAAATCCGGTCACATAGACTTCAACTTCGAAGCCTATGATTATGGTCCTTTCAGCAAGAATGTATATGAAGCAATCAGATTTCTTGAATCCAGGGATATCATAGAGATTTTTCCAGTCCCCCTTTATAAGACAAACCGTTACGAGATGGGGATTGACCGTATTTTGATGGGTGAAGAAGAAAATCAACTTAACTTTCACGATACAGAGACATATGAAAGCGAAGGGTACAAGCTAACAACAAAAGGAAAAAAAATTATGGATTCACCCGAAAAATGGTTCTCATGGGGAAATCTGGATGAAGAGAAAAAAAAAGCCTTGATAAAATTTAAAACGACTCTCATTAATACTCCTCTAACTGACATTTTAAGATACGTTTACTCAAAATATCCTAAATATGCGGAAAAATCAGTAATTTATGAAAAATTATTTAGCACTGGAGTATAAAATGACAGAGGCATTTTTACAAGATAGAGTTTTGAATTATTTTAAAGAACTAAAATTAGATGCTTTTTCAGAAGTTCCGCTTATGTCGCGCGTAATTGATGTGGTGGTGCTGAAAGACGATACAGTTATTACTTATGAGCTCAAAATAAAGAAATGGAAACAAGCGATAGAGCAAATGAAAGAGCATCGAATCGCCTCCAGTTTTTGCATCCTTTGTATGCCAAAGCACATCGTCAGCGATAACCTTAGAGAAAAAATAAAACACGAGTTGGATTTTTTTGGATTCGGTTTTTCGTTATGGGATGATAGGAATGAAAAATTGGAAGAAATTTTGAAAGCGAAAAAGTCACGACTGGTAAGTCTCATTTCCCAAAAAAAACTCCAGGAGAATATTGAGAAAATACAATGAAGGAAGTAGAGCACTTTATTCGATTTGGTTCTCACAAAGAAAGAAAAATTCTAAAGTCCCTGATGACCCAAAATTGCGTATTTAATTTAGCATTGAATGCGAACGTCGTAACAAACACGCCGTCAGCAATCCAGAGGATGTTGGATGTTGGTTTTCCCAAGTGTGATTTTTTTATCGATCCCCAAACCTATATTATTCAGTTAGATCCCTTGAGATATTATTCTAGTCAAAAAATTATTGACGGAGTGAAACAAACAGTCCTGAAAAATTCAGTAGATAGACTTCTTAAAGAATATGGAGAACCTGTCCAAAAAATCCGTTCCGAAATGAAGAAGATGAGGGTAGATGACATAAAAGGGAACATCGAGGAGTTCACTGAAAAAACGATCAATTTCCAGGATTCATTCTTGGAGACATTCAGACGCAATGATGCAGAAGACGACGGTTTCGATGACTATGACGATGTTCTAACAGAAGGAGTGAAACCCAAATATTGGCAAAGAAAAAATAGTGCCGGAATTAGTAATCGACAAGCAGTTGCTATTCTCAAAAGAAGCCCCTAGCCACATTGCAAATATTTATAACAACTTCGAAGAAATAAAAAAGATTTTCCTATGGATCGATAATTTCAATGAAACCGAAGAGAATGACGCCTACCTGCACAAACTGGTGGAATTTCTAAAGCAGTTCAAAGGAAAACAAATAATCAATCTCTATGGGGGGTATTTTTCCTTATATGATGAATGGGATTGGTACCCGGTATGTGGGGAAGAAGGGTGAGTACCGGATTGTTCTCCTATTTTCAGAACGAACAAAACATCACGCCGGACGCCAAGCTCACATTCCTGGAAACTCAGTTGGCTATGAACCCAAACAAGCCGTCACTCCTGCAAGCCTATGCCCAGGCAAGCCAATCTACACCGCGCGGAATTTGAAATAATTCCGGCTATTTATTCTTGTTGCGGCGAAAGATCTTCGATAACATCCGGCCGGAGCCGCGGAGGAAATGAAAGAGGCCGCGATCGGTTTTTTTCACCGGTTTGGCGGAGGGCGCAGGATTCAAGATGTCCATTATCCTATCGGTATCCACATATTTCTCCACCAACGAGACAATCTCGTCGATCTTCACCGATTCGTCGGGTTGAACTTTGAAGATCTTGCTCTGCAAGCGGGATGATGTCTTGCAAGCGGGCTTCTCGGTCCAAAAGAGCGGAAGGTCCATTTTTTTGCACGCGTCCGCCACATAACGGATTCCATCGCCACTACCGGCAGGCTTTCCGCACAAAATCACCGCTTGCGGAGCGCCGGAGAATTCTCCTGAAAATTGACGGGCGATGATGGCGTCGATGACATCCCTGCGAGTGGCGCTGACCACCAACGCGCTACCGGGACTACCGGCCAATTGTTGCAGCACTTCATCCGTACTTCCGAAGGCGGACACATACCCCGACACCAGGGAGTTGAGGCCCCCGTCGCCGACGAATACGGCTTCGGCTTTCAGATCTCGCTGCAACACACCGAGGGAGGGATTCACCAGAGGACGGTGATAAGGGATATGTCCAAGGATCGGGATCTTTTGTTTGTCGAACCATGAAGTGAGGATCTCTTTGACCTGGTCCATTTTTTCCGGGAGCAACCGGTTCAGAACCACACCTGCGATCCGCACCCTCTCCTGCCGGAAAAGAGACGCGCACAAGGTGAAGCGGTCAATGGTGCTACCGATCCCGCCATCCAGAATCAAGATGACAGGGATACCCAATTGGTTCGCCACCCGGCCGTTGGAAAGATTGAACACAGAGCCCACGCCCGGATGGCCTGTCCCCTCCACCACCACCAGGTCGTAAGCGGATTCCAGACTGCGGTAGGCTTTTTTCACCCGCTTGAGGATATCCGACGGTTCGCCGGAAGCGATGAAATTCTTGGCGGCGCCGCTGGACGCGGCAAAAGGGGCGGAATGATCCAGGGAAAGTCCCAAGTCCAACGCCCGGTCCAAAAGATACGAATCCTGTCCCACATACGTACCGTCCAATAACGTGGTCTTCTGCCCCAATGGTTTGATAAACGCGGCTCCGCCCGGAAGTCTCTTTTTAAAATGAGCCACCAGGCCCAGACTCAGTGTCGTTTTACCGGCGTCTTTATCGCCCCCCGCCAGATAGATCCCATTATATTTCATAAAACATCCTCCTGAATCGCGGACATTCGAGCGCGCGACAGAGCACTATTTTATAGAAAATAGTTTTACTTTGCAATTACGTTAAACAACAAACAGTTTAATCAAAAATAAATTTTATTTTTCACAGATGCGCATTTCCCTGATTAGACATTCTATAAAACGGATTTGTTAAAACTCAAACAAAAATACGGTTGACAAATATTTCAACTTATAACAATATATAATTTACTAAAAGTAATGGAATTAGTTTTCGTTTTCATTAATTTGTTGGGTGGAGATCCTATAAATTATTAAGGAGGTGTTATGAGAGAAGTAAGATCGGACATTGACTGCGAAGAAATTTTCAAGAAAAACGGTTACCGGATTACATTGCCCCGCCGGTTAATTGTACAATTACTCAATCATGTGGCCGGTCATCCGAATGCGAAGGAGATTTACCTGAAAATCAACGAAAAGCATCCGGTAATCGGGTTAACCACAATTTACCGTACGTTAGACTTACTGGTTCAACTACGTATTATCAACAAATTCGATTTTGGCGACGGCCTGGCGCGCTACGAATTGAGTTCATTGCGCCGTCAACATCATCACCACATCATTTGCACAAAATGCTTTCAGATCATCGACTACAACGTTGCTTCAGGTGAGAAGGAAAGCTACATCCAGACATTGGAGGATGAAATTTCAAAGAAGTACAAATTCGAGATCTCGAATTACGAGATCCAATTCTACGGAACCTGCGAGAAATGCCATCATATGCCTGTCAATGACGAAAATGAAGAATCTTCGTCGTTTTTGACCCTATAGAACGAAAAATATCGACGCTATTTAAGAATCACACCGGACGAGGTCCTGCCGTTCAGTTTCACCTTGAGGGGCCGGTCGAAGCGGAGATGCTTGACAAATTGCCCCTTCCCCAGCGCCGGTTGCTGTTTGAGCCAGTCCCAGTGAACGAATTCTTTCCGGGATTTATTCTTGATATGAAAATAGCCCATCCGCAAGGAGATCATATTGTGAAAAAAATGGCTTCCCTGGCTTGGCTCAACAATAAAGTTTCCGAGATTCGACTCCACCACCACCCTGGCCTTTGAGATCTGGTACCATTCCACTGGAACCCCCAACCACCGGTCATTGGTGCCCCAACGGCCAAATCCCATTAGGATGTAATTCCTGTCTTCCTCTATTAACCGCTGATTGAACTCCCCCACTTCCGCGGCGATCTGCATGCTTTTGGAGATATCGAAGGATTCAGGATCCACAAACACAATATCCATGATGTCGTCGATGACGCCATTTCCCATCGTGTGATTGGACACGCAAATCCAGTCATCCTGGGTGGTCTCGTCGAGAGAGACCTCGATGGTTTCCTGGCCCGCCACCATGGGTCTGATTTGCAAGAGGTAAAACTCCGGTTTCCTGGTTTTATCTTTAAAGAGGTTCACGGCGAATTCAAGCTCGACATGGGAACCGAACGCGGAGCATCCGATCTCAAAGATCTCCTTCAAGATTTCAGACAAAGGAAATACTTCGTGTTTGAGTATATTGGCGAAGGTCAGCAACCGGGGTCCCTGAGCCGACAGTGTATCGCGGATCACATTATCCTGGGCCGAATAGGTACTGGCCACATAATGCAAGATCCCATCATCCTCGGCATCCGACAACTCCAATTGGCAGAGGGTATGCTTCTCGTCCCGGATGATATCGATCGCCGGATGGTCCATTGAAATGGCATAGAATTTATTCTGGGATTTGTCCATAAAATCGTTAATAGTGGAATACGGCGGATTCATTTCCGGGAAATTGGGAGAAAACCGGTACGAACGCCCACCGTCCGCAATGGTCGTTCCAAGCCCCAACGCCAGTTCCACAACGCCGTCGGAAGGTTCCAAATAGGATATCGGATAAAAATTATAGGATTGCGCCACTCCTGCCACCACCGGATAGTAGCGTTGCCCGAAGCGCTGCCCCACCACCTGCTGGATAATGACAGCCATCTTCTCCTCTTCGATACGGAAGCTGGTATTGCGGACATATTCTTTGGGAGATTTATAAAAAACCGAGGCGAATACAAGTTTTATCGCGTTGCACAATTGATGGAAGCGACGCGCGAAATCCTCGTGATTGTTGGGCAACATATACGTACTGTAGAGCCCGGCAAACGGTAGAGACTGCGAATCCTCCAGCAAACTCGACGAACGGACCGCCAGAGGATAATTGACCCTTGACAATAGAGTTTCGAGATCTTTGCCGATATCCGCCGGAAGCGTGCCTTCCAGGAAACGGGCGGCGATTTTATCATTGTTGTCCTCATGGATGGCAAATTTCTGGAGTTTGTTGATCTCCATGAATTTCTCGAACACTTCGCTACACACCACAAAGGTCTTGGGAGTATGAATTTCCACATCGTCAAACTCGTCATTGAGCCGGGTCTTCATCAATAAAGTATTGAGAAACGCAATGCCTCTGGCCTTGCCGCCCAACGAACCGTTCCCCAACCTGACAAAAGAATCGGCGGAATCGAATTGGGCGGAGGGGAAATCGGTGATTACGCCATATTGACGTTTATTGATCAAATTGCGGATCGAATCCAGGATGAAACTCCTCAACTCTTCGCTGCCCTTAAAATCGGAAGCTTTTTTAGGACGCAATTGCTCCGCCATCTCAAATTCAGTCCGCGCCCGTAACCAAATGGAAATATGATTGCGCTGCGCATGGTAATAGAGGCTATCTACCGGAATGATCTGGATTTTTTTCTCAAATTCCACTAGATTCCCGGCTCGGCATATTTCAGTCCCATCGGGGTTACGGAATACGAAATCTCCAAACCCAAAATGATTGAGGATGAAGTGCCGCAATTCCAATAGTAGGTTGTCAAGATTTTTATTGAGGAAACTGAGCTTTTTCTCAATCGCGATTTCACGGTTCCGCTGATTTGACGATTGTATCAAAAAAGGCAAATCGGGAATCTCCCCTTTGACCATATCCGCGAATTTGAACCCGCATTCAAAATCGATCACGCCATCCCGGGGAAAGCTGACATCTGAAATCACCCCTAAGAGGTTCTGTTTATAAGTTTTGTATAAACGCAATCCCTCTTCATAACTCTCCGCCATTAAAATCTTCGGCCGCGCCCGCATACGCAGTAGCCGATGCAGATCATTCACCCCTTCGCTGATGAGCAACCGTGTTTGCAGCATGATCTCGGTATAGATAATCGGGAGAAATTGCGAATAGTATTTGGGAGAATCCTCGATGACAAGGATCACCCGCACCCCCAATCGTGAATCCTTCTCGACATTTTTTTTGTCCTCCACATACTTGATGATCGCCAACAGAATTCTCGTATCACCGGACCAATAGAACACTTTGTCGATGGAACCGGTTTTTTTCAATTTTGAGAGCAAGCCCTTTTCCACCCACTCATAGGTCAAGAGAACCACCGGCATATCCGGCTTGAGTTCTTTTACCCTGGCCCCGAATTCCAGAGGATTCATGTCGGCGATGCGGGTCATGGTGATGACCAGATTAAACGACCTGGCCCGCATCACATTGAGGGCCTCTTCGGCTGTGGAGACCCGGTGAATTCTGGGAATATATCTGAGATTCAAATCGATGTATTCACTGAAAATCTTTTCGGACAAGCGCCCGTCCTCTTCAAGGACAAAGGCGTCGTAAAAGCTCGATACAAGCAATATTTCCCGGACACGGAATTCCATCAAGTCATGAAACAATCCAAATTGAGGCTCGTAATCCTGGGTCAGTTTTAGGTTATGTTCAATGTGATTTCCCATAATTCCCCAATGATAAATTAAATTTGGCAATATTTCAAGTGAATTTTTCAGGATGCAAAATCCCTGCGATTATCTCCAGTAATTCTCTTTTTTCGTAAGGCTTGAGCAATAGATCGCGAATCCCGAGCTCATGCATCTGGCCGGCATCCAATAATTCAGAATATCCGGTCGTCAGTATCACAGGGATGCCGGGACGGGCGATCAAAATTTTTTGAGCCAACTCGATACCACTCATCCGCGGCATATTGAGATCGATGACCACCAGGTCGAATGCCTCCGGAACCCGGCGGAACAAAAGATCGGCCTCGATACTACTGACAGAAGTTGTGACCGAGTAACCGAAGGATTCGATCAACACCTTCTCCGACACGCAAATCTGATGCTCGTCATCCACAAACAAAATCCGACCGCTCCCCCTCAACATCGATTCATCCAACTCTTCTTTCAGCGGCGGGTACTCAGACACCTTCAGCAGAGGCAGATAAACATCAAATACCGAACCCTTGCCCGGACTGCTCTCCACTCGCACAATCCCCCCATAACCGGTGACAATGCTATGGACCAACGACAATCCCATACCTGTTCCCTCCCCCACCGGTTTGGTGCTGAAGAAAGGATCAAAAATCCTGGTATGCAAATGTCCGGCAATGCCATGCCCGCTGTCTTTTACCGTAATCCGGCAATACGCTCCTTTGTCAAGCCCTGGAAGTGTGCGGCGGCGACAATCCTGCCGGACGCCGGAAATAGTCAAAGTACCTCCTATATCCTTCATGGCGTGATAGGCGTTGGTGGATAAATTGATCAAGATCTGGTAGATCTGGGATGGATCCGCTTCGATCCACAAGTCATCGGAGATCATATTGTACCTGATGACAATACTCTTCGGCAGAGTCACCTCCAGAAGCTTCACTGTCTCAGACACAATAGCGCACACCTGAACCGGTTTTTTCTCCGGTTTCACCTGATGGCTAAAGGTGAGGATCTGCCTCGCCAACGCCGTACCCCTACGAATGGAAAACACCAATTGATCGAGATTTTCTTTAAGGTGACTGTCTTCGGGAAGTTCCGAATTGATAATCTCCGCATAGGCGAACATAGAGGTCAGAATGTTGTTGAAATCATGAGCGATACCTCCGGCCAATGTACCGATGGCTTCGAGTCGTTGGGTAAATTGCATATGTTCCTCCAACTTCCTCTTTTCCTCCATCTGTACCGCCAGCGTGTCCACCAATTCATTGGTGCGGCGGACCACGCCTTTGAAATCCACACCCACCGATCCGGGGTCGCCGCGGACATCCAGCTTGCCGGCCATGACATCCTTCATCATGTTTTCCAGCTCCCGGACAATATGTTGAATACCGCTTCCGATGGAAGAAGAGACCGCCATGGCGAACACCAGTACCAATACAAACGAAATCACCAATAGGATGAATATCTGCCGGTTCAATACCTCCGCGATGCGGCGGTCTATTTCTTGCTCCTGAATTTCAGCGATAATAGCCCAGCGAATCCCAAGCAGCTCCACCGGCGCGTATGCGGACAACACCCGCCTGCCCCGGTAATTATCGAGAATCCGGCTATCCGGCTGACCGGCAAACGCCGCCCGAAAGGCATCAGTGTCGATCACCCCCCTATAGTTTCTTCCCACCAACGAATTGGAGCGCAACGAACGGTCCGGCCCCACCAAATAAGTCTCCCCGGTTTTCCCAAGGCCGGAGCGTTCCCTCATTATTTTATCGATCGAATCAACGGATATTTGCACCGCCACCACGCCGATCACAGACCCATTGTCCTCCACAGGGCCCGCCAGAAATTGAGCGGGGGCGCCCGCGGAATAGGGATAGGGTTTGGTGTCCGACAGAGCGATATGCCCCGTCTTCTTAACCGTCATCCACACATCCCGCAACGAAGTGGGTACAGAGCTAATGCGAATGCCGAAATCACTTTCCTTGCGGAACGTAAACACCAGATCGCCCGTATCAATATCCAACAGCATCAAATCATAGTAATGATAGCGACGGATAAAGCGGGCAAAAAAATCACTGTACTGCCGGTGAACCTCTTTGTACGACGGAGGGGCGGAAAAAAAACCATGGCCATGCCCCTCAAATTTAAATCCCCTCGAAGCCGCGTCGAGATGAAACGCTGTTTCAAATTGTCTAAACGCCTCCGCCAAAAACGGATTGCCCCCTAAAACGTCAATATCCGCCCGTCTCCGGTCAAAGAAGCTCTGTATTTGTTCGCCCTTGATATTACGAATCGATTCCAATTGGCGAAACGCCTGCTGCTTCAACTCGGCGCGCGCCGCCTGGAAGCCGATGACCGATAGGATCAAAATTGGAATCAAACCCGCGGCTAAAAAGCTGAACACGAGAAGATTGCGAATCGAAATCTTTCGAATCACCGGTCACTGAGTATTAAATTTGTAACCGACTCCCCGGATTGTTTCGATATTCTCACCCATACGACCCAATTTTTTACGCAATCCGGAGATCTGGTAATCCACAACCCTGACGGTGATCGAATAGTCGTCTTCCCTGACATAGTTTAAGATCTGGGACCGGGAAAATACAAAATTCGGACGACCGGCCAAAAGAGCCAGGATATCGAATTCAGTTTTGGTCAAATGCAACCGGCCGCCGTCCAATCTAACCTCGTAGGCATCGGGATTTATGGTGAGGGGCCCATACTCCAGAACAGCGCCCCCGTTACTACTCGTTTTTTTCCAACGGCGTAACAACGCGTGGATCCGGGCAATCAGGATTCGCGGCTCGAAGGGTTTGGTGATATAATCGTCGGCATACAGCTCCAGCCCGCTGATAATATCCTCCAACAGCCCTTTTCCCGTCATCATGATGATGAAGATGGCGGCGGTCTTTTTACTTTTCTTCAAAATGCGGCACAATTCAAAACCATTCATCCCGGGTAACACCAGATCCAATAAAACCAAGTCCGGCAGATCGCGTTTGATCTCCCGGAAAGCCTCTTCCCCGCTGCGTACAGTGGAAACTGAGAACCCCTCCTTCTCCAGGATGTAGCCGACACTTTTTTGAAGACAAATATCATCTTCGACAAACAAAATTTTTGTCTCCGCATTCATTCCCATCATTATATATATTAATTTAAATACAAACACTTTCAAAAAAAATCTCATTTTCCCATTATTTTTGTGGAAATTCATAAAAACCAAGAACTAAAAAATGGTTTTTAACAAAATCAAATACAAACCCAACCAAATCATAATATTTCGATGCAACATAATTACCAGGAGGAAAAGAGATGACAACACATTTAAAACTTAAATTGAAGTGCCCCCACTGCGGCATCTCGTTAATGGATGACACACACCCCATTGACAGTGTTCCCAGTGTCAATGTAAACATCTCGGCCGGCGGCCGCAAAGGTTGGCTCCGATTATCGTCCATTTATGGGAGCTACGCGGTGGAGAGCGAATTTGAAATCGCCGACAAAAAAACCGCCGCCTTTTTCTGTCCCGCGTGCCACCATACGTTGAAGAATGCCATGAATTGCGAGGTGTGCGACGCACCGTTGGTTACGTTCCAATTATTGGAAGGGGGAATCATCAAAATCTGTTCCCGCAAGGGATGCCAAAACCATTTGCTGGACTTCGAGAATGACGACCTGGCAATGGCCCAACTCTATAACGCCTTCTCCATTGGAAGCGGAGAGGAAGAATCCGAACCCTATGGTATCGAAGCGGAGAACACACGAATCGTGAGCGAAGACCAGGAGATTCAAAAAATTGTCAAAGAGGGCACCTTTCTCAGCTCGTACTGCCCCCATTGCCGCTTCAGCCTGATTGACGACGAGGGCATCACCTTCACCGTTGTCAACGGGAACGGCCAGGAGGGAACACTATCCCTCAGTCCCTACCTCAATGTATTCACCCATAAATCCACCATCCAGATTCCCAGCGGCGAAACCGTTCAAGACCTGATTTGCCCCCGCTGTCGCAAATCCCTGATCAATCACAAAAACCATTGCGAGCGGTGCGGTTCCCGGATCGCCTTGATCAATGTATCCGCCATGCGCCAATTGATCGCCTTTTATATTTGCCTGCGCAAAGGCTGTACCTGGCATGGTATATCGGATGAAGACACTCAATTGATCGCGCTTGAAGACAGCAGGGAGTGGTAGAGGATGTACTCGATAATCGATCGGCAGGAAATGGCCAAAGGAGATATGGTCTCCATTACGGTGGAAGCGCCGGAAATCGCTCGAAAGATCCATCCCGGGCAATTTGTGGTGCTGAGGATTAACGAAACCGGCGAACGCCTCCCCCTCACGGTGGCATACAAAAACAAAGCCCACGGCACCATCACCATCATCTTCCAGGTGGTGGGCAAAACAACGGCGATGCTCTCCTCGCTCAAAGTCGGCGACGCCATCAAAGATCTGGTGGGCCCATTGGGGGTGCGGGAGGATTTCAAGAAGATCGGCACCATCGTCGGCATCGGCGGCGGTTCCGGCATCGCGGTGCTTCATCATTTAATGGAAGGCTATGCGGAGGTCGGCAATACCCTCGTCGGCATCATTGGCGCCCGGGAGAAAGATATGCTGATCCTGGAAGATGAAATGGAACGGTTGTGCCGCCGCCTGGTGGTGACGACCGACGACGGCAGTTACGGCCAGCATGGACTGGTGACCGACGCGTTGAAGCAATTGGTGGAGGAGCAGATTCACATCAATCTGGTGGTGGCGGTCGGCCCCTTGATGATGATGCGGGCAGTGTGTGAGATGACCAAAATCTACCAAATCCAGACTCTGGTGAGCTTGAATCCCATTATGATCGACGCCACAGGCATGTGCGGCGGATGCCGTGTCAAGGTGGCGGGCGAGAAGAGGTTCGCCTGTGTCCACGGCCCCCACTTCGACGGCCACAAAGTGGATTTTGACGAATTGATCCAACGCAACAACATGTACTCGCGGGATGAGAAAACATCATTACTCTCATCCATCAAAGTTGGATAAGCGGAGGAACCATGAAGCAAGACATCAATATCCTGGACAACCTGGTATCCGGCGCTGAGGTGGCCACCTTTTGCCCCCATTGCAACCAAAGCCTGAATCTATTGCATCCCAAAACCAAAAAAGTGTGGTTCAAAATGATCGCCAGCCTCAACGGCAACCGGGGCGATTTATTGTTGAGTCCACGGTTGGACAATTTTGAACGGATCACCGATCTGGACCTGATTGAGGGTAAAGTGGTCAAAGACCTGCAATGCCCCCATTGCAGCCATTCCCTTATCGAAGAGGAGGGGGAATGCGAACAATGCGGTTCCCCCATCGCCCGGCTAGTGATATCCGCCCAATCCAAGACCATCACATTTTTTATTTGCACCAAAATCGGATGCCGCTGGCACGGTATTCCTAAATCGGCGCAAATGCAATTGAAACCTAAAATCGGCCGCCAAAAAAAACCGGAGCAAGATCCATTATTACGGATCCACAATTTCGGCGAAGTTTCTTATGGATTGACCCGCGAGTTGGCGATGATCGAAGCCAGCCGTTGCCTCCATTGCAAAAAAGCGTTGTGCGTCGAAGGATGTCCGGTGGAGATCGATATCCCCGGCTTCATCCACCTCATCGGCCAAGGCGACATACTTGCCGCCGCCCGGCTGATCAAAGAGAAGAACGCGCTGCCCGCCATTTGCGGTCGCGTCTGTCCCCAGGAAGAGCAATGCGAACAAACCTGCGTTTTGGGGAAAAAAGGTCAACCTGTAGCCATCGGTAACCTGGAACGCTTTGTCGCCGATTTCGAACGGGAAACCGGCTCCCTCTCCATCCCCAAAAAAGCGGAACCCACCGTCTTTAGAATCGCGGTGGTGGGAAGCGGCCCCGCCGGTCTCACCATGGCCGCCGACATGGCCATCAAAGGACATAGCGTCACCATCTACGAAGCGTTGCACAAACCCGGCGGCGTCCTGGTCTACGGCATCCCGGAATTCCGCTTGCCAAAAACCATTGTGGATGCCGAGATCAACAACCTGCGGCGCCTGGGGGTCAAGATCGAAATAAATTCGGTGGTGGGCAACCTCTACTCCATCGAGGAGATGTTCCACTTGGGCTACGACGCAGTGTACATCGCCACCGGCGCCGGCCTCCCGGTGTTCATGAACATCGAAGGGGAAAATTTCTGCAATATTTTTTCCGCCAATGAATATTTGACCCGCATCAACCTGATGAAGGCCTACAAATTCCCGGAATATGACACTCCGGCGCCCAAGGGACGGCAAGTGGCGGTGATCGGCGGCGGCAACGTGGCCATGGATTGCGCCAGAACCGCGCTTCGCATGGGCAGCCGCGAGGTGACCGTCGTCTACCGCAGGACCCGCGAAGCCATGCCCGCCCGCGACGAGGAGATCCATCACGCCGAAGAGGAGGGCATCAAATTCCGCTTCCTCGCCAACCCCATCCGCTACATCGGCGACGACCAACGCTGGATCAAACAATTGGAATGCATCGAGATGAAGCTGGGGGAAGCCGACGCTTCCGGTAGGCCCCGTCCCATTCCCATCCCCGGCTCCAATTTCCTGATGGAGGTGGACATGGCCATCGTGGCGGTGGGCGCCGGTCCCAATCCCGTACTCTTCAGCGGTTGCCCGGATTTGGAACGGACAGCCAGAGGTTACATCCAGGCGCGCGACCGGCAGGGACGCACCAATATCCCGAGAGTGTGGGCCGGCGGTGATATTGTCACCGGTTCAGCCACCGTAATCCTGGCGATGGGGGCGGCGCGAAAGTCGGCGGACGACATGCACGCCTTTTTGATGGAGGAAAAAAGCGCGGACGCTATTTGGTGAGAGAGGCGGTTTTAAGGACAACCCCCTCTTTTTCCCGGGGGTAGAGCTCTTCCAGCATCATGGCCCGGGCCGTTGAAATGGCGGAATTGCCGAACTTTTCTTTGATTTTTTGGATGCCTGTCCCCAGTTTTTCGCCGCGGATGGAAATAAAGGGCAGAAGATCTCGCTCTTCGGTGATGTCCTCCACCTTGACCCCCACCAGCCGCAGGGGCAGCTTCCGTTTCCTGAGCAAAGCGCTGAGTAGCCCCTGTCCCACCCGCATCATCTCCGCATAGGAAAAAGTAGGAAAATCCAGCGTCGCCCGCCTGGTAAAGGTGGAAAAATCGCTGAACCGCACCTTCACCTCCAGCCGCCGGGCAAAAAGGCCATGCTTCACCAAATGGACGGACAACCGGTCCAACAGGTACGATAAATGGGCCATCAACAGATCGCGGTTGGTAAGATCCATGGGAAATGTGGTCTCCCGGCTGAAACTCCGGCTGGCGGGCTCCCGCTTTTTGGGATACTTGCCGGAGGAGTAAAAATGGGGGGCGATCACCCGCTTCCAGATGGCGGGATATTTCCGTTCCAATTCCCATACCCGCTTGATCCCCATCCCATGCAAAATCAGTACTGTGTGAGGACCGATGCCCGGAACCTTCTCCAGCGACAATTGGGACAAAAAATCCCGTTCATGCCTCACGAAGAACAATCCCCCCGGTTTGCCCGCCTCTGTGGCCAGCTTTGCCCCCAGTTTAGAAAACCCGAGGCCCGCCGTCACCTGCAAACCAATGGTCCGCTCCACTGTTTGTTTGATTTTTTCCGCCATATCATAGACCGACGGATAGAGGTAACTCATGCCGCTCAAGTCCATATAGGCCTCGTCCACCGACGTCTCGTCCACCCGTGGGGAAAATTGCCGCAAGCAATCGAAGAAACGCTTCGAAATCCGGCTGTACACATGATACCGCCCCCGCAGAAAAATTCCCCGGGGACATTTCTTACCGGCTGTGCGCAACGCCATGCCCGAATGGACGCCGAACGTGCGGGCTTCGTAGGAAGCGGTGCACACCACCCCCCGCTCGTCCGGCATGCCGCCGACGATCACCGGCTTGCCCTCGAGGGAGGGGTCGAGCATCACCTCCACCGCCGCGAAAAAGGCGTCGATGTCGATGTGCAGCACAACCGGAACGCTCATCTATACCTGCGCAGAACGCCGATGACTTTGCCCACCAGTTTGAATGGATCGTAGATAGGTTGGTATTCGGGATTTTCCGGAACCAACCAATACCGTTCCGGCCCCTTGCGAAGCCGTTTCAAGGTAATGGAAGAATCCGCCAACAACGCCACCACCATCTCGCCGGTCTCGGCATCGGGCGCGCGCTTGACAATCACCACATCCCCCTCCTGGATATAGGCGTCTTTCATACTGTCGCCCTGGACCCGGAAGGCCAGCACATCGCCGTCCTTCTCCACCATCCATTCGGGAAGCTCCACCTCTTCGCCCAACGACGAAAACACCTCGAGGGGGGAGCCGGCGGGAACGATCCCCATCAACGGAACCGTGAAGAAATCCGGCGTCAACTCCCAGGAGTTTTTGATCTTTTTAATATACCCCTTCTCGTACAAACGGTGCAGGTAATCATGCGCCGTCGCGGAAGAGGAGAATCCCAGCTCTTCGCCTATTTCCCTCACAGAAGGGAAATAGCCTCCCCGCCGGACCATCTGCTTCAACCGGTCTAAAAATCCTTTTTGCTTTTTCGTTAACATTAGTTCGCCTCTTGTTCGCCTACATAATAATATGATTCGAACTGTTTGTCAACAAAAAAAAGCGAGGCTCTGAAGCTATTCTGCGCCGCTATCCGACTGACTGACCGTCAATCGGCCCTGCAGTTTGGTCAGCGCCGCATCCACCCCGTCGATTTCGGTGTAAACCGGCGCCAGATCCGGGTGTTCTATCCGGTTTTCCACAGCCAGATGTCCGATTTTCTGAAACAGGATATCCAGCTCCTTGCGAATCCCCACCAACTTGACGTTCAGGGAGCGGGAATTCTCTTCCAATCCTTTCAGAGCTTCATCCCATTGTTCCTTTTTGGCCTTGGCCTGTTCTTTGGCCTCCGCGATCCGCGCTTCCAGCTCTTTGATCCGCGGTTCCAATCCGCTGTTTTTTTCCTTTGACTGAGCGGCCCGGTCATCGAGGGAGGTCAATGCTTCGCCGCTGGTTTGCATCTCTATCTCGAAGCTCTGGATGCGCCGCTGCGCCTCTTCCCGTTTCTGTTCTTTTTCGATATTGGAGTAGTCGGGATCCGCATCCAACATCTCGAGTTGCTCGCGGGTCTTGTGGATATCTTTCTCAGCCTTGGCTTTGGTTTTCTCGTGGCCTTTGATCTCTTTCTCGATGCTGTGAAGCTCTTTCTCGAAATCTTTAAACTGGTCTTCCAGGGGCTTCAGTTCAGCCTCCAATCCATCGATGTGTTCATCCGCCTGTCTCTTGGTTTCGTCCCAATCTTGCCGCCCTTTCCCGATCTCCGCTTCCAATGCCTCCACTTTTTTGGAAGCCTCGGTCTCGTCGCCCGTCAGCTTGCGGGCCTCTTCCAGTTGGGCTTCGACAAACGGCGCGGACGCACCGCTCTTCCACACAGTTTCCCCCAACGTTTTAACGAGATCCTCTTTTTTCTGGTTCTCTTTCTGGATCTGGCCCTTGATCCTGGCGACCCGAATCTTCCGTCTCACCCAATTGGACATGCCGGCGATTCCGCCACGAATCCCCTGGTCTCTAATAAGCACCAATCCAACCAACCCCACGATAACTCCAATCATAACCCAAAAAAGCCATACCGGTATAGTCATCTACATCCTCCTAAATTAATTATATAGAATTTTGTTAAACTTTCCAATAAAATGTGTAAATTTTTAAAGACCCTCCCAAAGAAAACCCTTGAAATTTGAGACTCATTCATATACTATCATATCTAATTGTTGAGAGGTACGAATAATGAAAAAATTAATGATTATTATAATTTGCCTGGTAACCGTTCTCCCGGCCATGGGGTCGCGGGGATCCAAAATCACCTGGTTCTCCCCCAATAGTCTATACGTCTATACCATGGGATCGTGGTTTTTCGACCTACCGTTCGTGGATTTTTGCGGAACCGGGGATTTCACCGATTTTAATCCAATGGTGGGCGTAGGCTACACCATCGTGAACTTCAACCGGGTTCTACTCCTGAACCTTGAATTCGATTATGCGCGCAACCAATCGCCGGCGTGCGATCCCGTAGGGATGAACCGGCTCGACTATTATTCTTTCATGCTGAATATGGAATACCGCTTCGGCCGCCGTTCCCCCATCAGCCTTTACGCCGGCACCGGCGCCGCCATAATAGACGAAACAGCCCCCTATTCATTCTCCGACAATTTTTCGTGCTTTGTCTCCAGCATAGGGATGAAGGTGGCGCTAAGCCGGAGGTTGATGGTGCGATTCGATATCCGTCATTATTTCGACAGCGACGACAGCTTCGACTACCTCTATGTGGACGATTGGGGAGATGTCGTCATCGGCCTCGATACCTATTACAACGAATCCTACGGCACCGCCATATCAACCGGCCTGGAGTACCATTTCTAGAAACGCGTCAGCGGTTGATGTAAAATAGGGCGATCATCGCCAGAATTACGAATAGGGCCATCATGCCGTATTTGGTCCTGTCCACCCGGTATTTCAAATAGGCCCGCTCGTCCAGAAAATATATCCTGTCCCCGCCGCGGACAATAATCCCCCGGTTGATCAATTTCCTGAGCGCCGCCGACTGGCTGACGCCGACATCCTGAAAGGATTTGGCGAAATCCACCGTGCACGCGGCGTTTTCGCGGAACTTCCCTATAATACTCCGTTCCAACTTAACATTACTTACCAATCGTTTGAATCCCAACATGCGATATTCCTCATCGTTCTCGTCGTTCAATTAAAAAAAACAACCGCTACTATTTTACACCAAAATCGCCGGGAAACAAAACAAGGGACAGGCCCCTGAAAATAACAGCGCCTGTCCCCCGCGTTCAAGATGGCAGGTTCAGATTATTTCACGTAAACGGACACAACCGCCGAGCAGGCTTCGCCGTACATGTTATAGGCGCATACTTTGTAATAATAGGTTGTTCCGGACTGGACACTGGTGTCGTTGTAGGCGGTGACATTGGCGCCCACAGTATTGAGAGGATCGAAATTCACTCCGTCTGTTCCCCGGTAAATATGGAAGCCGGTTTCGTTATTGGAGTTATCGTTCCAGGCAAGCGCCACTTTCGCCTTTCCCTTGGCTTTAGCCGTCAATCCACTGGGCGGATCCGGCGGATCCTCGCTCCCTCCACCGATGGCGTCAGTGGGCAGTGCCGCGCCAAGATCGGCGATGATGGCTGGGATAGGCACGCCGCGGTTGGGACACGTGGCGCAATGATGCAACGCCACAATCAGATGATCGCCATACGCCAATACCGGCGATCCGGAACTTCCACCGGCTGTGTCGGCAAAGTAACCGATGTCTCCGGGGCCTCCGGTGCATGGAGGTTCGTCGGTGCTGTACACCTCGCAATACCCGCTCTGGTCATTAGAATCGGTGCTGTACACCGCCAATTGTTTGCCGTAGGCTCCCGGATGCTGCGGGATATAGATGCGTTCGTCGATCTCCGGGTAAGAGCTACGGAACTGCAAATAACCGTAGGTGGACGTCACATTGGCGGGCAATAAAACCAGGGCGTAATCGAGAGCGGAATCGGATCCTTCCAACACGCCGGAACTTGCCTCCACAACGCCGGGACACGCGAACCAACCGGTGCAATTGGTGGTGCAGGTGGCTCCCTCCGCCATAAATTCATAATCGGTGTTGTCGGCGTCGGACTGGCCTCCGATACAATGGTAATTGGTCATCACATGGCCTTCGCTT
>CAZBHS010000008.1:135332-145598 GCA_964491915.1 uncultured Clostridia bacterium
CCCAGCAAGAAGCCGGTGCAAGCGGAATTACCATTGATCAACAACCGGGCCACAGCTCTGGCTTTCTCATACATAGTGGTGCCCAGGTAACAAGGGGCCCACTCTTTGTCGTCGGTGCCGCAGATGGCTTCGATCTCAGCCTCCCCTTCCATCTGCGCGAACGCGTCGTCCAGAACATCCTGCTCATAACCCCGCACCCATTTGTCGATGGCGAATCCCCATCCGGATTTGGGATTTTTGGCAAACAGTCTGACGATGGCGATATCGCCGGGAATATGGGTGGCCCAAAAGGAGTTCAATACCTCCTGGCCGCCGCGAACCGTTTTTCCCTTGCCTTTGTACACATAAGAAAAAACACCGTCCGGGCTCGTAACCTGTAGATAGTCGCCGGGAGCCAGATCAAAATTGGCGAAATGCAATGAAATGTAACCGGCATTGGGCCAATGGAAGATCTTTTCGACCGCCAAACCGGTGCCGCGATACGGATGCGGCGTTTCATAACGCTCATCCACAACCTCTCCAACTGTGACTTTGGCAAAGCCGGAAGACACACATAAACCGATCAAAAAAACGATGCCTATCAGAATAGACAGTTTTCTCATCATTCCCTCCTTAAATAATATCGTACTTGATACTATAATAGCAAGGACGCGAGTACAGTCAATCCATCAAAAGTTGTATTTTTAGTGTGTGGTCCAGCGATCCATCCACTCCTTCACCTGGTGGTACCAGAACACCGAATTATTGGGCTTCAATATCCAGTGGTTCTCGTCCGGATAATAGATCAGCCGGCTGGGAATTCCCTTGGCCTGCAACACGCCGAACAATTCCAATCCATTGCCGATAGGGACTCGATAATCTTTTTCCCCATGGATCACCAATGTCGGCGTTTTAAAGTGTTTAGCCAAATAATGGGGGGAACAATTCTTGAAAAAACTGTCGTCCACCCAATAATGAGGCGCCAAGTCGCTCCGTTCCTCAGTGCCGAAATCGCTGGCGTACATTTCATACAGGTTGTACACGCCGGCGTGAACGATCAACGCGTTGTAAGGATTTTTTTTCCCCAAGATCAAACTGGCCAAATAGCCGCCGTAAGAGCCGCCGCCCGCCACCATCCGCTGCGGGTCAACCAGACCTTGCTCCACCAAATAATCGGTGGCCTCGATGACATCCTCGTATGGCAAGTCCGCCCAATTGGCCACAATCGAACGGGTAAAATCATTGCCGAAACCGCTGGAACCGTGGAAATTCGGCCAGGCGCACACATAGCCCCAACCGGCGAACACCTGGGCGTTCCACCGGAATTGGAAAGCGTCGTTAACGGCGCTGTGCGGTCCGCCGTGAATCAACATATAGAGGGGCCGCTTCTCCCCCTCTTTGTAGCCCGGAGGCAGGATGGTCCACATCTGGATCATATCCCCATTCGCCCCTTTGTAGGTCATGTTCCTGACTTCGCCCCAGTGGACGTCAGCCAGCAATTCATCGTTAAAATGACTTAAAGTAGTAACCTGTCCGTTCGGCACGGCGATCTTCACCAATGTCGGCGGTTCGGTGAATCCCTGCCTCATAGCCACCAGCATCCGCCCCTTCGGCCCCATCCTCAACGAGCCGAAGCTCTGTCGCGAAGTGACAACCCGGGGTCCGCCACCCTTCACGTCAACATAGGCCACCCGGTTGAAACCATGCTGGCCGCAGGCAAAATAGATGCGCTTCGCGTCCGGTGTCCAGACCAGGGAAAAGCAGTCATAGTCGAACTTTTCTGTAAGATCACGGAGCGCCATCGTCTTACGCTCGTGAATCATGATCCGCGACCTGTCCCCATAGAATCCCTCGGTCACCTTGCGGAGATACGAAATATAACGGCCGTCGGGGCTGTATACCGGCGCGCCGTCGGATTGGGGATTGCCGGGAGTGATATTTCGAGCTTCACTATCGCCGATTTTCAAGACATAGACGTCTTTGTTCTCCTGCACGCCGGGATTGGTGTCGCTATCCGACACAAACGCGATCTCGGTCCCGTCGGGCGAGATATCGTAATCGCTTCCATCTGCGTCTTTGAAGGGCAATTGCCGTCCACATTTCAAAGTGATGGTCTCGATAACGCCATCTTCGACTCCCACCATATAGACATGGACCTCGCGGTCGTCGATCCAATGATCCCAATATTTCATGCGGGCGGAATCATACACTTTGGCCGAGACCTTGCTCTCCTTTCTCTCTTTCAAGATTTCGCCCTGTTCTTTCCAACTCTCCACATCCGGCCACACCCGGGTGATGAAGGCAATCCGTTTCGAATCACGGAACCATTTGATGGAGCTAACGCCTGTGGGGATATCCGTCACCCTCCGCGCTTCGCCGCCGTTGGCGGATATGACATAGAGCTGCGATATCGTGTCGTCTCCCCGTTTGGCAACAAAAGCCACGAGCTTGCCGTCGGGACTGAACGTTGAGCTTCCCTCGCTTCCTTTATACGAGGTCAATTGCCGCGTCGCGCCGTCTACCGTCGAAACCAACCACAAATCCCCGTCGCCGCGATCCTCTTTCATATCAAACGAATACACTCCCACAACCGCCCATTTGCCATCCGGCGACAATGAAGGCGACGCCACCTGCTTGATCTTCCACATTGTTTCAACCGATAGCGGTTGTTTGTGGCCGGAGGCGACGATGAGTGTATGCAAACATAACAATACTGCACAAAAAATGGTAATCTTTCCCTTTAGATTCATGAATCCACTCCTTCACGATATATATACCCTTTAATAATACTCCAAAACAAAAATCGAATCAACGGCGCCGGCGAAAATCAAAAAAAAAACCTCCCAACCGGAACATTCCCCCGGCCGGATCGTTTATATAGGTAACGAAAATAATAATACCAAGGAGATAGTATGAAAAAAATAGCATTGTTAGTTGTCTTGTTCGGCCTGATCATGTTGCCGTTAACGGCTGAGACCGATACGGTGAAGAAACGGTTCGAACTGACTGGAGAGGGACAGGCGCAGTTGGAATTCGTGGATGTGGACGGCGATGTCGAGATTCGCACCCATAACAAGAACGAAATCGTATTCGAATTCACCAAAGAGCTCAAAGGTAACGCCACAGATAGCCTCCGCGACTATTATAAAGAGATCGAGCCAAAAATCACCCACGATAAAAACTCGGTGAAAATCAAGATCCATTACCCCAAACGGAAGACCAGCTTCTCTTCCATCTTTAAATCCGGCAGAGTGATTGTGTCGTCCCGCTTGTTGGTCCCCGCGGCCATCGATAGCAACATCCGCCTGGTGGACGGCGACATCGACGCCGAAGGCCTGAAGGGCGAACTCAGCTTCCACACCGTTGACGGTAATTGTGTCGTCAAGGCATGCACAGGCAACATCAAAGCCGGCACAGTGGACGGAAACCTCGATATGAACGATCTGGAAGGAACTGTCGAAGCCAAAACCGTTGACGGCAACGTCACTGTTTCAGGTATCCTCACCGGCATGATTTTCAAGAGCGTGGACGGCGACGCCGACGTCGAACTCCGCCCCGGTAGTGTATTGAAGACCGACTGCACCTTCAATGTTGTGGACGGCGACATCGACATCCGCATCCCCGCCGACCTCTCCTTCAAATTCAATGCCCGCACCTACGACGGCGGCATCAACATGGGTGTAAAACTGGATAAGATCACCCTCGAGAAAAAAAACAAACTGGAAGGAAGCAAAGGTTCGAGCGAATTCTCCATCGACATCCACGCGGTGGACGGCGACATCACCATCAAAGAAATCTAGAGAATTAGAGCTAGTTTACAGATACCCGGCTCCGGCGCAAGAAACGCCGGGTCAGGAGACCTGCGGATGTGGTGAGGCCGACGACGAAACCGAGCCACATCCCATGGACTCCCAAACCAAGGGGGAAGGCCATGATATAACCGGACGGGAGGCCGATGACCCAATAAGCGATGAAGGTGATAATCGTGGGACTCTTGACATCCGACATACCCCTCAACACCCCAAGGCCCGTCACTTGAATCCCATCCGACACCTGGAACAGCGCCCCGATAATCATCAGCGACGACGCCAACTCGATGACGCTTCGGTCGTCAATGTAAAAGGTGGGAATTATATGGCGCACCACTACAAACAACACTCCGAACGACGCCATAATCCCGGCGGCCAACACAAAACCCGAAAATCCCGCTCTTCGTACCGCCGCCATATCTCCCCGTCCCATCTCTTTGCCCACTCTAACCGAAGCGGCGGCCGAGACCCCGATGGCGAACATATAACTCACCGCCGCGGCGCTCAAGGCGATTTGATGGGCCGCCAACGCCCCGGCCCCCAACCAGCCGATCATCACCGCGCCGCCGGAGAAAGCCGCGGTTTCGAAGAAGAACTGCGAACCGCTGGGAAGGCCGAGCGTCAAGATGGACCGGATACAATTCCAATCCTCAGCCCCCCAAAACCGCCGCGGCATATACTTGCGGTAACTGTGGGCCCAGTGCACATACGCCATCAAACCAAAGGCTATGAACAACCGGTTCAGCAAGGTGGAGAGCCCGGCTCCCATCAAGCCCATAGGGGGAATTCCCCAATGGCCGAAGATGAACAACCAGTTGAAGAACACGTTGAGAACATTGGCCCCCAATATCATCGCCATCGGCGGCCACATCAACGACACCCCTTCGCTGAATTGCCGGTAAGCCTGGAAGAACATGATGGGCAAAATCGAAATTCCCACCACCTGGAGATAATCCCCCGCCAGAGCCTCGACTCCCGGTTGCTGCTTCATATACGGAAGCAAGAGGGCCAGCCACGCGGTCACCAGCATCAACAGAAAACCGACTGCGATACAGACCCGAAGTCCTTGCTGCAGGACCCGGCCCCCTTTCTTGTAGTCCCCGGCGCCGTCCGCCATGGCCACCAACGGGGTGATGCCCATACTCACCCCCAGTCCAAACACCAAAATCAAAAAAACCAGACTATTGGCCAATGCCGCGGCAGCCAATGGAACCGTTCCCAAACGCCCCACCATCACGCTGTCCACGATGCCCATGGAGACATGCCCCAATTGCCCGATTATCACCGGCACGGCCAGGCGAAACGTAGCTCCCAATTCCAGTCGTTTGCTCAACATCATAATGTCGCCACATTATAACACACCCGCCGCCGATAAAAGAAAAAAAATCAGCCGCTCCCGAAGCTCGAAATTATTTACTCAATCCTCAAAAATTCGAAAGCGATCCCCATTTGGGCGGACATCCAGGCATACTTGCGTTCCGTCAGCAGTTCCAGGGGATATAGTATTTTCCGTTCAGCGAATACTGCCGGATAAACTCGTTAGGCAGGCTATTGCTGTAAAACTGGTGGTGCCCGTAATAGAACACGAGGCCGGCCCTTGGATGGAAGCGCCATTCGGCGTCGAGGTTCAAACTGAAGCCATTGTCGAAGTGATTGGCGAAACTTCCCAACGGGAACGCGCCGCCGTAGTGGAAGCTTGCATAATACCGGCCTTTTTTCCCAAAGGGTGTATCTCCCCCCGGCACTTCGACGTCAGTGGGATCCGATTCCGCCCGCTGGTCGCATTCGTCCCCTTCCAATACGGTATTCACCTCCCAAATCCCGGCCTCTCCGAGATTGAAGAAATCTTCGAAGCAACCATGTTCGTCGGTGGTCACCTGCCGGACAATTTTAGAACCATCGGGGGCTTCGTAGACAATCAGCACTGTCTCGAATGGACGGGGCGGATCTGTGCAACCCCGTGTTATGGCGGTGCATTCGTATCTCTCCGGCCGGTCATAGTAAGACCTCATGACTGTATACTTGGGATCATCGACTCTCCGGCAACGGACATCGGTCTCATGATTGATGGTCTGCCCGTTCACCAAATGCACCCGAAGAGTTATCGCTCCCAACGCCACCATGGTATCGCCCCGTGGTGTATAAGCGGTAATGGTTATATTCTCTGTGGAACAGCGGGGCGCATCCTCCAGCGGAATGATTTTCACGGTGGCGGCTACATTCGCCTTTGGTCCCAATTGAGTTTTTTCCGGATTCAATTCCATGGTCCAACCATTGGGCAAGCCGTCCACCCGCAGATACACCAGGATATCCTCGTCAAAAGGATTGCCGATATCGAATTTACTTGTGACCGGCTGGTAAGGACTACTGCCGGGAGTTTCGAAGCGATGGATGTTTTCCTGGGTGTCGTTGTTATCCGGGTTGTCGTCATTGGACACATCCACAATACGAACCCTCACGCAGGTATGCACTCCGGCGGCGGCGCTCCATTCGGTCCAGAAAGTCTCGTGAGCTCCCGATCCGGCTAAAACCGGAACAAAGAATTCATCGATCTCGTGAAAATCCGTACCTGTGGACCAGGGTTCGCGAATCTCCAAAATCACCCGGAAATCGGTGGCAGGCGCGTCGCCATTGTTCCATACCCGGCAATACAGTCTATTCGGCTCTCCCACCAGGGCGGCATCATCCACCGCTTCGGGATCGACAGCGTAGTTCCCTCCCTCATCCGGCGCGTCCACCCAGATATCCGGTGTTTGCCAACGGCCATCGTTCCGGGTGATGGTGACGTCGTTATGGTCTGATGGAGGATCGTAATTGATCCGTATGTTCTCGCTGGTCCCGGTGGGGGGGCGCACCTCGATCGAGAGCCCCACATTGGCGTCCGTATAAGTCTCGCCGGCATTGAAGCAAGCGTCCGTCAGGTTGTTGTCGCTGGTGGGATCCACCACCACAGCGGGACCGGCTCCCGGCTCCACATGTTCGTTCACCTTGGTGATGATCACTCCCCCTTCGTCCAATCCGCTATCCAAACCTGATTGCTTGCGGTTCTCCACATAATAGGCCAACCGGTCCGCCATATGGCCCCATTGGCCCACAAACGGACGGGGCGTGGTGACATGGGGATAGGCATAGAGATCCACCAAGCCCAGATGGTGACCGGCGGCGTGGGTATAGTGGGCGTTGGTGGTGGTCAAGGTGTGGATACTGGAAGAGATCATGACACTACCGGTACCCGGAACATTGTACGACCAGAACCCGGTGGTGGCGTGATCTCCCCTATCGGCGCCTTCATTGGTGAGCACCATGACACGGTCCACGCCGGCGAAACTCACCCCCTGGGCCACCGCTTTATCGATGGCTTCCTGCACCAATTCCATCAGGGGCTCCATGTCGGCGGCGTAATAATGGGCGGCATCGTGATCGATATCGATCCAATCGGGAGCCGCTGTTACAGTAAAGGTCACGAGCCCCCAGGAAGCCTCGGAATAATAATTGTTCAGCGCCGTCTGGATATTCCCCGCCCGGGTGGCTGGAGTGTCGCCCGGAAGAGCCGGGGTGGGATGTTTCACGCATAACAACAGCACATTCTGCATACCGGACACAGGCCCCACACGAAAGCGGTGAAGAGGATCGTCTCCGGTGACAAGGGGGAAATTACCGCTGCCGTCCCGGTTGATGGTGGCGGCGGGATCGATAGGATCGGGACCGGCAATGGCCAGTAGGGCGTTATCATTGAGATCCAAACCGGAAACGGATACATTTTGCTGGCCATTGTCGCTACCGGAGTCGTCGATATCCACCTCCGATACAGTGGCCCGCCAGATTTTCCGCTTATTTACCGGTTCGGTTGAAGTGAGTGTCGGCGACACGCCCAGCGGAGTGATGGACAGGGTGGGAGTATTTTTCATCGGCTCGCTGAATTCCACTTCGATGTCCACGTCGCGGGTAGGATCGGCGGAAGCGACCATCGCGGCGTTCGGGTCCGGCGGATCCAATCTCAACGTATCCCCCACCAACTCCCAACGGGCCTCGTAAATCAAGGTGGGACCGGAGTGAATCGTCACCCGTTTGACATACGGAAGAAAATTATCCACCAGCACATCCTCGGTTGCCTCCACCACAGGATTGACCAAATCGCTCGACAAGACATGAATCCGGTAATAGCCCTCGTCGAATTTGGCGGTGTCGTTCACCAGCGCCGCGCCGTGATCCGAGCCATTGGGCCTTGAACCGGAGCCCGCCCTGGCGTTTGTCTTCCAGAACTGATCGATGTCCACATCCCCCGGAGCCCCATCCATTCCGCCGCCGTTGCTGAGGATATAATGGCCCGAATGGCCGCTTGCCCCGGTCCTGGTGCTATCGAAGACATGGTAGAAAATATTCTCCACCGGCGGAGAGGTGGTAAACCAGTCGTCGCCAAATTCACACAACACATACGGAGCCGTCCTGCAGAGGCCACAGGATTTCCAATGTGGTGGCGAGGGACTGGTTGGAGTATCCCGAATCGCCGTCCCCATTGAACGCCAACACCCGATACGCCACTTCGTCCGAATCCGCCGCCGGCACAAACGAATCGACAAATTGTACGGTATTGGGAGCGATAGCTCCCGGAACCGGAGTCCACGCCCCGCCATTGACACTACGCTCGATTCTGAATCCATCCTCGTTTCCAGCATTGTCCTGCCAATCAAGCACAAAGCCGCGAGTGATTCCGTACCTGGGCACCACCTCCAAATCCGACGGATCATTGGGTACCACCGCGAAATTGACCATCGCAACTCCCAATAAAACCACAAAGACCAACCATCGCATCCCGGTCTCTCTACTCATCGTCGTCCCCCGTCTCATTTCCGGTCCTCCACAAGTTTGAACCGGACCACCTTGCGGTCGGTGCGAACCAGTAGTTTTCCCTCAGAATCGAACACAGCGCGGGGTTTCCCTTGAATGTCCATCTCTGGCATCGATTTCTCCAATACCTTCGTTCCCTTTGAGAGGGACAACAAATTCAGCATCAGATGTCCCTTTTGGGGCTTTTTGTTATCCAGCATCACAGTGTTCAACATAACAAGGTTCCGCCCCCTATCGACGTTGAAAGCATATCGGTTCGCCATCCTGAAGAACCGCGATTGCGTCCACACCAACCGCCGCGAACTCACATTCACCAGAGCCGCCTTGTTTTTCCCCGGAGCCAGCAGGTATTTTCCATCTTCCGACAGAAACAACCCTTGCGGATATTTGATGCCCCTGACCAATACTGTCCGCGATCCCCAGGCAACCCTTCGGCGGAGGCAGCGGCAAGGTAGGACTCATCACCTCCCCGCCGGGTTTAAAAACAGACATAACGTTTTTCTTTCCCTCTTTCTTTTTGCCGCAAACCGCCACATACCCGTCCGGCGACATAGCCACCCGCAGATAGCGATAGTTCCCAACTATCTTGTTCGCCAATTCTCTATCGCCGTCATACCAATAGAGATCGGTTTCATGCTCCAGATGAACCTCCCCCTCTTGACCATATTTGAGGATAACCTTCCGGTCCGACGAAACCAGCGTGTGAGCGACATCCTTTACCGGGAATTCCTTATCCCCGATGTTGACATAACGTTGGTGGTCGCGAAAGTATTCCATCCCCACAACCTCTCCGCCGGCATCCCGGATATACGTCATCCTCACCCGGTCTTTCCCGCAAATAACATCGCGCTCCATACTCTCCAATTGCTCAATCCCCTTGACCGCCCGCTCTTGCCCGGCAGCCGAAAGATCCGCGGGAAAATAAAAAACCCACACACAGATAAATAATAATATTAAATGCTCCAATCGCATCTACTACCTCCTTGATATATAGTCAGAAAGGAGACCGGTCCTCTAGCATCGATCATTCAATTACCTACAAAAATTCCTTCCACTCGTTCTCCCTCCCGAACTACCAATAAGTTGCACTAAAAAATTAAATCCGTCAACAAATTATTTCTCAGCCCTCAAAACAAAAAAAACCCTTCATATCGGAAAACACAGCCCTCAATCTCCGTCGCCTGTAACACCACTAACTGCTTCCGTAACACAATCACCGGCATCGATAACAAAATCTTCTACTTGCGTAACAAAATCTCCAGAATATGAAACAAAAGCATGTGCTTCCATAACACATCCCGTACACCGAGTACGCCACCCCGTACCCCCAGTCCCACATCCCGTACAACCAGTCCCACATCCCGTACTCCGGGTACGCCAACCCGTACCCCCAGTCCCCCATCCCGTACACCGAGTACGCCAACCCGTACAACCAGTCCTCGCTGCCAATAAATCCTACCCTGCGCCCCAACCGTCCAAGCCGGAACTCGATAATTCCCATTCAGAAATCATCGAGCCCGGCCTTCGAACGCCTAACAGGGAATTAAAGGTTTTGTTTCTTTAAGCGCCTATCATAATTGACTAAGAGTTATTTTTTTTATTTTCTTCTCATAAGTATTGAAAAAATAAT
>CAZBHS010000009.1:0-63699 GCA_964491915.1 uncultured Clostridia bacterium
TAACCGGGAGTTCAAATTAAAGACCCCAAAAGTTACTATTCTTAAATTTTCCCAATCGTATCAACCATATCGGCGGATTCGTTTTTTTCATTTTTACCAAACCATCCCTATTTATATTTCCATAAGATCTCGCAAGCTTGATTTACCGGGTGTGTCGGTTTTTCCCAGACGATGTAGGATTCGCCGTCGTAGGCTTTGGTGATGATTTTTTTGGTTCTTGGGGCGAATTGATGGATGAGGGCTGCCGGAATGGTGTCGTAGCGTTGGATGTCGATGCGTTCGCCTGGGGAGGGGAAAAATTGGGGACAGGTGAATTGCTGTCATCGATCGATTCTGCGTTCAGACGAAGAAGAATTCGATAGCCTGTTCCTTTTCTGTCATGTCTTCTACTATTATCGAAGACTCCATCGACGCTCGTAATCGGAAGGGAACGATAAACTCTTAATTTAGCCGGAGCTTCGGATTCGAATCCGGCTTCGGATGTGTAGGTTGGGTTCTTTTGGTGCAACATTGGGAACAGGCATTATATCACATTAATTCTATTTTTTTGAGCTTCAAGTTTGTTGACTTTAGTCTATGCATTCAATATAATTATGGTTTGTAACTTTTTCAGAAAACTGTAGAGGAACATTTTAATAAGGAGAGTGAACCGCAAATGGAACTGTATCATACCAACAAAAAAAATCCACTTTTTCACCGACATCATGATTTTGAGACAAAATCCATTGGAATGAGGCATGGGAATGAATAGGAAGCACATTCTCATAATATTTATTGTTTCAATTTTGTCTCTCACTCTCTATCTGGGAATATCACTTTGGAGATGCATGCAAGCGAATCGTGAGTTGGCAAAAAGCAGCCCCTACATTACTTCTAATGAATCAATCGATTATTTTAATTTGACCGGCGTTGATGAGTCCAGGACTACTATAAATGATTTAAATCAAGATGAGCAGTCCCTGATTTTTATCTTCTCGAGACCTTGCGCTCCGTGCAATAAAAATTTAGTCTTTTGGAATAAAATGGCTCAGATTCTCGGGAAAAAAGCGAACATTTACGGCATCATATTGAACGATTTAACCGAGGCCTATAATTTTTCTCAAAAAGCGAGGCTTAAGTTCAAAGTATTTGTGCCGGACGACCTGGATAAATTCAAGGAATCCTGGAAAATTGTTTCAAATAAATCTAAAACAATCCTTTTACGTAACAAGCGCCCCGTCTCAATTTTACTGGGAAACTTAAACGCAGAGGACACATCGCTTTTAATCAGAAAAATCCGCGAAATATAGAAAAAGGAGATTGAAGATATGCGAAAGATCAAAGCAATTTGTATTTGTGTGATCATTCTATTTACAGCTATTTCCGCGCAAATTATTCCGACCAAAACTTATGTTCAAGGCGATCCGAAGCCGAATATGACGGAGAAATATGTTCCATTGAAGCTTGTGAAGCTCGTAGGTCCTGAGATTGGGCCGGATGTGTTTATTTACAAACCTTCATCATTGACAGTGGACCGGGAGGGCAACCTTTATATTTTTGACCAGGCCCAGCACAAAATCTTCAAACTGGATAAGAATCTAAAATTCGTTTGCACGATTGGCCGTGATGGACAGGGACCCGGTGAATTTTCAGCCGGGAGAGGTATGATCAATATAGGACCTGACAATAAATTATATGTTAACGATACTTGGGCGCAAAGAATCACTGTCTTTGATACAAATGGCAAGTATATCAATGACCACCCTCTACCAGGGATTCTTTGGGGAAAGTCAACCGTTGATAACAATGGAAACATTTACTTCTTTAAAGGCAATGACCTGGAAATAACGGCTAAAAACCAGAAAGGGGAATCAGTTTTAAAAATCCCAGTTGAAGCGAAAAAAGTATATTCGTTTCTTTTCGAGAGGCAATATTTGCACCGAAATATGTTGTCCCGATATTTTATGAGCACATTCCTCCAGCCCGACCACCTTTTGTTGTACTTTGAACCTTCTTCTGTTATGTTGGATGTCTCAGAAAATAAAATTAAGAGAAACTATCAAATACTCCCGAAGGACCTACTCGATAATTATAAAAAATCTGTTGAAGAGTTAGTAAAGAAAAACGATAGAGGAAGATATCCCCTTTTTTCAAAAATTGTCGTTGATCTTAGCCAGAACGAATTTTTCTATCTTCCGGTTGTCATAAATAAAACAACGAACCGCAGCCTGGTTTACAAGATCAATACAAAGGGAGGGCTTGATAAAACATTTTATGTCGATTACAACGAAGTTGCACCATATATTCGGATAGAAGCTATACATGATGGATTATTCTATGCGAGACTTACGGATGAACAATTAATAGGGATTTTCAAGGAGGAAAATAAATGAAAAAGTTATTCAGATTTTCAATTCTAATTTTTTTATTGTTACTGGTATGCACTGTCTGGGTTGAATCAACGTTATCTCTACCAGATGAAGAATGCAAATGTCGAGACCATGATGATATGATGGCTCGTTGCGCAGAAAGATGTGCTCTGCGTAACTCAGCATGCGATGGAGTAATAGCTTATCAGATGGGAGATTGCGTAGATCTGACATGCTGGACCTATTTCGATTACCTTTGCGCTGATGATTATTCGGGTGTATATTTAAGCAGATCTGATTTCTGCATCGATTGCTACCCTGAAACTTAAGAGGTAAAAGGGACAGGCAGTATGTCATCGTCTTATTCAACTTTGAGACGAAAATATTCAAAGCCTGTTCCTTTTCTGTCATGTCTTCTAACTATTATCGAAGACGCCATCGACGCTCGTAATCGGAAGGGAACGATAAACTCTTAATTTAGAACGTTTGCCAACGTCTTGGGTGTTGAGTCGGAGTGATTTTGCGTCGATCTTTTCTGCCGGCGAATCGATTTCTTTTGCCTGGGTGTCGGTTTTATCGGTTGCGGAATCGGATGCATCTGTATCTGCAACCGATTCATCTGTATCTGCAACAGATTCATCTGTATCTGAAACAGATTCATTAGTTTCTGAAACATTGTCTTGTGACTCGGGAGCATTTACTCTAGTTTACGGAACAGATTCATATGAATCGGAAACAGAAGCACAAGAATCCGTTATCGAAACTAATGAATCCGAAGCAAAAACTAATGAATCGGAAACAGAAGCACATGAGTCTGAAATAAAAACAAGTAAGAGGTCGATCAGGAGAGAGTTTCGGTTAGGAAATCCCCGATGTTGCGTTGGGTGGTGTGGTAGTAGGCTTCGCGGCGATGTACTCGAGGAAGGCTTCTTTTACTTCCTGGTTGGGGTAAGAGAGGCGGTAGATGGTTTGGGTGGGGGAAATTTCGTTGACCTCTTTGATGGTGAGGTAGCCGGTCTGGAAGAGGAGGGCGAAGACGTTGATGCGCTCGATATCGAAGGAATCGAAGAGGAGCTGGTTGGTTTCGTAGTTTTCGATGCGCTTGACGTCGATGTTGTACTGGCGGATGAAGTTGATGAGGAATGTTGGGGTGGAGGTGGAGAACCAGAAATTGCCGAATTTGCCGCGGTCGATGAAGTGGAGCACGTCGTCGTGGGTGTAGCCCAGGAGGGTGGCGAACTTGTGTGGTGGGCCGTGATGTCGTCGAGGTTGTTTAGGCCGGAGAAGATGGAGACTTTGGAGAATTTGGAGACTGGCCCCTTTGATGGCTTCGTAGAAGGTGCGCAGGATGTCGCGGTTTTGTTTGGCGATGCCGGGGTTCTCGATGTGGTTGATGATGGGTTTGTCGTATTCGTCCACCAGGATGACCACTTTCTCCCGCTGGGAGAGTTTGCGAATCAGCTCTTTGAAGCGTTTGTCGTAACCGCTCTCTTCCAATTGAACGCCGTAAGCGGCGGGGGCGGGAGAGGAAATAGTATTGTCCCCCATCGGCCAACAATTGGTAGATGTCTTTGGTTTTATCGACATAGAGGAAATCTTCGTCGATCAATTTCCGAAACGTCTGAATCCCGATGGGTAGTTTTTTCATGTTGTTATTATATCCAATTAATAAGGGACTTGCAATGGATTTACCATTCATCGCGATTAGCGAACGATCACCGTTCGGAAGGCCTGACTGACGTCCATTGCCTGTCCCTATCGATATTCTCTATTTTGGCTAGTTGTTGTTTTATATTATTTCAAACGGTATTTTACGATGGATGCCTCTTCGTCTTCATTGGTTTTGCGGCCCCAGAAGTAATCGCCGTTGCCGCGGGACAACGCGTAGATATTCACCTTGCCGGCGAGAGTTATGGTGCGGACAAACGTGCCGTCGGCGCGGAATACATCGACCTGGCGGCGGTCGTTTTTATCGTTCGCCTTCTGGAAGGGGAAGACCAGGATGTAGCCGTCTGAGTCGGCGAAAATGGCCTCAAACGCGGGTTTGAACCGGGGGAAATGGGTGTTTTCCCGGACATGACCGGGAATATTGTTGGTTATTTTACCGTCTTCAAAAAAACGAAGTTTCCCGAAAAACGCTTTTTTATCGGCCTCTTCAATTGGAACCGGTTCATACTTGCGGGATAGCGTGGCGATTTTGCCTTTCACGGGATCGTAGACGCCGATGTCGTATGTTTTGGAATAGCCTATCACCAGCTTCCCGGCGGGCAATGTGTCCCAACAAACAGTGGCGGGAAACGGCGCTATAATGTTCATTGGCATTGGCGTCGATAGTAACGTTCTCAATTGAACCTTCTGTTCGACGAGAACATTGAATGTATCGAATAGTTTCGGCCCGAGGGTTGTTCGTATGAAGGTCCGCTGAGGCTCATTCGGTTTACTCTCGAATTTTTCAAATTCAACCGCCAACAAGCCGTTGGCCGCCGTCTTTAATTTTTTGCACAATTCATTCGTGGAATCTATTTTAACCGAATCGAAAAATTTCCCGTCAGTGGTAAACAGAGAAAAACGGCGATTCATCATATCGTTTATCACCAGTTTTCCATCGGCAAATACAATGGATGCCGGACCGTTCAAATCACCGGGGCCGGCCCCCTGTCTTCCAAAAACAGAGAGAAACGTGCCGTTGGGTTTGAATTTTTTGATATTGTGAGCGCCGACATCGGTGATATAGATATTCCCGCCGGCGTCTTCGGTCACTGAATAGGGGTTTACCAATAAATGGGGCTCCGGGACATTGGTCTCGTCGATCACCATCTCCTCCACCCAGTATATACATTTTCATCCTATCCAGAGTACTTTATATCATTTATGAAAAAAAAATCAATGATCCTCTATAACTGGATTTAACTTTTGGTTTTTTGATTATTATTGGAAGAAGAACTGCTGGGGATCGTTGATGAACTGCGTCATCTGTGGTAGGATCGGGTTATGGCGACTTTTGTGACGGCTTGTCCGCGGAATTGTTATAGTACGTGTAGTTTGAAGGTGGAGGTCGAGGGTCAACGGATCAAGAGGGTTGAGGTTCTTCCGTTGAACAAGGCGACTCCGGCGGGTCCTTGCTTGAAGGGTTTGAGTTATGTGGAGAGGGTTCACTCGGCGGAGCGGATTCTCTATCCTTTGCGGCGGCGGGGCGATGGGAGCTTCGGGCGCGTGTCGTGGGATGAAGCTCTGGATGAGATTGTTTCCCGGCTGAAGGAGTTCCGGGAGAAGTTTGGGGCCCGGAGTGTGCTGTATTATCAAGCGTCGGGGACGAAGGGTCTGCTCAATGGAGCGGGGGCTGGTTTTTGGCGGTTGTTTGGCGGTTATACCGGGACGTATGGTGATTTGTGTTGGCCGGCGGGTCTGGAGGCGACGCGATTGACGTTGGGGGATAACAAGCACAACGCGCCGTGGGATCTGGAGAACGCTCGATTGATTGTGCTCTGGGGGAAGAATCCGGCGGAGACGAATGTGCAGCAGATGTTGGCTATTGACCGGGCTCAAGAAAGTGGGGCGCGGTTGGTGGTGGTGGATCCCCGTCGCACATTGTCTTCGGAGCGGGCGGAGTTGTTGATGCAACCGCGGCCCGGGACTGACGGGGCGTTGGCGTTGGGGTTGGCGCGAATTTTGCTTGAGCGGGGCTGGATCGACGAAGACTTCATCGGTCGGCATGTGAAGGGTTTTTCGCCGTTTGCAGAGATGCTTCGAGAGTATTCTCCCGATAGGGTGTCGGCGATTACGGATGTTCCGGCGGAAGCGATTCTGCGGTTGGCTGAGATGATGGGGCGGATCAAGCCCATGAGCGTGTGCGCCGGGTTTGGGATGCAGCGTTATACCAATAGCGGGCAGACGATGCGGGCTATTATGGCTCTTGTGGCGTTGACCGGGAATATCGGCAAGCCGGGGGCTGGATGGATTTACGCCAATTTGCAGAGCGCGGTGTTCGACGTTGTGAAGGATCCGCTGGCGTTTTTTCCGCCGGATGAAGATGATGGGGTGGCGAGGATGTCTGTGTCGATGGCCCGTTTGGGACCGGATATGATGGCCCAGACCGACCCGGAGCTGAAGATGGCCTGGGTGGAGCGGGGCAATCCGGTGCCGCAGAATCCCGAAACTCCGGCGGTTATCGAGGCCTTCAGGAGGCTGGAGTTCCGGGTGGTGGTGGAGCAGTTTATGACGGATACGGCCCGGGAAGCGGATCTGGTGCTGCCGGCCAAGTCGATGTTCGAGCAGACGGATGTGATCGGGGCGTATTGGCATCCTTATATTCAGTTGAAGCAAAAGGTGATCGAGCCTCCGGGGGAGGTTCGGCCCGAGACAGAGATATATTATGAATTGGCCCGGCGATTGGGGATTGATTTGAAGCTCTTGAAGGGGGTGATACCGGAACCGGGGGATGCTGCGGTGGAGGCCTTTTTGGAAGAGAAACTGGCGCCGTTTGAAGAGTTGTCTCTCGAGCGGTTGGCGGAGGGGCCGGTTCTGGCTCCGGGGACTGAGGAGGTGGCGTTCGAGCGGTTCGTCTTCCCCACTCCGTCCGGGAAGATCGAGCTCTATTCGCGGGAGGCGGCGGAGCGCTGGGGTCTGGATCCCCTACCCTCGTTCCGGGAGCCGGAGGAATCGGTCGGCAAACGGTACCCGCTGTATTTTATGACTCCAAACACCAAAGACCGCATTCATTCGCAATTTAATAATTTGCAGTTGATCAGGCAATTCAGCCGGGAGCCGCGGCTTCACATCGGGCCGGAGGACGCGCTCGAACGGGGCATCGAAGAGGCCTGCCGGGTGCGGGTGTTCAATGACCGGGGCAAGCTGGAGATGACGGCTCGCATCGATTTGAGTTTGAAGCGGGGCTGCGTTGTGGTGACCAATGGCTGGTGGATCGGCGACGGCGGGGCTGTGAACTTGTTGTCGGCGGCGCGGGAAACGGATATGGGTTTTGGGGCGGCGTTTCATGACAATATGGTGGAGGTGGAGAAGCTGGAGGAGAGCTGCTTATGAGCTACGGATTCGTGTTGGATGTGAATCGCTGCACTGGGTGCGGGGCGTGTGTGGTGGCCTGCGCCATGGAGAATGGGAAGGTGCCGGTGGATGGGAACGAGCCGGGTCCCAATTTGCGCGATGTGTTGTGCTTCAATTCGCTTCGTCATCCTGAGCTTCCGCTGTTTCACCTGTCGCTGGCCTGCAATCATTGCGCGAAGCCGGCGTGCCTGGAGAATTGTCCGGCTCTGGCTTATGAGATAGACGAGGCGACGGGGGCTGTGCTTCATATCGAAGAGAACTGCATCGGCTGCACCTATTGCACATGGGCGTGTCCGTATGACGCGCCCAAATACAATGCCGCGAAGGGGGTGGTGGAGAAGTGCACGTTTTGCCACTCGCGGATCGTTGAGGGAAGCGAGCCTGCCTGTACGGCGGCGTGCCCGGTGGACGCGTTGCGGTTCGAGGAGCGGGTCGAAGGGCCGGAGGATGACGGTCTGCGGATTCCGGGGTTCCCGGCTTCAAGACTCGAACCGGCCATCGAGTTTGTAGCGCTCCGGGGGGAGCGTCATATTCCCGAAGCGACGGCTCTTGCCGGCAAGGAAGCGGTGGATGCGGTGTTCGAGTCGAGTCTTGGTCGTCCGCCCAAGAAGATTACCCTCGGGGGCGAGTGGGCGCTGTTGGTGTTTACCACCATCGCTTCGATACTGACGGCGTGGTTTTTCGCCTATTCGCTGGGAGAGGTGGGGCTCGAGCCTGTGCTCTTCGGCGGTTTGGGGGCGGTGGCCATGGGGGTGACGTTGGCCCATTTGGGCAGGAAGTTTCGGGCGTTTCGGGCTGTGTTTCATGTGAGGCGTTCGTGGCTGAGCCGCGAGATTTTGTTCTTCTCGTTGTTTTTGGGTGTGGGTCTACTGTCCATCGTTGTCTTCCCCGGGGAGTGGATGATTCAGGCGGCGGTCAATGGGTTGGGGCTGTTGAGTTTGATCTCCATCGACGTGATTTACCGGGTGACGATCACGGATGAGGGGCTGGGGTATCATAGCGGGCGAACGGTACTGAACAGTTTTTATTTGGCGGGAATTTTGGCTGCGCTGCCGGTGATGGCAGCCGGGTTCGGCGCAGTGAAGCTTCTGCTCTACGGCTACCGCAAGCGGAGGTTTTCACTTGTATCTATAGTGCGGGTGGCGATTGGCTTGATTGCTCCGCCGGCGTTGATGCTATTGAGTGACGAGCGAGGCTGGATCGCGCCCTGGACGGCGGCTGGATTGGCGGTGTTTGGGGATTTGATCGACCGGGCGGAGTTTTACGCTGAGATGGATGTGGCGACGCCGCGGCGGCAAATTGTGGAGGATATGAATTTTTTATTGCAGATTCGTTCGCCACAGGCTATAATGAAAGACGACAGGACAAAAAAACAATGATAAACAAAAGGACACATTCGAATGCGGTTACCGTCGCGTTGGCTGCGGGCTCCTTGTGGGGAGTTTGCGAAGCCACTCTGGGATATATATTGCACAGCGCCCATGTTTCAGGCCTGGCTGGGACTGTGATGGTTCCGTTGGGGATCTATTTTATGGTGCTGGCGTTGAAGCGGAGCAAGAAGGGGTCCGCCATCATGATGACCGCGATGGTGGCGGCTGCCTGGAAGGGGCTGAACGGGCTGATGCCGGGGGGGATGGTGAATATTTTGAACCCGGTGCAGGCGATTTTGGTGGAAGGTTTGCTGGTATCTGTGGTGTTTTTGGCGGTGGACAATCTTACGCCGTGGGCTAGAAACTCTTTATAAACAGAACTCATTCGTTTATAGATCAAATTTATAATTTACAAAAACCTGTCACCAAACCAATATAAATTTTCACTTTGTTTTTCCTTAAGGGTTGAGGTGAATTCCGGGACAAATGTCATCATTTTTATCACGCAGAACTACGCCGCTACATATTGTCACATTTCGCCATCCGCCGGCGCTCCGCTATTCCTATTGTCAGGAGATATAACACCACTTTGATCCAGATAGAATCTGGCAACCGTCATGCTACTATTTAGTGCATTGTTATGAGGGCACATGTACAAAATGGACAGAGGAAAATCGGCGGCCCAAACCGCCGGATGGGTGGCATCGTCGTTCGAGCAGGGGCAGCTTGTTACTGCGCGGAAGGATGGTGAGACCTCGTTCGAGGAGATCGACGGGGGATTCGTGGCTATGTGGCACTGTTTGGATCCTCTGGACATGTTGAATGATTTTAATCATCCGGCGGCCACCTCCGCCCTGTTCATTCCGGGATTGACGAGTGAGGATATCCAGGTATTGTGCCGCGGCGCGCGACTGGTGAAGCGGGCGCGAAACGAGTTCGAGACAGAGCTTCAATTAATACTAGAACTCAAAGGGTGTGATGAAGCGACGCTAGCGGCGATAACCCGCCGGGCCGGCCGGGAGCCGAATGCGGCCCTGTTTTTGTACAAAACGAAGAATTAGCTCATTCTCTTTTTTTGCACTTCAGCAACCGCCACCCCAGCCGGAAGGGGCGAATCAGGCGATAGACAGCGTTCAGGGACTGGGGCAGTGTTATCACGCGCAGGTCCTCGCTGGTCGGGGTAAACAGGAAATAGCAGAGGTAGCGGAGTTTTTTCAGCGGCGAATCCAGGGAGCGCAGCATGATCGAGAGGATGGCGGCGTGATCGTCCTCTTCTTTGTTATCCGGGGCCAGGGCGTTGAACAGGGCGCCGGTGATTGGCGCCGAGGAGATGTCGATGGGGATGGGGGCGTCGAACAATTGCCGCACGATGCGCAGGGCGGTGTCCAGGATTTTTAGGCTGCCGAAGCGTTTCATCCGCCGGATGATGTAGGGGCCGTCCCATTGAGAATGGTTGGATAGTAGGTGGGCGATATCCGTGATGGCTTTGAGGGAGGTCCAGTTATTGCGGGCGCTGTGGAGAGCCAGTACAATCAGTGTGTCTTCGGGGGATAACGCGTTGACGGGGCGGTCCAGTAACTGGATGTGGCGCGTGCGCTTCCAGATCTCCTGGGGGATGGCGAAGAACGATGGTCCCTGGATGAGGCGGGGATGGATATCCAACACTACGCGTGAATTGCGCAGCACCAGATCGCGGCCCAGTTTGGACCATAGGCCGACCATACGCTCCATGCCTTTGTCCGGCGGCTTGAAGCCGGCGTCGCCCAGCACATGATACACAGCGAGGTAATCTTCGGGGGCCACGAAAAAGTCGAGGTCCGTGAATTGGCGCATGGCCACATCGCCGTATGCTTGCCGGGCCAGCACCGGTCCTTTGAAGGGGATGATGGGGATCCCCTGTTGGCCCAGGAGGTCGATCATCGCCAACAACTGCCGCGCCGTCACCAGCGATTGCATGGCGTAGACTTGCGCTTGCTTGCGCCATTCGGCTTGTTCCGCTTTTGGAAGGAGGTCTGCCTGTGGATGCCGGGTTTTGAGGTAACGGTTCACCAATGGAAATACTTCGTAGGTAACGGCTAACCGGCGCAGCAGGCTCCAATCCAGGTCCGCGGGAGTTTGGGGCTGGTGAGGTTTTTCTGCTGTGTGGGGGCGAATGGCGTTGAGGAGGACGGTGAGCTCGGGGGTCATTGGGGTTGGTCCCCCTGGGTTTGGCGCAGGAAGAGTTCGCTGTAGAAGCCGTTCTGCTCCATCAATTGCCGGTGGGTGCCGCGCTCCACAATGCGGCCGTTGTCCAGCACATAGATGTAATCGGCCATATGGATGGCGGCGAAGCGATGGCTGATAACCAGAGCGCCGCGGTTGCCCAGCCATTGGCGGAAGCGATGGAAGAGCCGGGCCTCGGCCAATGGATCGAGAGAGGCTGTGGGTTCGTCGAGTATCACGAGATCCGCCTCTTTGTAAAAGGTGCGGGCCAGCGCCAGTTTTTGCCACTCTCCCCTACTCAATTGCCGGCCTTCGTTGAACCAATAACCCAGAAGGGTGTCATAGTTTTGCGGGAGGGCGCTGATCAAGGAATCGGCTCCGGCTAGACGGGCGGCTTCGAGGATGCGCTCACGCTGGAGTGGAGTCTCCGCTTCTGTCAGCGAGATGTTGTCGCCGGCTGTGAGGTTGTATTGGACGAAGTCCTGGAACATCACCGCCACTCTGCGCCGCCAATCACCGGGATCCAGTTGGCCGAGGTCGATGTCGTTGGCGGCGATCGAGCCGGAGCCGGGGTCGTAGAAGCGGCAGAGGAGCTTGACCAATGTCGATTTGCCGGAGCCGTTCTTGCCCACCAGCCCGACGATTTGGCCGGGGGCGATGTCGATGTCGATCTGCCGCAGCGCCGGTCGCTCCATCCGCGGATAGGAGAAGCTCACATCGCGGACCGAGAGTGTGATGTCGCCGCCGGGGAGAGTCACTGGACGCTCCGGCGATTTGACTGTGGGCTCCAGCTCCAGGAAACGGTAGAAATGCGTGAGGAAGAGGTTGCTCTCGTAGAGGGCGGTCATCCCTTTGAGAAGTCCTTGCAGGAATTGCAGTCCCCGCTGAAAGCCCTGGAAATACATGACCATCGCCCCCAGAGTGATGGCTCCACTCACGGTTTGAAAGGCGATGAGGCCGAAGGCGGCGAACAGGGCGATGAGGGCGATGGACTGTGCCGCCAATTCGGATAACGCCCGGTGGCCCGCCAGCGACAGGCGGCCGTTGCGAAGATCGGTGCGTAGGGTGCGGAACCGCTTCATAAAGTGGAGGCCCATGTCGAAGAGCCTCACCTCTTTGGCGTGGGCGGCGTCGGTCATGATCCAATGGTAATACCAGGCTCCCCGCTCCCGTTCCACTTGTTCCGATTCGAAGCGGTAGAGTTTGCGGGAATAGACCAGCCGCACCCAGGCGGCGGGGAAGGCGGCGATGAAGAGGATAAGGCCCACCCACCAATCAAAGGCGAAGAGGAGAATCGCGATGCCCGAGAGGGAGATGATGGAGCGGGCGGATTCCACCAGGCCGCCGACAATTTGAACCGGCCGGGTGGGGGCTTCTTGTTGCGCCCGTTGCAGGGTGTTGAAAAACGCCGGGTCTTCGTAATAGCCCAGGTCCACGGCGGTGGATTTGCGGTGGATGACGTCGGCCACAGCATCGCTCACAGTGGATGCCTGTCCCTCGCTCACCCATTCGGACAGCAGGCGCAGCAAAAGAGTCATGGCCGCCAGGCCGAAGGCCAGGATGATCCAGACGAGCGCCGGTCGGAAGGATGGGTCGCTCGAGTTGACGGCGGCGGCCACTGTGTCAACGATCTGCTTCATCACCAGCAGAGTGAGAAGCGGCATAGCGCCTTGAGCCAACACCAACGCGATGTTGGCGCTTGTCCAGCCGGGGGCGTTTCGCCACACCAGGCTCCAGGCCCGTTTGATATGTAGGGCGGTTTTGATTTTTTTTAGAATATTTTTTGCTCGAGATGGTCTGACCATTGTGTTTAAAACTCCAATTTCATGGCGATACGCCGGCGGCCGAAGCGTTGTCGCTCTTGGCGCAGCTCATCTTCCAGGGCCGGGAGTGCGGTCTGGTGGAATTGAAGATTGCGATACAGGGCGATGGCCGGACGGTTTTCTTCCCAGACCAGCAGGTGAAGTTCATGTGCCGCTTCGTCCCGGCATTGTTGGATCACCCGGCGGCTGAGTAGGTTGCCGACGCCCAATCCCCGGTAACGGGGCCAGACATAGAGGCCCATGAGCCAATAGCCTGCGAACGGGCCTTCGCCCTGGGGGTAGCGCACCAATTGCACCACTCCGAGAATTTTTCGCTTGCGGACGGCGATATAGTTGGTGGCGAAGGGTTGGTCGTCGAAATAGACGCCGGGGATGTGGGGGGCTAGATCCAGGTAGATGTGTTTCATATCCTCCGCTTCCGCTTCCGTCACTTCGATGGCCGGTTTGAGCCAGACGCGGGCCAGGCGGACGGGGCTTAGATAGGGCAAACGGCGTAATAGCGCTTTAATCATTGTCTTCACTCAAGCGGCGAGCGCGACTGTGGGCGGTGGCGCAGAAATAGTCGCAGTGGCTGTCGAGGCTTCCGTTCTCCAGATAGCCGTGGCCGGGGCACCAATGGCAGAGGTTTAGTTTATCGCACTGGCCACAGGTCTTCAAGAAGTACGGGTCGTTTGATTTGGCGGCGGCAATGGTTTGAACCATTCGTCCCAATGCCTCTTTTAAAGGGATCGAACGGGCGTCGCGGCGGAAGTCCGGATGCCACAACGCGGAGCACGGGCGCAGGAAGCCGTCGTGCCCCAGGACAAATTGATCGGCGGCGGCGGTGCAATGGAAGAGCTGGGGATGGGGTTCATTGGTATGCGCGGGGGTAATCAAGCGGTGGCAGGAGGCGTCGAGTTCGTCTGAGCGTTGGGGGTCCACGCGGTCGAGGCGGGCGATCTCTTCTGGAGTCAAGCGTTCCGATATTATCTCGCGGTTCCGTTGGGGGTCGCCGTCGTAGCGCAGGTGGAGCAAGGGATCGAAGCGGAAGGGGGCGGATGAGTGTTTGCGGCAGAAGGCGGCGATCTCGTTGAACTCATGGATATTGGAACGCAGGGCCACGGTTTTGAGGTTAAAAGGGATGTGATGGCTCTCGAGACGTTCGATTGCCCGGATGAAGGTCTGGAACGAGCCGGGGGTTTGAGTCACCGCTTCGTAGGTCTCCTGGGTGGCTCCGTACACGGTGATTTCCAGCGCCCGGGGCGGGTGTTTTTTGAAGAGCCTGATATGATCCGGGGAGATCAGATTGCCGTTGGTAAACACTGTCACCAGTAGGCCTTTCTTTCTGAGGGAGAGATAGATCTCCTCGAAGTCGGTTCGCAGCAATGGTTCGCCGCCGGTGAGCAGGACCCAGACAACGCCCAGCGACGCAGCCTCGGTCGAGACTTTTTCGATCAGGTCTCGAGGGAGTTCTCCGTTCTTGGGTGTCTCTGAGGCGGGGATGTTGATGTAGCAATGGCGGCATCGGTTGTTGCAACGGGGGGTGAGCTCGATCTCGAAGGAGGAGGGGATGTGTTTTTGCCGCAGTCGCCGCCAGAGGGCGAACTCCGGTAGATCGACATGCTCTGTGACGGGGTTTATCATTCATCCCCCTTGACGGTTTTTTTAATAAGGCGGCGGAAACGCTTGAGGTAAAGATCCAGCAAGCAATAGCAGCGGGAGATGGTTGGTAGCGAGAAGCGGTCGGGCCGGATGCGCCTCTTCCCGTTCCGCTGGATGGCGGTGATAACGCCGATAATCTCTGCCAACGGCACAGGGTCGTCGGCTATGTCGCGATTGTCCCCTCGGCACAAGGCCAGCGAGCCGCGGCTTCCTATGAAGCGGTGAATCGTCAACTGCTGGTTGCCGGGGTGGCGGAAGGCGACGATCTCACCTTTGCGGGGCGGTAGGTGTTTGAGGGGCGAGATGACGACGATGTCTTGGTCGCGGATGGTGGGGGTCATGCTGTAGCCGGTGGCGCGAAAGCGAAAAGCGGCGCCGTTTTCCAGCAGTGTTGTCAGCAGTTCCAGCAACGCGTCGCTGGAGAATAGCGGCCTCAGGGCTTCACCTCTTGAATCATGCGGCGGGCCAGAAGTTCGCTTAGGAGTCCGGTGGTTTCTGCGGCGATGGTGGCCCGCGGAGCGTCGTATTCTTCCGCCAGGGAGGCGATGATAGCTGCGACGGTCGTGTTACCGTCCAACCGTTGCCAGATGTCCTGCCCGGTTTCGTTGAGGGAGAAGAGGTCGTCGTCGGCGTCGCCGATTCCCGACACCAGGGGCACGATGATCACTTCGCCCTCGATGACGCGGGAGACGACATCCTCCGAATGGATATACATTGCGTCGATGTTTATTGCTGTCATGGGTTGTCCTTATTTTTGAGCCAGGCCTTCCGGCCCAGTTTTAGGATTCCGGCCTTCGTTGCCTGGGCGTGGGTCAAGCGGCAGAGGTAGTCCACCGGTTGATCCAGATTGCCGTGCTCCGACCAGGAACGGGCGGGGCATAACTCGCAGAGGGCTTTGAGGAAGCAACGGCTGCAGCGCTCCAGATAAAGTGGATGTGTGGCTTCCAGTGTTTCGAGTTTTTTAAAAGAGAGCAGAGCCTCTTCGATGGAGCCTTCGGAAAGATCGAAGCAGAGCTCCGGGGTTCGAAGGGACAGGCACGGTTGCGCCGTGCCGTAGGCGTCCACCGCGATGGTGGTTCCGGCGCCGCATAAAAAGAGTTTGGGGCCGGGGGGATCCGGGTGACGGTCTACAAATTCCCGCCATTCGTCGATTGCCGCGGGGACCCGTTGGAGCATGAGGTCAACAATTTGTTCCGGTATTGGGCGCATCTCCTCGATGATTTGGTCGCAGGCTTCGCAATCGCGGCGGGTCCGCTTCTCCAGGAACATGGGGATGGCGGGGGGATGATCCATTCCGGGTACTGTTCGGCAGAGATTGTCCAATTGCGCCAGGTCGTCCCGGTTTTGAGGCAGCATCACGCCCTTCACGATAAACGGCACCAGTTCTTGTTTTAGTAATTCAATGCCCCGGAGCGCTTGCTGGAATGAGCCTTTAATCCGCGACACCGCCTCGTAGGATTCGGGGGTCGTGCCGTAGAGGGTTATCTCCACCTTCTCCAGCGGCGGCATGTGGCCCAGAAGCGCCGCCAATTGGGGGGTGATGCGGCGGCCGTTGGTGAAGAGCTGAACCTTCATGCCCAGACGGCGGGCGAAGATGTACAGGTCTTTGAAATCATGGCGAAGCAATGGCTCGCCGCCGGTGAAGCGGACGGTGAGGGCTCCCAGGTCGGCGGCTTGATGCAGGATCTCTTTCCAGGCGGCGGTGTTCAATTCCCGCGATTGAGTCTTCGGTTCAACGGCCGGCCGGTTGATGTAGCAATGCACGCAGTTGTTGTCGCAGCGTTCGGTCAGTTCCACATCGATGCGGGGAATCATCGAGCGGCCTCCAGCAAGTAATCCTTCAGCAAGGGCTTCACCGCGCCGGAGAGATCGAATCGCAAGCGATAAACCGGCGCCTCCCCCACCGCCTTGTCAATGAGGTCGAGGACCAGAGTCCACCATTGGCGGGTCACCAGCGGCCGGATCACCACCGAGGCGAGGATGCCTGATTTTTCCGCCCCTTTGGTCACCGGAACGAGGCGGTTCTCATCGGCTTGCTCCAATAAAAAGATCCCTTTGAGGGGAACGCCCAGGGGTGATACCAGGGGAATGTCGCCGTGGTGCCAGGTGCCGTGGATGTGGAATCCTCCGGGCCAACGGCGCAGGATGACGCGATCGTCGCATAGCACGACGCCTTCGTCCATCAGCATTTTGGTGATGGTAGATTTGCCGGCTCCCGAATGGCCCAGGAATAGAAATCCCCGCTTGTCGATGGCAATGCCGGCGCCGTGGAGGTAGCAGGCGTCGCGGTGGGCCAACAAACGGGCCAGCCAGACTTGATCGGAGGGAAAATTGGCCAGCGAATGAAGATCGCCCTCTATGAAGGCGTCGCGGCGGCTATTGAATATTTCAGCGACCGAATGCTCCCGGTTGAAGATGGAAATCTGGAAGGGGTTCTGATTGTCGCCGTCGGGCGGAAGGCCCAGATATTGCCAGGTTTGGCCGCCGTCGTAGATCTCCCAGGGGATGTGACTGTAGACCGGCTGGCCCAACGAGCTTAGATCGATGGGGGGAATTTCGAAATGGTGGCGGACGCGCACCGTGTCGTCTCCGGGGCCTGTCACCATAAACGGACGCAGGGCTTTGGAGAAGGTGGTGTCGTTCAGCGGCTCATCGGCCTCCACTTTAATGGTGATGCCGGCGATCTGGAAATAACGGACATGATTGTCCCGATAATGGTTAGTATAGCGAATGTTTTCCTCAGCCACGCGGCAGAGGTAGTCGATTTTGGCGGTGTGGCGGCCATGTTCCATTCGGGCGAACACCGGGCACCAGCGGCAGTGGAGGCGGTTCTCGCAGGAGCCGCAGTTGGCGTCGTACTCTTCATTAGCCATCACCGCCTCTTTGAGCGAAGGGATAAATCCCTCCCAGGCTTGCTCGAGAGTCCCCTCCCGCAATGAAAAGCGGAGCGCCGGATCGGTGATGAACGCACAGAAGCCGGCGTTGCCATAGGGGTCGATGTGGAGGTTGCGGCGTTGCTCGATGCAATCCGCGAAGAGATAGGGCGAACATGTGTGCCCGCTTTGGCGAGCGTCGTGTTCATCCGGTTGTAATGGATCGAGTTTTACCACCGAGGCGGGATCGAGGCGTTGAGCCAAAATCTCACGGTTGCGGGCCGGATCTCCATCCGCCCCCAAATACAACCAGGATGCGCCGATGCGCCAGCGGGGGCTCAGTTGGTTGGCCAGCGCTTCCATCTCTTTGAGTTGATGAAAATTTCCTTTGAGGGGCACCACTTGCACTGTGAAATTGGCGCCGGCTTCGTTGAGATAGCGCATGCCGCGCAAGGCGGCTTCAAAAGATCCGGGATTGCGGGTGATGTGATCATGCACTTCTGTTGTGGCTCCGTAGAGGGCCACCATTTTACTGCCCGTCCGTCTTAATTGGCGGGCGATGGCAGGGGTAATGAGAGTGCCGTTGGTGTTGAGGGAGTATGAAACCGCTTTATGGGTCATGAGTTCGAAGATGTCGCTGAAATCAGGGCGCAGCATGGGTTCGCCGCCGGATATACTCCACCGCCTGGCGCCTAGCGAACGGGCCTCGGCGACGATGCGTTCGATCTCTTCGAGGGTGAGCTCCCGTTTTTTGTTATCATGGTTGGAAGGGAGAGATATCCAGCAATGGCGGCATTGGTTATTGCAACGGTAGGTAAGGTCCAGTTGCACTTCCAGGGGCAGGCGGGGGATTTTTTTAGTGTTGATGGTTGTTTTTGAATTCTTCATATTTTATTACCGCGATTTTTCCCTCCGGCCTCCCATTTTCCGATGGGAATCCGTACCTTATAATAAACAATCGTTAACCGTTTATTATAAGGAGTAACGGCCCAAAAGTCAAATTGACAGGCTGGTAGCCGATATTTGCGCCGGACTTTCTTTGACAATTTTTTTTATACTTGGTATGATTCCCATTGACCATGTGAATCGTATGGCACTACTTTTAAGAGGTGATCATGAATAACAAATTAGACAATGAAACACATAGCCGGAAGACAGGATTTTTCAGCAAGTTTTCGTTCCAATTCTGGCTGGTGGTGATGTTCGAATTCTTTGAACGGGGAGCCTATTACGGAATGATGAGTTTTATCTCCGTATATTTCACCAGCGTATTGGACATCCCCAAAGAGAGTGTCGGCGTCATCAAAGGTGTGATCCAGCCGTTACTCTACTTTCTGCCGATTATTTCAGGCGCCGTTGCCGACCGGTTCGGATACCGGAAGGTGTTGATGGTGGCGTTTACGTTGCTTGGCGGCGGTTACTTCCTCACCAGTCAGATGACCTCCTACACCGCGGTATTTGTGGCGTTGGTGGTCATGGGATTTGGAGCCGGCTTGTTCAAACCGATGATTTCCGGCGTTATCGCCCGCTTGACGGACGAATCCAACAGCTCGCAGGCATTCGGTATTTATTATTGGTCCATCAACCTCGGGGCATTCATGTTTCCGCTGTTTTTGGTTCCGTGGCTCAAGGCCATCAATCCCTCCTATGTCATTATCGCGGCGGCGATTTGTACGGCGGCGATGCTGATTCCCACGGCATTCCTGTTCAAGGAACCCACCAAACAGGAAAAGGCCGAGGATCGGGAGAACAAAAGCATGGGCGAGACAATGAAAGATATGGTGCAGACATTGGCCAACGCTTTCGAGATTATTTACTCGCCGGTTGTGTTGTTGTTCCGGCAGATGAAAAAGTCGCAAGGGACAAAAATTATCATCTCCATCATCCTGGTGGCTCTACTCGGGTATTCCGTCTTCTCTTACCTTGGCCAGCCGCCGGTGGCTGAAAAGTTCCCGGTGATCGGCGTCCAGAAGGGCGAGACCACAGTGGTGTTCGATGTCAACCGCAATATGTCGAAGAAAGAATCCTTCGCCATCAAACAGGACGCGGAGGCAGAGGTAAACCGGATAAATTTGACGATTTATAAGCCCGAATACATTGACCGGTATTCTTCGGAATTGTTGACTGAATTGGCGAAATTCCCGGCATTGGCCTCCATGACCGTCGAAGAGATCAAGAGCTATATCAAGCAATCGGACGATAAGCTGGAAGTGATTCTGGTGAACGGAAGCGGGCTTGCGGATAAACCGGAGAAAGGCTACAAGCTCGAACAATTGGACAACTATAAATACCAGCTCACATTGTATGACCTGGATCGCTACGAAGAGATCAAAGGCGGCATAGTGGAAGAGATGCACCGGTATCCAGAGACAAGAGGCTTGTCTCTCAAAAACCTGGATAAAATGCGCGAAGGGCTCGACACCCGTTCGTTCTTCCTGTTATTTGTCTTTTCCTTGATTATCATCGCCTTGATCATCATCGCGGTCTCCTGGCCGCGGGAAGGACGTGAAAAGCAGGAAGGATTCCGCTTGCCGGTATTGCTGGCTCCGGCGGCCATCATCACCATCTGGTTCATCCCGGGCTTGGGGACTCTGGCGCGGATTATCGCCTCGGTGGTATACTTATCCGCCACCTCCCTGTTCATCATCGACAAGAGCGACGAGCTAAAATTCGTGGATCACGCCAAGTTCTTGCTGATGATCTTCCTCTATTCCGGCTTCTGGGTCTTGTACTTCCAGATGTTCGACTCTGTGTTGTGGTATGTGCAGGCTTATGTGGACGCCGCTTCGTTGAACGCCGCTGTCAACGGATTCCTGGGAATGTTGGGAATTCATATCAACTGGTTCTTCGACGTCGAGCATGTAACGGTTATCAACGCCGGCACCATTATCTTGCTGCAGTTGGTGATCTCGAGCCTCGTGAAGAACCTCAAGGCTCTTCCCACCATGATTACCGGTATCGCCATCGCCACAGTCGGTATGGGCATGCTGGCGGTTTCCACCCATATCTGGGTGTTCATGACCGGTATCATCCTCTTCTCCATCGGCGAGATGACCGCACATCCGAAGTTCATCAGCTACGTGGGACTCATCGCTCCGACGGAAAACAAAGGGATGTACATGGGGTATCTGTTCCTCTACGGAGTGTTCGGCAGCTCCATCGGCGGCGTCATGGGCGCCAAATTGTATGTCCACTTCGTGGATAACTTGAATCAGCCCACCACCTTGTGGTTGGTGTTCAGCGGCATTGGCGTGGCCACTATCATTTGCCTCTTGCTCTACAACAAGTTCCTGGCGCCGAAAAGCTAGGCAAAAAAAGAAGGCGTTAATTTGATGCAGATATAAAAAAAGCGGCCGGGTCAAACTGGCCGCTTTTTTTATAGCGATAAATGGTTAGTCTAATATTTCTAAAAATTTCAAGAAATCTTTCTTGTTCTTATACCCGGAAAAACGATTCAGTTCGTCGCCGTTTGCATCGAGAAATATAATCGTCGGCATACCGATGACACCCAATGATTTGCGCAATTCCTCATTCTCTTTGTTCTTGGCGGTAAAATCCAATTTCACCGGCACAAAATCTTTCAAGGCGTCGGCCACGTCCTGTTTGGAAAAAGTATGGGTGTCAAGTTCCTTGCAAGCGGCGCACCAATCGGCATACGTGTCGATCATGATTCGCTTGTTTTCTTTTTTAGCGGTGGCCTTTCCCTCTTGCAGATCATGCACCCAGGGGACCAACGATTTTTTGACCGGTTTGCCCTCGGTTACCGCGGCAGAGGTGGACTGCAGGGATGGCGCGACCGGGAAGTATTTTAATTCGAGGCCTTTGATAAAGGCGAACGCTCCGCCCAACAAAAGCAAGATCACCAGGACTTTGACCAATTTCTCTTTGGCATCGGCATCTTCGTCCAGCCCTTTGAAAAGTCCGGCGAACACGCTGATAGAGACCAGGAACACTCCGCCCAGCGCCAGATCCAACCATTGGGGGGTAACGGTGAAGACAAAGTAGAGACCCGCGGCTAAAAGCACGATGGCGAAGAAGTGTTTGATGCCCGACATCCAATGGCCGGCTTTGGGCATGGAGGAGAGGATTCCGGTAAACGTACCCACCAGGACGAAAATCACGCCCATTCCCAACGAAAATGTGAAGGTCAACCAGAAGCCCAGGAACACATTGCCGGTTTGGCTGATCCAGGAGAGGAGCGCAATCAACACCGGGCCGACGCAAGGGGCCGCGATAATGGCGGACACACCGCCGATCACCATGGAGCCAAGGACTACGCTTTTGTAGTTCCCCTGCACTTTGGAAGAGATGGATGAGGGAACCGGAATGTCGAACAACCCTGCCAGACTGAGGCCCATGGCGATAAAAACCGCGGCGATCACAACGACCACGATGGGGTTCTGGAACGACACGCCGATCATGGAACCGGTGGTGGCGGCAATCACACCCAGGATGGTGTAGACAATCGCCAATCCCAGGACGAAAAACAGCGAGAGGTAGAATCCCTTGAGTTTGCTCTTGCCGCTGCGGGTTCCGATGAAGCCCATGATGATGGGGATGACCGGATAGACGCAAGGGGTGAGACTGGTGAGAAAGCCCGCCAGAAACACCAACACGAACAACATCGCCGAACCTTTCTCCAACTCACGGGTCACCACCCGCTCCACCCATTGGGAGAAGCTTTCGTCGCCAGTTTCTTCACTCTCTTCAACACGCCCCACGGCGCTGTTGAAGCTCTTGTCGAGGGTGACATCCACCTGCAATGATTCGGGAGGATAACACATCTCTTGAGGCTTTTCCTGGCACATCTGGTAGGAAACGGTGAATTGCAGTTTAACCGGTTCGTTTATCTCTTTGTTAGCCTTGATCTTGACCGGGACATCGAATATCCCTTTGAACACCATTTCTTCATTATAAGAAACACCCTTGGGAAAGTTGACCTGCTCAACGGACACATAATCGTTTTCCGGCAATTCGATTTTGAAGAAATTGTTTTTGACATCCGTGATATGATAGTCTTCATCCACGGTAAAGGTGAACACGATGACGCCCTCGTCATACTTCACTTTGGTCTCGACTCCCGGCTCGGCGCCGAACGAATCGTTCATGAATTGAGCGTGAAGGGACATCACACTGAACAATACAATAACCGCTATTATTAAAAGTTTTATTATACGCATGGCGGTTGTATTTTAACAACATTTTCTCTTTCAAGCAAGAGTCATGAAAGCGATTATTTGCGATGAATTTGGATTTCCAGCGAAAGTCTATCGACGTCGGTGTGTTTGAGGCCTTTGTAGGAGCGGTAGTGGAAATAGAGGAGGAGGGCCGGCACATAGAAAAAGATGTTTGGGCCCGGCAATAGGGCCAAAAAAGGAGTCAGTGGGATGACCAACGCCTCGAGAAGCGAGAGGACCAAACGTTTGGCTTTCTCTTTTTTGATCCAGAGTTTGAAGGCGCGGATCACCCGTTTGCGTTTGTATTTGCGGTGGGTTCGCAGCGCCACGTGGAATTCCGGCAAGCGGGCCAGAACCGTTTGCTTGCCCAGGTAGGCCACGATGCGCGGGGCTTTTTGTTTGAGAATATCGATCCCTTTCTGCACCCAACGGACCTGTGAGGTCAACTCCGGATATTCCACCAGATCCATTTTCATGCGGAGAAGAGAACTGACTTCGATGATGATGGTTTCGCCGGGCACGGACACGTCACTCCGGTTTGGCCACCAAAAACAATTTGGCCGCCGCCTGGGCGATGATTGTGCCGTCGGCGGCAACGAGAGAGCCTTCGGCGTCGATGATTTTGCGGTTCACCGCCAGCACGCGGCCTTCCAATCGATACGGTTTCTCGATGAAGGCGGGTTTTTTGAATTTGACGCTCAATTGAGCGGTAACGCAGCGGTATCCTTCATGTCCGGCGGCTTTGACCACCACTTCGTCGAGGACAGTCGATATCAGACCGCCGTGAACCACGCCATTCCAGCCCTGGAGATGTTTCCCGAATACGACATCGGAGCTCGCCACCCGGGCGGATTCATCCCAGGTGAATTCCAGGTGCATGCCCCGTTCGTTTTTTTCTCCGCAGACAAAACAGTTTCCGTCGTCGTTAAAATTATTATTATCGCGCATGCAATAATATAAACGATCCTGCCGCAAAAGTAAAGCCGCCGCCGACTGGCATAACAAACGCTGCGGGCGGCGAAGGAAATGCTGGAATAATTTCTAGTTTAACTTGTAAAAGTAATCGAGAATCCGGTCCAGGCTTCTCCGGGGCTTGACATAATGGTAACAAGAATCGAATATCGAAAACAATATAAAGAACGCGATCATGACGTCCCCCAGGGAATCCTGTTCCAGGCACTGGTAACACAGGGTAAACGAGCTATCCTCGTCATCCTGGTCAAAGTAGATGTCGAGAATCTTGCAAATATCACTGCCCCGGTAATTCTCCAATTTCTCCATTCGCGCATCGATATCATATTGAAAATCGCCTTTTTTGCAGAGAATGGCCAGGAGACGCCGGTAGTTCTTGAACAATTCTTTGAAAGCGGCGAATTCCCGTTTCCCCTGAACTTTGAATTCCAGGCGAATGACCGGCAATTGGAGGCAGACATCAAAATAGATTTTGATTCCCACCTCGAGCCCCGCGGCATCGCAACCTTCAGGATCCAATGGATAAGGCAATCCGGTTAACCGTTTACTATAATAGTCTTCATCCGGTCTCAAACGGACATAAAAAGCCGGAGGGCCGTCCGTGGAATAAATCGAATCTTTCTGGTAAACAGACACCATCTTTTGACGCAATACCCCATCGGCGCACATGGCTAGATGTTCAAACGTTTTGTCCAAATAAGAAAAAATACGATCTCCGATTTCTATAAAATCCTTTTTTACCGGTTGTTCTTCCGGGAGCAATTTTTTGAATTCTTCGACGAGAGCATAAAAAAGCACACTACACCCCCCGTTGGTATATAGTTTATCCATATAAGTCTTTACAAAACACTTTCGGGAACAAATACGATATCATCGGCCAGAATGACAAAATCCTGTTGTTTGCCCCTGAGTATTTTCTTCACGTTCACCTTTATCTTCAACTGTTTCCCCTTCTCTTTGCGGGTAATCAATACAGTACCGCGGCGGGCCCGGTCCGTGAATCCGCCGGCCTGGGCGATCACTTTGAGAATCGTCATCTCCGAACTACTTCTCACTTTGATGTACCCGGGATTGTTCACCTGACCGAACACATACACATCGCTGGTTCTTTCCACCGGAATATTGACGATATCGCCGGGATTCAACGGGATATTCAGATCCGCGTTACCATTCACCATCAATTCATCCAAATCGATTTTCAGCGAAGCGTTCTTGCCGTTATTGTACTGGCGGATAACAATGATGCGGCCGGCGGCCGATTCGGTCAGTCCACCTGCCAGCGAAATCAATTGCAAGAGCGATTGTTTGCCGATCAGGTCATAATTTCCAGGATTTTTGACGGCTCCAATCACAGATACCTTCTTACTCTGGTATTCCTTGATGAACACCGTAACCTGGGCGTTCTTGAGGTAACTCCTTTCAAGGAGCTCCGCCATCCGTTCCTCCAATTGGAACCGGGTCAATCCCCCGGCCTTGATGGTCCCCAAAAGGGGTAACGTGATATCTCCGTTCTCAGTCACGCGGACCGTGATATTCAGCTCAGGCACCTCGAACACGTTGATGGACAACAGATCCTTGGCTCCAATTGTATAATCAGATATCCGGTTTTCCTGGGCGACACAAAAAGTCGCAGCCAATCCCACCAGGGTTATTATTAAAAATCTTCTAAAATTCATGGGTTATATAACCTCCAATAAACTCATAGCTACGGCTAAAATCGAATTCATCCGATTCACCCTGGAAGCGGATGTATTGCAGTCCGATTCCAAAATTCTTGTAAAGCCGAAGACCGAGAGTCACCGTCGATCGACGGGTATTATCGGTGCGTCGCACCGCCCCGTCTACTAGATTGCGAAACACCATTTGGCCGACATGGTAGTCATAGCCAATTTTTAGGCTGCGGGTGAAATAAAATTCCGCCCCAAGCCCCGCCGTGCGGTCATTGTAATATTGCTCCGGATTGTAAAAGGAAAAAAAATTCTCCAGCAAATAATTAAATTTGAGTTTAAGACGGCGGAACAACATAATCGACAATTTCCCGGTCCCGAATGGAGTGGAATAATCCTGGTATACCGGATTTCTGGGAGAATAGAATTTGTATCCCACCCTCAGGCTCCCGGTGATAAGGCCGATTTGCGGAAACATGAAACCGAGGGACACAAGGCTGCCGTCGCCGTTTCTTTCGGGCGAATGGGTGAAGCTATACGAAAAGTATTCATAATTCAAATACATTTTCGTGCGGGAGAACACTATTTTATTGAGGTTGAGCCCGGCGTTCAGTTCCTCCCGGTCCAGCAAACGGCTCAAATCGTATTCCGGGTTTCCCAGGTAAGCGTCGTCTTCGAATGAGTGGCGGACAACGCCGGCGTACACATTCAAGTAGAAGGATGTGTGCGTGCCGTAATCGAGGGAGACGGTTTCGCCTTCGCGGGTGAAACGGACACGGGATCCAAACTCCCGCGTCGGCCGCTGGCGGTAGGTACTTCGCTCCGCTTCGAACGTGAGATTCAGCCGGCCCAGGTATGTGTGCAACGCCACATTCAAATTATTGTTGAAGGCCTCCTCGTTCTTGTTTTCAACATACACCGAATAAAAAGGTTTATCACTCAAAACAACGATAAAACGATCTCCCAAAATGGACGACACCTTAAGATCCATTCCCACATCGGCGGTCCAATCTGGACGCGAAAGATTGTCGTACGAATAGATATTGTCGGTATAACCGACATTTTCCAATGTCAGAAGAGGATTGATATACAAAAAACCGATCCGGTACCGGGAACTATCCACAAGCCGTTTCTTTAGACTAAAAAAATCCTCTCCCCGCGCACAGGAGATCGTAATAAAAAACACCAGGGCAAACCAGGTAAAACGGGTAACAAACCTTCTAGTAATAAACATGTAAAATTTTGCCGGTTCGCTTAGCGAACAGTGGGACTCACCTCTTCCTCATCCTTCTTTTTGGTCAATTTGAGAACCACAGCCGTTCCGGACGCCGCCACTGCCAAACCGCAGGGGAACAACATCCCGAGTAGATTCCTGGACATCAAATAAAAAGAGCGGGTACTGGTTTTGCCGGCAATCACCGTCACCACGCTCAAGGGATAATATATTTTCCCGGATCTCAATTTGATCGCGGCCTTGTAATTGCCGGCGGGAATATTGTTGATCCTGTAATCTCCCGCTTCATTTGTGGGATCCGCTTGATAACGGTCGTTTTGATTACCGGTGATAGGTTGTAAAATAACCACACAATCCTTGCAAGGCTTTTTGCCGTCGGCCTTATACACAAATCCCACCAGGTTGCCGATTGATTGAGCCTGGGCCGCCAGGGGAATCTGAAAAGCCGATACCAGAAAACATACCAGGATAGATACTACGACCAACCGGCCTTTTATATTTTTAAGTTTCATAAAAGCCTCCTGATGCTCCAATGATAGTTAGATGAAGAAAAACACGCCGGTCAACAACACCGTCAAAAATGTGCACGGGGATTTCAGAAAGCCTAACGACGCTTTTTTGGACCGGTCAAAGATGGAATGATCCACAATTTCGCCGGAAACGACATGAACAATCGTCAGGGTTTTTCGGGCTTTTTTCTTATTGGGGCGGACTAGTTTAACTTTATAGATCCCCGGCGGAACACTAACGATAGAATAGTAGCCGCTATCGTCGGCAGGTTCGGAACGGTATTCGATATCGGACAGATTTTCATTCACATTTTCAAGCAAGATCACGCATCCGCTATACGGAGTGAATCCATCATCATGAAATACCTGCCCTTTGACACTTCCGCTTGGGGCCTGGGCGCCAATCAACGCCGCCACCAAAAGAATCCCCGAAAAAATAGTGAGAAAACGTTTCATCATCTGTCGCTCCTGTTATTTCTTGCGGTTCTTTAAATATCGATTAATTTCATCCATGTATTTTTTACTGTCTTTATAACCGGATTGTAATTTATCTACAATTGAAAATTCTTGCAAAGCGGCTCTGGGATTGGAGTTCTCAAAGAGAAACTTTCCCAGTGAATAATACACATCGATGTCCGCTTCGTCCAACGACCTATTGCCAAGGTATTTTTTGAGTAATTTAATGGCGTTCTGTTTTTTGGGGAGACCATTGAGATAGGTGGCGGCCAACACGATAAAATCTCCATTGATGGCCTGGGGAAAACGTAGACAGCCATATATCACCGATTCGATCAGCGCATCGTTCCCTTTTTTTACATCGAGAACCCGCCTGAATATAGATTCGCATAAAAACTGATCTCCAGCGAACATGCTCACCAATTTGTCCAATTCGCCAATACTGAAGTTCGCCGCCAACCGATCGATATCCGCTTGCCGGCCGCTCACGATCTTTTCGTAAATGTGCTTCAATTGCCTCTTGGTTTGAGGATTGTCGATTTTTTGGTAAAACGCCAATGCCTGCCCATAATTTTTTTCGAAATAATAGGATAGCACAAGGTAATACGAGGCCTCATCCCGGTCCGGGCCGTTCATTTTACTATAAATAGAAAGCAGCCGTTCGATACACGCCTCGTAGTCGTCGCCATAAAATGAAAGCTGACCTTCTAAAAGAAAAATCCGCGGATCCTTCCGGTGTTTTCGTTTCAATTTCTTCAGCAACCGGGCGCCTTCTTTTAGTTGTTTGTTTTTTATCAACCGCAGAACATCGTCAAATCCATCCAATTGTTCAGTTTCAGTTTTAGTTTTAGGTTTAGGTTTAGGTTTAGGTTCAACCCGGGGCGTCGAGGGGGTCTTCTTTTTAGGTGCGGCGGAGTTTTTTTTGATATAATTCAACTCCACCAGCATCGTTCTCATGTCTTCGGCAATGGCGGAGTCTGTGGGTAGAAGACGGGAATCCACATCGCCGGCCAATGCCTTGAGCTTCTTCATTGTCTCGCGGACATCATCGAATTGCTCTAACTTGTAATAGGAGAAGACGGTATACAGATAAAGCTCGCTCAAGACATCTCCCTCCTCCATCAATCCGAATGCGGCGATGTCGAAGCGCTCGATCGCCTCTTCATATTCTGCCTGCAATACTAATTTTTTGCCCGCCTCCAATGCCTGAAGGTAGAATGGATCCACCTGGGCATTTGTCACTCCCCATACCAAGAGAATAATAAATAATATAACGTTTGTTTGTTTCATATAACCTGGACGTTCATATAGACAATTCGATTATATCACAGTGGAATCATTAAAAACAAGGAATTCGACACGAACATCCACACTAGAATATTCTTTTCCCGGCATAGAATAGATCAGAGGGGCTTTCATATCCTTCAAATAAAACTCCACCGCGATCGATTCATTGACAAAAACTCTGACAAGAGCGTTGCCGTCACTGCCGCGCGTTCGATTGCCGGACCTGGATAAAGACAGTTCGGGCTTATCCAAAAACATGACGTCGCGGTAAATAGGCTTGTTATCAAGTAAAAAGAATCGGCTATCATTTATTGTCTGGACCAGATTTTTATCGAGAATCGCTTCCTCTTCCTGGATTCCCAGAATCCGTTGCACCTTCATCAGGCGCCACACAATTCCGGGCTCATCGGGAAAAATCCTCAAAATCTCACGATCCGTCCGGTTAGCCACAGACAACAACTTTGATGATTCCAGGGAATCCGCCAATAATAAAAGAATATCCCGATACTCCTGTTTGTGTTGCTTGCCGATCAACGAGGCCCGGGTTCTAAACTCTTCGATACTAGAAATCAAGGACGAGTAATTCCCTTGCTTATATTCCATTAAGGACTTGATATAGAGCGCTTCGATGTCGTTGGGGGCGAAATATGAATATTCAGTAAAAAGACGCCGCAACGCCTCCAGGTTTTTATAGTGCTCCAATCGCTTGATGTAGCGCATTGCCATTCCAAACAGTTTTGTACGGGGGCGCGATCCGAGCGGTTTTTTTTGTCCTTCTAAAAAAGCGGTGATACGCTTCAGCATCAAATCGGATACTAACGCGTAAAATTCCGGGCCCGGAACCCATTTACCGGGAACCATCCGCCCGTACCCCTTTATTTTTTCCAATTGTTCCAGTAACTTCACAAATTCTATTTCAGAGGCATTTTCCGCGAACGAGAGGCTTTTCATCCGGTTCCTGACCACTTCAAACAGATAACGCTCATATCCGGCCAACAATTCCCAGCGCAGAGGTAGCGGCCCGCCAACTTCCGCCAGAACGCCGGCAGCTTTTCCGTGCAACGATGCCTTGTCCTGCAACATCATACGCAACACATCCGCGTCCTTTGAATAGCGATGCCAGGACACGATAATGTTTTTGAAATCCCGGTCCTTCAACTTGCCAATGTTTTTTTTCAGTAGATCCAGACAGAGCGTCCGGTCGCGGTCCTGCAAATGCGGCCACATAGAAAGGACGATTTTTGATAAATCCACAACGATATCCGGATCATGATCGTTGATTAAAGCGGCTTTTTTCAATGAGGTGAAGGTGTCGGCGAAAAAATCTCCACTGGGGAAATGATAAAAATAGTAGGCTTTCCCCAGATAATAATGGGAGTAATAATAAAATGGATTGATAAAGAGAGAGGCGTTGAACCATTCGATCCCCTGGGCCAGAAGTTTTTCGTCATGAAGTTCCGCCCCTTTATCCAGATAGGAATAGGCGTATTCATACGAGGGGTAATGGTCCAACGGCATAAAATAATGGGACATCTTCAAAAGCTTGCGTTTCAGCCCCAAATCAGAAGAGGTCGCCAGGTGAAAAAAAAGATGGGACATAAACATCGCCTGGAAATATACGATGGCCAGGACCACCATTATTCTAGTAAACCGTTTAATTACCATGGTATAACATCCGGTCTTTATATGTCACTAACTTGAAAGCGAGAACTGCCAGCAGGGTCAGCAAAAAAATATTGGCGGGAATTCTGAGGGCGAAATCGTGAAACGAATGAATGGCGGCGGAAGCCAACGCCACCAGAATGCCCAGAGTGAGAGTCCGGATCTCCGGGTGATTCCGTCTGGTCCACATCACGAACAAGGAGGCGAACATCAAACCTAAAATGACAAGGAAGAGCGTTCCCCCTACAATGCCTCCTTCGGCAAGCGTCTCCATATATTCGTTATGCCCATGGGTCAACCATCCGGCCTCTCCGGTGTCGTACAGAAGGTATAGATAGCGAAATGTTCCGAATCCACCGCCAAATACCGGGAAATCGTCCAGAACTTTTTGAGTCTGAACCTTGTAACCATCTCCGATTTCCATCATGGTATGAGGATCGATAAATGTCGTCTTCGCCTGAACCATGGCAAAGACGATCATAGCCAGGGCCACCCCGGCGGTAATCATACCTATATTCCTCCGTATTTCCGGCGCGCTCAAGACATAGATAAAGCCCGCGGCCATCAGGAAAAACGATAAAACCAGCACGACTATTCCGATGCGCGATCCGCTCAACACAACACCCGCCGTACCCATCAGAATAAAAATTACAATGGACAAAAATTCATCCCGCCGCACCCGAGTGCTTTGCAATTTAGCTTTTACCCTCTCCTTGAACCTGGAGGAGAAAACCTTGATCAGTAATAGCGCACAGGCAAGAGGAACAGCTAATTCCAGATAGAAGGAAAAATGGCTGGGATTGGCAATGGTACCCACCAACACTCTATCAGTGGGTACAACGCTCGCCTTTTTAAAAAACACGAAAAAATGGGTGTTCCCCTGGAAAAATTTGGCAAGACCGATTACAACTTGAATTGAAGCTGAAACCAAAATAGCGTTGAGCACAGAGTAGATCTCCCACAACTTGAACTGGACCCGTAAAAGAATTCGGAAAAAGAACAAAATAACGAAGAGGCGCAGGAGAAAGCCAACAGTTTCCATCGGCAGCACAGATATGGAATGAAATGAAACCGCGGCGTTGCTGATCTGATCCAGAATCTCGACGGTTTTAGACGACAGTACATTTAACATAAATCGTGGAAAAGGAATAACTTGCACCACTAAAAAGATGAATAAAAAGAGTAACGCTTTCCTGGTGTAATCCCCGTAAAGAATTTTTTCCTTACGGGAGACCAAACTCAGACTGAAGGCGGAGAACACCAGCAGGCAAAGATAAAACAATGGAGACCAAATCCTGGCCACACATCCATACGGCAACGGAGACAGTATGATAAAAACCTTTAAAAAAAAGAGGAATCTCTCTTTACTCATTTAAACTTTTTCCGAATAAAATCAAAAAAGCTCTTATGCCGGGCCGGATCCTCAGGCATACCTGTATCGGGGATACCCTTGTCCCTCACGATTGAGCGGGGAACCTCCGCGGCAAGTAACACCGCGTGCTCAAAACCCTCTGCTTGCAATTGGCGGATGACGGACGAGATTTCAGGGCGCCTATCGCTCGAGGAATGGGCATCGCTGGCGATGACCTGAATTAAGTTGTGTTTTAGCAACAAGCGGGCGGTATCTTCGGCAACCTCGCCGAAATAGCCGGTGAAACTGGCGGCGTTCACCTGGCACAACGCCCCCATCTGCACCATTTCATACGCAAGGCGGGGGTTTCTCTGAATGACGCTGTTTCGCTCCACATGGGCGATGACAGGAATCAATCCCTCCATCATCACCCGGTACATAAAATCGCTGGCTCCGTGGAAGATAAAATCAAACGGAAACTCCAGCAAAAAATAGGAGCTACGGTTCAAGGTCAAATACTGCTTGTACTCCATGAGGTATTCGAACAAATTGGAAGTGAAAAACACTTCGGCTCCCGGAAGCACGGTAACCGGCGAGTCCTTACCGGAATATGCGCTCGCCAGCGCTTCGACTTTTTTGAATAAAACAAGCGGATCCGTTTCGCGACTGTGGCTGCTAAACACATGTGGGGTCGCCACAATGGTGTCGATTCCGTCGTCTCCGGCTATTTCCAGCATTTTCCCGGTTTCATGTTCCGATGCGGCGCCGTCATCGACGCCGGCCACCAGGTGGCAATGCAAATCGACATATCCATCGTCGAGCGGATTTTTTTCATCCTTGTTCATGGTTCATACCTCGATACCCCCAGGCACTCCACCCGGGAGGGGAACAGCGTGACACTAAGATCAACTTTTTTTGTAAAATGTTTTGGCCCCGGCAGATGAAGCTTGCGCAGTCGGAGATTGACTGGCGGCGGAAGATTGGCCCCGTCCGCCCTTTAAATTCTTCGCCCTGGACTTAGGAGGAGAATCCTGCTCTCCATAATTATAGGCGTAATTATAATTGTGGTAAGAATAATAGCCGTACGCATTGGTTTTCTTCAGGTTGACTTTATTGAGAACAACCCCCAGAATCCTGACGCGGTAACGGTCCAATTCCTCTTTGGCCTTTTGAACCGCTTTTTTCTGCGTCTTTCCGGCCCACACCACCATGATGGTGCCGTCGGTGTGCCGGCCGATAATAACCGGATCCACAATACCGATCAAGGGGGGTGAATCGATAAAAATCACATCGAAATGCTCTTTCATCTTTTTCAAGAGCACATTCATCCGCTGCGAATCCAACAATTCGGAAGGATTGGGAGGGACGGGCCCCGAGGGAATCACATAGAGGTTGTTCACATCGGTTTTAAAAAATACCTCTTCCACATTACTTTTACTCACCAAAAAGGATGAGAGTCCCTGGGTGTTTTTTATTTTGAAGATTTTGTGGATCGACGGTTTCCGCAGATCGCCGTCGATAATCAATACTTTCTTGGACAATTTTGTGAACGAAATCGCTAAATTCACCACAGTGGAGGTTTTTCCCTCTCTGGGGACGGAACTGGAAACCGTGATGATTTTCGGAGGACTTTCGGGAGTGGACAATAAGATAGACGTGCGAATTGTCCTATAACTTTCGGCGATCGCGGATTCGGCGTCCACATAATTGGCCAGCTCGATACTCTTCAACTCCCTCATGGGACGCGACTGATTCCTCTCGGAATAAGAATATTGGTATTGGAGATTGTTCTCGGTTCCCAGGGCCGGCACAAAACCGAGCGATGGTTTCCGCAAATAACGCTCCACCTCTTCCGGAGCCTTGATTGTCTGGTCCAACCATTCCAGACCGAACACCAGGCCGCCGCCGGCAAATAGTCCCATCATCAATGTCATCAGCAGCATTTTTTTTGTGTTGGAGGCGATGGGGCTCTCAGGGACTTCCGCCGGATCTATCACTTTGATATTGCTTGTTTGTAGACCTTCCAATCGCGAGGTCAACAGGGATTCCTTCTGCTTTTTCACCAAATGGTCCAGCAGGTTCCGCATATTTTCAACTTCAATCTTCAAACTATTATAATAGATGGCATTGGTATTGGTGCTGATCACCTCTGTTTTTTGCTCGTTTAAAAGTTCCTGAAGAGACTTTTCTCTTTTTAATGCCGATTGATAGTTGGCCTGCGCCTCGTTAAGGGCTTTGCGGCCGATATCCGCCGTTTCCTGGCGGATCCTGTGCTTGAGGTTCTCCAATTGGGTGTTCAACCGTTTCATCTCCGGGTAGGATTCCCTGAAGATCTGCGTTTTCTTTTTATATTCACTTTCGAGATTCGTATATTCTTGTTTGAAATTCTGGACCAGGTTGTTCTTTCTCACTTCAGGATACTCTTCAAAATTTTTGTCCTTTAGCTCCCGGTAAATGGATTCCATATTGATGCGGTGAATCTGGGCCTCGGTATACGCCTTGTTCAAATCTCCGAACTTGTCCACCACGGTGGTGTCTTTACTGGACAGATAAAACAATTCCTTGCGTTTTCCATATTCTTGCAACTCCCGTTCCTTCTGGGTCAGGGTTTTACGCAATTCGTTTATTTGCTTCGACAAGAACTCGGAAGCCTCTTTGGTGGATTCGGTCTTAAGACGAAGATTAAACCGGATAAAATGCTCGAACAACGTGTTCACCGCCAGAGCCGCCAATTCCGGATCCGGTGAATTATATGATACTTCCACCAAACGGGTATCGGGAATTGGAAAAACTCCCAAATCACTGACAGCCACCCGTGGGTTTTCGGAATTGTACCCGTCCTGAGTTTTTTTCCTGGAAAAGAGTTTCAAATCCTCCAGCACCGACTGAATGAGACGGCGACTTCTGAGAATTCGCACCTGGGTATTCAGGTATTCATTGCGCCAGCCGTCGCTAAATGAAAACGAATCGTTAAACATCAAGAGATTGCTCGATTCCCGCTCAATAAGAAGAGTGCCGGTCGCTCTATATTGTGGAATTTTCCTGAATTCTTTCACAATCGCCACAGACAGAAAAAACACGCATACTAAAACCACTAGATGCCAACGCCGCTTGACGATTCGCCAGTATTCCTCCAGCATATTGTCTTCGGGATAAAGGGGATCTTTTATTTCATAAACCTCATTCATTAATGTCTCCAATCAGGATATCAATGTATCATTATAGCATAAACCGTAAAAAGATATCAGTTAACTTTTATCTCCACGGTTAGAATGTTACCGAGAGACGAAGGATTTAACGTGACGATCAAGGAGTCTCTCAACCAAATTCCAAGATATTGTTCGGCCGCCAATTCTCCATCCACCAGGACCTGCACGACATGTTTGCCCGCCAATTTGGACCCCAATCGCTGTCCGGCGTGAATTTCAATGGTACCGTCTTGGAACGGGTAGACACGGGCGGATGTTCTTAACCCGTTCACCGGAATAATGCGGGTATCGCGATTTTCAGCATCGATTCGCTCCCGCGATGGATCCAACCGCAGCGTCCCCTCCAGAGGATCCGGCAGGCTACCGTACTTCGCGATTCGTTCCAATTTACCCAGCCGCCAAAAAAGTTCATTTTTTCTAGATCCAAATGGCCGCGCCAATTCCAACATATTGAGAGCTTCATAATAATTCCCGGACTCCATATAGGCATCCGACAACAACAGCAAAATTCCCGCGTAGAAATCCTCCTGGTCGCTGGTTACAAAGGAGATCGATTCCGTCAGCTCGATGCCCTCGGAAATCAATTGTCCGTATTTTTCCATACGGTTCAATATCGACAACCGTATTTCCCGGCCCTGCAGTCCACTCCGGAGGAAAAAACGGTGTTTTTCCAATAGTATCATCAATTCATGTAAATGGTCCTCGGATGGAAAAGCTTTCACATATCCGCTTACAAGCTGTACAATTTTCTCCTGTCGCTCCAGATATTTGAAACCGTCTTCCCTGGATAGGAGAGCCTGAATAATCGTCAGATACAAACGTCTCTTTAAATTCAGGTAATTGTCGCGATCGAACCGCGCCTCAGGGATAAATCTGTGATAGCCGACGATATAGTTTGAAAACCTTCGAAAAAACATTTCCAAATCTGATAGAGGCGCGTTTTTCAAAGACAACAGTCCGGCGAGCTTTTGTTGGGAGTAGGAAAGCCAATACGCCTCGTAATGGGCTAAAAACAATTGACGGCGCGCCAGATCTATTTCCAGTTCCGTCAATTTTTGAGCCGCCTCCAGATAGAAATGAGGATGTTGTCTCAGTCCCTGTTCGAGGAACTCGATATCCTTGATATACAATCCCCATAACTCCAACAATTCGCCCACCTGCCGGGAATCGAACTGACCTAAAGCGCTGGAGAAAAGCTCCCCGACGAATTCACGGTCATGGTTTCCCAATAAGTTCCACAAGGACATATATACTTTCAACGTATCGAGACTGATGTCAGGATTTTTGGCCCGTAAATACCCGGCTCTCTTAAACGACCGCACCGCCCGGTCAAAATAGGGCTCCCCAGGTTGATCCGCGAATAGAAAACCCTTGGCTAAAAAATAGTGGGCGTTGTAATGCAACATATTGAACGTCGCCGCCCGTTCCAATGCCCCGATTCCTTTAAGAAGCAGTTGCCGGTCGGATTGTGTTTCATTGTCCTGGAGTAATCTATACCCATATTCCAGATGGGCATCCGGATCCAGCGGCATTGCCAATGTACTCCATTTTAGAAACATCCGCCCCATTGACGGGCTCCTCTGACCCAGCGTCAAAAAGAGGTGGGACACCAATTGTAAGCAAAAGAAAACCACCACGATACCCATTACGGATGTGACGGCGACAGACCGTTTTGGCGGTTGAAGGGTCGGCGATTGGTCCCGCCGGTAGGCCATCAGATTGATTCCAATCCCGATCAACACCGTAGCCAGAAACAAATTGGCCGGTATCCTCATGGAAAAATCAAATAGAGAGTGGAATAGAGCGGCGAAAAACGCCGTGAGAATCCCAATTCCAATCAATTTTATTTGAGGATGCCGTCTCTCCCACCATCGCCGGACATAGGCATTCACCAGGCTCCACACAAAAAACAGAAATACCATCCCGCCGATGGCGCCCCCGTCGGTCAACACTTCGAGGTAATCGTTGTGAGCGTGAGTGGACCATTTGACGCCATCGGAGTCATAGAGAAAAAAAGCGTAGTTGTAAGTTCCGAATCCAGTGCCGGCGATGGGATAATCGAGGGCCATCTTCAGCGAATCGGGCCAGCGAGTCATCCGACCGCCGGCGTGCAGGGGAGAGGTCATAAATTTAGCAATTGTGTTTTGTATTCCCACAATGGAGGCCAACAACACAATCGAGATAAAAATCCACTTCAACCGGCGGCGAATATCCTGCTTTCCCGCCAAATAAACCGAGAGTTGCACAAAGACCAGAAGAGATAACGCCGTTGTTACGACTCCGGCCCTCGAACCGGTCAACAAGATCCCGACACCACACAATAACACGGCTCCCAGATAAAAAAAAGATTTGTTCTTGAAATCCACCGCCTGATGCATTCGCTCTTGAAAAGAGGGAAACCGTTTCAACGCATCCACCTGAATGAACAAGACGGCCAAAGCCACAGGCAACACCAGCTCCAGATAAAAGGCGAAATGATTCGGATTACCGATGGTCCCGGTGAGATAGCTGGAGTAGACATCTTGTTTTTGAGTATGAAACAGCAAAAAAAATTTCCGGTTGCCGGAAAAATATTTCGCCAGGCCGAAAAGAACTTGAAACACACCTGAATAGACGATGGTATAGAGAATCCCCATCATGTCCCGCCGTCTCACATTCACATGCATGAGGATCCATAATATGAACGTCATGGCCATGAATTGCATCAACGTCTCCAACGTTTGGAACGGTACCAGCGATATAGGGTGAAACGCCGGCGCCGTTTCTCTGAGCCGGGTCAAAGTCGCTACCGTATTGGGACTGATCACTCGCAATAAAACTAGCGGCAACGGAATCAATTGCAGCAAAAAAAATCCCCCCGTCAACAATCCGGCCCTCAAGATCAAGCGTTCGCCAACTATTTCCCGCTGATGAAACCGCTGTCGGTAACCCAAAAATCCCAGCAGCAGCAAACAGATATAAAACATGGGAGCAAACACCCTGGGAACGCCGCCGAAGGGTAGAGGGGATAATAAAATGAAAGCCTTCAAACTCAAGACGAAGAGCTTTTTCCCTTTAAAATAAGATTCTAATTTTTTATGAGCTTTTTGCATGATGAAATATCAGGTTGTTCAATACTTTGAAAAAATAACAAATATCGGTCCGGAACGGGTGCTTTTCGTACCGACCCAGGTACCGTTTTTCAGATTCGATCACCTGCTCCATGGATGTCGGCATATCAGCGTAATAAGGGGGAATCAACCCCGGTTTGAACCGGTTCCTCATCGTCTGGAAATCTTGCGGGTATGTGGAAAAGAAAGCTTCACTCAATGGCCTCACCCCCACCAATTTGATGTCGCGTTTTAGCCAATTGAGAATCATGGGCAACTCGTCCATCAGGAATCCCCGGAGAAATCGCCCCCAATAGGTCACCCGGAAATCGTTCCTGATTTTGCCGCTGTCGGCCAATTGATTCTGCCGGTGCACATAATCCTGGATGTATTCGGCATACGGATGCATGGTACGGAATTTGTAAATATAGATGATCTTGCCGTCTTTCCCGACTCTCCGCTGCCGGAACAACGGTCCGTACGAAGGGGTGGAGTCAGTGGACGGTTCTTTGTCTTTGCGCATGACAAAGTAGATGTAACCGTCGATCTCCTTCCAGGAGATGGCTTTGAATCCGCAATAAAAAAGCCGGCCCAGAACTTCGGTAAACGATATGACACGGCTGCGTCCCTGGGACAGGATAAAATAAATTCGTTTAAAAAACGGTAATTTCGGCATCACCCGGTTCAGGATAAAATCGAAGAAATGGAACACGCGGGCCAATGGTAAAGGGTACAACCGGTAAATCCTGGCGAGCCGCTGCCGAACCGTTTCCGCCTGGCACACAAAAACCCCGCCTTCCACCATCTTATGGTTCACGGTTATAAAGTTGCGGTTGATCCTGCGAAAATCATTGAGCCGGTGCAGATTGACAAACAACTGCAAGCCTCTATCCGGCAATACACCCAATTGTTCTAGATAGGGGGAAAACACAACCGCTGAACGGGTGACATCGATATGTTCGAGATCAATGGTACTCTGAATAAATTCCAGTAATTCGCGGGAACGGTGGAGATAGACATTCCGGAGCATGTGTTCGAGATAGCCCGCGGGTTTCAGATTGCCTTCGAACGTATAAGCGGCATCCGTTTTGTTTTCAGGCTCTTTCTCCACCTCGATGGGTCGGTACTCAATTATTTTGGCGGTAAACAACGAGATATCTTCATCTTCAGGCCCCATGACTTTATAGTAAAAAAAATAAAACAAGACCACCAGGTTTTCCACCAGGGAGATGGAGAGCAGAGACCCAAGAATGATGAAGCGGGAGAACATCGCTAGATTCGAGATAAAGATGAAAGATGCGATCAATCCTCCGATCATCAGCTCCGAACGCCAGAAAGGCAGTAGCATACGGATGAGATTTTTTTGCCAGGTTATCATGAATTGATGATTCAAGAGGGAGATCAACAGCCAGGTGAAGAATATCCCGATCAACATCACCAGATACTCGTCCGTCATGCGAACTGTGCCCTTGTGCAAATAATGGATGGAAATAAAAACCGAGATCACCATCAACAATTCCAACAAGAAAAAAATAACTGGAAAGGGAACCCGTTTAATGCGTCCCGACCGCTTCCACAAAATCGTTCTCACCGCCAGATACAAAAATTCGAGACTCAAAAATATAGCGATAGTACCGTAGACAATCAACCGGGACAAATGGTAGAGTCCGCGGGCATACACAAAAAACGATGCCAGAGCGGTGAGAGTGAGGCCTGAAGCTAAAAACGGTTTGACCCGCAGAAGATAGTTCTCCACATGAATGCTCAAAAATTTCTTGGAAAAAATAGTGGTTACAAACCATATGGCAATCAAGGCCAGAAAAAATACTTGAAAGTCCCGTTCAATATGGAGATGTCCCCGTTTGAAGTAATACGCCCATAAGAACGACGCCAATAGCAACACACCGTCGCCCAACACCTTCAACCAGTAAAAGCGTTCTTTTTCCAGATAATTCTTAGCCATACCGGTCCTCCTGTTTGCTATCGTTCCGTTTCCTCATATCCCTTCTTCTTCAATATTAGATCGTGGTGTCCAACAATTCCGCCATGCGAAGCGCTACCCGCTTGCCGAAAATATCCGGCCAATCGCCTTTCGGCGAAAACGAGCGAATAATAGACAGGGCATCGCCATCGCCGGGATCAACAAGTATGTTGCACCCGGCGTTCACGGTTTCCACCCACTCGGTTTCCGGCCGCATCGTGATACAGGGCCGTTTGAGAATATAGGCCTCTTTTTGGATGCCGCCGGAATCGGTGATGATCCGGTCGGCGCCATGCTGAAGGCGCAAAAAATCCAGATAGCCCAGGGGAGCCGACAATAAAATATTTGCGGCCACAACGATATCGCTTTGCCGGATCATTTTGGATGTCCGGGGATGCACCGGAAACACGACCCGGCAACCCAGGCTCCCGAGAATATTCATAATTTGTTGAAGTTTTGCCGGATCATCCACATTGTATGGGCGATGCAATGTGGTCAACATATATTCCCCCGCATCGAGTCCCAAAGTATCCAGCACTGTTGACCTGGACACAGCGATCTCGATATTGTCCAGTAAGGCGTCCGCCATGATATCTCCGGTTAGATGGGATATGGGGGCCAGACCTTCACGCTGGAGATTTATCATGGCGGTTTGGGTGGGGGCGAATAGCACATCGCTGATATGATCGGTGGCCATACGGTTGATCTCTTCCGGCATATCTCGATTGAAACTCCGTAACCCCGCCTCCACATGAATGGTGGGGAACCCCATCTTCACCGCCGCCAGAGCCCCGGCCAACGTGGAGTTGGTGTCGCCAAACACGACGACTCCATCAGGAACCATACTCTCCAGCGCCTTCTCGGCGGCCTTCAATATTTCTCCGGTTTGGAGCGCGTGACTACCGGAGCCGACCTCTAGATGATAATCCGGCTCGGGAATGTTCAAGTCTTCGAAAAAGGCTGTGGACATAGCCGCGTCGTAATGCTGCCCGGTGTGAATGATCAAATGCTCCACTCTATCCGCCAATGCCCTGGCCAGGGGGGCCAATTTGATAAATTGCGGTCTGGCGCCGACGATCGAAACAATTTTCTTTTTCATTTCACCCTCCATCAACGAAAGCGCCGGAATAAATCGGAATCATCACGGTATTCGTCCACGCTTCGGGGATAATGCTTCACAAGCCAGTACATAAAAGCGGCGACGTCGATTTTATCATCCAGCAGTCTCTGTTTGCGCACAGCCCATTCATGCTTGGCATCGGGCATTGCCAATATCTCTTTCACCTTCTCCACCATGTTTGAATAGTTTTGCGGTTGGAAGGCAAAGCTCAAGTTATAGTCACTCTCCAATTGATTCGCCACCGACAACCGGCCCGCCAGACTATTGCATTTCAACGCCGGCGTTCCTAAAACCGCGGCTTCGGTGGTCATTGTTTGACTGTCCCCTAAAAACATCGCGGCATAATACAGAAGCGAATGGATCTCTTCCGGTGGAACCGACAATTGGAATTTCTTCAATCCCGGGTCGATCTCCCCTTCGGTGGTGATGAATATCCTCCCGCGGGGCTCCAAAAGATCGATGAGCTCCATTTTTTTCTCCAGCGACAACCCATGCACACCTCTGTCGTGGTGGGCTTTGAACGCGTTGAACCGCATGACAAAATACGGCTCCCCTCGAACGATTCCCGCCTTTTGGGGGACTTCGGGATCCGGCGTGAAGCGGTTTGGATGGAGATAGGCCAATTCATGGTAACCGGGATACACGACATGGCCCGGTTTTCGCCGTTCAGCCGCCAGAACGTCGGGGCTCACCAGAACATCGGCGAACGGGTGGGCGAATCTTACAAATAACGGCTGCACAGCCCCGTCGTCATCGTCAAATACAATCGAGCGCATCCCGGTGATCCTCGATACATGGGCGATGGTCATCGACGTACCGATGGCCAGGTCGATTTTATACTGTTTCACCAAACGGTAGAGTATTTTGTCGAAGAGTAGTTGTTTGGCGATTTTTCCCCGCAACGAATCGGATTTGCTACCGATACTGATGTAGGGGATATCAAAATTGTCCAGTAATTGGGTGGCGGAATCGAGATCCTTGACCGTCACCAACGGTTCGATCCCGTCGGACCGCAATGCCTCGATAAGATTGCGAAATAGATGTACATGGGCCGGATGGCCGATATCGATTAAAATGTTCATATTCTTTTCAGTAACTTCCATAATGTGAATCCCAGGATTCCCACCCGCATCAATAGCGGTTTATGAATCTTTTCGAAACGACCGAAATTTTCGAACCGGCCCCCGAATTTTTTTTTGTAATCGCGAACTCCATACGGTTTGCCGGGTTTTCCGGCTCCGCCGAAATCAAAACGCCGGTAGCCTGACTCTTTCGCCCACAAAAACACATGCCAGGGTAAAAGGTCATTGGGATATTTATGATAAAAACGTCTGTCGCTTCCGGCGTACCAATCGTAAACAATGCCGTTGAAACACAATACCACGATGGCCCCGATCAGCTTGCGGTCACAGAATGCCCCGAAAAAACGGACCATCCCTCCAGGCCCCAACGTATCGAACGCGGCCTCGAAAAGAGATGCGTGGTGGAGCGGAAGCCGGGCTCTGCCGTAGACATCTTTTAAAATCGCGTAAGCTTCAAGAACATGTTTTTTTGCGGTCAACTCCTGGACAACCGTCCCCTCCCGCCGGGCGCGGCGAATCTCGTTGCGGCGTTTGGAATGGACATCGTTCCAGAGTTCGTCCTCGGTTCTGGTGAGATCCACATGAATATCCAGGTGATCTTCGTATAGAAATCCCAACCGATCCAACAGTTCCCTCACATGGTCCTGCGGCCATAGATTCCTGAATTGTGAATAAATGACGCGTTTTTCCACCAGACGGCAATATTCCCGGAAGAGCAGTCGGTATACCTGTTCATCGTCGTCTTCCACCAGCGGACCGCCCCACACAATGGCGCGGGATGTCATGATTCCCAATACTCCAGGGTATTCCTTTTGAATAACCCCCTGAACCAACCCTTTAATCTCGCCTTCGACCGTTACCGCAGCCACCAAAAACGGGGTGTTGTTCCGGGTGAATTGCCAAACCCGGTGCATGTGGGGCGATTGGAAAATATTTCCGTTGGGATGACGACTTACAAATTCGAACCATGGATCGAACGCCAGCTCATAGACCACCGAAAGCCTCATGCTCGCCTCCGGGCCACGATCCGCTTGGCGATATTTTTGATATTCTGCAGGACCAATTCCGTTATCCAGGGTAAAAATGAATCGCTCCACCGCTGCGAATGGGCGTTTATCATCATTTGAGGAGGCAATGAGCCGCGCGAGGCAAGAACGATGATCCCTTTGGTGGAGCGGACATTCACTGTCCGTTGCCCGCTCGCTTTATCCCGCACATTCATCCGCTCGCCATCCCAGCGGCGACCGGTGTCGGTGAGATACAAAACCTGTGAGAAGTCGATATCGTAATAGGGCTCGCCGATAATGCCAAAATCTCGGTAATCGCCGGACTCCCAGAGCGACCGATTGTCCCAGCGGGACAACGGACTACCATGCATGGACGCGGTTTTCACCGGAAATATCTTTCTAAATCGTTCCAGGTTACGGGGAAACGACTCGAGCGCCACATCCATTTCACCGTTAGCAAGTGCCACATCCTCATAGTGGTATCCGATCTCATGCCCCAGCCGGGCAATCTCCCGCATCGCCGCTTCATCGTAGCTGGCTTCCACGACGCGGAAATAATAGCTGGCCACCACCCCCAGCGCCGCTTCGAGTTTGGCCATCGCCAACGCGAACCCGGGACGTTTATCCACATCATGCCGTAGAACCACCGCTTTTGGAGCCGGCGTTTCCAGAAACCCGGCGAACGTCTGAAACGTATAACCTGATTGCAGCAGGGCCTCCAGCAAGCGCCGGTACATTGTCAGCGTAAAGTCTCTATTCATCACCGTATCTAATCGATATAATTGCGAAACCATAATTCCAGGTTGACCAATTTCCAAATATCCCGGGAAAAATCATGCTCCCCGGTATCATGCATTTCCAATAATCGCTGTGCCGCCTCAGGTTTGATATAGCCGCGCCGCTTAATCGAGTCGGAACAAACCATACTGCCGATAAACACCTTGAACCGTTCACTGCGGAACCATTCGGCCTGAGGGGTGACAAAGCCGACCTTATCCTTACGGTTGCGTATCTTTTCGGGAAGCGTGCCCGCCATTGCTTCACGCAAGAACGCCTTGGTGACGCCTCGATTGATGTGCCGCTCCCCCGGCATCGCCAGTAACCGCTGGACAAGCCGGTGATCCAAAAACGGGACCCTGGCCTCGAGAGAAAAGTACATAGAATTGCGGTCTTCCCATTTCAAGAGATGTTCGAGCTTGTACTCAAAATGGGCCAGCAACGCCTCCTGCAAAGACGGCGCATCGTACAAATCCCCGGAAATCACACTGTTTGCCGCATGGGCGTTGTAAAAATCTTTGTTCAAATAATTTCCCTCTCCGGCCCGCAATTTTGTCCGTAAAGCAGGCGGTAGCATAAAGAAGAGAAACGTTTTCAAACCATAAAGCGAGTGGTGCTGAAGGCTGTATTGCCAAATTTCCCGAAATAATTTGCTCCACTTCAATTTTTTAAAGAGATCTTTGAAATGGTATCCATAAAAATAGTGATACCCCGCCAATTGCTCATCCGCCCCCTGCCCGTCCAGAGTGACCGCCACATGATCTTTCGCCAATTGCATCACCATGAACTGGGCGTAAGGGCCGGTGGTGGGAGTGGGCTCGCTGTGCGCCCGGGTGTAATCGAACAGGTCATGGTAAAAGGTATCCGCCGACGGATACACCCGGTGCATATGGTCCAGCCGCCCGCGATACTCATCGATGAATTCCGACTCGTCCCCCTCGATTCCCTCGCCGTACACCGCGGAAAAGGTATTGATATCCTCCCGGTGGTAGTCGTGAAGCAGGATCGACACAATGCTGGAGGAATCCAGGCCGCCGCTCAAGCAAACTCCCACCGGCACATCGCTTCGCAGCCGCAACGCGATGGCGGAACTCAACGTGGCTCGAAACTCTTCCGTGGAGCGGAAGGGTTCCTGAACACGCTCTCTCAAATTGTACCAGCGTCGAATCGACATCCCATCGGGTCCGATGGTCATACAGTGACCATGTTGCAATTTTTTTATGTCCTTGAAAAATGTCCGCTCCGTTTGGTCGGTCCGGTTAAAGACCAAATATTCGAACACAGTATGTTCGTCCGCTTGACGGGCTTCTGGCAAAACCTCCAGGATTGGGGGGATATCGGAGGCGAATAGCACATGCTCATCATCGCGATAATAGTAAAACGGTTTGATTCCGAACCGGTCACGGGCGGCGAATACCGTCTTCTCCTTCGCGTCATAAATGGCGAAGGCGAACATGCCGTTAAACCGGTGCAAACAATCCGGTCCCCAATACCTGAAGGCGTTCAACAATACTTCAGTATCGGTACGGGTTCTAAACGGAATAAATGGCTCGAGTTCCTCCCGCAATTCTATGTAATTGTAGATCTCTCCATTGTAAACCAGCGCAAACCGCCCGTCCTCGGACACCATGGGTTGATGGCCGGCGCTGGAAAGATCGATAATACTGAGGCGCACATGCCCCAAACCGAACGCCCCATCAACGAACACGCCGTCGTCATTGGGGCCCCGGTGCTTCATTCTCGCCATCATACAACGCAGCGGATGCTGCGCCACAGGTTGACGGGAAAAATTAATAATTCCACAAATACCACACATAATTAATTCAGCTCCATTATATTTCTGTACACATTCAGTAATTGATTTGCGATACTCTCTAAAAACAAACCTTTTTTCTCAATATCTTCACGGCCGGTGGTACGGCCATTAAAACTCAACGCTCTTTTTAGTTTGTCCGCCACGTCGTCGACGTCATATGAAGAGACGAAACAACCGCCGGTCGCCCTCACCACGTCCCCTACATCCCCCACATCCACAGACACCACCGGTACATTGCACGCCATCGCCTCCTTCACCACATTGGGGGAACCCTCATGAAAGGAGGTAAGCACCAACACGTCGGCGGCGTTGTAGTAATCCGCCAGTTCATGATGAGGAACTCCGAATACCGGAAGCAAATCCACATCATCCCGTTCGAGACGATTTACCGCCGCCCGGGCCAGTTCAAAATTCTTCTCAGGCCGTCCCGGATGCGACACAAATATCACCAACTTATGGGAATGATCGATCCCCAACCGCTTCCGGGCTTCGAGCCTGGAACCGGGGGCAAACATGTCCGGGTCCACGCCGTTGGGGATCACACTCACCGGTTTCACACCAATCAACAATTCCCGCAACCGGGCGGACTTGGTGATATTCCAATGATAGCGACGACGGGCAAATCCGCGATTCAACCGTGCCAGCCAATGCCCAAACCGGGTATAGGAACCGTTTTTTCCCACCGAACCCACCAGGTCGTCTCCCATAAACGAAACCACCACTTTCTCTCGACGCGCCGCCAGAGACGCCACAATACCGCAGAGGCCGTAATGAGCGTGAATGATATCCGTGGGATGCGCTCTCAAATACTTCTTCAATAATCGAATCGAGGCGATATAACCGGGGATCCCCTTCTTCTTGATTGGAAATTGGTCCATTGCCAAACCCAGAGCGATCAGAGATTGAAATTGGCTTGAAAGAAACGGACTCATCCCGCCGGTGGAAAATTGAGATTTATATGAATAAACAAACAATACCTTCATGAAACTACGGCTCCAAAATTTCAAAATAGCGGAATTTCCCGCTGGTTCCGGGCAACAACCGCCTTACCACCTCGATGCGGTAAGGAGCGCCATATTCTTGCAATTCAGTGCTGATCAAACGGTGAGCTTCCTGCAAATCGAAATGATCCGCTGTTTCAAAAATAAAAGTCAGGCAACGGCCGTTCCAGGTGACTTTGTGCCTGAGAATACCGCCGATCCGGCGAAACAACGTCCCGCCCAGAAGATTGAGAGGTTGAATGATTTTCCCATTCTCCAGGCGGACGACATCAGTGGAGCGCCCGGTCACGCGTCCGAAAAAGCGGAACCCCACTGGTAAATCATCCCGCGCCTCTTGAATGCCGTCGATCATATCACCCACCTGGTACCGAATCAACGGCATGACGCGATTATCCAGATCTGTTACCAATATATCCAACGGGTCGCTTGTGGCCCCATCCGCAGTCTCCACCACAACATGAGGTTCAAAAATATAATAGCGGTTCTGGCCCACCGGGCAACCGGCGATACCATTGATTTCGCCGCACCCGTAACCGTCGCTCACCGGCCCTAAAACCTCCTCGATTACCTGTTTGTGGGCTGGAAGAAGATTTTCCGCCGTTGTAAAAATATGCCAGGCGCGGGGGGCTTCGATGCGATGCTGTTTGCAATACATCGCCAATGAATAGATGGCTGAAGTATAACCGTCAATGGAAACCGGTTGGTACTCGCGTAACGTACGGACAATATCCGGAAAGTTTTCCGGATGATTCAACTCTGTGGCGGCGATGTTTTTTTGATTGTATAGTACCCGTTTGATACGGGAACCCAACTTGTTCCAATGACGGACGGAGGTGGGATTTCCCCATATATGAAGCGAGCGGTATCCGAATTGCCACCCGGACATTTCCCAACCCAGCATTCCGGCGGCTACTCCGGCGCTGATGGCGTTAAGGTCCTGGCAATAGGTGATCGGAATCCCGGTAGTCCCACTGGAACTCGACGTTTCGAAAATCATTTGCTCCTTTTGGTCCGATAACAAATCCAGGGCGTACTCCTGAAGATCCTGGCGTGTCAATGGCGGAATGAGCCGCAAATCTTCCCTACTTTTGATCGAGCTGGGAGTCAGATTGTGTTCTTCAAATCTCCGCCGGTAAAAAGGGACATGCCGGTACGAATAATCCAACAAATCTTTTAATTTTCGCAGTTGAAAATCTCTCACCTGCTGTTGGTTCCAGGACATTGTCTGCCGGTAAAACGAAAGATATTGACGGACGCGGGTTCCGCGCAACCGGTCGACTATACTCAATAAAAATTCAGGTCTCACGTTTACAATCGCCTCGTCAATTCAATATTCGCCAACTTGGTCCAGGTAAGGAAACCGTATTCGTCCCAGGCCCGCGACTGACGGATCGCGTCCAGCCAATGCGAATTATCACCGGCTCCCAGATAGGAGAAATCTGTCCGCTTGAAAAATTCCAATAAAAAATCTTTAAACCATGGGCCATAAGAAAAATTGGGAATCTTTTTTTCCTTGCCGTGCACAGCCTTGTAAACCATAAATTTCATACCGCTGAGCAGCAGGGACCGGGACATATCCATTGGGGAATACCCTTTGCCCAGATCCAACCTGGCAGCCTGCGGATCCAACATTGAAATCAATCGCGACGAAAAAAACGGGCCTTTGCGACGGCGAAAATGCCCCAATTGGGCGTAATCTTGTTTCCGTTCATTCTTGATAAAATAACGGGCGGCTTTCAAGACATCCAGATAATCAGGATCCCAATAAGGACATAAGCTCGCCATATCCAGGGATTCCAGCAGTCTCACATCCTGGCCGAAATGGAGAGGAATAATCACCTTGAATAAATAAAGATCCGGTCTCGATAAAAAATCATAGCCCCGAATACGTTCAGCCAACATCTCCAGCAGGTCATCTTGAACTGGTAAACCGCTAGTCTTGAAATAAGCGCGGATCGTGCTCTTTATATCAAAATTCCGGTTCAGCCAGAGGTCTATGACAAACTCGCTCAAGAGCAACCGGTCGGGAAACAATCCCCGAATCACCTCGCTTCCCGCGAAACCGAAAAACACCGCCCTGGAATGCTGCCGCAGCTTTAAATAGGTATCCAGCCTGTGGCTCCGGTACAGGGAGATCAAGCCTTGTCCCCTCGCCACTGTTTCGGTAGCTATGCCGGAAAATTCCGCGAAAAATTCTTTCTCGGGATAATAATGCCGGTGGTTCAGCCCCAACTCCGCTGCGATACGTTGGGCTGTCTTCACATCCATCGACTTATCGAGGCCAAACGTGAATGTGTCGGGACTCAGACCCAACGCCCGCAATCCTGCCAGAATCATACGGGAATCGAGGCCCGCCGTCAGAGTTTGCGAAATTCCTCTGGACGCGAACCGTTCGCTGTATTGCCTCAAAAGACGGAGCCACAATTCCGCGGCGCGACCGAACACGCGACGCCTGGGCTCTGGAGTCGCCTGACGATCGAGAAAAAACTCCAGGTGGAACCACCGGGCCGTCTCGAACACTCCGCTTCGTACCTTGAAATGGGAACCGCCGCCGGCAAAATCAATTTTGCGGTATATGGTACGGCCCTGGACAAAATAATTCAACAACATATATTCGTAGACGTTCGCAATATCAATCGCCGGATCCACACAAGACTTCACCAGAGAAATAGTACTGGCGGCAATCAAGGAGTCGCCGCTTTGTGAATAAAAGAACGTGGACAGGCCAAAGCGGTCGGTATAAATATCGATGGCTGTACCGCGAATAATAATCACAGTAAAAATACCTTTATAGTCTTCTACCCAGGACTCCCCTTTCTCCTTGGCATAACGGAACATACTGGCGGGTTCGGAGGAGAGATTGTGCTCCAACCGGGGCAAAATATAACCAAACACCAGCAACACTTCATCCTTTCGCGGGGAAATATAATACGTCCCCGGAGCGCTGTCGCAGCACAACCGGTATTCTCCAACTTCCATATCAATCGCGAATGTTTCTCTCAAGGGCCATTCACGGGGTCCCAACCACCAACGATCCATCACTATATTATCCACTCCTTTTAAATCCCCCGGCAAGCTGCTTTAAAAAGCGGAGCGCTTTGGCCATAGTTATCGTTCTCAACCGCTCCAGGGGATTGCGTCCATTGCCCCAAAAGAAAAAGTACAATTTGTATATTCCAAATAAATAAAACAAGTACAATCGCCATCCGGCTGGAGAGCCGACAACAGGCAACCACCGGTTGACCGTCTTGAATGGATGCGCAGGGCCTCCAGGCGCCACATCCCGCCGGCGCATTTCGACCGGCACCGCTTCAAAGCGAAGCTCGTCCTGGGAAACGATGATCTGAAGGACAACTGAACGGAGATGGCGCTTCCGGTCCCATTGGTAGAGTTTCCCTTCCGCTGTAAAATCGCTGAAACAAAAGTTTCCGAGGCTATAGAACACCAATCCGTCGCCTATTTTTTCGTAACCTTGCAATGTATGGGAATGATGTCCGATAATGCAATCGGCCCCGCCGGCGATAAATCGACGGGCAGCCAGCCGTTGGGAGGTCGATGGGAAAAAACTATTGTCCACTCCCCAATGGAGAATCAGAAACACCCTGTCCGCCTGATGTTTCGCTTCAGATATAATTTCTAAAATCCTCTCCTCGTCATAAAGATTGACACTGACGGGGGCATCTAAGGGCAGGCGGGGATGGGTATCCGGATGGAGATAATTGAGAAACGCCAATGTGAAACCGCCGACCGTAACGACTTGATATTCCCTCTGCCCAGAGCCGGCCATTGCGGCGCCGGTGTAGGCGATCTCCATTTCCTCCAAACCGGTTACGGTCCGCCGGAATCCATCGCTTAGGTTGTCATACACGTGGTTTCCCGCCATAGTGACCAAATTTAGCGACAAATCTTTTAAATAACGCAATGTGTGTGTGTCGGTTTTAAGCCGAGGAATTTTTTCTAGGTTTTCACCTTCATCCCCCGCGCACACCACTTCCAAATTTCCCACCACAAAGTCACTCTGCGCTAAAACCGGCGCGATCCGGGCAAAGGGTTTTTCCCCCCTGGAATAATCGTCGCGGTATCCGTCATTGAGGCCGATATCCCCAAGAAAGGCGATGCTAATAGGCTCCGGTTTCATGCGGTCACCCGCTTGTAGACCTCGATATGGCCATTCACCAGGTTCTCCATGCTGAACACCTCTTGTATTCTGAGACTTCCCGCCTTTCCCATGGAAGACCTCAATCCGTCATTATCCAGCAAGAGTCGCAGTGTTTCCTCGAGATCGTCGGCATCGAAGGGAGGGATCAAAAAACCGGTCTTTTCATGAACCACAATCTCTTTGTTTCCACCGCTATCGGTTGCGATTACAGGCTTCTTTTGCCCCATACACTCCATGATGGCATTGGACAGCCCTTCGGCGTGGCCATGGGTGTTGCAGGTCAGAACGCCAATATCGAAGACGTCGATGACCGCTTCCACCGGTTGTTGACGGCCGGCGAAGAAAATCCGGTTCTCGATATCCGCGGGAACCGATCCTTTCAGTTGAGCCAACATCGGGCCGTCTCCCACACACACGAAGGAAACATCGTCCCGATCACGCACAATGGCGACAGCGGCGTTCAAAAAGGTCCGGTAGTCCTTGGCGTCAACAAAATTCGCCACCATCCCCACCACCAGAGAAGTATCGATCCCAAGCCGGCGGCGAACACTCTCAGCCGATTCACCGGTGTTCGCCCTGCCTGGATCATATCCATTGTAAATACACACCGCCCGCGGCGACGGAATGACCCCATAGGTTTTTAAACCCGCCATTGAATTCGCCACCAGAATATCCGACAAAGGGAACAATAATTTGGCCAGCCACCACAATTTACCGAAGCGCCGGATAGGTAAGGCGTGACGGATTGATTCGTTCACCAACCGGATCCTTAGCCATTTGCAAGCCGGAAGGGCGATCATGGTGGTGATGGGATCCCAGGTATGAATCACATCCGCTTTGAACTCCCGGGCAATGGAATAGAATCGTTTAAAAATGCTTACATCCCACTTATGTCCACGTTCGATGATGTGGATGGGAATCCCCAACTCCAGAACCTCCGGGTAGCCGATCTCCCGCCGGGTAATCACTAGCTCCAGCGCCAGATCCTCCCGCTGTTTCAGTCCCCGCAACAATTGCGTCAATTGCCGTTCTTTGCCGCCTGGCCTGAGGCTGTCGATGGCTAACACTATGTTCATGATGAGATTCAGTTCCTTTCGAGATAGTACCGGGATAAGGCACCGAACGTGGCATCGATAGTATAACGGGTGGATGCCAGTCGCACACAATGATCGGATAGTTGTTCACGTAATTCCGGTCGTTTGAGGACCGCGATTGTCTGATCCGCCAATTGTTCGTCGCTATCACTGATATAGCCGTGAACGCCGCTCTCCATATCGATTGAATGCAGCGTGTGCCGGGTGCCGATAACCGGTACCCCCATAGCCATCACATCCACGATGCGGCTGCGGAATCCGGCGGCGACGTCCAGCGGTAGAACCATCACCGCGGCGGAAGCGATGTAAGGACGTACATCCTCCACAAATCCCGTCACGATGACGTTCTCGCCATTTTGTAACCGCTGAATGGACTCCGGTGGATTGGCTCCCAGAACCAGCACCTCGACCTCCGGGCATTGGCGGCGCACCAATGGTAGTATCGTGTTCCAAAAGCGGAAAAATCCCTGGATATTGGGATCGGACCCCATGCTGCCGTAAAAAAGAATGCGGTGGGGGCGGTGCGATGTAACGGTATGCCGGCCGAAGTATTCGACATCCTGCCCCGAGGGAACCAGAATTTTATCGATCGTGGGATGCAGTTCATCCAGAACTTGCAGATCCGCTTTGGAAATGGCGATATGCAAATCCGCACACCCGAGGGCTTCGATTTCCAGCTCTTTGTAGCGCGCCAATTCTTTTTGTTGGGCCACAGCGAATGTGTCGCCGTATTGCCTGCGCAATTCCTGCCGTTTTTTGTCGAACATAATGTCGATGGTATCGATCACCTTAAAACATGTTGCCGGCAATCGTCCCAGGTAAGAGGCGGCGAACCAATATTCCATTTGCACGATGTCGTAATCGCCTTGTTGAACGATGCGATCCAATGTGCTGAAATAGTGGCGGTGGGTATAATGTGAATAGAGCACAGGGGTGTGGTTGAGTTTTCTCGCCAGATAAAAACGCAAGGCATGAACGCGCGAACGTACTTTTTTATGGCGCGCGTTGATGGTTGTAATGGGAAAAAAGCGGTTGCACAGCGCCGGCACTTTAGCCAATGACTCCGCAAGCTGGCGATTGTCCTTCACATAGGTCACCACATCGACGATGTGATCTTGCGCCAGACGCTCGATCATGTTGATCAACCGGTCCTGGCTGGCCATGACCTTGGGAAAAAGCGCGATGGGATTGACGATTAAAATTTTTTTAGATTTCATCAACAATTCTGGCGATGGTTTAGATGTACCCTTACTTGGACTGGTGATGGGGAATATGAGTGAGCAGAACCGGCAGTTCCTGGAAATAAGAGTAATTGACGCGGCATTTGGCGCACTCCAGTTTCCCATTTTCCGGAGACAATCCGCCTTTGCACACAGGGCACACCACCGGCACAGGAACATCCTGATAGGTATTTTCCGCTGCCAACGGTCCTTTGCCGCAGTGCACGAACAAACTGTATCCCTTCCTCTTGATGAAACGCCCAATCAAGGCTTCATAGATCCTGTTCAGTTGGATAAAAAAGAAACGGGAGAAGAAGTTCCCGGTAAACTGACGTTCATGCAACCGGAGCCAGGGGAAATGAGTGGTTACGCTAACGAATTGGAAATATTTCTCCAACAATTCCTTCAATTCTCCAGGAGAATAATGGCGCAGGTGGTACGGATTGTTCACCGGTACCACGTCCCGGTTAGGCGTGGTAAAAAAGAGAGAGCCTCCGGGCCGCAATACCCGGCTCATTTCGAAAATCGCTTTTTCGTCGTTTTCGATATGCTCGATCACTTCGATCATCGTGATGCGGTCGATGGAATTATCGGGAAAAGGCAACTCTTCGGCATTGGCGAAATAGAGAGATACTTGCCGCTCGCTGAGCGCCTTCAAAATCTGGTCCGTCCATCCCAACACACCCTCCGATTCGGTCAAAAGATCAATGCCGATCAATTCCCGGCAATTCATATCCTTTGTGTAGGGCAATTCGCGGCAACCGATATCCAGCACAACCTCCGAAAGCTTTAGGTGTTGCTGGATAAAGGCGCGTTTATGGCTGAACGCTGTGTTGTAAAAAAAAAACCTGTACAGGAAATTGGGGTTCCCTCCGGGTTTGAGTAATGCTCTAGCGATTTTTTTTATTAGTTTCATTGAACACCCTCCTTTGGTCTTCAGGGTTTTACAAAATGAATGATGGGATCTCTTGGCACAGCCCCCACATCGGAATCCAGGATCCGGTACCCAATCTCTTCCAACATCTCGCGCGTCCGTTCCACTCCCGCATGATACCACCGTCCTGGGCGGGGCTCGTCATTTTCGTTTTCCAGATCGTACTTTGGGGGAACGCCATATTTTTTGGTAACTTTCCACTGGAGACTCCATAGCCAGCGTTTGAATTTATTTTTAGGCTTCAGCACATTGATAATATTCAAATTATCTTTGTTATCGATGGCTGCGTTAAACTTTTCATAATCCGCCACCATCACGAAGCAGTGGGCGCCGGACTTGAGCTTCGGATGGATATTTTTCATGTATTCGGTGATACCGTCGAAAGATATGTGGCACATGGTTCCAAACGTGAACAAATAGTCGAAGTGGTTGTCGGGCAGCATGCGGCAACTAAAATCATCCACCTGGAAATAGTTGACATGATCCGCTGCGCCAATATAGTCCCAAAAGCCATTGTGTTCAGCCGGTAACGCGTCCAAGCACCATATTTCTTTAGCCCGCAGCATGGTTTTGGTCCAGGCTCCCCTGCCGGGGCCGATCTCCAACGCCACAGTGCCGTTCCGGACATACGGTTTGATGCAGGTAAGATACACCGCGTGCAACACGCTGATGTAGCCGATGATATTGTAGGTGGATTTACTCAATGGATTGAGCGGGTCCCCTTCGTAATAACCTCCGGGCCACATGTTTTGGAACGAATCCAACTCTTTTTTCAGTTTTTCCTGTTTTTGATTGCTAGCCATCTGTCTCCTTACTTTTATAATTTTACATCCGATTCAGAGATTCTTCGATATATGTTTACAAATTCTCTCGCGATATTGGGCCAATGAAATAACCGGCGGGCCTCGTTACGGTCCATTGGGCGAACAGTCTTGCCGCCGAAGGCGAGGATCTCCCGCAGTTTTTCTTGCCAGGAGGGGTAGTCGTTCACCTTCACAAAACATCCGGCGCCCGTATCTTTCATGATATCATACGTGCCTCCCACCGCGGTGGAAAATAACGGCACGCCACAGGCAAGAGCTTTGATTACGGACACGGAGCAGCCTTCCATCACCGAAGCCGAGATGAAAAGATCGCTGGCCCGGTAAAGAGAGAGCATGCTTCCATCATCTAAATATCCGGTAAAACGGAGCTTGTTCTCATTGATCAACCGCCGGCCGGTCTCTTTGAGATAGGCCTCGTAGTCTTCGGCGCCATGCCCTGCCACCAAAAAGACAAAATCAAACGGCTTGTTCCGGTCCACGGCATCCAGAGCCTGGATCACTTTATCAATCTGTTTCAGCGGAGTGAACCGGGCCGCCATAGACATCACGAACGTGGAGTCACCAATATCCCACGCCTGTCTAGAGGCCATCCGGTCGCCGGGACACCAAATACGAAAATCGCATCCCATGGTCAGCCTCTGAGTATGCCCGTCATAATAACGTTCCAGATACCGCCGCTGGATATCGTTTTGAAAGGTGACGGCATTGACAGCGGGCATAATGGAACGCCGCAGCGCCCGGTCTTGTTTTAAAAAAGACACAGTCGCGCCGATGTTTTTTCGCATGCGGAAGACTTGCTCGCCGGGGGATTGAAATACTCCGTGAAACGATATCATAATCGGCAAAGACGAACACGCCTCGATGATCTGCCGGTTTAACGGAACCAAAGGATCGCTGTTGAGATGAAGAATCACCGGTCCCTGCCCGGCTTCCCGCAGAATCGCATCCACAATCGGCTGGGAAAGGGGCTGTTTCTTGACCTTGCGCCCATGCTGGAAAGAGACCAACCGGGCGGGAAACAGCCTGTGCTTCAAACCGGAACGGAACGTGTGACAATACTCGGTCAGAGCCCGCAAATCCGGTTGCCAGACTTCATAGTCAAACGAGTCCGTGACCTTTAATAGTTCATTTCCTAAAATATCCGGCCAATCGGTTCCCCAGATGCCGATCCATCCACCCTCTCCCGGCGCAATTGGCCAGTGCACCTCGGGACGGTTGTCTTTGTACAAATCATAGGGAGGCGTATGATACAGAACATTGATTACTTTTGGTTTCACCATCTGAGATTCACGTCTTCAAAGGTCGCGCCGGAACTCCGGCCACTGTCTGCCCGGTAGCGACGTCATGGGTTACGACGGCGCCTGCGCCGACGATAGCTTCATTAGCGACAATCCGTTCGGGTAAAATGGTGCAATTGCCTCCCAAATAACAATGGGAGCCGATCCTCACCCGTCCCAAGACCACGGCATTGGGAGCCACGGTGGTGAAGGGGCCGATGTCGGCGTCGTGCATAATATTGCATAGAGTGTTGAGTTTGACAAAATCCCCGATCTTCGCAGCGGCGGATACATTGACACCATATTGGACGATCACGCCGGCGCCGACGACGGCGGAGGGAGAAATGTTCGCCTGCGGATGAATGAGAGTGGCGAACGAAAAGCCCAACCCTTTGTAAAAATCAATTAATTTTCTGCGGATCGCCGGCAGGTCGGGGGAAACAACCAACGGCACTCCGGGGAATGTCTTCAATACCGCGTCCGCGTCATGATCGTCCCCCAATAATGGATAGCCCCGGTAATCGCCGCCGCTGTGGCGGTCGAGAATACCGGCAATGGTTTTACCGCAAGCTTCGGCCAATTCGATAATCTCGCTGAAACCGCCAACCAGGATGATGGAGTTGTGCTCAGACATGGTTACAAAAAAAATCCTTAATAGTATCGGTCACAGTGGTGACCTGGCAATCGGAAAGACCATAGAATAAAGGCAGCGTCACCTCGGAATCCGCGGCGAACTCAGTATGGGGAAGCGCCATCCCTTCCTGCCGATAGATACTGAACTTGTGCGCCGCCGGATAGTGAACGCTGGTTTGAATGCCTTTCGAAGCCAGAAATTCCCGCAATTGGTCCCGTCTCTCTTCTCCCCCTTCGCGCACCAACACCGGCATAATGTGGCACGACGAGGGGTGCGGGCAATCATGGAAGGGAAGAATCAGCTCCTCCACAGTGGCAAGTTCATCGCAATACTGCTTCCAGAGAAGCCTGCGTCGGTGCGTATCCTGTTTCAGTTTTTTCATTTGAACCAGCAACATAGAGCCGCGGATATCGTCCAACCGGTAATTGTAGCCTAAATCCACCACATCGTAACGGGTGGCGTGACCTTTGGCCCGCTCATAAGAGAGGGTGGTCATCCCATGGCAGCGCAGAAGCCTCGCTTTTTTAGCCAATTCTTCATCGGCGGTGGCCAGAGCGCCGCCTTCGGCGCAGGTGATATTCTTGTTGGAAAAAAAACTGAAGCAACCGATGTGCCCGATGGTTCCCAACGCACGGCCGCCGAAATCGGTCGCCGGCGCGTGAGCCGCGTCTTCCACCACCTTGAGCCCATGCTCCGAGGCGATGGCCATGATCTTGTCCATCTCAGCGGGAAATCCGCCATAATGCATCACAATGACGGCTTTTGCCCGCGAAGTGATTTTCCGTTCCAGATCGGCGGTATCAATGGTCAAATCAGTGGGGCCGGAAATATCCACAAATACAGGCTTGGCCCCCACATACCGCACCGCGTTCACTGTGGCCACAAAGGTGAGAGACGGCACCAACACATCGTCCCCTTCGCCAATGCCCAATACCCGCAACGCCAGATGCAAGGCTGCGGTGCAACTGGACAACGCCACAACACAAGGAACATCCAGATGAGCGGCGAACGTCTCTTCGAACTGAGCCGTGCGACCGCCCATGGAGATCCATTTGGAGCGCAACGTCTCGAGAACAGCCTCCTCTTCGGCGGCATCCATATGAAGGTCGAACAATGGGATTTGATAACTCATCGGTCCTCACACCACATAAACGTCGGTTTTATATAAAAACAAATGCTCTTTCATGAATTCGACGGTCTCCGTGAGCCCCCGCTTCAAATCGTATTGGGGCCGCCAATTGGTATTGGCCAAAATTTTGGAATTGTCGCAGACCAAACGCTCCACTTCGCTTTTTTGGGGTCGGATCCGTTCCCGGTCATCTGTGATCTCCGCCTTCACCCCCACGATGGAGGCGATCAACACCGCCAGATCGCCGATGGATATCTCGTGATTCATACCGATATTGGTCACCTCTCCCAGCAATTCTCGAGACCGGGCAATAGCCAAAAAACCCGCGGCTGTATCTTTGACAAATGTCAGATCCCGGGTGGGATGCAGATTTCCCAATTTGACGACAGTCCGCCCCGCCAATAACTGGCCCATGATGGTGGGGATAATGGCCCGGGCCGATTGACGGGGGCCGTAGGTGTTGAACGGGCGCGCCACTTTCACCGGAAGATCGAAGGAGCGATAGTAACTGAGGGCCAATTGGTCGGCGGAAATTTTGGTGGCGGAGTAGGGAGACTGGGCGATGAGAGGATGCTCTTCTGTAATAGGAATACATTGAGCCGTGCCATAGACCTCGGAGGTCGATGTGACCAATACATTCTCCAAACCCAATCGCCGGGCCGCTTCCAGTACATTATAGGTCCCCTCCACATTGGTCTTCACATAAGCCAACGGCGACACATACGAGTAGGGAATCCCGATCAACGCCGCCAGATGGAAGACTGTATCGCAACCATCCATGGCCCGCGACACAGCGTCGAAATCCCGCACATCGCCGGATATGACCTCGATGCTATCCTGATGAGGAGATTTTTCCAGCCAACCCCAATCGTTTTTGGAATTGTAACGCACCAGGGCGCGGACCGCGAATCCCTCCTCAACCAATAACTCAGCCAGCGTCGAACCGATGAATCCTGCGGCGCCGGTCACCAACACCTGTTTCATTCCGCCTCCTTGAAATGATCGTTGTAAATGTGTTGCGCCTTCTCGTAATCGTTGAGACGCCCAATATCCAACCAATACTGCTGGAGTTCGTATTTGGCCACCGGGATGTTTTGCTCCAGCAACGCCTGGATCAAGGTATCCATCCCAAAGTACCGATTGTCGGGGATGTAATCAAAGATCTCCGGTGTCAACACATAGATGCCCGCCAGGATGTAGAGGATGATGTCGGGTTTTTCCTGGATCTGGGTCACAAAATCTCCGTCAAAAAAAATATTGCCGAACGCGAAGGGGGTGATCTCTTTTTTAATGGCCAGGGTCAGGATGGTTTTTTTCGCCAGCGCGAACCGGTACAAATCTCCAAAATCCGCCAGCGAGAGAATATCGCCGTTCATCACCAAAAAAGGTTCCTTCAATTGATCTTTCAGCAACCCTAAAGGACCGGCGGTTCCCAATGGTTCCCGTTCCTTGCTGACTTTTAGATTGATGCCGTACCGTGAACCGTCGCCGAAGAAGCTCTCGATGTACTCTGATTTGTAGTTGGTGGCCAGGAAAATGTCGGTGAATCCGAATTTTTTCAACCGCTCCACCTGGATTTCCAACACCGCTTTCTCGCCGATGGGTAACAACGGCTTTGGGATCGCTTCGGTAAAGGGCTTGAGCCGTGTTCCAAGTCCGCCTGCCAATATCACTGCTTTCATGTCGAAGACACCTCGTTTTTAAGAATTAAATATTTATCGGAATTAACCATAATAGTCTTGAAACAGACGCCGGTACACATTGATGAGCTTGTCGGCCACCACCGGCCAATCATAATGTTTGCGCGCCACCCGGCGGCACTGTTTATAGGGCGTTGGATCGTTCAAAATCTTTTCCACTGAGCGGGCCACATCGTGCGGCGACGAAGGAATCTCCCCCACCAGTTCGGCATCTTCCGCCGAGGGAAAATGGACCAACGAGTAGCTGATGACCGGGGTTTCGCACGCCATGGACTCGAGAGGCGCGATGCCGATGCCGCCATACTTGTAAAAATTGGAAGCCGGGTCCACCAGAATCAAGTAGACATCGGCGGCGCTGAGATAGAGCGGCACCTCCACATCCTCTTCATAGCGAAACCGGATCGTGGCGCCCGCCTCTTTGGCCTTTTGGTAGAAGGGATCGTCCGGGTAGCCGCCCAGAAGGATGAGCTCTAAATCGTAGCGGTCTTTCAACTGGAGATAGGTATCGATGATGTGCTGCGCCCCTTTGAGGGCGTAGAATTTCCCCACATAAATCATCACCTTCTTTTCCGGGTCAATGCCCAGACGTTTGCGGGCCTCGTCTTTGGGGATAGGTTTGATAGATTCGAAATCCAGTCCCAAACCGATATTGTCGGAAATGCGGGAGGGATCGATGTATGTGGACAGATACTTCTTCTCGAAATCACCGGTGATATAAAAATAATCAAAGTATTTGGCCGCTCTTTTTTCGAATAACCGGTTCAATAAAAACTTCGGTTTTTTGGTCTGCCGGAAGGCCTCCAGCGGTGGAGTGGCGCCGTAATTGGTAATCACCAACGGCAATCGGCGCAACCGGTAGCCCAGCCAATAACCCAGGAGACTGTATTTCTGGGAATGGAAATGAAACAGGACATCATACTCTTCCGCCTCTTTTCGCACCGCTTTCACCAGATTCTCGGACCACAATCCGAACGCCGGATATTCACGGGCCGGAAAGAGCCGTCCGCGAATGTTTCCCACCATGCGTGATTCCTCCCGGTCCACCTCTTTTTCGAAGCGCCAATCCTCCACCAGAAACTCATCGGTGGTCTCCGTCACCTTGCGGGCCACAGCGCTGCTCCAGCCGCCGATGTAATAGAGCTCCGACTCCCTGGGAGGGAAATAGGTTTGGTAATAGCGGGAACTAAAATTGATGATTTTCCGTTTTCTCATGCTTGCTCCGGGTCCTCCCGATAACCTGTGCCGATTTCGTGCACCGCGTAGTTTTTCAATTGGGCGGGATTCAAAATAGCCCAGAAATACAGCAATTCCCGCCGCCCGAATTCTCCTGCAACCGTCATCACCCCAAGGTAGGCCGACAGACCGGCGGCTCCATACAGAAGGGCGTGATACCACATCACCTGCGCCGTCAGACTGTTGAGCCCGACCATCACGCCACCCATCGCCACAGCCGCCAACCAATGGATAAAAATAACCGGGTTGGTGGTGGAGCCGGTAATCCGGTAGGCGAACACGCGAAAGAGAACCGCGGACAAAGCGGCCCCCAAAAGGGTCGCCAGAGCCGCTCCCACAGCCCCCATCCCCAGCAAAGGGACGCCCAAAAACTGGCGGGGGATGAATAGTACATTCAGTAGAATGTGAAGGCCGAAGGTCACAATCGACAGAACCGCCGAGAGGCGAATGTGGTTCGTGCCGCTGATCTGGGAAATATAATTGGCGGTAATGGCGTTCAAATAAATGATGAAGCCGAAAATCGCCAGAATCCGCGGCGCAATGGATACAAATTCAGCCCCCAACAACAAGCCGCACACCTGGGGGGAAAAGATCAATAAAAAAACCGCCACCGGCAGTACCACCATCGAGAGATACCGTTCCGCCCGGTTCGATAGGTTGCGGATGGAAGCGATGTCTCCATCGGCATGGAAGCGGGAGATGGTGGGAAACACCAACACCGAGCTCAATTGGGCGACGCTGGAGACAATCAACGAAACCTGGACCGCGGCGGCATAGAAGCCCACATCGCGGGCGGACCAGAAGAACTGAATCATCACCTTGTCGATATTGGCGGCGAATTTGGAGACGAAACCAATCAAAATCACCGGTACGGCGAATGAGGCGTAACTCTTGAAATACTCCCGCGTGGGAGCCTTGATGGGATAATCCTTGAATAAATAGATATAAAAAACCAGCACCACCAAAGAACTGACAATATTGACGCCGGCCAATACCACAACTCCCAAACCGGACAGAGCCACCGCCACTTTGCCCGCCACCAACACGATCTTGCCTGCGAGGGCGCCCAATTGGCTTTTTGCCACCTCTTTCCTGGCTCCAAACGTGATATCGAACGCCATGGATACACTGCCGATAAAATTGGACACCAACAAAAGATAGAGCACAGTCTCGTGTTCTCGAGAGATGAAGGGCTTCTGCTGAACATATTTGGAGTAAAAAATCGTTCCTAAAATAATGGCGGACATCACCAACAACAGAATGATTCGCACCGTGAAATAGGTTCCATTGCAGCGGCCCAGATCTTTGCCTTCCGACACCCGCTTGATATGGGCGGTGCCGAAGCCGAAGTCGGAAAAGCTCTGGAAGATGCCGATAAAAGACATACCGAAGGCGATGATGCCCAAGACTTCCGCCCCCATATACCGGGCCACGAAGAACAGGGAGATGAATCCCAGGCCCTGGATCAGCAATTTCACCATAAAGGAGAACGATAGTTTGCGACCGATCATGAGTGGATATCTTTTTTCTTTACGGCCGGAATCCCGGCGATCATAGAGCCGGCGGGAAATGAACGGGTCACCACGCTGCCGGCGGCAACGACACATCCTTCGCCCAATTCAACACCCATCAAAATAGTACTGCCTACGCCAATGTAACAATGATCGCCGATTTTCACCGGCTTCGAGTCCGAAGGATAGAGCTTTTTGAGCCGTGAATGCCCCAGATCCATGTGGGTGAGAATTTTGGTCTCCATGGAAATAGTGACATGACGGCCGATAATCACCCGGTCCCGCAAATCGATGAAGACGTTTTTACCGATATGGGTATAGTCCCCCACCTCGATATCGGTGTAATCACGGCAATTATGAAATAGAACCGGAGTCTCGATATCGCATTCTTCGCCGATGACGGCGCCGTAACGTTTCATAATGGGGATAATCGCGTTCTTGTCCATGAGGTGCAACAGCCGGTTGGCGTGATCGAAGCCGAACAGATAGTGACGGAACGCGAAACACGCCTCCAGAAAACGAAGATAATATTTATACAGTAAAGGTCTCAATAGAATCTCTCTTAGACAAAATGGGATTTGCCCAGTTTTTTATGTTTCAAGCCCCAGAGGAGCGCCGAGAAAAAGCCGCGCCACATATTGAAGGCCCGCCTCACTTCGAAATTGCGAGCGACGATCCTCAAGGACCCCTTAAAAATGCTTTGCACAAAATGGACGCGCACATAGCGGCGGAAAAACTCCGGCGACCGGTGCTTCATAATGACGATCATGGGATTGCGGGCATCGTAATAGGCCTTGAGAGGGGATGTCTTACCAATAGTCATACTCTCTTTGTGCCAGATTTTCGCATACGGGGTGTACATGATACGGAAGCCCTTCTGCCGGGCCCGGGCCTGCCAGTCATACTCTTCACATTGCAGGAAAAACTCCGGATCGTAGCCCCCCACCGCTTCATAGAGGGGCCGGCTCACCAACGTGAACACATCATCGGCAAAGGGCCGCTCCACAATCTCTTCAAACTGCCCCTCATCCTTCTGTCCGCGACCGATACTGCCTCCGTTCCAACGAACCGGATCCTCGCCTTTGCCCACCGTCTGAAAAACATCCGGATGATCGTAATAAAACACCTTGCCGGTGACAAACCCAATCGTCTCATCCGTTCGCGCCACCTCGACCAACTGCCGGACAACAGCGTCGCCATGGGGGGAGTCGCCCTCTTCAAGGGAAGACGTTGACCCCCAGCGCAAAGGATCTTCCCGAGGTGACCGTC
>CAZBHS010000009.1:63709-95773 GCA_964491915.1 uncultured Clostridia bacterium
GGAATAACCCCGGTTGCCTTCGATTCGCAGCAGATCCGCATCGGGAAATGTCTTCTCGACATAATCGGCGGTGCCGTCGGCGGAACCATTGTCCACCACCACCACCGTAAAATTGGAGTAATCATTGCCCAGATAGGACGCGACAGATTCTTCCAGCAATTCCTTACCGTTGTAGCTCAAAACCAGGACCGCCACCCGCGGCAGGCCCCGGGAATCAGTGGCTCCGCTCATAATCCCTCAACGCCTCGATCACATAATCCACCTCTTCGCCGGTTAAGTCCGCGTGAAGCGGCAATGTTACGAACGACTCCCAGATATCATGCGACTGGGGGCAATCACCGCCGAACTCCTTGAAGAAGGGATGCAGGTCCAACGGCATATAATGAACGCCGGTGGCGATTTCCCGCGCTTTGAGGAAGCGAATCAATGGTTCCCGCTCTTCACACCGCACCCCAAAAATCCAATAAAAATTGTTGCGGGGATCATACGGCATCAATGGCTTCACCCGCTCGAGGCCATCAACCCCTTCCAGATAACGGGCCACGATCTCACTGCGCCGCCGGTTCATACGGTCCAATTTTTTCAATTGGGCCAGGCCTATTGACGCGCACAAGTCGTTCATATTGTATTTGAATCCAAGGGCGTGAATTTCATAATACCAATGGCGGTTATCCAGTTGGGCTTTATCAGTATAAGAGGCGTTGCGCTTCCAGGTGTCCTTATCGATCCCCACCCAACGGGAAGGCCGCATGCGGTCAACCAGTTCGGCGTCATGGCTACACATCATGCCGCCGTCGCCGGTGGTCATGGCCTTCTTCTCTTCAAAACTGAAGCAGCCGATGTCGCCCCAGGTTCCCAGTTGTTTGCCCTTATAATTGGCGCCAGCCACGTGTGCGCAATCCTCGATCACCTTCAAATGTTTCGCGGCGGCGAAATCCACGATCTCTTCCATCGGCGCCGGGTGACCGCCGAAATGAACCGGCATCACCGCCACGCAATCGGGGGTGACCTTTTTCTCCAGATCCTCCATACTTATGGAGATAGTCTGGGGATCCACATCCACCAGCACCGGCTCCAACCGGTTGTACACCGGCGCGAACGCGGTGGAGGCGAATGTCATATTCGGCACCAACACCTTTTTGCCCGGTTCGAAGCCAAAGGTCATGAGGGAGAGATGCAGAGCCGCGGTGGCTGAATTGACAGCCAGCGAGGCATCGCAACCAACAAACGAACACCACTCTTTCTCGAATTCCCCCACCTTCGGCCCCAGTCCGATCCAGGACTTGTCGAACGAATCTTTAATATTTTCCAGCTCTTCAGTGCCGAGCGACGGTTTGAACAAACGTACTTTCATCCAGGTCTCCTCCGCGGTATCTAGTCTATTTCCAGGGCGCCGTATGTTTCGATAAAATGCGCCAACGTCATATTATTGCGATCTTTTGGGGACAATACCGGTTCATTCGCCGGCCAGTCGATCTTCAGGTCCCCGTCGTTCCAGAGAATTCCCCCCTCCGCTTCCGGAGCGTAGCAGTTATCCACCTTGTACAACACATCGCTTTTCTCACTCAATGTGCAATAGCCATGGGCAAACCCTCTGGGAATACAAATCATTTTATTGTTGTCCTCGGACAATTCGATAGAGTCCCACATTCCAAACGTGGACGAGCCTTTGCGAAGATCCACGAACACGTCCAACACAGCGCCGCGAACGCAGCGCACCAACTTTGTCTCCGCATGGGGCGGAAATTGAAAGTGAAGTCCCCGCACGATTCCCTTTTGCAACGAACGGGCGTGATTCTCCTGAACCCAATCGCGGTCCAGTCCATGCTGTTTGAAAATGCCCAGGTCCGCGGTGCGCATAAAAAAGCCCCGCTCATCACCATGCGGTTGCAACGACACCTCCAACACTCCGGCCAATGTCCGTTCCTGTATCTTCATCGTCCTAATCCATCCGGCTCATGTATTCATTGATCTGGCTACGGCAGAACTCCTTCATACTGGGAACCTGGGAATATCCCTTGTACCAACGGACCGTCTGCTCAACCGCCTCTCTCACATCAAACAGGGGCTTCCAATCAAGTTCGTAACGAGCCTTGTTGATATCCAACGCCAGAAAGTTCGCCTCATGCAAAGCCGAATGCCCTCTGGCGATTTTCCATTTGCCGCTGCCCCAAAAACGGACAAGAAGATCCACCAACTCACCCACCGGAATCACCGCGTCGCGCTCGGGTCCGAAATTCCAGGCCCCCGCAAACTCCTTCGGTTTCTTCCACATATGAGCCGCCAGCGACAAATACCCGCCCAACGGCTCCAATACAAATTGCCAGGGACGGGTGGCCAATGGATTGCGAATAATAATCTCTTCATGATTCTCCAGCGAACGGACACAATCGGGGATCAACCGGTCCATACTCCAATCGCCGCCGCCGATCACATTGCCGGCCCTGACAGTGGAGAGCGACTTGCCGTGTTGTTTATATTGATCCGGTGGGAAAAACGAATTGCGAAAAGCGCCGCTCACCAATTCGGAACACCCCTTGCTGGCGCTATAAGGATCAAAGCCCCCCATAGCGTCATTCTCGCGGTAACCCCAAAGCCACTCGCGGTTCTGGTAACACTTGTCGCTGGTGATGTTCACAATCACCTTGACGGACTGGGACAGGCGACATACTTCCAAAAGATTGACGGTGCCGCCGACATTCACATCAAAGGTCAGTTTGGGTTTGGCGTAACTTTCCCTCACCAACGGCTGGGCCGCCAAATGAAACACAATCTCCGGTTTGTAATACTCGAAGACCTCCTGCAAGCGGTCATAATCCCTGATATCCCCCCGCAGATCCACCACATCCTCCGACAGACTGTTCAAGACAAAATTATCTTTGCGGGTATAGGGTTCCTGGGCAAATCCAACCACCTCCGCTCCCAGGATCGCCAGCCATTTGGATAGCCAGGAGCCCTTGAAGCCTGTATGCCCGGTTACCAGTACAGTCTTGTTTTTAAATGTTTTTTCCAGTAGTTTTTTCATATCTTGTGTCCGCCCCACACCTTCCAAAACGCGTGTCCATCCCGCCACATCCGGTTCAAATGCTCGATGTCCCGCACCGTATCGGCACACTCCCAAAAACCATCGTGTTTGTAGGTCATAACTTCGCCGTCCCGGGTCAATGTCTCCAGAGCGCCGAATTCGAAATCGCACCGCTCGTCTGCTGTCAAGTAATCCAACATCCTACGGTTGAACACCATAAACCCGCCGCTGATAAGGCCCTGGCTGGTTTGTGGTTTCTCTTCAAACGAGATCACCCGGCCATCCTCTTCCAGGATCTCTCCAAACATGGAGGGCGGTTTGACGCCGCTGACCGTCACCATCTTGCCGTGGGATTTATGAAACTCCACCAACCGGTTGATATCGATGTCGGACACCCCGTCTCCGTAGGTGAGCATGTTCACATCGTCGTCGAGGTATTTCTCGATCCGCTTGATGCGGCCGCCCTTGAGGGTGTCGAGGCCGGTGTCCGCCAGCGTCACCTTCCAATCTTCACGGGCATTGCCGTGGAACGTGATGTTATTGCCGGCGGTATCGATGGTAAAATCACAATCATAATTATTGAAATTATAAAAATAGTCCTTGATCACATTGCCCTTGTAGCCGAGACACAGAACAAATTCCTTGTATCCGTAATGGGAATAGATCTTCATAATATGCCAGAGAATGGGCTTGCCCCCGATTTCTATCATGGGTTTGGGGATCAGGTCCGTCACCGAACCCAGCCTCGTTCCATACCCTCCGGCCAAAATAATCACTTTCATGGTCACACTCCGCTTATCATTCTTTCTAGTTGAAATAGCCCAAAGTCTTGAGCTTTTTATTCATTTTTTTGTCCACTTTCTCTTTATAGACCTTCAATTGTTCCGGCGACGACAGCTTCATCACGCCCAGGAGCTTGTCCATCATCCGCTCCTCGATTCCTTCATCGTTGGGAGCCTGTCCCTTTAAAAACGATATCCTGCGGCTCTTGGTCTTTACATCCACCACCAACTTGACCTCCCCCTCACGGATTCCCACCTTCGCAGCGCCGCGGGATTCAAAATAGATGGTCCTCTGCGGTTCCTCAGCCTGCACATCAACCATGAGCGGCAGAAGCGAGCGGCCGTCGCGGTATAGATTTGGATTACCGATATCCAGGCCATCCAAAAAAGTTTCCATAATATCGATAGAGGAGACCGGCCCCTTAACCATTGGGCGTGGTTTGGGGAGCCACGAGCAACCGATGATCAACGGCACCCGCACCATCGCTTCCATCAAGTCCTCGGCGTGCAAAAACATCCCCTCCTCTCCCAACGCTTCGCCGTGGTCGGCGGTGAGGGCGAAGAGACGACGGGACGAGGTAGCCTGATACATTGCCATCAACATGCCGATGTTATCGTCCACAAAGCGGATTTCCGCGTCGTACAATTGCCGCAATCGTTGAAGATCCTCTGCCTGCGGCACATCCAACTTTTTAATAAACCGTTCCAATTGCTCGACAGAACCATTGATCCGTGAATCGGACGGGCCGGACACGTAACAATCCGGCGGGAAATAGGGCGCGTGAGGATCCCAATAGTGAACCCACAAAAAGTATGAACTGCCCCGGTTGTGTCTCAAATAGGCGAGAGCCGACGCGGTCCTCTCTTTCATGGGGCGGCTGTTGGCGCGGTTGTACCATTGGTAATGGACAAATTCCGGCAACGACAAACACGTGATATCTATATTGCGGGAGCCGCGGGAATAACTGCCGGCCTCCTCTTCATAGGCGGGACCGCCGACAGTGACACAATCATATCCTTTGCGGCCTAAAATTTCAGCCAGGGTTTTGACTTTCTTGTCCAACACCATGCCAAAATTCCGCACCCCCGTATGAAACGGGTAACAACCGCTGGACATGGAAGCCATGGATGCGGCGGTATACGGAGCAGCGGCATAGGCCTGGTCAAAGCGGGTTCCTAAAGAAGCCAGCCGGTCGATGTTCGGTGTTTCGACACCTGTGTATCCGTAACAGCCCACATGGTCGCTGCGCAAAGAATCCACAGACACCAACAAAATCTGGGATCCCGGACGATCCGTCGCATCCGGCGGCGAAACCAACGCCCAGGTTGCGGCGAACAAAACAATCACAATCGCCGATACAATCAGCTTGTATCGCCGCGACAGGCCCCTCGAGGCGATGATGACACCAATCACGCAAGCGGCGATCACCGCCAATAGTATCAGGCTCTTGAGCGCCCCAAACACAGTGAAGCGACGCTTGACAATATCGACGCCCAACCTGCGATCCAGGTTGTACACCGCGAACAGACCTGATAAAACCAGATAGTGCAAATGCCGGACCACCATCAGACTTCGCCAGCCCGCCGGCAACACCAATGCGGCCAACCGGAAGATGATCCCTAAGATTACCAAAGAGCTCCCGTACGAGATTCCCAGCATCAGGACATCGGGGGAACGGAAGCCTGCGGCCAGGACAAAAAGTAGCCCCTCGGTCGCAGCCAGTCCAAATCCGCAAACAACCGGATACACTAAAAAACTCAACATTGCTTGTAAGGTAGAATTTCGCGTCATAACTTTATCCCCTGTCCGCTATCACGCCGTTCCCGGCTGTAATTGCCCATCGGCCGCATCCAGCAAACCCCGGCGGATCTCCAGTTCTTCATTGCGGGATTCGCGAACCATCAATTCGGCGATAGAGAAGAATACGATAAAAAAGTACAGGATGAAACGGTGCAAAATAAAGCCGAAAAATTGGTAACTGGTAAAATGTAACAATAACATCAAAAAGAACGCGGTGATCATCATCAACAACTGCTGCCGGTAACGGTTCCGCATAGATAGGAGTTTGCGGTTCCGTACCATGAGTCTGAAAAAGCTGGCCCAAAAGTTCAAGAAAAAGAAAAAGCCCACCACTCCCACCTGCATCAACATATTAAAATTCCCAACATGGTAGTCGTTGTAAAATCTAAACTTCTCGGTAAATCCAAGCCCTATGACCGGGCTCTGCTTATACCCAATCAACACCCGCGGCAAGCGACTGGTGATACGGGTGAGGGTTCCGCCGGCGGTAATATCTCCGGAAGCGAGATCTTCCAGGGTCGCCATCCGGTTGAGGGCGTTTTGCACCGCGTGATTCACCTTGGGCACAAACAAATAGAGCCCCAGAAATATGATCGTAAAGGCGGCGATCTTTTTTAATAGGCGGACCTTGTTCTGTGAGACCTTGAAAACATAAACCCCCATCAATACCAGAAACACCACAGTCCAGGAACGGGTGGCGGATAGGAAAATGATGAGGAACGAAACCGTTGACACAGTAAATAAATAGTACTGCCGGATTTTCACCTGTTCCCACAATGACAAAAGTAACGAAAATATATAACTGAAGAATACCAACAACACACTCCCCGACAGGCCTGCCACCGGTCTCAACACATTGCTGCCCGCCTCTTTATATACCCAGGCCCTGGCGATGCGGGAATATCCCAGGAATAAGGACTCGAGCAATTGGCTGGTAAGCAGGAAGTAAAGCTGCCCCGACAGAATGATGAACACTGTCGGGAACACCAAATACATGAAGCGGTGCAGATCTTTGGTGTCGCTCATCAGGAAGGGGAACGAGACAAACAGGGTATAGGTGGAGAAGTTGCGCAGGTAAAAGGACATGGAGCCGAAACTCATCCCCTCCACCATTGACAACAAAAATAGGAAGCCGAGGTAGACTCCCAAAAGTATCAACGGGCGTTTCAGGATAATGCGGCGATGCTGGCCTTTAAGCCAGGCCTTCGCCAGGGAGATGATGAAGAATAGGTCGAAAAAACCAAAGGAGATCCCACTCATCAGGTTGTACAGCGGAACCCGGTGAACATCGGTTGCCAGCGCTCCCTGGAACAAACCTCCCGGTTGCTGCATGATGACAAACGTCAAAGCGAAAAAGAAATAATTCTTTTTAGACTTCCAGAACCAGGCCAGCAATCCGAGGAAATACAATTTGTTCAAAAACAAAGGGGCGTAATAGACAAAGAGAATGGTCAGCGCTATCACCCCGTAGAACAAGAGTACATCCTTCAAAAGCAAGGTTAGTCTGAATCGGTTCGGCAGCATTTGAAAAAGCGTCTCCAGGGTTTCCCCCGGAGGCGTCATATATTATGAATAGCTTAAAATATCTATTTGAATTCCCGGATCACATTGCAGATGGTATCCTGGTCTTCTTCGGTGAGATAGGGATGGAATGGGATGGCGAAGATATCGGCGGCCACCGCTTCGGACACCGGGAAATCGCCGGCCCGGCAACACAGATTGACGAACGCCTTCTGCAAGTGCAGAGGCACCGGATAATAAATGGCGGTGGGCACGCCCTTCTCCTTGAGCTTCGCCATTACATCGTCCCGTTTGGGGTGGCGAATGGAGTATTGCGCCCAGGCGGAGACATTGTAGTCTTTAACCACCGGCACCGTTGCCACGCCGTCAAGCCGCTCCGCATAGCGGGCCGCCACTTGCTGGCGCAAATCCACCTCTTCGGGGAAGATCTCCATCTTGGCCAGCAACACCGCCGCCTGCATGGTGTCCAACCGGCCGTTAACGCCGATGCGGATATTTTCATACTTGCTGGCGCCCTGGCCGTGCACCCGGATGGATACCAGTTTTTCCAACAAATCGTCGCTCCGGGTAAAGATCATACCGCCGTCGCCGTAAGCTCCCAGCGGTTTTGCCGGGAAGAAACTCGTTCCCGCGATTTCGGACAGTGAACAAGCTTTGCGGTCTTTGTACGAAGCGCCGAAACTCTGGGCCGCGTCCTCCAGGACAAACAACTCGTACTTCTGGGCCAACGCGTCGATCTCGTCATAATCCGCCGGCTGGCCGAACAGATCCACCGGCATGATCCCCTTGGGCTCCAATTCGCTTTCCAACTGGATCTGCATGATAGCTTCCTCCAGTTTTTCAGGATCGATGTTGTAGGTCTCGGGATCGATATCCACAAACACCGGCGTCGCGCCCAACAATTGAATCACTTCGGCTGTGGCGATGAAGGTGAAGGGCGATGTGAACACCGCGTCGCCGGGGCCCACATCATAGGCCATCAACGCCATCAACAAGGCGTCGGTTCCGCTGGCGACACCGACGGCGTGCTTAACGCCGACATATTCCGCCAACGTCGCTTCCAGTTCTTTCACCTCGGGCCCCATGATATAGCGGCCATGGTCCAGAACCTTCTTAATATTTTCCTCGATTTTCACGCGAATTCGCGATTGCTGAAGAGCTAAATCGATAAAGTTCATAAGATCTCCTTAATAAATTGCCTAAAAAATTGCATAAATGAACGGCGCCAGGGCAGAACCCTCGGATAATACAATCACCGCGCCTAACAACAGCAAGATCATAACGATGGGTATCAGCCACCATTTTTTCCTCACCTTCAGGAAATTCCAGAATTCCTTGACGATGGATACTTTTGACATGCTAAACCTCTTTTCCGTTTTATTTCAAACCATTAATCAAAACTGATTTTCAAAACTTTTCACACCCTCGGCAGGCGCCTCTTTGGCCAACCAATAGGATTCAGACTCCCGGTCCAATTTTAAATCCAAAAACCGTTTGCCCACCAACCGGGCCAACAAGCTGATGGGGCTGAGGACCAGATAGAACAAGATGAAAAGAATCACCCGGGTCATCACCCACCCCATACCGTAACCAAGGTATGAGAACACAATGAACAGGGGCTTGACCATCACAGGTATCAACAGCCCCAAGAGCATCAGCGCTCCATGGGCCGCGAACATCCAGATATAATTGGGACTGCCCTTGAAATACATCACCGTCCCAATGGCGCCTAATATCAACGCCAGGCCAACGGCGAACCGGCGCCACTCTTTTTTATCGTTGAATTTTGATGTGTCCATTCGCTTCCTTCTCCTCGCGCCCTAATCCAACTCGAATTCCTGTTGCCAATCGATGTCGTCGTGGAAGATCGGCTGCTTGCGCTTGTCCAGAAGAAAATCCCCCAGCGCCAGATAATCCATCTCCGTGCGCATGAAACATTTGTAGGCGTCCATCGGCGTACAGACAATAGGCTCGCCCCGCACATTGAACGACGTGTTGACAATGACCGGGCAACCGGTGAGCTCTTTGAAGGTGTGAATCAACTGCCAATACTCGGGATTGGTCTCTTTGTGGGCCGTTTGCACCCGGGCCGAATAATCGACATGGGTGATGGCCGGAATCTCGGACCGCGACACATTCAGCTTGTCGATGCCGAAGAGCTTGCTCTCCTCCTCGCTCATCCGCCGCTGCAAATGTTCCTTCACATCCGCCACCAGCAGCATATAAGGGCTGGGTCTGTCCAACTGGAAATAGTTGGACACCTCTTCGGCCAGCACTGAGGGGGCGAACGGCCTAAACGACTCCCGGTATTTGATTTTCAGGTTCATCTTCTTCTGCATTTCCGGCGAACGGGCGTCGCCGATGATGCTTCGTGATCCCAATGCCCGGGGGCCGAATTCCATGCGCCCCTGGAACCAACCGACAACATTCTCATCCGCCAGCAATCGAGCCACGGTCGAGTATTTATCGCCGTCTTCCATGCGAGTGTACTCGATGTCGAACGTGTTTAAAAATTCAAGAACTTCCGCCTCGCCGAACGCCGGTCCCAAATACGAACCGAACTGCGCATCGGTTGTGCCGTTCACCTGCCGCTTGTTGTCCAGATAACTGTACCAAACGGATAACGCGGCGCCCAACGCGCCGCCGGCATCGCCCGCCGCCGGCTGGATCCAGATATCGTCGAAGATTCCTTCCCGCAGCACTTTGCCGTTGGCCACACAATTCAAGGCCACGCCGCCGGCCAGACACAAATGGCGGCTACCGGTCACATCGCGGGCATGGCGCGCCATCCGCGACATCGCCATCTCCGTCACCTCTTGCACCGACCGGGCCAGATCCATCTCTTTTTGGCCCATGAGTTCCTCCGGTTGACGCGGCGGTCCGTCGAAGAGGTTATGAAACTTACGGTTGGTCATGGTGAGTCCGGCGGCGAAATTGAAATACTTCATATTTAGCTTGAACGAACCGTCCTCTTTGAGGTCGATTAAATTGTCCAGAATAGTCTGGACATATTTGGGTTCGCCATAGGGCGCCAGCCCCATGACCTTGTACTCGCCGGAATTGACCTTGAACCCGGTATAATAGGTGAACGCCGAGTACAACATGCCCAATGAATGGGGAAAGTGAATCTCCTTCAAGATCTCCACCGAATTGCCCTGTCCGCGGCCCAAACTGGTGGTGGTCCACTCCCCCACCCCGTCCACGGTGATAATAGCCGACTCTGCAAACGGAGAGGGGAAAAACGCCGATCCGGCGTGGGATTGGTGGTGTTCCGGGAACAGGATCTTGCCCGTGAATCCATCGAGCTCTTCCTCGATAAGGGCCTTCATCCACAACTTCTTCTTGATCCATAAAGGCATGGCCTTGATAAAGGAGCGAATCCCCTTCGGAGCGTACTGCATGTAGGTCTCCAAAATGCGCTCAAATTTAATGAAGGGCTTGTCGTAAAACGCCACATGATCGATATCCGAAGGAGCGAGCCCCGCCTCTTTCAAGCAATAACGCACAGCGTTGGCCGGGAAGTTGTGATCGTGTTTCTTACGGGTAAAACGCTCTTCCTGGGCGGCCGCCGTAATGATCCCGTCCTGCACCAGGGCAGCGGCGCTGTCATGATAAAAGGCTGAAATTCCGAGAATGTTCATCTATACCTCATAATCTACTATTTCTGTGTCACCTGCATGCCTTTTTTTATATAGTGACGGCCGCATTTGGTGCAAACAGCCGTATCTTCCTTTTTTTCGTCCCTGGTTAAATCGAGTTTGGTTCCACAGGCGCATACCCAACTGAGCAAGCGGGCGGGCACTCCGGCCACCAACGCGTAATCCGGCACATCCGCAGCCACCACCGCTCCGGCCGCCACAAAGGCGTATTTGCCGATGGTATTGCCGCACACAATAGTGCAATTGGCCCCCAACGAAGCGCTCTTCTTGACGATGGTCTTTAGGTAGAACTCGGCCCCCCTCTGCGGGAATTCCGACCGGGGATTCAGAATGTTGGTAAACACCATGGAGGGTCCGCAAAACACGTAATCCTCCAATTCCACCCCTTCGTAAATAGACACATTGTTCTGAACCTTGACATTATTACCGATCTTCACATTGTTGCCCACATTCACATTCTGCCCCATCGAACATTTCTCGCCGATACGTGTGCCGGACTGAACGTGGGAAAAATGCCAGATCTTTGTCCCGGCGCCGATCTCTACATTGTCGTCCACATAAGAACTTTCGTGAACGAAAAACTCCTTCTTATCCATGAATTCTCCTTAACCTTTGAGCGACTGCTCCGCCTGTTCCAATACCTGAAGCACCTTGAGACCTTCTTCGCCGTCGGTTTTGGGTTTTTTTCCGGTGGCGACGCAATCGACAAAATGAAGCAATTCCTCGCGCAGCGGCTGCTTCAACTCCACATCCACCACCTGGAAGTCGGCCTTCTCCGCCACCGGAATCTTGCCCATTTCCCACTTGATCTTGTGGGGATACAGGAACAATTTCTCTTTGCTGATATCGTCGAACACCGCCATCTGCTCGCTGCCCACCACAACCAACTTCTGTTCCTTGAACGGATGGAGCCAGGAGACGAAGATGTGGCTCTTGACGCCGCTTTTGAATTCCAACGACGTGAGGGTGGTGTCATAAATATCGGGACTCAAATAAGCGCCGCCGTGGGCGTGGACCTTGACCGGCTCCTCGCCGCCCATCAACATCAAAATCAAGGAAATATCATGGGGAGCGAAACTCCAGAGGACATTCTCCTCGGTCCGCAATTTGCCGATATTCAGCCGGTTGGAGTAAATATAACGAATCTTCCCCAAAGCGCCGCTGTCCACCAATTCCTTCAACTTGATCACCGCCGAATGGTATTGCAGCACATGCCCCACCATCAACACCCGCTTCTCCGCGGCCGCGATTTCCAGAAGTTCCTCGCCCTCCGCCACGGTCAATGCCAGCGGCTTTTCCACCAACACATCCTTACCCGCCAGCAAGCATTGTTTCGCCAATTTTTTGTGCATCGCAGCCGAAGCGGCGATGACAACGCCGTTTATCTCAGCGCTATTTAGTATTTCATTAAGTTCGGTAGTGTACCGGACATCGGGAAAGTCTTTCTTTCTCGCCTCTAAAGCGGCGCTCTCGGTATCCATCACCGAATGCAGGGCTCCCATATCCAGGAGGTTCCGCAAATGGTTCTTTCCCCAATTTCCCGCTCCAATCAACGCGATATTTCGTTTCATCACAAGCTCCTCTTTTCGTTTCCGACCTGTTCCTTAATCCGTTTCACATGCCCGCGGCCAAGCCCCTTGACCTCGCAGCCCAACTCAAAATAGCGGCGAATCTTGTCGTCGTCCAGAATGCCGAAACAATCCACCACAGCCACCGGCTGACCCGCCGCTTTCACGACATCCGCCGGGTCGAGCTCCATATACGCCTCGTGGCGAACCGCCAGCACCACCACATCGGTACCCTCGAGAGCGGCCTCTAGATCCTTCTTCACCTCTATATCTTTCAATTTCTTCTGATTGCGGAAAAACACCTTACGGCTGTTCTGCGGATAGGCCTCCTGGTTCTTGAATTCCCACCACTGGTCAACGTAAGGATCGTGGACCCGGATCTCAGCTCCCATTTCCGCCAATTTGCGAATCATGATCTCCGAGCCGCTATAACGGGTATCCCCCACATCCTCGCGATACGACGCCCCAAGAATCAACACCTCGGCGCTGGCCACCGGTTGCCCCATGTTGCGAAGCGCGTCCCGCACCAATTGGGCGGCGTGAAGCGAGCGGGTGTCGTTGATATCGATGGCTTCCGGGGTGATTGTAAAGATTTCGTCCTCGAATCCCAGGATATGTTTGTAGGCCCACACACCGAGCCCCCCGTCCTTGGGCAGACAATACCCGCCGATACCCGGTCCGGGGAACATGATATTGCTATGGGTGGGCCGCACCTTGATGGCCTTGATCACCTTTATAATGTCAACGCCGTTCCGTTCGGCGAACACGCTCCACTCATCCATGAAAGCCAGGATGGCGGCGCGATAACTGTTTTCCACAATTTTCGCGGTTTCAGACTCGATCGGCCGGTCCAACACAGTCAACGGAAACTTATCCGTATTCAATACTTCGTTTAAAAATTTCACCACCCTTTCCCTGGCCTGATCGTTAATACCGCTGCACACCCGCCAGAAATCGCGGATGGACGCCACATAATCACGACCCGGCATCACCCGCTCGTAACTGTGGGCCAACAACGGATCGCTCTCGATCCCCCGCTTGCGAAAGATCTTGCGCATCATGGGAAGCGCCACCTGTTCCGTGGTTCCCGGCGCCACGGTGGTCTCGATCAACACCATGGTGTCTGGACCGATATGCTGAGCGATAATCTCCAGCGATTGCTCCAACGCCTCCATCTCCACATTGCCGGTGCGGACATTGCCGAGATCCTCTTTGGCGTAATCCAATTGCACATCCACCACCACCACATCCGCCAATTGCAACACATCATAGGTAAATGTGGCGATCAACGTCTTCTTCTCGGTAACGCAACGCCGGATCATGGGATCGACCTCGGGATCCTCCGCCTTGACCGGCGAAATCCCCTGATTCAACACCGGGATCTTCCAAAAACTGCGCACGCTGGGTCGCTGCATACCGATGACAAATTTGGACGGCTGCCCATCACCGTCAACAGTATCCGCCACAATCGCCGCCATCACAGCGCCGACGAATCCAACCCCCATCACCACGACAATTTCCCGCCCCTTTGCGCGGGCCTCGTCCACCAGACCTTTCACCCGTTGGAATTCCTTCGGGTAATCTTCCGGCTGCGGCAAAGGGAAAACCTGACCATCCGGACTTAACGAAACGTGTTCGTTCATGGCATTCTCTCCAAAAAAAATTTCACAATTAACTTATTTTTTTATAGACATGCTTCCGCCTCATACCCAAAACCCTGGGCAATAGCGATAGTTTTCTCATGAATGTAAGATACAAAGGACTAACCAGCTATACAGAAACTTACCAACTTTCCACAGTCCCGTATAAGATTTTATAATCAAACAGTTTCGAACATTTCAACGACGATACTCAAAAGCCAATGCTACCACAATTAAATTATTTATTCAAGGGCAAGTTTAGTGACCCAGACGCTCATTCCCCCTCAATCACCTAACCTTCACATAACAAAATCCCACAAACTGCTCCCCGTTCACATCCCCGCTAATCTTGATCTCGCAAGGAGACATCTCGTCCTGAATCGCCGCCTGCAACGCCCGGCGACTAAACTTCACCTTCAAATCCAAAATGCCGTTATTGTTAAAGTCTTTAATCTTAACCGGCCTCGCTTCACAATCGACACATTTGTTGGCCTGTACAGTCGAGATATCGATGTCTTCCACACGATACCCCTCGGGCAACTCAATATAAGCATTCAGGTATTTTCCTTTATTCTTACTATTGACTTTTGCGGGCTTAACTTTAACCGCCGCCTCGATTCCGGACCGATACGGCTTCATCAACGGATAAATATCCAGGGGATGCGGAGGCCCGCTAGAAGATTCTATCGTGTAAGACGTATCGCCGATAGTATCCCCATTGGCGTCAACACCGTCGTAATCACACCAATAGTTCCCCCCCGACGGGTACCCGTCATCCCAACCTACGGCCGAAAAATCATCGCTGGCAAGCATTTCGACCGCATAGAAAAAATTTCCAAGAATATCATTGTGATATATTTTGGGATTTCCCGTCACATTATAAAACCGAAAAACGCTAAAGCCCCCATATTTGGAAAAAACATTATCGCTGACAACGACATTTTGCAAATCGAGCCCCAAATAAATACCATAGTCCACAACCTCGAATGTATTTCTCTTGATCTGGACATCGGAACTATCCCAAACGGAGATCGCCGAATAGTCGTATGTATTTAGTAGGTTATCGGAAACCTCACACCCCTGCCCATTCCGAATTCTAATTGAATTATCGATAAAAGCTCCAAATTCACAATTTCGAATTGAAACCTCTGAAAAATCATCCAAAAGAACGCCGCAAAACTCATTCGAAGCAAACAGACAATTCTCGATCAATACATTCCCATGAAGACGCCTGCCACTGACCCCGTAGCCATTCCAATAGAAGATGACATTGTTTACATGCACATTGCTTATAGAAGAAATTGTAGACGTTCTAACCCCGGCCCACCCGCCTTTAATCGTTATATTCATGATGCTGACATCACTCGATTCTAAAATCACAACGCTCTCCCCAAGGGGGTATACAGGTAGCGCCATATCCTGGTTATCAATAACGGTCGTCTCTCTGTCTTCCCCAACAAGGAGCAGCGGCTTGTCTACAATGATGATCTCGTCATAATACGTACCCGCCCGTACAAATACCTCGTCATACGCCGAAGCCGCGGCTACGGCCTCGGCAATGGCGGCAAAATCATCCGGCACCACAATCTTCGCCCCAAACAAAACACCGCCGGAAGCAACCCAAAAAAACACCGCCACTACCACAAAAATTTTATTTCTAAATCCTCGCCCAAACATTTTATCCCCCTCAAAAACCGGAAACCGCGTTCCTACTATTACCTCCATAATAATATCAAAGCCAGGTAAATTCAAAAAAGTTACAAAAAACAATAATTTAAGATAAAAGTGTCCCTGTCCGTCCGTGTATGTCCGTGAAAGTCCGTGAAAAGTCCGTGTCCGTCCCCCCGCCCCCCTTTAAACCCCAAACCGAAACTGGTATAATAATGCTTCTTATAAAGGAGGAACAATGTCATACAAGGGAATAGCAGATTTCAGAAGCGACACCGTAACGCGCCCCACCGAGGAAATGCGCAAAGCCATGTACGAAGCCGAAGTGGGAGACGACGTACACGGAGACGACCCCACAGTCAACCGATTGGAAGAGATCGCCGCCGAAAAACTGGGAAAGGAAGCGGCGTTGTTCGTTCCCTCGGGAACAATGGGCAACACCATCGCCATCGCACTAGCCTGCGGCGAAGGCAAAGAGATCATACTGGAAGAAAAATGCCACATATACCATTTCGAGGCGGGAAACGTCTCCCGTATCGCCCGCAGTCTTCCCCGCACACTCCCCTCCAACCGGGGCGAAATCCCACTGGAATCAATCGAGGAAAACGTACACAAGACCCTGCGCCAACATATGCCGGAGACCAAAGCCATCGCTCTGGAAGATACCCACAACCTCTACGGCGGAGCGGTATTGAGTTTGGATTATTTACGTCAAGTCAGACAATTCACCAAAGAGAACAATCTCCATCTTCATCTGGACGGCGCCCGGGTGTTTAACGCCGCCGTAGCGCAGGAAGTGGATGTGACACAAATAGCGGAAAATTTCGACACCGTGATGTTTTGCCTTTCAAAAGGGCTATCGGCTCCTATCGGCTCGATGTTGGCGGGCCCCAAAGACTTTATCGCCGAAGGCCGCTTCATGAGAAAGTACTTGGGCGGCGGCATGCGGCAAGTGGGCATCGTCGCCTCCGCCGGCATCCTGGCCATCGAAAAAATGACGGACCGCCTGGCGGACGATCACATCCGGGCCAAAAAACTGGCGGAGCAATTGATGGACATCGACGAAATCGAAGTGCACCCGGAACTAGTGGAGACCAACTTCATGATCCTCACCGTCAAAACCATGAACGCCTGGACCTTCCTGGAGAAACTCAAAGCGAAAAACGTACTGGCCCTCCCCTTCTCCGAACACACCATCCGCTTCTGCACCCACAAAGACATCGACGACACCGACATCGACACCTGCGCCGCCGCCATCCGCCAGGTGTTTAAATAAAAAAATTTATTCTACAAACAAAAAGAATTGCATTTTTTAATCCATCGGTATAAAATTCTATTTAGCGTAAGCGGCAAGGGATGAAATACCCCACTCCGGTGGGGATAGAGAGAGAGAAAGGAGGAAACATGATTAAGGAAATGAATGTCGGCTACAATTCAAAATTGGGAAGCGATCCGAAAGTCTGCACATGCTCGTGCGCGTGCACCGGTACGGATGGAATCGCGTCGGCCGTGACCAGTCCGGAACACATCAACAACGAAATGTAGCTCTTCCCGGACGTTTTCAAGACTGGAAAGATGCCGGGAAAGTCTCTATGCTTTTACAATACCGCACATCATAACCATTATATCTACGACTCCAATTCCAACAAAATTTTCGAGGTGGATAAAAAACTCTGGGAATCGTTGCAAGAGGGTGAACTCCCGCCGCCGGACTATTCGGCCAAAGGTTTCCTGGAGCATCACGGTAACCGGACGTTTGTCCGCTTGTCAACCGATGAATTCACCGCCGCCATCGAATCCAACATCGAAAAACTCACCATCGAAATCACACAAGAGTGCAACCTCAATTGCGCCTATTGTCCATACAACGAGAATTTTTTCAGTTTCCAGGACCGCTCAAGCCCGCTTTCCATCAGCTCCAGGAAAGCGCTTGAAGCGGTTCGTTTTTTCTTCGACCATTCCAGAGACAACAATTACAAAGGCATATCCTTTTACGGAGGCGAACCGCTCCTCCGCTGGAACATTATCGCGGACGCGGTTGAATTCGCCCGCGGCAAAGCGGATCCATCCCATCAATTATTGTTCGGCGTCACCACCAACGGAGTGTTGCTGAAAAACGACACCATCTCAAAATTCCTGGCCCATCATGGCTTCGCAATTCATGTGAGCCTGGACGGGCCGCCTCAAATCCATGACCGTTTCAGGCGGAATCACGCGGACGACGCCACCTTCTCAACCATCCTAAAAGGCCTTGGCACATTGCGGCGGCGCTACAAAGAGGATTTCTATCGAAAGGTTCACTTCAACGCCGTGGTGACGCCCCTCTCGGATCTGGAGGAGATGAGGGACTTCTTCCGGCAATTCGAGTTTATCCGCACCGCCGATCAATTGCGGGTGAACGTTGTCACGTTAGGAGGAGCGAAGCCGGAACTCATCGATATGTTCTCAGACCCAACGACGCAGACTCGCTTCAACCGGCAATTGGCGGATTTACGCAACCATTATTTGTCATGCGTCGCCAACGGCACAGAACCGGAACGATTGGAAAAGGCCCTGTTCGACCGTCAATTCCGAATCCTCTACTCCAGGTACGTGGATGAGGCGGAGGTTCCCCGCCATCAACCCATTCCCGCGCCGGCCATTTGTTTTCCCTTGCAAAAAAAATTGTTCGTGGATGTGCATGGGAAATTCTTCATTTGCGAAAAGCTCAATAATTTCGAACACTTCGGAGACCTCGACCGGGGAATCGACACGAAAAAACTGTATCAATTTTACGAATCCCACATCGAAGAGTTTATCGCGCCGCACTGCGCCTCCTGTTGGGCGAAGCGCTTTTGCTCCTTTTGTTATGTGCCGGCCTTCCAGAATGGGAAAAGCTCAATAAAAAGTAGAAAAACCAGGTGTGAACAAATAAAAAAAAGACTGAAGCAGGACCTCGCCGATTATACAGAAGTCCTGGAAAAGAATCCCCATGGATTCGACTTCTTCCTCCGCCAGGCGGAGGAAACTGTGGAGGAGGAGACCACATGAAAAAACTTATCTTATGCATCATTATGTTCAGTTGGATACTCAATGGACAGGAAGCCCGGATCGTATGGAAAAGCCCGGTGATACTAGGCCGGGTGTCCGCCGTCGAAGTAAACGAACAGGGAATTTTTATCAGCGACCGCAAACAATTCGCCATCTTCCATCTAGACAATAAGGGCCGGGTGATTCATAAATTCGGCGCCCGCGGCGAAGGCCCCGGCGAGTTCCGCAGCTTGTCCGACATGGCGGTCAACGACACCGCCATCTATATCAACGACTTTTTCTCCATCAAACGCTTCGACCTAAACGGCAAGTTCCTGAACCAAAAAGATATGTCGAAAATAGGACGATTCCCCCGCATGAAAGTATGTCCCCAAGGATTCATCTTCCTTGGAGCGCCGCCCCAAAAAAACGACAATGCCGCCCTATTCATGAAATCCTTCGAAAAAGCCGACTACAACATGTTCCACTACCTCCCCTTCGCAGAAGCGACGCTGCAAGACTTCGGCCAAACACTGCCTCAATTAAAAGGACAGACAGCCCCGGTCCACATCCGTAACTTCTACAACATCCCCTATCTTTTCCAACAACCCTACATCTACTATGTCAACAACATACGTTACGGCATCTGGAGAATCCAGCAGGGGGAAAACGAGCCGCACATGCTGATCGAAGAAGAACTCCCCTATTTCATACCCTATAACTGCCAGATCGAGGTCCGCCAGAACAAAGGCGCCACCATCGCCACCACCAAAAAGATGGAGCGCACCTTCATCCGCCTCTTCCCCGCCGACAACGGCTTCTACGTCTACCTGAGCAACGACAAAGCCAACCGCCTCCGCCGCTACCACTTCAAAGACAACCGCCTAATCTTCACAAAAGAAATCGCCAACCTCCCGGCGGACAATGTATTGGCCTACAACGACAACACCTTCTACGGCCTGGCGGAAGACACCCTGCTGGCTTTCAAATTGAACTAAAAACAGAAAAATGTACTCCGGAATCGAAAAAGAGTCACAAAAATAGGCCGCAAATAATTTATTTCTATGGCAAATAAATTGCTTGTATCAAATATATGTAGACAGAAAAAAGGAGAGAGAGGAATGACTACGAAACCAATATCAATCATTTTAATTCTCGCGCTAGCGGCATCTCAATTTTCGTGCGCATCTTACGTCGAACAATCGCATCGAATCGATACCCACAACATGAAGTCGCTCTACTACCGGAACGATGTCAAACACACGTCTATCCTGGAAGCAGTCACTAAATCCGGCGAACGCTACACTTTTTTAGCCGGAAGGCCGGGAATGATTGTGGGAAACACAATAAGAGGCGCAGTACGCCTGAAAAAATCCCTGCGACTGGCCAAACGCGATATCGACCATATCGTTGTAGACAAACCCGACAATTTTATGGCCCGCTCAAAAGACGGAAGCCTCTACTCGTTTGATCGCTACACCCACACAGACGAAGCAGTCGTCGGTTCCGGCTGGGTCGAAACAATCATCACGCTTCCATTGCAAGAAATCGAATCGGTTTGGCTCAAATACCAGAAAAAATCCAGAGGACGCTCTCTGGTAAAATCAATCGCCGCAGGTGTCTTCGGATATCTGGCAGTCGGCGCGATATTATTGCTCTTGTTCTGGAAGCCATCCAAAGGCTCATGCCCCTTCATCTACTCCTTCGACGGAGATAATTACATATTCGACGCCGAACCTTTCTCCGGCGCCATCAGCCGCGGCTACCAGCGGACAGAGCTATGCCCCCTCGACCATATAGAAGCCGTTGACGGGGAATACCGCTTGCTCATGACCAACGAGCAAGATGAAACAGACTACGTCGATGAGATATCGCTCCTGGCAGTGGACCACCCGCCACACACACAAATACTCGCAGACCACCGGGGAACACTCCATTGTATACGCCAACCCATCGCCCCGCTTCACGCCATAGACAAACAGGGGCGAAACGTCACCGGGATGATCACGAATTGCGACCACACCCTCTGGTTCTCCCGCGTCAAAGATAAAGATCAACTTATCATCCGCTTCCCCAAACCAACCGCCGCCCCAAAAGCCAAACTGGTATTCAACGGCCAATACACCTTTCAGGCCCGCGCGCTGGTGAAACCCTACCTGGAATTGTACGGCGAACAACTGGACGAATTGTACAATGAAATCGACAGTCGCGGCCCCGCATACTACACCCTGTTGCACATGCGCCTGCGGGAGGAACTCTACACACTCAACGTCCAGGTCAAAACGACATCCGGTTGGCGGCAAAAAGCGCTGCTCGTAGCCGCGCCCCCCTTCACCTCAGACTCCCAGGTAGCGACCCTCGACCTCCAGGATGTGGCGGGCGACACCCTGGAAATCAAGCTGACCCCGCCGGCCTATCTCTGGAAAATCAACTATCTGGCCATCGATTACTCCGGCGACACACCGTTCAAGACAACCGGCCTGCGCATCGCCACAGCCATCGACCAAAACAGCCGGAATGTCACATCCCTGTTGGAAAACAAAGACGCCCAATACCTGGAAATGCCGGAAATCGGCGATGAAACAACGATCACATTCCCGGCTCCCCCCAAAATTCCAGGAATGAAGCGGAGTGTATTCCTACGGGCCGACGGGTATTACAACCTTCACATGAATCCCGCCGGCCCCAAGCGAGAGGAGCTACTCCATAAACTTCACACCGAACCGGGCTTCGCCCTCGCGTATGCGTTCGGACAACTGAACCTATAAAAAGGAGGAACACTATGTCAATGAAATTGGTTGCCAAATCGCTGGTTGTCGCCCTTGTGGCCTTTCAATTCGCTTGCGTCTCGTATGTTGAAAAAACACAACGCGTCAGCATCGACACAGCGGAAAGTCTCAATTACAGACAGGATGTCAAGGACGCCGCCGTCATCGAGATCATCACCCGGTCCGGCGAGCGCGTCACCTTTCACAAAGTTCCGCCGGCACAGATCCGGGGAGATTATGTCGAGGGATTCGCCACCCTGGAACAGGATCTGGAAATCAAGCGTGAAGATATCGCGACAATCCATGAAGAATCGCCGGAAAAGATGACAATACGCTCAAAAGACGGCAGCGTGTATTATTTCGATCAATACACCCGCCAAAAAAACACCATCACCGGCAAGGGCCTCTTGCGCACCAGGCTGTCCATCCGGTTGGACGATATCAAAACCATCTGGTTCAACTATAAAAAAAGGGACCTCAAACGATCCCGGACCAAGACATGGAGCGCTATCGGCCTGGGAATCCTGGCATACTCTATATACTATATTTCCACCCATGACATCATGTGACCAGACAATCCCATTATAAAGAAGGAGGAAATCAATGAAAAACAAAAAACTATATGCCATTATAACCGGCTGCTTACTACTTATCCAATGCGCGTGCATCAGCAGAATCGACTACCAAACAACCAAAGAACCCATCCAAACAGTCCAAAATTGGTCGAGAGGAAAACAAAAAAGCGCCCGCGTGCTGGAAGTGGTCAAAACATCCGGCGAGAGCATCGTGTTCTCCGAACAAGAGCCGGGACACATCGAGAACAATACAGTTTCGGGAACCGATATCGAGTCGTTGCCCATCACCATCGAGACCACGGAGATCAAAAAATCAACCTACCGTCAAAAGGACAACTCCATGGCTGTGGAAACAATCGACGGAAAATTCTATGTGCTCTATTCCCCCAACATCACCGACACAACCATCTCCGGCATTGCCAAACGCTTGTACGACGGCATACCGTTTTCAGATATCGATTGGCTGTGGGTCAAACAGGTTCACAACGTCGGCATAAACGCCGTGACAAGTATTGTCCAGAGCATCGCCATCGGAATCCTGGCGATAGTCGGCCTGGGCATCGCCGGCGACATTCTTGACTTTAATTAAAGATAAATAAAAGAAAGGGGCGGAACCCGTCCCTTTTTCGTTAAATAACGTTAGCTTAACCGCAATCAATGCACGTCTGCACGTCTGAGCACGCCCAAATATAAGTGATAGAACAACACCCCTCAACATCACAGGTATTACACGTGTACGGTAGCCCCCCCTTCAGATTTTTCTTTTCCGTTTCCGTCACAAAGCTCTGGACTTTCAAATCGTTTAGCTGAAATTTTGTTTTTTTACTCATGGTTTCCTCCTTGTCATTTCACCATTGTTTAATAATTATATAATGCACCAATTTTTATTTTATTTCAACCCCATTGAACCCCAGGCGATTTTCCGCTACAATAGAGCTTCATTGTCAGAAACTATTCGGGCATCGGAATCCTGGAGGAACTTCATTGACCTGGTTGCAAAATGGTGTGGTCTTTACTGTCGGCTTCCTGGTAGCCCGGATCCTCATCGACCGGGAGATCCATATGATCTTCGCCCGCAAGGTGTTAAAAAACGGATCCGGCGCCAGTGGTGAATTTATCGGCAGTGTACTATTCCTGGCTTACGGCCTCTCCCTCTTTTTCCCCAACACCATCGTGGTCCTGGGCTTGATACCCATGCTCAAATCCTTACTGGAGCCGGTGGAAGACCCCAAAATCCGTTCCCGTTTGGCGACATTGTTCGTGCTGGCCATCATCTACGGCTCCAACATCGGCGGCATGGGCTCCATGACCGGCGCCTCCTCCAATGTCCTATTCATCGGCTTCATCGAGATCAACGACATGATCGGCAAAGAGAAAATCACCTTCTTCTCCTGGCTGTTGGCAGGCGTCCCCGCCACCTTCATCCTATTACTCATCAGCCGCTTCATCTTGAACTTCAAGGAAAAAGACATCAAAATCCCGGTCCCCAAGCAACGGGGCACAGACGAAGAGGATCACCGCACCTTCGTTAAATACGCAGCCTTCTTCGTCGGCAACATCCTGCTTATGTTCTCCATGACAGCCGTCCAATTTTTCGCCAAACCAAAACCCATCGCCGCCGGCCTCAACATCGTCGATTGGTTCTTCATCACCTACCTGGGCTGCTTTCTGTTTTTCTCCTTCTTTTTGCCCAAAGGGCGCTTCACCTTCAAACGGATGCTTCACAACCTCATGGACCTCTTGTTGATGATTATCCTCTTCCCCTTCATATTCATCAGCGAACTCTGGGACGAAACCCGCGCCCGTTTCGGTTTTGTCCGCCACCAAAACCTGCTGGGAGAATTCATCGACCGCTTCTACTCCAAATCCTGGAACACCCTCTCAAAACTCTCCGGCGGTCGCCGCCGCATCAATGGGATCAAAGACAAGAACCGCAGCGAAACGTCGTTCGTATCCCCCCGCAAACTCATTTTCGACCTCCCCTTCTTCGGCCTCACCTTCATGCTCATCGTCGTCACCCTCATCATTCTCCTACTCAAAATTGGAGACAACCCCGCCACCCCAGCCATCGACGGCTTCATCGCCACCTGGCTCCAGGGCCTGGCCCAACTATTGATAGAGAGCCCCGGACAGCAATACATCACCCTCTTGATCCTGGTGACAGTCACAGTATTCCTCACCGAAATCATGAACAACACCACGGTCATGCTCATCACCTTCTCCCTCTTCGCCACCATCCAGAACGGCTCCGGTATCAGCCCCATCCTCTTCATGTTGGCAGTCACCGTCGCCTCCACCGCCGCATTCATGAGCCCCCTCGCCTCCCCGGTCAACGCAGTGGCCTTCGCCGGCCTCAAAGACGTCTCCCTCAAAAAAATGCTCATCAAAGGATTCTTCCTCAACATCATGGCCGCCCTCTACCTCGCCCTAATCTTCTACCTCGGCCTCTCATTTTTTTAAATCCCACCCCAAACATCCGGTATTAAAACTCTAAACGCCTCTCAGACTAAAGTCCTATTTCCCCCAATTCGGTCTTTTTCCCAATTGTATCCCCCCTCCCAATCAATATAATAGGCGGCAGGAGGATATCATGATCAAAAAAATGACAACTCGGGCAATGAACCCGGAAACAAAAAAATTTAAGGAACGGACAGCGCACGCTTGCGGTATCCCTTGCCTGAAGCTCTGCAATATACAGACCGTTGACCAGGCCGGGCCGTATACAAGCGCCCTCATCATACCTTAAATCAACATCAAAGAACCCGGGGGCATTTCGCTCCCGGGATCGCTTTGAAAGGAGTCATACGTGAAAAATCAAATCAACTTATCAAACGATAATTACCTCTATTTTCCATCTGAAAACCGCCTCATCAACAAGGAGCTCAAAAACCAATACCAAAAATTCGCCCAAGAGCAGGCTGTCAATGTCTATGAACACCACGTTGATCAACGCTTTCTGGAGGAAAAGATCAAACAATTGCCTGTTCTAGTGCTGGAAGTCACGGAGCAATGCAATTTAAGATGCAAATATTGCGTGTACAACGGCCTATACGACAACTACCGTTCCCGGTCACCTCAAACCATGACATTGGAAACCGCGCGCAAGGGAATCGAGCTCATTTATTCATATATCAAGGATAGAGCCAACAAAGAGTTGAGCATCAGTCTCTACGGCGGCGAACCGTTGTCCGATGTGGGGAAACTCAAAGATATCGTAACATGGTCAAAAAAGATTATGAAAGGTTGGGATCTTCATTATAGTTTGACCTCGAATTTTACGATTCTGACGGAGGAGGCAATCGACTTCCTGGTGGACAATGATGTACGGCTGGTGGTGAGTTTGGATGGGAATCGGGACAACCACGACGCCAAGAGAATTTTCGCGGATGGGAGCGGCTCGCACGACATCGTGATGAAAAACTTGAAAAAAATCCACGATCGAGCTCCCGGCTATTTTGAAAAAATCACTATTTCAGCCGTTCACTCGTTCGACTTGCCATTGAAACATCTAACGAAATTTTTCAGCCGAGACCCTCTGGTATCCAAGAACGGGGTTCGCTTTTCAACCGTTTCTCAACTCAACACCAGTTACTACGAGACCTATCCCTTTGATGCGGATAAAAACCACCGGGAATATTCCCAACTGAACGAAGACATTTATCAAGGGTTACGCAATGGTTTGCCGCTGTCGAATGTGCAGAAATTCCTTCTGAGCGGTATCACTGGATTCGAGGATATGCTAAAGGCGAGAGACTTTCCAATGGCGGCCCAAACCTGCTATTTCAATTCCAGGATTTTCATCGACACCCAGGGCCGGCTTCACGCATGCGAGCGGATCAACAACTCCTTCTCTATCGGCGATATTGAGAATGGATTCGATTTTCCCCGCATGGTGAACATGGTCGCCAATTACGTTCGAGTGGTGAAAGAACACTGTCTGAACTGTAGTGTCCGTTTCCTGTGCGAACGTTGTTTCGTTATCTTTTCGCAGGACGGAAGGTTTAATATTCCCCCTGGATTTTGCGAAAGCCGGAAAAAAACCATCATCGATAATCTGGAACGGTACATCCAATTTAAAGAGGAGGGTTTAATAGAATGAGGAAAAATACGACAGAGAAATTCCATCAATTTATCAAACTCTATCGGGGCCCTATCAACACTGCCATTGTGGATATCTTGAGCGGCAATGTCTTTCACGCGCCCAATCAGACAATCGACGCTTTTAATGCGCAGGCTTACGAGGGCATTGCCGATTTCCTGGATATCTCCCGTCAAGAATCCTTGCTCATCGCAATCGGGCCGGATCGCTGGATTCCCGATGTCAACCTGGACATAGACGAAGATCGAGAAAAAGATTGGGGGCAAAATATCGAGCTGCATATTGAGGAAGGACTGCCCATTCGGGAGATTCTGGAGGCGTTTCAGCATCACTCGCTATCCAGAGTCTATTACTACGGCCCGCAGTTGCCTGCGGATTTCGCCCTCGACCCGTTGTTCGAATTGAAAGAGAAAAACTTTGAACGCTGCCGGGCGCGGGCCGCTGTGGACGGGAATTTTTGCAAAATTCAGGAGAGCATCGTTCGCTTCAATATGAGGTATAATAGTTGTTGGGGATCGATGATAGCCATCACCGGCGACGGCAACATCCGGCCATGCATTCATAGCGAAACAATCGTCGGCCATATAGAAGAGGAATTGAAGGATATCGACGGTTTGATCGAGAAGATGAATCCCTTTTGGACCGTCACCAAAGATAAAGTGGCGCGGTGCCGCGATTGCGAGTTCAGATATATCTGTTTTGATTGCCGCGAGATCGCGATGCGCACGAACGGTAAGATGGATGAGGCGAATCCTTTATGCGGCTACAATCCATACACCGGAGAGTGGAAAGAGTGAAACGAAAAGCTGTGATTAGGGACTCACATTAAATAAATTCTAAGGGAAGGCGGGATCGTTCCCGCCCCCTTTTTTCTACACTATAAATCTTGAAGTTAGCGGCACTGGGAGTACACGCACGAACACATCTCGGCTGTACCGCAGTTCACGTTTAAAGATTTGCATGTCACAGGGTAAAGGGTCTCTCTAAATCCACCCTTGAGTTCTTTCATATCACCGTTGTCAAGATTGGCGACCGTCTTTTTGCTTAAGGCCAACTTTCTGGTAATTGTGTTTTTTTTCATATAGCTACCTCATCATTTTTTTTGAGAACTAAGTCACATGCACCAATCGCCGCAAGAACACATTTCATACGTCTTGCATGTGGCGTAATCCGACATACATGTGGTTCTAAACGTGGGCGCGATTCCGCCGTTCACCTGGTTCATTTCCCATCCTTCTAGATTGGAGACGGTTTTTTTGTTCAATACCAACGTTCTGTTTAGTTTCTGTTTTTTCATATAGTCTCCTCCAAAAAATTTTAACTATCGATCAAATGCAGTACCCCTTGCAGGAACAACGTTCCCAGGTCTGGCAACCGGCATCGGCTGAGACGCAAGTCGGAAATTGAAAGGTGTTGGGCAATCCGCCGCCGTTTACCCTTTCCATATCCATTGCTTCCAGATTCGCGACGGTCTTCCGGTTCAATACCAATTTTCTGTCAAATGTCTGCTTTTTCATATATTTCCTCCATTACACTTCATGTTCAATAGCAGTTTGCGCGTGCGCAAACATCATTATCAATAAAAACAAATCCCTTTAAATTGCCACGCAACTGAACTACAACTCAAGCAAAAAACACTGCCAAGAAAAATGAGATGCGTTTAGCCCAGTTAAATAAACGGAATCGCTTCCACCCCGAATTTCTCAATTAAATACATCCACCAACAATGCACGTGCAAGGTTCGATGGTCAGGCAGGTTCTTACTTCAGAAACACATGTGGCGAGAAAAGTTAAATGAGCTCCGCCAACGAGCTGTCCCATCTCCGGCGCATCAAGGTTGGAAATAGTCTTCTTGCTTAACAACAACTTTCTTGTGATTGTGTGTTTTTTCATATTATATTCTCCTTTATTAAATTTAGTCTAAATTCTAGCGGCAAACAGTAACAGCGCACGAACATTTCTCATTTCCCGCTTTTCCAGATTGGCGACGGTTTTCCCGCTCAAGGTCAACTTTCTTGAAATCTTGTTTTTTTTATAAGCTCCTCCTTGAATCTCATTGACAACAATTGGTACGGCAAGCCGGCGCAGGTCCCTGGCGATACAAATAATCCACCAGGTATTGTGAATCATCGACATCCACATCCCCATCTCCATCCACATCCGCCATGCAGGGGGGAATCGGCAGCGGTCCGCCGTTGACCAGATAATTGTTCAGATAGGTGATATCGCTGATATCGATCACATGGTCGGGGCTACCGTCCACATTGCCGCACACCGGTACAAACGGACTTGGCAACGGATAACAATCCTCATCCCCATTACCGCCGGGTATGGGGTAGCAACCGCTTCCCGAATAGTCGCTCCAATAGTTGCCCCCGGAATCAATTCCATTATCCCATTCATTGCCGGTGCAGGGTGTCAGTTGATTCTCGATATAAGCGTTGGGGGTGTTGTCCAAAAAGTTGTTGTGATGAATCTTGTTGTCATTGGAGCCCAGGTACAAAAAGATGCCGTAACTGAAGTCGCTGATTGTATTGGCGATAATCGTGTTGTTAGAAGAAGCGGACAGGAAAATACCCATTCCCTGATCGTTGGCGCCGGTAATCGTGTTATTGTAGATAGTATTGTTATCGGAACCCGCCAGCATGATTCCGTAAGAGTCGCCGCACAAACTGTGAATGTCGTTATCATGCACCGTATTGCCGCTAGTGTTGAAATAGAGATACACACCTTTGAAACAATTTCTGAACTCGTTGCAGCGAATGATGTTGTCGTTGGACTGCACCTGAATCCCAGGATACAAATTCCCGCCGGCGGAGCAATTGTTCTCGATTACCAACCCCTCGATAATAACCCCATTGGCGGTAATGGTAAACACACTCCCGGCCCCACGGCCGTCCACCACCGGCGGCTGGTTGATGGGTTCACCCCATATATGGACCGCCTTGTTCACAGTCACGGTTTCGTGGATGCACATACTATTCACAACGACGATCAAATGCCCATCCGCGGTATCCGCGTCGTCGATGGCGCCCTGGATGCTGGTAAAAGTCTCCAATGTATTGATGTTCACACAAACATCCCCCACCGAAGCCGGATCGCACGCAAACCCAGTCGATCCCATCGACATAAAAATCCCGATACAAAAAACTACCGTTAAAATAAGACGTAATTTCATGATTCTACCTCCTTGTATATACAAAAAACTCGTCTAAACTCCCCGTCCAACCATCATCAACAACTCCAAAAAAAAATGTCCCTTCAAAAATTAACAAATTTAACTATATACCAACCAAAAATCTTAGTCAAGAACATAACCCTCCAATTACTCGAAAAAACAAATCCAAAACAATTTTCCACAACACCTTGACATTATTATTTCACAATGGTATTAATTAATTTTGTTTATTAACCTGGTAAACAATTAAGCAAATAAGTTCCAGGTTTTGAGGTGAAGCAGGTCGGCCGGCAATCCGAGCGGCCTCCAATCCCCATCTGGGGATTCAAATCATCTATCGCAAAACCGGACAATGACCCAACATTTAACGAGAAAGGTGTATTTTATTGAAAAAAGATAGAGGAAACAGTATGGAATTGCCGGCCCTCAGTTGCGTCTGCCTCGCCGACGGCTATCGTCGTGTTGTCAGGATAAACACCGGTCTCGATCCAGACAGCGAAGAATTTTGCAACGCCTATTCCCAACTATTTTGCCAAAGCCTGAAAAAAACCCTCGTGATTCTCTTCAAAAACGGAATCAAAACCCTCTATTTCCCCTTGTTCGGCCCATCGCTCCTCAAACGCAGCCCCCTCTTCAAATCCACAGTCATCCCCGCCATCTACGGACAAATATTCGTCAACCCCCAATTCCAGGAATTCTACCGCTCCATGGAGATCCAGATCCAGGCCTACGGGCACGTCGAACGGGTCGAAGAAATAGATACAAAAAACCTCGACATGAAGCGAGGCATCCTGAACTGCATCGAGGAAAGCTCAACCCACCCCCATTCCCACACCCTCTATTTCGGCTTCATGTCCAGCCACACCCCAACCGCAGAACTCTTCCCCCACATCATCTCCTTCCACCAAAAAAGCAACCGCCCCCCCACTCTCGCAGACCTCCAAACCCTCTACTACAACAAACCGCAAAAACCCATCGACATCATCATCTCCTCCAAAAATCCGCCCCCGCTACGCGCCCTTCCCCCCTACCTCGACTTCGATCAGGCATCGACCTATTCCTTCCTCACCCCCTTCGACCTGGCCTTCAACGAAAAAACCTTCAAGCGCATCCTCCTCCACCACCATCAACACTCAAACGCCAACACCCCAAACAACGACTACTCCCCCCAAGACCTCCAACAAATCGACAACCTCAAAGACTATTACCAAAAAAACCGCCACACAATCCTCACCCCAGGACTCACCCCCCCGGAGGACGCCATTGAATAACACCGGCACAATCATCCGCATCCTGGGTCCCATCGTAGACGTAAAATTCCCCCACAAACAATGCCCCGAAATCCACCACATCCTCAAAGGCCACAACGGCAACCCCACTCACCCCTTCCTCCTGGAAACCGCCGCCCACCTCGGAGACGATGTGGTGCGAACAGTGGCATTATCGGATACTTATGAATTATCACGGGGGTGGACGGTTCAAAATACCGGTTGTTGCATGAAAATCCCAGTGGGTCGTCAGACGCTGGGACGAATCATGGATCCCCTGGGCAACCCTATCGACGGCAAAGATAAATTTGACGAAAACCGCTGGCCAATCAGACGGGACCCTCCCCCGCTATCATCGTTATCCACAAATGTAGAATTATTAGAGACCGGAATTAAAGTCATCGACCTATTGTGCCCCATCCCCAAAGGCGGAAAAGTCGGCTTATTCGGCGGAGCCGGCGTCGGAAAAACAGCCCTAATCGGAGAATTGATCTACAATATCGCCACTCGCCATGATGGCGTATCCATATTTGCCGGAGTGGGAGAGCGGACTCGCGAAGGCAATGAATTGCAGTTCATCATGCAAGATTTAAAACTTCTGGATAAAACCGCATTGATTTTCGGTCAAATGAAAGAGCCGCCTGGCGTGCGTTTGCAAACAGCCTTCAGCGCGCTAACCATTGCCGAATACTTCCGGGATGTGGAAGGCAAAGATACCCTCCTCTTTATCGACAACATCTTCCGCTTCATCCAGGCAGGCTCGGAGGTATCCGCTCTTTTAGGGAAGATTCCGTCTGCGGTTGGCTATCAACCGAATCTCGCTACGGAAATGGGGCAATTGCAGGAGAGGATCGCCTCGACAAAAAAAGGAGCTATTACTTCGATTCAAGCGGTGTACGTGCCGGCCGACGATCTCACAGATCCAGCTCCAGCTTCCACATTCACTCACCAAGACGCGTCCATAGTACTGGATCGAAAAAAATTCGAAAAGGGCATGTATCCGGCCATCGCACCATTACAATCACATTCCCGTGTACTCAAGCCTCAAGTCGTGGGCCAAAATCATTACAACGTCGCTCAAAAAGTAAAAGAAATCCTTCAACGATACGAAGAGCTCAAAGACATCATCTCCATCATGGGCCTGGACGAACTGGATGAAAACGACCGCAACATCGTCAAAAGAGCCCGCAAACTCGAAAAATTTATGACCCAACCATTCCATATCGCCGTCCAGTTTACCGGACTACAGGGGAAATATGTGGATATCGACCAAACCGTCAACAGCTTCGAATCAATCGTCGAAGGCCGTCTCGACCACATCCCCGAACACTTTTTCAATTACGCAGGCCCCATCGATGATGTCCTGCAAAAATACAATAACAAGGAGAAAGGATGACCGAACAAACAGACCTACCCCCCTTAAAGGTCTGACACACCAAGCCACAACATCCCTACTTGCCCTGCGAACTACAATCAGCCAACTGGTCCTACCACCACAACTGC
>CAZBHS010000009.1:95783-136408 GCA_964491915.1 uncultured Clostridia bacterium
TGAAACAAATCAATCAGAATTTCTCGGGTAATCACAGCAAGCCCATTATACTGATAGGTGGAGCTGGAACTGGAAAAACCAGTACCCTCAAAAGTATCGCGGCGAACCCCACGCGACTGAATGCAGACACATATGCCGTTTATATCGATTCTCGCACATACCCCCCCCGCAACCTCGCGGATCTTGTTGCAAGATTTTTCAACGATATTCACGAACAGATTAAGAAAAAAGGTCTTCCAGTGAAACCTGGAATATTGCCTATTCTTTCAAAACCCACTCCCGACAACATTAAAGAATTTCTCGACCTAATAAAACCGGTCACCCAAAAGAAAGTATCGATTATCATCATTGTGGATGAATTCGAATACATGATGGATGAAGGGGACGACTATACCCAAAAATTCTTCCTGGATTGTTTTGTCGAGATAATCAATGAAGCGAATCCATTCAAACTCATTCTGGCAGTTGAAAGACAACGGGAACGCAAGAATCCACCGGACAAGCTCAAAAAATTCCTTGACAAATGTATACCAGTCAAAGTAGATGAATTTTTGAAAGAAGACGCGATAGAAAAACTAATCATGAAGCCCAGAGGGCAGCGAGCTCCAATTGACTTTACTAAGGAATCTATAGATAGAATCACGTTCCTATGCGGTAACAACTTATACCTCCAACAACTCATCTGCTATTATATCTTCAAATATTTGAATCACAACAATAAACGCTCATGTGAAAAGTGTGATGTGGATGCCGCTGTCGAGGTATTACTGAACGATCCGCGACCGGATTTTCAATTCGCCTGGAAGCACAAACTCGACCTCCCTGAAAAGTTTGTGGTTTCAGCATTGGCGGACCCGGCATACACTAAACAAGAAAGCGGCTATTACTACTTAATCGAGGACACGATCATAGATGATATTTTAGGCCTAAAACTGTATGAATACTTATCGAAGCTTTTCAAGGAAAACAAGCTATATTCAATCAAGGGCAGGCGCTTTGAGACATACCCCTTTCGGCTACCGTTGTTTGGCATGTGGATAAAAAAAATGTATCCACTTCTAAATACAGTGGAACTCTATCTTGAAGAAATCACATCGTTATCTCTATCGGCAGTCGGCAAGATATTGAGTTCTTGCCCCAAAATCTCGTCGGCACACCAGGACAAACAATCAAATATTCTGCTACTTAGTCCAAAATGGTTTACTCTGAAAACCAAGGTAAGGGCAGACAAAGCCACCAAGGAGGACTTCCTCGAATTTACAAAATTGTTTTGCACCATCAGTTTCGGCATCGATGACACATTACGTCAGCGGGAACCGGGATATTTTTCCTTTCCGATTCACGGTAGAAAAATAGGCCATTTCAAAAAAGCGGTAATATTCATTCAAGAGAAGCCCTATCTAAACAGCGATGACTGCCGACATATCCAGAACAATATATTAAGCTATGGGAGTCAAGAATTCGAAACAATATTCTTTTTGATCGCTTTTGAAAAAAACCCTCACATCGAAGAATTACTTCAAAAAGATTTCTTGCGGATCATTTACCTTGATGAAGAAAACCTTAAGAAAATTTTATCTGATAAAAGACCGTTCGATTCTTTGAGAAAAGAAATCATAAATCAGAGCAGCCCTTATTTTTTATCGCCGTATCACCCTGAAGGTGCCGCGATTACCACTTTTTTCGGAAGAATAAAAGTGCAACGAAGAATTCTCGCGAGTTCAAGCCAAAATTGCGCTATCGTAGGTGTTCGGCGCATTGGGAAGAGTTCTCTACTTCAGAACATCATCAATAATCTTTCACCAAACACCATTCCGATCGATCTCGATTTGAGTCAGTGCAAGAACCTGGATATATTCATTCAAAGAATCCGCCAGCGGCTACAAGAAAATCTAAAAATAGAGCTTCCTCTTTGTTCAACCCCCAAACACTTTCATTCAATGATCCAGAGTTTGGCAAAACCATTCAAAGAGGAAAAAAAACAGCTTCTGTTTGTTTTCGATGAAATCGATAGCATCATAAAATTCGACCGCAAAGAAAAATATTCATTGCTCCAGAGTTTCAGAGTATTGGCAAACGAAGGCTACGCGCGATTCATTATCGCCGGATTCGCTGAATTGTTCAGAGCCAAGCGAGAGCTAAATTCCCCGCTCTATAATTTCGGGGATGTAATCCAATTAGGGCCATTATCAGAAGAAGCCGCGATGGCGCTGGTCACCGAGCCAATGAAATCCATAGGCCTTGAATACAAAAAACCGAACGACGCGAAAATGATTTTTAAGTATACCTCGTGTCATCCAAGCCTTACCCAGTATTTTTGCCAGAGGTTGGTAAAAACGGTTGAAAAGAAACAGAACAAGAAATACAGTAGAACCATCACCAAACGCGATATCGAAAAAGTGTTCGACGACGAATACAAAAAACATATCATCAATGATATTTATATGCTTCGCATAGGGGAAGTACCGGCAATACAAGAGTTGATTGTCGTCCTATTGGTGGAAAAATCCCATGAAACCCAGGCGTTTGGTTTTGAAAACATCCGAAATCATTTAAGAGCTGTTGATATTAATATCGCTGACAATGAGTTGACCGAAAACCTCCAGGAATTGGAGATCCGCTATATTCTCAAGGAAGAAAACAATGGGATCTATAGATTCCCTCTCGAAAAATTTCCAGAAATACTACGAGATAGATACATATTGGAAGATTACAAAAACAGTTTATTACAAAAGCTTAAAGAGGTGCGCCAATGAAACAGTTATTCAAATACGAGCAACCGCTACATCCTGAAAAAGACCGGGATATCCTGGTCAAAAGACAAAATCAGGTAAATGAAATCATCAATGAAATTCTGCGAGGAAAATTCTGGGCAATCTATGGTCCCCGGAAAATCGGGAAAACCACACTTCTAAACCAGGTCAAACACGAGCTATCCGGCCCCTACCGCTGCATTTACGTTGATTGCCGCAATTCACCGAACTCCCCTCAACATTTCTTCCAATGGTTCATGAACAAAGTTCAAGAGGAATTGGGAATAAAAAGCCCCGACTTAATCGATGCGAACCAAGATCGCACAGACGCCCCTTACGAAAATCTGACCGATTTTCTGCAAAATCTTTTAATTGACAAGCAAGAGGGCGACCAAGGTCTGATCTTTTTGATTGATGAAATCGAACAAGTTCCCGCGCTGGAAGATTTCCTTGGATGCTGGAGAAGAATTCATGAAGCCCGACATAACAACGACAAACTCAAAACTATCAAATCAGTAGTCGTGACCGGCAGCACCAACCTCATAAAACTATCTATCGGAGAATCGTCTCCCTACAATATCGCCAAGCAAATACAACTGGAAGATTTCTCGAAGGAAGATTTTCTCGATCTATGCGACCGGATATTCAACAAAGACACACAAGTTCTTTTTACTGAAAAAGATAAAAATTATTTGTATAACCAATTGGGCGGACATCCGCAAATGGTGCAACACGCGCTAAACGAACTAGCCCTTTCACAACAGAAAAAGGACGCGCCGATCACCCGGCCGGATGTGAATAATGCTTTAAAGAATCTTAGAGAACAAAACACCTGCCTCAAGATTCTCAAGCATCAGGTGCGTAACGATGACCAGTTGCAGGAGCTCATCATCGATATTTCCAAAGGAAAAACCCCGATCCCCTTCTTCCGCCACGATGAATACGCGCTAAAAGGAACTGGGGTCATAAGAAAAGGGAAAAAAGGAGAATGCGCTTTTCGGAACAAACTATTCAAGAGTTATCTGGATAACCTCAAAATTGTCAAATCCCTTTACCTTCAAACCGTAGAAGACCTCATGCGTTCAACCGTAACCGCTGAAAATTTTGAGGATCTCTCTCAGACTATCGTCAAGCGTTGCGCAGAATTCTTGAACTCGGAACTTTGTACACTCTGGAAAATCAAAAAAGCTAAAGATATGGATATGCTGATGTTGGCAGAAGGTGTAGGGCTCCCCGGAGAACCAAGTAGTCTCGATCCTTCCTATAGGGTGTATTTCGGCACAAAAAACGAAACTGATATTCCGGGAATCGCTCCTTACGCTATTATAAAAGACAAACCGGTGTGCATCAATTCCTACGAGGAACTCATCAATCATCCCAACTTCGATGAAGAATTCTTCAACAAAATTTGGGGAAAACCCGAAAGGGGAAAATTCAAATCTTTATTAATTCTCCCACTTAAACTAGACAAAGTAATTCTCGGTATTATTCGCTGGGAAAACATCGATAATCCGACAGGCTTTTCCGAGGACGATGTTAAACTGGCGAAAAAATTAGCTCCATTTATCTCGATTGTCCTGAAATCAATGAATTACAGGAATGAGCGAATCGGAACCCGCCAACGGCTTCTCAAAGAATTAGCTGAATCATTTTTTAAAACCAAGGATCCCAGAGAATTAAATCGACAAATCGTCAAAAAAATCGCTGAATTATTGGATGCGGATATTTGCAGTATGTGGCTTTATTCCTCTGAAAACGACAATTTGCGAATGAGCGCCGCTGAAGGTATTAATTTCCCCTTTGAAAAAGCTCCCATATACAAGTTAGCTGCCGATACAGTAGATGGCGCAGACATTGACGGCCTTACAGCCTGGGTCGCAATTCGTAAGCTCCCGTTTTATGCTGAAAACTTCGATGAACTGAAAAATCACACGTCCTGGAGAGGCAAATGGGATGAAATGCAATGGGAAGGCAATCCGGAAAATCTATTCAGCTCTTTGTATGCTGTTCCTCTCATTGGAGAAGAAGGCAAACTTGTCGGCGTTCTAAAAATCGAACGCAAAAAAAAGAAAAAACCATTCGGCGATGTTGACCGGGCGGTTCTTGACCTAATGGCGGTTGTGGTCAGCCTGGGATTTACGTTAATCTCCCAACGGCGCGATGATCTAATGTTTGACTTCTTTCATCTGCTCAAACAACCGGCAAGTAACGCCACAATGGTTTGTTTCGAATTAGAGAAAGAGTTTAAGCGGGAAGAAGGTCCTCGAATGGAACGAATCGAAAAACGGTTAGGTCAACTAGCACGAAATCTACAAACAATGAGAACCTGGAGCGGCAATGTCTACTCCATGGCGACCGCTAATGCCATTGGGGAAAATGGAGATAAAAGAGAAAGCCCCCTTCAAAAAATATTAGAAACCATCGTTAATGACTTTCAAAACTCATTTCCGGATTTCAGATTCAATATTGATGGTAGTGTGAGCCATAACAAGATTCTTTTGTCGGAATTGGAAGAAAGAAAATTCAAGGTAGTTCTGGATAATATTTTATTCAACAGTATCAAATACTCAGACGAAGATTCATCCGCCAATATATCTGCATCATCCCAAAATGGGAATCTAGAGATTAGAATACAGGATTTCGGTCAGGGAATTGCCCCGGAAGACCTACCCTATATCTTCAAACCCAATTTTACCAGAGGCTCTGATAAATGGCCGGAGAGCCTGGGCATGGGATTGGCGACTGTAGAAAGGGTGTTGAATGAGTTTGGATGGAAAAAGAAAGTAAACAGTGAATTAAATAAAGGGACTGAATTTATCATTTTCGTTCCAGAAAAAAGATGGAGGAAACATGAATCATAAAAACCAGGAAAATCAAACGCCAGAGCCTTCGAAGCGGATTGCCGTCATCGAAGATGATTCCACGATCAAAGATTTAGTGGAAGACTTTTTGCAGGATGAAGGGTATGACTATGAATCCTTTGCTTCTCCCGAAGAATTCCATAAGTCGAACACCAAGTCCTTTAATGTCATTATTTCAGACATTTTGCTCCAAGACAGAAGGACTGCGGGTGTGGATCTGGTTGTAAAGTATATCGAAGAATGTTCGGCTCCTGAAGATAAAAAAGTTATCTTTATCTCTAATTTTGGTCGTGATAGCCTTCAACCTCAATTAGATGAATTGGAGAAGTACGGATGCCAATACACATGGCTATCGAAACCATTCAGTATGCTGGATTTATTTGAAGAAATCGAAACTGGAGAAAAGCGATGACAGAAAAAAACTGGATTACTTACGAAACGAATATCACTCCATATAAAATTATTAGCGGAATTGACATCAAAAAATCTCCTCAGGAGAATTTTGTTAGAATATTTACTCGTTTTCTCAAAAAGTTTTTACTTCTTTTGAATAAAGAGCAAGGTATCCATCTATTTTATAATTCTGATTTTTCTGAAGCGCATTTTATATTTGAAAAATGGAAATCTTCCAGAGCAACTGCCTATAGCAAAACTACGAATAAGGAACTATTGAATTGGATTGAAATTTACAATCTGGATAAATCAATAGATCAAAAAGATTTGCCCCAAATATTTGATCTAACAGAACAAAAAATCATTAAAATTCTAAAGGGCATGTTTCCAGAATCTTTCCCAAATGGCTCAAATGTAAAACTAACATTCCTTCCATTTAACTTAGAAGACTTAAACCTCGGTTACTTTATCCTCTGGGGAACCCGAAAAAAAAATCGCTCTAGTGATTTTAGCAAAACAACAGTTCAGGGATGGCTCTACTCCTGGTATAGTTGTTTGCGGCAATATATACAAATGACATTCAAAATTTCGAAGAATATTTATTTGCCTGAGTACCTTACGCCAGGAAAGAAGCAGGTGGCGATTTTGTTTGCCGATATCAGGAATTTTACTCCGTTGACAGATATTTTACTGCGTCGCACCGGTCAAATGGAGAATTCCGACATCCTTCAGAATATAGTCAAGACATTTTATAAAGAAATGTCGGAGGTCATTCATCGGAATAGTAGCGGGCGAATCGATAAATTCCTTGGAGATGGAATTATGGCTATCTTTGGGGAACAAAAAGGTATAAATGAAGATCCGGCGTGCGATGCTGTTTTGGTTGCCGGGAAGATGGTCGAGCGGTTCGATGAATTGAAAAAGGAATGGAAACAGGCGGCATTTGGAAATGAGTTTGAAAAAGAGTTCAACGCAACCGTAGAGATAGATCTAGGGATTGGGATAGACTACGGTAGTGTTTTCTTTGAAATGCTGGGAGACGATAATCATAAGGAATATAGCGCCATCGGAGATCATGTCAACTTTGCCAGCCGCCTAAAGGGAGTTGCCGCTAAAGATGATGACCAAAACAGGAAACGTCCGCCGATTATCATCAGTCGCACGACCCATAGTTGTTGCGAAGAGCTATTGAAAAAGAAAGAGATAATACCGTTGGATGTCAAGGGGAAGCCCTATAAGTATGAATGCTATGGGATTTATCCCGAAGATTTAATCGATGATAGTAAAACGGATTCGGAAGAAGTCTCAGAGCATGACGAGATCCCGCAGCCGGTTGCAGAAGACCGGGATACGATTGAGGATTTGAATTAAGCGAATTGGAGGTGTAGATGAAGTCTCGGGTTGTGGTGGTTGAGGATGATGGGACGGTTGGGGATTTGATTCTGGATTTTGTGCAGTGAGATCTACCTAAGATCGTTTGGCCAATCGTCTTCATCTAATGGCGCCGTTGCATCTTCATGAAACACAGCTCCCATTAATTTGGGGTTCTGCTTCAAGGGTTTACGGTTGGTGTCGATTTTTACCTCTCTTTTATACTATTTAAGTCTAGCGTAAAATATTCACAAAGTCAATCCAGGTGGTCGAGGGGCGGATGAAAACTCTTGCGGTTGAGCCGCCGATCATATTCAAACCGTTTGATATGTGTGAGTTGGAAACGTTTCTTTCCGGGTTGTAGATGATGGGAGGGAGGTGGGAATTTCTCCCACCTCTTTTGTGTCAAGCATTCCAGAACTAAATGCAGCCGCCGACGACGCACGAACAGTTTTCGTCGGTGAGGCAGTGAGCCCACTCGGAGACGCAGGTGGCCCAAAAGTCCGTCCGAGGATAAATTTCCCCGCCCTTTACGTTCTCCATCGCCCGGTCATCCAGGTTTGAGACCGTCTTTCTGTTCAAAACCAATTTTCTGTTGATTGAGTGTTTTTTCATATGGTTCCTCCTTTATATATGGTCCGTTCTTTCAAACGTTCCCTTTAAAAAATTACTAATTTTGACTATAAACCAACCGGAAATCATTGTCAAACGAATCGATATATATTCGCTGTGATCCAAATTGTATCACGAACGCTTCAAATCGAATCGCTTGTATACGGATTTGTATCGCCACCATCACAATTTGAATCATGGGTATCACAATTTGAATCATGGGTATCACAATTTGAATCACGACTATCACGATTTGGATCACGACTATCACGATTTGAATCACGACTATCACAATTTGAATCACGACTATCACGATTTGAATCATGGGTATCACAATTTGGATCATGGGTATCACGATTTGAATCACCATGTGGCGCATTTGCATCACAAGGGATACATTTTGTATCAATCTGTGGCAAATTGAATCTATTTGCATAAACCATTCGCCCGGATTTTCGTATATTATGGGCAGGAGGATATAATGTCAATGGATCGAATGGAAGCGCAGAAAGAAATCGGGCCGCGGTTCAGGAAAATCAGGCTGGATTTGGGATATACCCAGGAGCAGATGGCGGCCCACTTTAAGATGAAGCGGCCGGGGTACCGGCGGTATGAGGGAGGGGAAACCTTTCCGGGTGTTCAGGCTTTGAAAATGTTGGCGGATAACTTCAACGTGTCGCTGGAGTGGTTGATTCGGGGCGAGGGGCCGATGTATCGCCAGGAAGAAAAGGTTCAAACACCGGCCCCAGAGTTTGAAGATGTCAAACAGGATATTCGCGAGTTGGTGGTCCAGATGGAAAAGGTTCCCCTACTCCGCTTCAAGATTCTCAGCTTCTTTCACCAATTCAAGATAGACCACATCGACCTCTTCGCCGAAGGGTGATCGCCCTTTAATGTTAAAAAAAATCACACGTTTTTTGTGATGTGGGTTGACAGGATGAGGTAAAGCCATTATATTAAAGTATTCAGAGGAGGAAACTGTCGAGATAATTCTCTGCCGCCGTCAACGCGGTTCCGGTTTTTTTTGGTTTTTAGATATTTGCATTATTATCGGGTAAATCGGAATTTAAAAGACTGTGGCGGCACGATCTCGGTTGCGACATTTCCTGCTTATTTTATAAAAGAGGAGTCAGACCATGATGTTGGTGAAAGGCGCGGCCGTTAATATTTTGCCTAAATATGTTCAAAAAAATTTCGGAAAAGATGCATTGTCCCAATGGATGGATTCTATCACTCCCGCCGCAAGGGAAGTATTCGATGGGTCCGTCTCATCCAAGGATTGGTTCCCGTTAAAAGAGGCGTTTGTCGAACCTACCGCAACCTTGTGCCAGTTATTTTACAATTGGGATTACAAAGGGGCCTGGGAATTGGGACGCTTTAGCGCGGATCAGAGCTTGAAGGGTCTCTTCAAATTGTTCGTGAAGTTCGGTTCGCCTGAGGTTTTGGTCAACCGGGCGGGAACCGCGTTCAGCACCTATTACCACCCAAGCACTATCAAGGTGCAACCGGACGATGAGGGCTTCCCTATCATGCGTATCATGGAATTCGACGATATCGACAAGCTGGTGGAGATGAGAATCGGAGGATGGATCGAGCGGGCCCTCGAAATCAGCGGTTGCAAAAATGTGCGGATCAAGATTTCCAAGTCGCTGACAAAGGCCGATTCGTGCACCGAGTACAGGATCTCCTGGGATAAATAAACATTACCGGCCGCGAAGTGGAACGCCAGGATGAGACCCACTTCTTTTCGTAGATGGTTGGAAAATAAATAATAATTTTTCACAAGTGTGCCGTTTTCTTTTGTTACCAACTATAATATAATTTAACCTACAAAAACATCCTAAAAAAGGAGTTAGGTACATGAACCTTAAAGATTCAATTCTTGAACTCATTCGTAGGGCCGCCACCGACCTTTCCCCAGACGTGGAAGAAGCGCTGGCCAAAGCCCACAAAGACGAAGATGACGGAACTCCCGCCAAAAGCGTTTTTAAAACGATTATCGAGAACGTCTCGATTGCCCGGGAAAAAAGCACCCCCATTTGCCAGGACACCGGTTCGCTGGTGTTTTACATCGATTTCCCCGTTGGTGACGATGAGGCCAAATACCGGACCGCCATCGACGAAGCGGCCAAAGAGGCCACCGCCCTCCAATACCTGCGTCCCAACGCTGTCAATCCCATTACCGGCAAGAATTCAGGCAATAATATCGGGATTAACGCTCCGTATATCCACTTTCACCAGTGGAACAAGGACGATGTGCGGATTCGGTTGATGCTCAAGGGCGGAGGTAGCGAGAATGTCGGCGCCCAGTACAAGCTCCCCCACGGCCCGATAAAGGCAGGCAGGGATTTGAAAGGGATTCGCAAGGTCATCATCGACGCGGTGACCCAGGCCCAGGGATTGGGTTGCGCCCCCGGTATCATTGGAGTTGGAATCGGCGGCGGTAGAGATACCTCGTACACCCTTTCCAAAGAACAGTTCTTCCGTAAAATCGGCGACCGCCACCCGGACGCGAAAATCGCGGAACTGGAAGAAGAACTGCTGGCGGACCTCAATACATTGGAGATCGGTCCCATGGGATTCGGCGGTAAAAACACGGTGCTCGAAGTGTTCATCGGCGCCCAGGATCGCCACCCGGCAACGTTTTTCGTCTCGATCTCCTACACCTGTTGGGCGTTTCGGAGAAAGAGCATGATGATTAGCAAAGGCGAGGTGACCTATGATTAAACTTAAAGTACCGATTTCAGAACAAGAGATCCGCCGGTTGAAAGTGGGCGACGAAGTGCTGTTGTCCGGCGTGATTGTCACCGCGAGGGACGAAGCCCACAAATTGATGATCGAGGAAAATCCCGACTTCATCCGGGACACCCTCAAAGAATCGGTCATTTATCATTGCGGCCCTGTGGTCAAACAGGACGAGAACGGTAAATGGAGCTTTGTGTCCGCCGGCCCCACCACATCCATACGGGAAGAACCCTACCAGGCCGACGTAATATGCCAATACAACGTCCGCGGCGTCATCGGCAAAGGGGGAATGGGCCCCAAAACCGCCGAAGGCTTGAAAAAATGCGGCGCTGTCTACCTTCACGCCATTGGCGGAGCCGGCACCTTGATCGCCAATGTGGTCAAAGAGGTTAAAACCGTCCACAAACTGGAAGAATTCGGGACTCCCGAGGCCTTCTGGGTCATCGAAGTGGAAGACTTCCCAGTTGTGGTGACAATGGACTCCCACGGCAACAGCCTCCACCAAGAGATCAAGGAAAAATCACAGAAAAAAGCCGACCGGTTGATGAATAAATAGATAGGACTACCAACCGACAAATCTGATCAATACTCCGGTTATCAAGAGATAGCCGGAGTATTTTTTTATGGCGAAAGAACAGTTGGTTATCTTGATACGCACTAGGTTTGGGGATTAAATGTTGATGATATAAAAAAAGAGGCGGCGACCGGATTCGAACCGATGAATAGCGATTTTGCAGACCGCTGCCTTACCACTTGGCTACGCCGCCAATGGCTGGAGCGGGAAACGGGATTCGAACCCGCGACATCGACCTTGGCAAGGTCGCGCTCTACCACTGAGCTATTCCCGCTTGTTTACGAAGTAATAGGATATAAAAAAAAACATCTTTTGTCAAGACCTTTTCTGTTTAATTCACAAATTTATCACAAGACTCTTTATTATCAATGATCTTTACATTTAGTTTTTTTACCGCCCCGATAAAATTCAATAATTTAATAAAAAATAGTCAAATCTATATTGACAAAAGCCTATTTTTTTGATATTTTTAGGACCTAAGGTTTCCCCAGTAGCTCAATTGGCAGAGCGGGTGGCTGTTAACCACTAGGTTCGCGGTTCAAATCCGTGCTGGGGAGCCATTTTTCTTTCACCTCCTTCCTAACTTATCAAAAATGATTCTTTTTTCTACTACTTTATCCAGCGGCAATTTTCCGCTATAATAGATGTATACCATCATGAGGAGGTTGCGATGGATAACACAGTGATCGCAGAGGTTGTCGTGGTTCCGTTAGGGACAGGTTCCACCTCCCTCAGCTCTTATGTGGCGGATGTCGAGAAGGTGCTCGCCCGTCACCAAAATGTCAAAAGTATGTTAACGCCGATGTCCACAATTCTCGAAGGAACACTGGAAAATATTCTGGCGTTGATTCGGGAGATGCACGAAGCCCCGTTTCTGAAAGGAGCCGGCCGGGTGTCCACCCGCATCAGCATCGATGATCGCCGCGACAAGCAAGCGTCTATGGAAGCGAAGCTGGCATCGGTCAGGTCAAAACTCTAGAGTTCCCTGGGGGGAATCTTAGAAGTCGATCTCATACATCCGGTAATCGGATTCGCGCATGCCCATATTGACATACACCTTGCGGGCCACCCGGTTGTCTTTTTCGACATACAGCCGCAAACCGGCGACACCGCCCTCGCTTTTGGCCGTCGCCTCAACGTCCCTATATAGGATCGAAAAGATCTTTTTGCCGCGGAAGTCCGGTAGTACATACACACTTTGGATCCACCAGAAATTCCCGTTTCGCCAATCGCTCCATTCGTAGGTCACCATCAATTGGCCCACGAGGCGGCCTTCAAATTCCGCCAGTAAATAAAATCCCCTGGTCGGATCCTCGATCACCGCCCGGACACCATTTGTAACAATTTCCCGGTCCAGGCCTTTATCTTCAGTTTCCCGGGCCATGGCCACGTTAAACTCTACCATTGTCTCAACATCAGCCGAACCAGCTTTTCGAATCGATATTGTCGAACTCATTTAGAATCACCCTTATTGATAAAAATTTTCATTTATCTGTTTATCATAAACAAAAAAAAATTGCAATCGCTATTTTATATATTGAAATTTTTTCTAGAATCATATATATTTAGTGGGAAGGCGAGGTACATCATGACAGAACACAGAATGTTAAACAATTATTTGATTTTCAAACAATTACAAGTCGATTCAATCGGTATCAACTACCGCGGCGCAGACATAAAAGACAACAAACCCAACCAGCACAAAATCATCACCGAGGTTAATCCAGTTTACACGGAAAACGAACAAACCTGGAAGCGGGTAACACTATTGCTCGAAGGTGTGAAAAAATCCAACATCGTCCACCTGTTCTCCCCGGACAAAATCGTGAAGAGTAAAGAAGCCACATTGTTGGTTTACCCGAACATCAAAGGGGTGACCCTTGAACAAATCATGGACGAATCCGATAAAAAGGACATCGCAATCAATTTTGATCTGGCGTTTTCCATGGTAACGGCCATCGCGGACCTGATCGACATCGGTTCGTCGATTGTGGTTAGCGGCAAAAAATCGTTCCACGGATTTTTGACCCCCGACAACATCATTGTCGATTACGACGGCAATATTTATTTGAAAAATTACGGCATCCAGCCTTATCTGGACAAAAATGAGCACATCTACCGCGAAATGGAGATGAAATACGGCGCCTGGTTGTCCCCGGAATTCCAGAAGCGGGAAAAAATCGTGCCCCAGTCCGACATCTATCACCTGGGGTATATCATTTACCGTATTCTAACCGGCCAGTATTTCTCCTATAATCCCGGGGAAGATTTCGACGCGAAGTTCTCCAGCATCAGTTTCAAGCATTATATGCCGACCGAGAAAGACGATCTCACCAACCTGATCACTTTCTTCAAGAGAACGCTCCATCCCGAGCCGCAGAAAAGATTCTCCAATGTCCGGGAATTGAAAGATTTCGTATCCAATTTTTTCAAAATTGACGAGTTGTCGTCGGTTACCTTTAGTTTGGCCTATTTTATGAACTCACTCTATTCAGAGGAGATGGAGGCCGAGGAAAAAATCCTGGTGGAGGAATTGGCTTACCAGATTCCCGAATCCAAAAGCGACCAGGCAAAAAAATCCGCCGAAGAACGCGCCAGGGACAACGAAATAGTCGAAAAGATCCTCAGCGGGCTGGACGAAACTGAAAAATCGAGATCCAGGTTGTTGGCTCCGATGATCATGCTTCTCTTGATTGTCATCGGCGTCGCCGGTTATCTCTACATCAATCAGGCCAACAAAGCCAGGCAGGAACAACTGCGCATCCAGGGGGAATTGGAACGTAAATTATCCCAGATTCAGGAGCAAACTCAAAAAGAATATCAGGATAAGCTCAAGAACCTCGAAACCCAGTTCACAGCCACCGAAGAAGAGCAAAAGAAAAAAGAAGAGGAAATCAAGAAACTGAAAGAGTGGAGAAAAGGGCAAGAGGCCAAGGAACAAGAAAGAGCGACTGCCATCGAGAACGCGAAGAAGCTGGAAGAACTTGAAGCGGAGAAAAAGCGAATCGAAACTGAAAAAAAGCGGTTGGCGGATGAAGCGGAAAAACGACGCGTCGCTGAAGAACAGAAGAAAAAACAGGAAGCCGAAGCTAAGAGAATTGCCGAGTTGGAACGGGCCGCAAAACCGGGAGAACTGATCGATATTCAGTACGCGACGCAGAAACCCATCCGTATCAGCGGCGACGAACCTGTATTCCCCAGATCCATTAGAAAAAAATTCAAAGGCACCCAGGTAAAAATCATCGCCTCTCTCCTGATCGATGAAAGAGGAAATGTTTCCAGGGTCAAAATCAAGGGTAACGTGGCGCCGGAAATCAAGATGAACCTTACCACCAGCCTGGCCAATTGGAAATACAAGCCGGCGATGAAGCAATCGGTCAAAGTCAAAGTCTGGTACGATGTTCCCATGAACCTGACCTTTGAGTATTAGAAATTATTTTTTTATTGGAATATAGAAAAACCATTGCACCGGCAGCAGCGGTTGCTGCCGCCGGTTTTCACAAGTAAAAAATATCGAAAAGGCCCCAAAAATGTCATTTGGGGCTTGAAAAATACGAGATTTTTTTGTAAAACTAATAAATGAGAAACAAAAAAATCTTAACTATTAATCCAGGATCAACGTCAACTAAACTTGCTCTTTTTTCCGGAGAAGAACGGATTTTATCCTCCAGTATTTCCCACACAACGGAAGAGATCTCAAAATCCCACAAAATAATCGAGCAGAAAGAATACAGAACCAATATGGTGTTGGCTTTCTTGAAAAAAAACGATATAGAGCTCAACACCCTCGATGCCGTGGTGGGAAGAGGAGGTTTATTAACTCCATTGAAATCCGGGACCTACGAAGTAAATCGTGAAATGGTGGATTACCTGGCCGCCACTCCCCTCGAGCACGCCTCGAATCTCGGCGCAATTATCGCACTCTCAATCACAGAATCCCACGGGATTCCCGCCTTTATCGTCGATCCGGTCGTTGTAGACGAAATGGATGATATCGCCCGCATCACCGGAATCCCCGAAATAAAGAGAATAAGTATTTTTCACGCCTTGAATCAAAAGGCCGCCGCCAGGGAAACTGCTAAATCTTTAGGCAAAAAATATGAAGAGTGTAACTTTATTGTCTCCCATCTTGGCGGAGGTATTTCCATCGGCGCCCACAAAAAAGGTCAGGTTGTCGATGTCAACAACGCCCTCAACGGCGACGGTCCCTTCAGCCCTGAACGCGCCGGTTCGGTTCCGGCATGGAGCCTTGTGGAAATGGCCACATCAGGCGACTACAGCATTGGCGAAATAAAGAAGAAACTGACGGGAAAAGGCGGAATTGTGGCCCACGTCGGCACCAACGACCTTCGGGAAGTCATTAAAATGATCGATAAGGGAGACCCAAAAGCGGCGATGATTTTCGACGCTATGGCTTATAATGTCGCTAAAGAGATCGCATCTTTAACCCCCATATTTACAGGAGATTTGGACGCGATTGTTCTGACCGGCGGCATCGCCCATAACAGTGATTTTATTGGATTGCTGCAGAAGCGCATCGAATTTCTGGCGCCTGTCAAAATTTTCCCCGGCGAAGACGAGATGGCCGCGCTTTGCCAGGGCGGTTTACGTGTATTGAACAATGAAGAAAAGGTAAAAATCTGGACAAACTCAGGAGGTAAAGGATGAACCCAATAAAAAGTTTGCATGAGTTAGAACAACTGGTAAAAGAACAAGAAACCCCAACAATGTCGGTGGCATTCGCACAGGACGAAGACACTCTCAAGGCAGTGGAACGGGCAGTGAAGGAAAAAATCGTCAACGCCATTTTGATTGGCGACAAAAACATTATCGAATCCAAGTGCAAAGAGCTGGGCATAAACCCCGGAATTTTCGAAATCGCACACGAACCGGATGAGAAAAAAAGCGGCGATTTGGCCGTAAAAATGATTATCGATAAAAAAGCCTCTATCCTGATGAAAGGCTTGATAGCCACTCCCTATTTTTTAAAATCGATCTTGAACAAAGAATTCAATTTGATAAAAAAAGGAGCTGTTCTCTCCCACACCACAGTGATCGAAGTGCCGACATACGATAAATTGCTCATCGTGTCGGACGTGGCCATGATACCGGATCCTGATCTTCAGCAGAAGATCCAGATGATCAACTACAACATCAAGATCGCTAAAAAACTCAACATCGACACTCCTAAAGTGGCGTTGGTGGGCGCGAACGAAAAAGTTTCGGAACGGATGCAAGCCACCATCGACGCGGCGGTGATTTCTAAAATGGCGGACAGAAAACAGATCAAAGGCGCCATTATCGACGGCCCTCTGGCTTTGGACGTTGCCCTGTCTCCCAAAGCGTGCAAAATCAAAGGTCTGGTATCCCCCATCGAAGGTTCCGCCGATATCTTGATCTTCCCCAATATCGACGCCGGCAATATCTTCTACAAAGCCACCACAATCCTTGCCAACGGCAAATTGGCAGGTCTTGTGACCGGAGCGCCGTTCCCGGCGGTATTGACTTCCAGAGCGGACGACGACGATTCTAAGTATTATTCCATTGTGTTGGCGGCCGCCACAGTTTAAACGGAACGAAAGTGAATCGAATAAACGCCGGGCAGGAGATTCTGCCCGGTAACCCTTCCGGGGCAACCCTTCTTAGACAATTCCCTTGATCACGATAAAACCGCCGATCAATAGAGCGGTGGCCAATAGCGCCAGCCAATTGAAGTATTTATCGATGAACTCCTTGATAGGCTCTCCAAATTTGTAGATCAGGAACGCCACCAAAAAAAACCGGGCCCCGCGTGAAATGAACGACGCCACCATAAAAGTGACGATATTCAAATTAAAGGCCCCTGAGGAAATGGTAAACACTTTGAAGGGTATTGGGGTAAATCCGGCGGTAAAAACGATCCAGAACCCATACAATGAATACTGGGACTGCATAGATTGGAATACCTGCTGCGAGAATCCCGGGATATGCTGGAAAAAAAACTGCGCCAGGCCGGAATATTGTTGGGCGCCGGACCACCACAAAAAATGGCCCACCATATAACCGAAACTTCCGCCCAACGCCGAGGCCACAGTCACGATCAACGCCAACCGGAACCACTTTTTACGGGCTCCAAGTACCAACGGGATTAACAACACATCCGGAGGAACCGGGAAAAAACTACTTTCGGCAAACGCCAAAACAAACAAAGCGATTTGAGCGGTGGGTTTTTCCGCCCAGCGGAGTACCCAATCGTATATACTACGGACAATATTGTATTTCATCTAGATTCCCAATAGTTGTTCAAGTTTTTTTAGTTCTGCGGAACAATTGAGATCGTAACGGATGGCGCTGAGGGAGATATACCCATTGAGAACAGCCCACACATCGGTCCCTTCATCCATATCGTAAATCGGATGACCGGTGCCGAGCCAAAAATAATCCCTACCGCGGGGGTCGGTTCGTTTCTCTACATCCGGACGGTAACGCTTCCTGCCTAAGGAGGTGACCACAATCTCTCCATTGTTCAAATACGGAATGTTGAGATTGTATACAATGTGATTGCTGCTTTGGCGGGTGATGGATTCCAAAACCGTTAGAGTCACCTCCACCCCTTTCTGGATATCATAGATATCCTCGTCGGTGCGGCTGCGGTCCGGGATCAACGAAACCGCCATCGCCGGCACTCCGTACATGTGACCGGAAAAAGCGGCTCCCACAGTACCGGAGTACAACACATCGAACGAGATGTTTTCGCCGAAATTCATACCGGAAAGAATAAAATCCGGCCGTTCTTCCATAATCTCCTGCATAGCGATATTCACACAGTCGGACGGGGTTCCACTCACCGCAAACGTATTATCCGAGACCTCTTTGACCCGCAGAGGTTGATTCAGTGTGATGGCCATACTAATGGCGCTCCGTTCCCTATCCGGCGCCACAATCGTAACATTGTACAGGTCTTCCAGCGAGTTTCTCAGGGCGATGAGCGCGTGAGACTGGTACCCGTCGTCATTGGTCAGCAATATTGATTTCTTTCGATAGTTCATGGTAACCCGTTCGTATCCTCAATTTTTTATATAATTCATTCATTGGTCTCAGATTTGATAGGGCAGTGAAAAGGAAATAATTGGTCGGGACGAGTGGATTTGAACCACCGACCACACGCACCCCAAGCGTGTACGCTACCAGACTGCGCCACGTCCCGATCAATGTCTATTTTTATCATTTTTCTTCATTAATGTCAATATCTCTTGTAGCTCTCTTTTCAATAATCTCAATTTTTTTTTGTCTACCCTACCGTCGCCCTCCGGTTGCACAGGCGCTTGTTCCTCTCGTATACCCGGTTGTATCCTTTGTTTTATCTCCCCTTTACCGATCCGATCCACTAAAAACCATTGTTTGATATTCAAAATCAATTGAACATCCTGCCGGGAATAGAACGTCTCGCCCGAGGCATTGATCATTGCCTTGAAACCGCCGAATTCCTTTTCCCAATAGTCCAGCACCCGACCATCCAACTTGGTCAGGTGCATTACCTCTTTGAGATCGAACGTCAGTTTATCCGGTAATTTGATATCCATTTTTTAATGTTGCGGATATTATACATCATTTCATGCTAAAAGCATAGCCACAAGAGAAATATCGGCGGTATTAAGATCAGGCTATCAGGAGTTGACGGACGATTCCTCTGTCCGGCCTCCAAACACGGAAAACGCCGGAACAACGAGTGAAACCATCATTCCTATGGTTCCCGCTTCCGGCGTGGACATACCGTTCAAGTACAACCCCAGGCATGTGAGAAGGCCGAGGATCGAGGCGGTAATCGCGCCCCAGGCGCGAGTACGCTTGCAAAACAAGCCCCACACAAACGGTCCCAGAAACACGGAGCCAATAGCTCCCCAGGAGATCGCCAGGATGGCGACGATGGTGGCCGGGCGGGCATAGGCCAGCACCACGGACAGAAGTACGAAAAAACCGCTGATGACCCGCATCAACATTGTCAACCGGCTGTCCGACACATTTGGATTGATAAATCCGGCGTACAGATCTTTGGTGACTGAGGAGCTGGAAATCAACACCAACGCAGCCAACGTGGACATGGAGGCGGATAAAATCAGCAATAACATCAGGACCGAAATAGACGGCGGAATGATATTGGCGATTAACTCGGGCATCAAGGCGTCGAATATGGGTTTCCCGTTGTTGAACGCGGTTGGGGCGGTTGCGGGAGTGAGAAACAACCGTACGGCCGCGCCGGTGAAATACGCGATTCCCCCAATCAGGACCGCGAAAAAAGTTGAAGCCACCATACCGACCTTAATGGCCCGTTTATCTTTAATGGCGTAGAATTTCTGAACCAACTGGGGCATGCCTAGAGGCGCCACGCTGGTTAAAAAAATGAGACAAAATAGAGGCCAGGCTCCAGGAGGTCCCACCATCTCTACCAATTTGGGATTGATGGCCGCGAGATTCTCGGTCATGGCGGACAGTCCCCCACCCTCGCGTATGGTAAACACCAAAAGCGTGACGGCGCCCACAATCATGATGATGCCGAAGATCATATCCACCATGGTCATGGATTTATATCCCCCCAACACCAAATACACGGCCGTCAAGGCCCCCATGAATACAAGGGCCATCCAGTACTCCATCTTGAAATTCGATTTAAACAGATAAGAGAGGCCGATAAAAACGGCTGCCGAATACGGGATAAAAAATACAAATACAGAAACCGATGAAAATATTTTCAAAAAATTACTGTCATATCGTTTCTGGAAAAATTCGCCCATCGTGGCCACCTGGTAGTCTTCGGACATTTTTTTGATCCGGGGACCCAATACCCACCACACCAACAATACTCCAATCAATGCGTTGCCCGCGGCGATCCAAAGGCCGGAATACCCAAAGCCCCAACCGATCTTCCCGGCGAACCCGATGAACAACACAGCGGAAAAATAAGCGGTACCGTAAGAAAACGCCGTCATCCAGGCCCCGATATTACTTCCCCCGAGAAAAAAATCGCTGAACGAACGGGTCCGTCTCAATCCAATGATACCGACAATCACGATCATCAAGCAATAAGCTATGATGACACTCCATTTAACTAACATCCAATGATCCTCCAACTTGATAATTGCTTGCAAAATGTTACTCGCAAGAAAAAGAGTAATTTAATATATAAATCAAACGAAATCAACCCCTGATATTGAAATCCTTTTCCAGAAAACCTATCGCATGAAATAAAAAAAATTTCAAACTATTTTAACTTTTTTTAAATTAGATCTTGAAATTTTATTTTAGATCATTTATATTATTACCGATGAAAAAAAAAGTAGAAATTCCAATACCACGCTGTCATTTTTTTTCCCAACTGCAATCAATTGTAAAATCGTACCGGTAAAATCAATTAAACGGATAGCCGGTCTGTTTGATAAAAATAAGCGATATAGTTTAATAAGGTGTTGACATGAAAGATAAATTAAAAAAAGAGATTGGATGCAGGATGCAACAGTTGAGGAAAACCATCGGTTTTACCCAGGACAAAATGACGACCTATTTCGACATCGGCAGAGCCAACTATTCCAGAATCGAGCGGGGCGATATTTTTCCAAATCCCAGGTTATTGTTCAGCCTCAAAAAGGAATTTAATGTATCGCTCGACTGGGTTATCGCTGGAGATGGGACTATGTTCCTGCCGGAGGAAGGCGAAGATTCCCGCGGTTATTGGGATTTCGGTTCCCACAATAGAGAAATCAAAGACCTACTTCACCATATGAAACATATCCCCATGGTGCTCCATCAGGTTCTGGGTTTTTTCTTGAACTACCGGGAATCCAACAAACAGGTCATTCAGGAAATTCTCGATACGACGCAAGTTGTGAGCGAAGAGAAGCGGATCGCCCAAAGTGGATAGCATTTTTAACTAACGCCCTCCATATCTCCCCAATTTTCGCCTCTTTTTATTGTTACCTTCAAGGGTACGTTTAATGGGATTGCCTGCTCCATCTCAGTCCGCACCAAATCAAGCAATTGCGCCTCTTCCGCCGGAGGGAATTCGAAAACCAATTCGTCATGCACCTGCATAATCAATGTGGCGTTCATCGTTTTTAACCGACGGTGGATATTCACCATCGCCACCTTGATAATATCGGCGGCGCTTCCTTGAATGATGGTGTTGATGGCCATGCGGTTGCCGTTTTCCTTGACCGTCCGGTTTGAACTCACAATTTCCGGGATCTCCCGCTTCCGTCCTAAAATAGTTTTTACCTCGCGGGTTTGTTCCGCCCCGGCAATGACGATTCCCATAAATTCCCGAACGCCGCTATATTTATCAAAATACATGTCGATGAAATTTGCCGCCTCTTTATAGCTGACGCCAAGCTCTTTTGATAACGAATAGGGACCGCTGCCATAAAGTACCGAAAAATTAATGATCTTGGCCCGTTTCCGCATTTCCTGGGGGCTCAAAAATAGATCTTTTCCGAACACCCGGTCCGCGGTGTGCTGGTGAATATCGACATCGTTCTCAAAGGCCTCGATCAGATTGGGATCCTTTGAAAAATGGGCCATCACCCTCAATTCAATCTGGGAATAATCGGCGGTCAGCATGAGATTCCCCTCTGAGGGGATGAAGGCCCGACGCACATTGACGCCCCCCATCTCCCCCACCGGAATGTTTTGAAGATTGGGATGGGATGAGGATAACCGGCCGGTGGCCGTGACAGTTTGGTTGAAGGATGTGTGCACCCGGTCATGCCGGTCGATGGTGTCGAGTAGCCCCTCTAAATAGGTGGAGAGCAACTTGCGCAGGGTGCGGTGTTCAATCACCTTCTCCACCACCGGAAAGCTCTTCAATTCTTGCAATACTTCATTGTCGGTGGAATACGAGCGGGTCTTCTTGGTCCGCTTTTTTACCGGCAGATTCATCTTCTCGAAGAGTAATTCCCCCAATTGCTGGGACGAATTGATGTTGAATTCGAACCCGGCGATATTATAAATCTCCCCGGCAATCGCATCGATACGGCGCGACAATCTATCGGCGGCTTCGGAAATGAAGTCCTTATCTATTCGAACCCCAAAAAATTCCATCTCCGTCAACACCTCGATCAGCGGTATTTCTATATCCCTGTACAAATCAAGCAAACCCTCTTCCTTAATTTTTTCCCGCAATATATCGGCGAGGCGCAAAGAGAGCAACGAGTCATCGATGCAATAGCGGCTGACCCTGGCCAGAGGCACCTGTGAGAGGAGGATGCGGTCGCGTCCCTTACCGGTCAAAGCTTCGTATTCCACCTGTTTATAATCTAAAAATTCTTTTGTCAGCTCTTTCAAGTTATGGGCGCGGCGATTGGGATATAACAAATAGGATTGAAGCATCGAATCATCGGCCGTACCCGCCACAACGACGCCATGCTGCTTGAGATGCAATATATCGAATTTCAAATTATGACCGGTCTTGCCGATATCCGGATCGGCGAATTGCGGCCCCAATTCTTTTTTAAAATCTTCAAACGTGATGTCCAGCTCTTTTTGGTCCTCGTCCGGCGTTAGAAAGGGCACGTAATAACCCGCGCCGCGAAACGAGATCGACACGCCGACAATATCCGCCTTGAAGAATTCGAGAGCGGTGGTCTCAAGATCAAAGGCGAAATATTTCTCTTCGAGAATTTTCTCTTTCAACTCCAGCAATTGCCGCTTGTTTTTCACCACAAAATACCCGGCATCGAGCGTTTCTGTTTTGCGCACAGTCAGGAGCGGCGCCTCGAATTTTTTCAACAAACTGGAAAACGACATTCTGGAATAAAATGAGAGCAAATCCTCGGTCACCCGCTGAACAAACGGTTGGGCTTTGGGCGGCAGGGGGAAATCAGGAAGAACGTTTAGGTCCACCAGTTTGCTGGACAACTCCAAAAGCTCCATATTGGCGGTAATTTTTTTCTTGTAACGATCTTCCACATCATCGATATGATCCAGCATGTTCTGTAGGCTGCCGAATTTTTCCATTAATTTCAACGCGGTTTTTTCACCGATTCCCGGAACGCCGGGAATATTATCCGATGAATCCCCCACCAGAGCCAGGTAATCGACGATCTGACCGGGCATTACGCCGAAGAACTCTTTGATGGCTTCAGGCCCCAATATTTGCTTGAGCTTCGGATGAAACACGCTCACGCCGTTGCCCACCAATTGAAACAGGTCTTTATCGGCGCTAAAGATGTAAACGTCGTCTCCTTCAGCGCTATATTCCATCGCCAGCCGGGCGATGATATCGTCGGCTTCGATACCCTGCTGTTCATACAGCGGAATCCCCCTGTACTCCAGATATTCTTTTATCCAGGGAATTTGCTGCAACAATTCTTCCGGCGGTTCCTGCCGTTTGGCTTTGTATTCGGGATACACGTCGTGGCGGTGGGTCTTGCCCCGGGAATCGAAGGCCGCCACAATGCGGGTGGGCCGCAATTCGTTGAGAAGGGCCTCGACCCTTGTTATAAAACCGTAAACAGCTCCTGTCGGTTCGCCTTTTAATGTGCGCATATTCCTGTGGGAATAAAAAGAGCTGAAAATTAAATACATTCCATCAATGACTAAAATAGTCTCACCCATGGGGACTCCTGTTTGCGAATGAAAACCTTGTTACAATCTATCCGGCGTTGAAATAGTCGATCACCATTTCATCGAGAGATCTGTCGTCTAGAACCTGTGTATCGAGAGACAACAAGTGCAGATATTTTCCCCCTTTGAGCTCCTGGATAACCTGGTCGTGCTGGGTTTTCATCATATTTTTGATGACATCCGTTTTGTCGCCTTTGTTCAACATGTGACCATAAGAAATTCTCCTGGATAGAAGAATCTCGCCGGCGTGATAAACGAGGGTTTCAATCGTAGGATTATTTTTTCCCTTGTCTTCCGTCTGAATATGAAAGACTTCATTTCTGTATTTGGTATCAGTGTTAAATCCAACAATCATAGGGAAATGATAATTTATCCGCATGGTAATGTCAAGTGGTCACTCGATACATTTTTTTGAATTGGGGCTTGACTAGTTTGGGAAATTCCACTATAAATAAAATATCTTATCTCGATTGACAATGATATATACAAAAATAAAGAAGAAACTGAAGCAGTATTTTATTGTACTAGTAAATAGAATTCGCAAATCGGAACAAGCATTCATGGTTGTTATCCCGATCGGCATCGGGCTTGTCGCCGGTTTTGGCGCCGCTTTACTGAGAACTCTCATCCATTTTTTCGAGCAGTATTTCTGGGGTCCCTGGGGAAACGACCTGGGCTGGCTCCGCACATTGATCGTCCCCGCCGCCGGGGCGTTTTTAGTGGGATTGATCGTTCACTTCTTCTCCCAGGAAGCCAAAGGGCACGGCGTCCCTGAAGTGATGGAAGCGATCGCCCTCAAAAACGGCGTTATCCGCCCGCGGGTGGTGGTCAGCAAAGCCATCGCTTCAGCCATCACCATCGCTTCCGGCGGTTCTGTAGGCAGGGAAGGTCCCATCGTTCAAATCGGGTCCGCTATCGGCTCCACTGTGGGACAGGTGTTCAAGTTATCGCGACGCAGAATGCAAACGCTGGTCAGTTGCGGCGCCGCCGCCGGTATCGCCGCTGCGTTTAACGCCCCCATCGCCGGCGCCATGTTTTCGGTGGAAATATTGTTGGGAGATTTCGCCGTCAGCCAGTTTACCCCCATCGTTATCTCCTCTGTGTCGGCCACCGTTGTTTCCCGTTTATTCTACGGCAACTTCCCGGCGTTCAATGTACCAAAATACGAGTTGGTAAATCCGATAGAACTCCTTCCCTATGCGCTATTGGGGGTCATCACCGGCTTTGTCGCTATATTGTTCGTCAAAGTGTTGAATTATTTCGAAGATAAATTCGATGCGGTCAAAAAACCCGATTACCTCAAAACCACCCTCGGCGGGTTGTTGTTGGGACTATGGGGTATTTCTTTTCCACAAGTGTTCGGCGTCGGATACGGAGGTATGGACCTGGCGCTCCTGGGCCGGATGGAAGCCTGGCTGCTCTTTGTGTTGATATTCGTCAAAATACTGGCCACTTCGCTGACATTGGGCTCCGGCAGTTCCGGCGGCATTTTCGCCCCATCCCTATTTATCGGCGCCATGACCGGCGGCTTTTTCGGCAAGATTCTCCACACCTTGTTCCCCGCCGTCACAGCCGGATCAGGGGCTTACGCGTTGGTGGCCATGAGTTCGTTGGTGGCTGCGTCCACCCACGCCCCCATCACCGCGATTATGATCATTTTTGAGATGACCAGCGACTACAAAATCATCCTCCCCCTCATGATCGCCACCACCATCAGTAGCCTATTGGCCACCAGATTGCAGCGGGGGTCGATCTACACCTTGAAACTCATGCGCCGGGGCGTCAACATCAGCCAGGGCAAAGAGGTCAATGTCCTACGCTCCATGAAAGTGAAGGACGTGATGCGAGGCAGTATCGAGATCGTGTCACCCCAGTCCTCTCTGAAAGCGATCCTCGAACGCTTCATCAGCACGCCCCATTCCTATCTTTATATCAGAGACAAATCTGGAAATCTGAGTGAAAAAATCTCGCAAGCGGAGTTGAGCACCATTACCGAGCAATATGAATTTGTAAAAGACCTGGTGGTGGCCCAGGATTTCAGTTCTCCCAACAATTTGGTGGTGAAGGAAGACGACAATCTCGATTATGTGATGCGGCAGTTCGGCCGGGAAAACATCAGCGAGATCCCCGTCATCAAGAATGACGGTTCGGGCGAGGCCATCGGCACTGTGTGGAGGATCGACGTCATCTCCGCCTACAACAAAGAAATCCTCAAAAAAGACCTGGTGGGCACAGTATCGAATATGATGACCGATTTCACCCGCCAAACGCCGGTGGAGGTGATGGACGGGCTCTACATGATGGAAATCGAGGCGCCGCGTGAATTTATCGGCAAAAAAATAAAAGACATCGACGTGCGTAACCGCTACGGCGTCGAGATTGCCTTCATCCGCAAACGGAACGCCCAAAACAAACTCTGCACCCAACATCCGGATGCCCATTATATTTTCAGAGAAGATGACAATCTGCTCATCATGGGCACCAAAAACAAAGTGGAATATCTCAGCGGTTTTTGATCTTCAAGCGATAAAGCCTGCGGCAACGATCATTTCATTGTGGTAAAACACCCCTAATTGCCCAGGCGTGACGGCTCTGACCGGCGTCTCAAATTTAGCCCGAATGGTGTTTCCCGTTACATCGAGAACTTCCACCTCGCTATACCTGGAGACATACCTCACTTTCGCGTCCAGAACCTCTCCGACTTTCACCGGTCGCCAGAAGACAATCTTCTCCACAGTCACCGTATCGGTCATGAGGAGATCGTTCTCGCCCAAAGTAACGGTGTTTTTCTCCACATCTTTGCCCAACACATAGAGCTTTGAGCCGGAGGCGAAAAATGTACCCCGCCGTTGCCCCACAGTAAAATAGACGGCCCCCGGATGGACGCCGATCGCGCGACCCTCAGCGTCCAGAATGTCTCCCTCGCGGAATTTCTCCGGCATATGCTTCTCCAGATAGTCCACCAGCGACCGCCCCTCTAGAAAGCAGACATCCTGGCTTTCGTCCTTGCTGACCAGCGGTAAATCTTTTACCAATTCCCGCACCTCGTCGATTTTATAATCGGCGATGGGAAACAACACATACTGCAAAAGCGACGGGTCGATCAGCCCTAAAAAGTAGATTTGACTCTTGCGTCGGTCTTCCGGCTCTTTCAAGAACCATTTCCCATCGCTGCAAATTCGGTCGGCGTAATGGCCGGTGGCGAAAAAGTCCGCCCCCATTTCCTCCAGAGCGTGCCGCATCAAGAGGTTGAACTTGACCTGCACATTGCATACGGCGCAGGGATTGGGAGTGCGGCTGGCGGCGTAATCCTGAAGGAAATAATCCACCACCCGTTTGTGGAATTGCTCCTGGAGATCCAGTATCGTCAAAGGCATTTCCAATGTGCCGGCCAAATGTCGCAACTCCGGGATGCGCGCCTCGTCGTCTCCAAATCCCAACAACATGGTCAGCAATTGGACATCATACCCTTGATTTTTTAAATCGATTGCCGCGGCTGTGGAGTCTTTGCCCCCACTAAACCCGACAACCACCCGTTGTTTCGTCATCCCCCATTATACCAGATTTAAGTGGAGGATGGGAGTTTTTTGGCCCAGGGGCGGGTGCGGGCATAGTGGTCCAGGAGATTGCGAACCTCTTTGGCGGTGGGGCGGTCTTCGGGGTCTTCCGCCATGAGTTGGAGTATTAAATCATTGATCTCGACCGGAAGATCCGGCGCCGCGTCAATTGGCTGCAGGGGATCATGATTGAAAATCTCTTTCAACATTTCCATGGTGGAATCACCGACGAAGGGCTTCTGCCGGGTCACCATCTCATAAAAAATCACCCCCAACGAATAGAGATCACCCTCGATGGTCACCTGGCTGTGGAAGATGTACTCGGGGGGCATGTATGCCACAGTCCCAAACAGATGACCCGTCTCCGTCAACTTGGTGAAATTTTGCGCCCTGGCCAGACCGAAATCGAGAATTTTGGCAAAATTGGGATCCCCGTCCCGTTCCACCAGCATAATATTACTGGGGGTTAGGTCCCGGTGAATGATATCTTTCTTGTGAAGCCGCAACAACACATCGGCCACCTGGATCATAATATGGATGGCATCCGGCAAGTCGAGCCCGGCGATGCTGTCGCCAAGACTCTTACCCGAGAGAAACTCCATCACGATATACAAATTATCATTATCTTCCCCCCGTTCATAAATCTTGACGATATGGGGGTGGTCGATCTGGTCAGCCAGCAACGCTTCGTTTTTGAAACGCCGTTTCTGGCGCTCATCCAATTGATACTCATCCCTCAACACCTTGAGGGCGAAGATCCGCTTTTTTTCCATCAACTTGTGAACCTTGTAGACAATACCGATTCCTCCGGTTCCCACTTGCTCGATGATCCGGTAATTGCCGATATAATGCTTTTTTTTCCAGAAAGTAATCAATGTCAAGTATTTTCTGGCAAAGTGAATCAAAATATAGGAAATAAAGGCGAACAAAACAAAACTGGCGACGGCAAACAATCGAGTCTTCCAAAACGGCGGCACAATAAAGATCTCCAGCGACACTCCCTCGGTGTTCCAGACGCGATCGTTATTGGAACCCTTGACCTTGAATGTATATTCGCCGGGATCCAAATTGGTGTAACTCACATATCTGCGGTTGCCGGTAAAAACCCACTGTTTATCAAAACCATCCATAACATAGGCGTAGAGATTGCTCTGGGGCGCCGTGAAATCAAGCGCCGCGAATTCAAACGAAAAGAAGTTCTGGTCGTAATTCAGCTTGATCTTCTTCATCAAATGAATGGGCTTGGGAAGCTTGACCTCCCGCTCAAACACCTTGAAGGAGGTAATCACCACCGGCGGGATATAGGTGTTGTCGCGAATGCTTATGGGATCGAATGCGTTGAAACCATTCAGGCCGCCGAAATACATTTTACCGCCCCGCCCTAAATGGGCCACGCCACTATTGAACGAATTCCCCTGCAGACCGTCCAAAATTGTATACTTGCGAAAAGAATTTTCCCTGGGATTGAAGCGGATGATGCCGACATTGGTGGATATCCAGAGATTCTGGTTCACATCTTCCAATATCCCCTGGATGGTATTACTGGGAAAGCCCCGGTTGCCGGCAAACACTTCGAATTTAGCCCGGTCACGATTCAGATAGTTCAGGCCACCGCCGGCGGTCCCGATCCAGAGATTCCCGACACCATCTTCCCAAAGGCTCAACACGCTATTGTTACTGATTGTACGGCCGGCGCCCCCGCCGTCCAGGTACCGGGTAAACTTACCCACCCGGGCATCGTGCATATTCAGTCCTCCGGTCTGGGTGCCCACCCACACGATCTCCTCTTCCACCCGCGAGGGGCATATGGCGGTAACGGCATTATTGCTCAAAGAATAAATATCATCTGCATCGTGCATATAGCGGCGAACGGCCTTGCTTCCCAATATCAGGCGGTTGAGTCCGGCGCCGGAGGTTCCAATCCATATATTGCCGTAATGGTCCTGGCAAATGGCGGAAATTTCATTGGAACTCAAACTCTCTTCCGAATCGGGATCATGATGGAAGTGTTCGATATCGCCGCCCTTGGTGGGCATACGCATCAATCCATTTTCCGACGTACCGATCCACAAAGAACCGACCCCGTCCTCGAGCAGACAGGCAATGGATTCGTTCTCGTAAAAATGCTGGAAATCACCTGTGCGGGGATCATAACAATTAAGTCCGGCGTCCGCGGTTCCGACCCACAGCCTACCATCCTTAGTCTCCCACAACGCGCTTACCTCGCTGCTGCTGAGACTGTTGTCGCTATTGGGATCATGCTTGAAATGTGAAAAGGTCTCCCGCTGCTTGGTGCAATAGGAGATCCCCTGCCCGTCGGTCCCCAACCAAACACCGCCGGCCCGGTCTTCATAGATGCACAAGATCTTGTTGTGACTGATACCGAAACGGTCCCTTGGATTGTAGCGATGACGTATCATACCCTTTTGCCCAGGCTTGCCGGGAGAGAAGATAGTAATCCCCCCACCCAGAGTGCCCACCCACAAGGTACCGGTCCAATCTTGATGGAGGCATTTGATATGCTGATGAAATGCGGGCGCCCTGGTACCATGGAACGTGAACACATGTTGGAACGTGCCGGTCTCGCTGTCAAACAGTTCGAGATCCCCATTTTTCGTACCCACCCACAATGAGTGAGCCCCCTCCTGGGTGATTCCCGATACAAAATCGGATCTCAACGATCTGGAATCGTCGGATCGATGCCGATAAACCTCCCATTTCCCTGAAGAGACATTCAACTTGGCCAATCCACCGCCGGCTGTCCCGAGCCAGATTGTGCCCTTCATGGTGGGAGATTCATAGATACGATTAACACTGCCGATTTTATAGGATTTGAAAAGGAGAGATTCATAGGCATTGGATTTCCGGCTTCCATACCGTAAAACGGAACCAAGCGACGCCAAATAAAGCCCACTGTCGGATCCAATCCAGAGATTATCGGCGCTATCGATTGTCAACGCGTGAATGGCGTTGCTTCCGAGACTCTCGCTGTTCGATGGATCGTGTTTAAAATTCTGGAACGTCCCGATCTCGAGATCAAAACGGCTCAACCCGCTGCAATTGGTACCGATCCACAAATTGCCGAAGTTGTCCTCCACGATGGCGCGGATATTATTGCCGGATATCGATATAGGCCCGCCAGGATCCGCCTTGTAGACTCTGATATTGTATCCGTCATAGCGACCCAATCCATCACGGGTACCGAACCACATAAAGCCCCGGGAGTCCTGATAGACGACATTCACCACCGCATGGGGCAAATTGTCCTGCACCGTGATATGACGAAAATGAATCCCCTGAACACTCGCCCACAAGCCGGGTGCGGCATTGAGCGACATAATCAGTCCCAACAACCAGACATAACCTGATTTGAAACCTTTGGCCCGCTCTTCCATCATATGTTCCTTAAATATACCAAAATTCCCCGCCGCAAGCAAACGCTTTATTCCGGCTGGGTATTAAACCCTGATAAAAAATTATACAATAGCCGAAATAAAAATAAAAGAAAAATTCACATAATCTTAACTTTCTCTAAACAAATCCACAAAAAAGCTTTTACCTTCGGAAAAATCCGACGACGTGTAGATCTTCTGGCGGATACGTTTGGCATTGGGCCGCCTGGTCACAATGTAACGGGCGTAGGCCTTCAAACGCGATAGCCACATCTTCTCAGGGTAATATTCCACAATCAACTCCATCAAGCGTGAGACAACAGTCACCATCGACGGCAGCGGAGAGATACCGGCGATTTTATGAAAAATCAATGGATCTTCGATAGCGCCCCGCCCGATCATGACTGCATCCACATGGTCGAGCCTCCGACGCGCATCCGTGTCGGTAAAAATATCCCCATTACCGATTAAGACCTTCGAGAACCGGTTCTTGATAGTATCGGCATAATCCCAATTGGCGGGAACATCATAGCGATCGGTCTTGAGACGGAAGTGAACGGTCAGAGCATCGATCCCTTCGCTCTCCAATACATCCACCACCTCCTCAACATTAACCTGCGTATACCCCAAACGGATTTTTACAGTCAGAGGGAGGGCTGTACTCGTGCGAACAGCCCTCACAATACGCGCGATTTGCGGAAGATTTTTCAGCAACGCCGATCCGGCCTCGCGCTTCACCACTTTTGAGGCGGGACAGCCCATGTTGATATCAATGCCATGGAAGCCGGTTTCGTTTTCAACAAACCGCGCCGCCTCAGCCATGGCTTCGGGCTCAGGCCCGAAGAGCTGCAAAAACTGGGGCGATTTAAAATCGAACGACCGCATCATCTCGACGGTCTTGCGATTGCCTCTGCGAATCCCTTCGGCCGAAATCATCTCGCTCACCATAAACCCCACACCGCCGATCTCATCGATGAGACGACGATACGCAATATCGGTCAGCGCAGCCATCGGCGATAAAACCGCCGGATAGTTTATATCGATATTTCCGATGTTCAAACCCATTGGAAAAAACCTAACCTTTTATGCCAATGCGAACTCCACCGCGGCGGCGGCGTGAACAATCGTGCTGTCGAACAACGGCACAGGACTGTCGCCGGGCTTGACCAGGAGGCCAATTTCGGTGCAACCGAGAATCACTCCCTCGGCCCCCCGGGAATTGAGTGCGCCGATAATGCGCTGGTATTCCCGTCGCGAATCGTCTCTCAATATCCCGGTGGACAATTCTTCAAATATCACCCGGTTCACGATTTGCCGATCGTTACCATCGGGAATCAAGACATCGAGCCCATGCTTTTCTTGCAAGCGCACGCGATAAAATTCCTCTTCCATGGTAAAAGCGGTGCCTAACAGACCGGCGCTGCGGAAACCTTTCGCCTTGATGGCCTCAGCCACCATGTCGGCGATGTGGAGAATCGGAATCTCGATGACCTCTTCGATAAAACCTGCCAATTTATGCATGGTATTGGTGCAAATCACCAAAAAATCCGCGCCGCCCCGCTCCACATCCAGCGCCGCCTTCTGAAGGATTTCTATGATGGGCTCCCATTTGTTTTGCCGCATCCATATATCAACATCGGAAAAATCCACAGACACCATCACACTACGGGCCGAATGAACGCCACCCAAACGCTCCCGCACCCCAAGATTGATCAAACGATAATACTCCAGGGACGATTCACAGGTCATCCCCCCCAACAAGCCGATTGTCTTCATCACGAACCTCCCTGACTGCGTTTGGATTGATAGTCTCCTGTGTCGCCGGGACGAATCACTCCCTCCCGCAACACTTTGGCAAAAATTCCTTCCTTCGGCATAATGCAATCGCCGGCGGCAACCGAAATGGCGCACCCGCTATGACACTCCTTGCCGATTTGGGTAATCTCCAAGAGCACATCATTCACTTCAATGAGATCGCCCGGCTGAGCGGTTTTCCAATCCACGCCACGGGTCACGATATTCTCCGCGAACGCCCCATGCTCCAACACCAAATCCGACCCGCCCTCCTTTAATATCTCTTTCATCCGATCCACAGCTTCGCCCGCCAAAAACGACACCTGACGATGCCAATTGCCGGCATGGGCATCGCCCTTGATCCCATGGCCGCTCATCAACTCAATGTGTTCCACCGGATGCTTTTGCACCCCTCTTGTTTCCGAAATATTTACAGACTCAACTACAAATTCCATGTTATTCTCCTTTAGATGGGGCTCTCAATGTCCCTCGCCCCGCAACATCTTGACCCCGTGAGGGATGATCGGCAGCATCAACCGCGCACACAAGGTCGCAGCCTTGACAGACCCCGGAAAGTTCACGATGACGGTCTGCCCCTTCACGCCGCTATACCCGCGCGACAACATGGCGAACGGCGTCTCTTTATAGGATTCCCGCCTCAACATTTCAGCGATCCCCGGTAGCTCCCGGTCACACACCTCAACTGTTACCTCCGGCGTCACATCCCGCGGCGAAATACCGGTCCCGCCGGTAGTAAAAATATAATCAAACCCCTCGCTCACTTTCTCCAACAACACATCGCGAATCATCTCGACTTCATCCGGCACAACCTGCACCGTAACATCGGCCTCCAATTCGCTTCCATCTATTATCTCTTTGATTTTCGGTCCCGACAAATCTTCGTACTCGCCCTTGAAGGCCCGGTCGGAGATCGTGACCACAGAGATTCTCAATCCATTACCCGATGTCATGCTTTGTCTTCTCCTTTAAATGGATGCCGCTAATCCGCATCGTCTTGTCCACAGCCTTGCACATATCGTAAATGGTCAGAGCTGCCACAGACACAGCGGTCAACGCCTCCATCTCGATCCCGGTCTTGGCGTCGCACACAGCCCGAGCCTCGATATCTATCGCTTCTGCGCCCATTTCGAACGCCACATCAATACTATTAATCGGAATATTGTGACAAAGAGGAATCAACTCCGACGTCCTCTTCCCCCCCATGATAGCGGCAATCCGGGCCACGGACAACACATCGCCCTTCTTCATCAAATTATCCCGAATCAACCGCACAGTCTCCTTTTGCAACTCAATCCGCCCAACAGCCACAGCCTCCCGGTGAACAACCTTCTTCCCGCTGACATCCACCATCCGGGCCTCGCCTTGCTTATCCACATGCGACAATTCCATAAAAAACCTCCAACATATCCGCCAAAACGGCAGCCACCCCCCATTATAACACGTTTCCCCCATTTGAAAAAAAGTTGTTCGCGGTTGAAGGGGAGAGAGATTCTTCCTACCGAAGACATCGCTGTATTGGCCGGCATGATTGCCTGGTCGATCTAGCCTTCGCTTCTTATCAAGTCAATCACCCTGAATTTCCAGGGTAAAAATAATTTTTAAAAAAATTTGTGGAAAATTCTTGCAAATCCACTTTGTTTTGTTTACAATAACTTCATGAATAATATAACTAAATCAAATTATATTGATATAGTTGATATAGAGACCGCTTTGAGTGAAAGTTTGGTTGCCGGAGGTTGGATGCCGGCGACCGCAAGATAAAAAAAGGAATTGTCCAGAGCCGCAATGCCCTGAGGAGTGAAAATTGATAAGGCAAAGGACTCACCAGGTTGGTGAATGAAAATAAATTTAGCACACCCAAATTTATCTACTGAATAGACCTATATAGTAGTATGAGAGAGGGGGATTATCCCCCGCTCATACTACTATTTATTTCTCCCCTACATCACTTGTCCGGTATCCAGATTGATTTTCACACTATACGAAAGCCCCAGCCAACGGTATGTGGCGGTAACCACATTGGAACCATTGTAAGTCAAGGTGACGGTTCCGCCGCCATTCACCGTGAGAGCGCTGTACCGCTAAAACTCCAAAAGCCTGTGGCGAGCCCCTGTTCCAGATTCTGACGGTTTGTTTGATTATTATCTTCATCACCATCACCAGCCTTTTTACAACCCCCTAAAAAAAAGAGCACAGTAACACGAGTACAACAATAATTGATACATTCCTGGATTTCAACGACAACCGCCTTAAGTATTTATTGAATCGGATTGTTTTGTTTGGGCAGATATCCCAACCAGATGTATTCTAGCGAATTAAAAAAATAATATCAAGAGAAAATATTCTTAGATATCGAGCTCGCTCCTCAATTTAAGAATGCCCGCCAATAATACGAGGCCGGAAAACGCCACCATAAAAATACCCACCTTTTTTTTCCAGTTAGGATCCTTGAGCTCAGGGCATTTTTTCGCATTCAGGATATCTTTCAAATGTTTCATTAGATCTCCTCCTTCCTTATGTTTACATAGGCCGCCTATATACTCTAAAGCAAGGCATACTAAATGTCAAGCAACAAATTTGCAATAAAAATTTATTTCTCCATCAACCGCCGATTTGCCAGTTCTGGCGGGTGGAACACGCCGTACCGTTCATGGGTTTGCGTTGAATAGCTTGCTCCAGGCTGCGGCGAATATCGGAAAAATCAACGGGGATTTCCAAATCCGAAAAGAGACAGGGCTTCAGCAGTCCGTCGGCCGTCAGCCGGATACGATTACACAACCCGCAAGGAAGCGGCCGCTCCGCGTAATAACGATGATCGACACTTTTTAAATCTTCGAGCATGTATTCGTTGATCCGCTGCAACTTCAATCCTTTTTCCCGGCAAAAGGCCTTCATGGCCTCGACTTCATTATCGTTGACCCCCGGCAGAAGCACCATGTTGAGCTTGGTGTTTTGAAAGCCCGCTTGATTAGCGGCGTCGATCCCCTCCAGCACATGGCGGATATCGCCGATACGGGTCAAAACCCTGTATTTTTTTGGATCCAACGTATCCAGAGAGATATTGATACGGTCGAGTCCCGCCTTTTTTAATTGCACAACCATCTGGGCCAAGAGCACGCCATTGGTGGTCATGGTCACCTCCCGCACTCCGTCGAGCCGTTTCAATTCCTCCACCAAATAGGTAATCCCCAATCGTACCAAAGGCTCGCCGCCGGTGATGCGGAACTTCGTAATCCCCAACGACACAGCCTCGCGGCCGATAGCCACAATCTGCTCATACGACAAAATATCGCAGTGGGTCTTTTTCGGCACTCCGCCGGCAGGCATGCAATATCGGCACCGCAAATTGCAGCGGTCCGTCACTGAAATCCGCAAATAATTAATCTGCCGTTTAAAATTGTCTAACATGCACCACGCTTCCTCCGGCAACCTCATGCACTCCCGCCGGCACTTCCAACAACCCATTGGCCTTTGTCAACGCATGCAAATGGGCCGAACCATGGTAAATCGCCGGTTCCACCAAACCGCCGGAGTATGTCACCGGAATAAACGCAGTCCTACCGGCTTTCTTGCGCCGGTAATCGGTTTTCATCTCACCCCGCATGAACAGAGGCTGGAATTGGTGCCCCATCATACGGTACAAAAACGGTTTGACAAACACCTCGAATATCACGAACGTGGACACAGGATTGCCCGGCAAACCAAAAAACACTTTACTGCGGCGAGTGCCGAATACCGTCGGTTTCCCCGGTTTGACCGCCACTTTGCTGAAATGAATGACGCCCCCCAGCTCTTCCAATATCCCCGGCACATAATCAAATGTCCCCATAGACACGCCGCCGGATATCAGCACCACATCCACCGCGTCGAACAACGCCGCCAGATCCCCGGCAATGAGTTCCGGCTGGTCCACCGCGATCCCCCGGTAAATAGACTTGCACCCCATGGCTTCCACCTGGGCGCCGATAGAATAAGCATTGCTGTTATAAATCTGCCCCGTAGCCAACCGGCGTCCGGGCTCCACAATCTCCGACCCGGTGGTTAAAATTCCAATGACAGGGCGTCGATAGACCTTGACGGTCTCACGCCCCATCGAAGCCAGCACTCCTAGTTCCGCCGGCCTCAATAGCATCCCTGCATCGAGCGCCCGCTCACCCACTTTGATATCCTCGCCCTGGTAACAAATATTGAGGAGCGACTCCTTCTTGGTGACGGTCATAAATCCATCCCTCTCTTCCGTCACCTCGACGATCACCACTTTATCCGCCCCTTTAGGCAGCATGGCGCCGGTCATGATGCGGGCGCATTGGCCCGGCAAAATCTCTTTTCGCGGCATGCCCCCAGCAGCGATGGTCTCCACAATCTCAAACCGCTCCGACTGGTCGTCCGCCCGGACTGCAAACCCATCCATCGCCGACTTGTCGAACGGCGGCATCGCGATCGTTGAATCTATATCTTCAGCCAGTACACGGCCCAACGCCTCTCTAACCGCCGCCTCTTCGACAATGGCGGGCGGCACATTGCCCTGTAATATATCAAACGCTTCCTGCAACGGTATCATTGTATTCTTCTCTCCTAATGGCGGAACACCTTGAGCGACGAGACCTTGAATGTGGCGAACAACACATCCCCCACCTCGAGCCCCATCTCCTCGCACGATTTCCGCGTAATATCCACATTTAACTCCAGCCCCGCGTCCAACACCACCTCAGCCATAACCGACCGTTTCATCAAGCTCTTCACAGTCCCCCGCAAGGTATTGCGGGCCGAAGACTCGATCGGTTGCCGCGAGAGGAAGATGTCGTCGGAGCGAATAGCCAGATAGACATTCTCCGCCTGCTCCAACGGAACCCCAAGACTCACCCCATTGATTTTAATACTATAATCCTCCACCGGGCCGCAAAACACATTCTTGTAACCCAAGAAGTCGGCGATCCGCCGCGAGGCCGGGTGGTTGAACACCTGGTCCGGCGTCCCCACCTGGAGAATCCGTCCATCCAGGATAACGGCGATCCGGTCCGCCAACGCCAGAGCCTCTTCAAAATCATGGGTCACATGCACAAATGTAGCCTGCGACTTTTTATGCAAATCCATAAACAATCGCTGGGTATGAAACCGGGTATTGCGGTCCAGAGCCGCCGTCGGCTCGTCCACCAAAAATACCCCCGGCTCCACAGCCATGGCCCGGGCAATGGCCACCCGCTGCTTCTCGCCGCCCGAGAGATTCCCGACGCCGCGTTCCAGCAATTGGGCGATCCCCAATTGTTCCGCAAGTTCAGCGGCTCTCGACCGTATCTCGTCCTTCGACCGCTTGCGAACCTTCATGCCGTAACCAATGTTATCCAGCACCGACAAATGGGGAAACAGCATATAATCCTGATAAATGAATCCCAACCGCCGCCGGTCCACTCCCTCGATCTCGCCTCGATCCGGGGCGATCAGCCCCGCCAACAATTCCAAAATCAACGTCTTACCCGCGCCGCTGGGTCCTAAAATCACAAAAAACTCGCCCGGCTGAATCTCCAGATCCAAATCCCGCAACGAAAAACCGCCCAATTCCAGGGAAACGTTCTTCAGTTGAATACTCATGATTTCCCCGTTTTCCGGTCTCCCAACACCCGCAGCCCAATGAACACCAACAAGCTGATGCCCACCAGAAGCACCGTTACCGGCGTCGCGTACTTGAGGCCAAAATTCTGAAACCGCTCGAATATCAACACCGGAGCCGTCATCGGATGATACGCCAATATCACCACAGCCCCGAATTCCGAAATCCCCCGGCCCCACATCATAATCGAGCCGGACAATATCGATTTCTTCACCATCGGCAAGCTCACCGTCAGAAACGCTTTCCAGGGCGACGCCCCCAATGTCACCGCGGTTTTTTCGTACCGCTCGTCCACCAATTTGAAACCCTCTTTCACGGCGTTCACCAAAAACGAGGCGGACACGAAAAACATCCCCATGGAAATGGCCGCCTCGGTCCCCATGATACTCAGGCCCGTGGCCTTGCCGACGAGTGACTGCCGCCCCCACACCGACAGCAAGGCGATACCCGCCGCCGTATGGGGAATGATCACCGGCAAGTCGATGACGCCCTCGATAATCTTTTTCCCGATGAATTGCTTGCGGGCCAGCACATAAGCCAGCGGCACGCCGGTCAGGAGCGCAGCCATCGTCGCCCACAGCGACGCCCGCATCGTCAATAAGATGGAGAGCTGCACCTCGGCCTCCCCGCCGGTCTCCGCCAGCGCCTGGGGCGAGGCGGACACCAACATCTGCGCGATGGGTACTCCGATAAAGAGTACCAACAATACCCCCAGAATAAAAAAGACCGTCTTGAATTTCATTCTATCAATTCATTCCAACAATATTATTTCTTTTCTTCAAAAAACCGTTTCAGGTTATCGGGAAGTTCATTCCCGTTATCCACCCGCGGCGGAACAATTTCCGGCTGACCGTTCTTGGCCATGATATCGCGCCCTTCGGCATCCAACACAAATTCGATGAACCGCGCCCCCCATTCAGGATTGGCAGCGTTTTTCGGGAGCGTAATACCATACACCATAGGCGCCCCTTTTTTCTCCAAGAATTCACCCGGCTTCTTACCGCTGATCTCCACCGACACCGAGCCGTACAACTCTTTAAAATCAGCGGATTTGAGATTCACCTCGTCCGGCAATACAATATATTTGGCCTGGTGCTGCTCGGCCACACTGCGGTAAATAAAAATAAAATCAAGTTCCCCCGCTTCCAACATGGCGATGAGATCCACTTCTTTCGGGCGAATATTCTTCGCCGGCATCCCATTCTTCAACCGTTGGTAGAGTCCGGTTTGCCCATAATGGATTTCCGCCAGTTTCTGGGTCAAGATAGCTCTATAGCCGCAAGGATCGGCATTGGGATCCGAATGGCCGAATTGCACATCGTCCCGCAGCAACACCTCGTACCAATTATCGCCATCGATCTCGTCCGCCCCTTTGCTATGCTCCGTGTACATCAGCACCATCTCGTTGGTGGTAAAATCAATACAGAAGCCCGCGTGCTCAGGCATCAACAAATTGCGGATAACGGCTGAATCGGCGGACCCCATTACATCGGCGTTGCGATGCAGATCCGAGATCTGACGGGCCGCGGTCCGGCTGCCGTGGGCTTCCAATTGAACCTCCACCTCAGGATATTTGACCATAAACGCCTGCGCCATATCTTTAAATGGAATGGACAACGATCCGGCGTGCAGCACCAAAATCTTGGTCTTCTCTTTTTCCCCTCCGCCGCACGCGCTCAACACAAACACCACGATCAAAACCAGCAAAAAAACTTTTTTCATATACAGCTCCTTGTACTATAATACCTGGAAAGGGGATTGTCTCGCGATGGGCTCTCCTTTCCAGCACGGGAGGCAGGCCCGTTTCCAGGCAAACCCTATCGGCTTCACCGCATAGGACAGACCCTTAGCCAATGAAGCTCGGAGAAACCACAATATACCAAAAAACCCCCATCACGTCAAATAAAACCGCCCCTTGCATCCTACCCGCCATTGCGCTACAATTTCCCCATGCCGCAAGCACACTTCCACGTTCAACAGCTCTGGTACGTCATCCACGGCTACGGCCAATTGGCCTCCGAGTTCATCAAAGACTTCGAGATCCTTCTCGACGGCAACCACCTCATCAACGGCACCAACGACCCCATCTTCAAAAGCCCCCAATTCCAACAAACCCTAACAACCCTTCAAGCCCTTCAAATCCCCCACCAGCAGCACACCTTCAACGGCCAACACCAAATCAAACCAGCCCTCCTGGCCAAATTCAAATAGACCAACTACAATCTCTACACCCCCTTGAAGAAGCGGCCCTGCCAGTTCCATTTTGTCTTATACCGCCCAAACCAGCGGCAAAATCCAGAAGAAGGCAATCAACGCCCATTCATGATGGAGGATTTTTTCCCCTTTATAG
>CAZBHS010000010.1:0-66083 GCA_964491915.1 uncultured Clostridia bacterium
CCTTCCCCCAGCCCTTCATCGGCGGCGCCGGCATCGAAAAAGAACAATTCCAGTACTACTCCGTCCCCCTCATCGAAGACGACAACCTCTACCTCATCCATTTCTTCCAAAAAGAGGAAGCCGAAGCCCACTTCAACACCATCCAACCCCAATGGAAAGCCAAAATCAAGGACCACAAACGAAAAAAAATCGAAGACATCTTCAAAGCCAAAGGCTGGAAAGTCAAGTAACAATGCCGATCCAAACCTATCCCATTGGAACTTGTCCCTAAGGATTAACTTTTTTGTGTTCTATTTTGTAACCAGGCACAGGCGAAAGCCGAGGGCCTCGTGTTTATCTTCTTTTAAATTTTTAATCGGTTTTTGATTTTTTTTCAAATGTCCCAGAATTTCGAATTCGGTTTTGAATGAGCCCCCGACAATGCATGGGGAGGCCGGCTCTGTGGATCCATTTGTATGGCCGTCTCGGCAGAATTCCTCGACGTTTCCAAATGTGTTTAGAACCCCATATACCGAAGCGCCGTCTTCGCAACTCGAGACATTGAACGCTCCCAATTCTTTCCCGAGTTTTACATTCACAATGCGCCTATAGTCGATCCGGCCGTCCTTTATCACATTATAGGCTTCCCCCCATGGGAATGAGGAGCCCAAGCCCGGGCCGAGAGCAGAGCATTTCCATTGCTCAAACGTTGGAAGCGCAAAGTGTAAACCCGTTTTTTCCGTTAGTTCTTCACAATAAGCCTCGGCCTCTTCGTAACTTATGTTTACAATGGGGCGCTCCCCTGGTAGCGATGTCTCATGACCGGTAAGCGTACAATATTGACTGGCCGACACTTCGGTTTTTCCTATCCAATACCCTTCCGCGTGGGGGATGTACACCATGACCCCGCGATAGACACCTTCGATATCGACATGAGCTTCGATGAAGCCATCCTCCGTCCATTGTATGGTGCAATATTTTGGAGGGAGCGATTTTTTCAGGGCATCGAATGTTTGGCTCAGTTTTTTCTTCTTTTGATTGGTAAACCCTCTATCCTCTCGAGATAAGGGACTGGTTCGGGGATGTGTGGTAAATGTGTTATTCAGAAGAATCTCGTAATAATCATACACATTGTTTCTACTGGCTGTCTGATAATTCTCCTTGTCTTCGGCGATTGCTTTTTTCAGTAATGTCAAGTAATCTTTCTTCATATCAAAAAAAAACGAATCGGGGCTGGATTCAATCGGACCCATTAATGTTTTTATTTCCGATCTTAGCAACCGGTGTGATTCACAGACAAATAATGTATTGATTGACTCCATTTGTTTTTGTACAGACGCCTTGAATCCTCCAGCGGTCGATTTCTGGGTTTCGACTGTCCGGGGGCCTTTGTCATTATTGTAAAAGACAAAATATATGACGGAACAAAAAATTAAAAAAGCGGCAATGTAGGGGAAAATTGTTTTTACCTGTATATTGTTTTTTTTCTCTAAGAGCTTGTTGAGAGTATCCAGTAGTTCCCCGGCGTCACGGTATCTGTCTTCCGGTTTTTTGGCCGTTGCTTTTTTTATGATTTTGTAGAGCTCTTTCGGGGCTTTGCGGTTCTTTTTGAAAGCATCGGGAATTTTCCTGTTTATATTATCGTAAATTAGATCGGCCTGGTTGTTGCTTTTAAAGGGCTTTTCGCCCGTCACCATTTCGTACAATACAATACCAAAGGCATAAATATCGGCCTCCGGTCCGACAATACTATTGGGGGCGAATGTTTCAGGGGCAATATACGCGGGGGTACCCATAATCGTGCTCTGTGACAATTGATCGTTCATGGAAATATCTTTGGCCAGTCCAAAGTCGATCAATACGGTTCTTTCCGTGTTCTTTTCGATCAAGATATTGGCCGGTTTAATATCTCTATGAACGATTTTTTGGGCATGTATCTCCGATAATGCGGACAGTATCTCTTTCGATAGCCGAATCATTGTCCGGTTATCTAGGGGTGAGTGTTTGCCCAGAAAATCCCGTAACGTGTATCCCTCGATATATTCAAGTATCAAATAAGGTATGTCGAGCCGGTATTTCTCCAATGTGACAAAATTGATGTCATGTATTTTGACGATGTTGGGGTGGTTGAGTTTCTTGAATATTTCCGCCTCTTTTTTGAATCGAGCGATAATTTTTTTTAAGGTTGAGATGAGATTTTCATCGCTGTTTTTTTTTAACATATGGGCAAAATAATCGACATCCATTATTTTTAACACCCGTTTCGTCTCGAGATATTGGTGCTCGATTAAATAAATGGTCGATAAACCCCCGCCCCCCAAATAATCCAAAACTCTATAGTTGTTTTCGATCTCCGGTTTTACCAGTTCAAAAACAGAGTCTTCAGGCCAATGGGTGTTGTCGGAATTCATAGATTAAGATCTCGCGTAAATCCTTTTGATTTTCTTCCAATCATGCAGGAGGCGATCAATTGTCTTGTATTTTTTTCTTTGATCTTTTGCCACGGTACGCTCGACAATCTTGTTGATCTGTCGCCTCAGTTTGTCTGAATCAGGAATATAAGTCCTTAATGAATCTTGAAATCTGGTTCTGTCTGATCTTAACTCCGCGAATATTTCATCACAGGATGAGGCTGTGTCTCGATTAAACATGCGATATAGCAATATCCCGAAATATAAAATGTCTACAGCGTGCCCCCGCTCAATCGCCGTATTACCTTTTAGCATTTTCATGAAGTCGGTAGTGCTGGTATTGATTTTGGTTTCGCTAAGGCCAAGTTGATTCCCGATTTCCCGCTCACTATCCAGTCCGGCGCTGACAAGAATGGCGATGTCCTGCTGGCTGCAAATCATGATTTTTTCCGGGATCACTTCCCAATGGGTATAATTGCTGTCATGAATATCCAGCAGCGCTTCCAGGATGTTTTCCGCGTATTTCAGAATTTGGCTGAGTTCAATTTGCGCTTGATCCAGTCTCTTTTTTAAAGAGACGCCCTCGATTTTTTCGATTAAAAGATATGGGATCTGGTATGTCTTCCCATGAAATTCATATGGAATCTTACCCAGATCAGATATATTGGCAATATATTTATTGTTTCTAAGGCTGTTGAAAAATTGCCCTTTTTCCATGAATCTCTTAATATGATATTTATATTGCTGATCTTTTTCTTCGGGGTCTCTATTGAATTTTGTCAATGTGCGGTGGATAATTTCAAAATCAATGGTTTTCAGTAAATATGCGCGCTCCAAATGCATGTGAAACGCCGGGAAAACATTCGTGAAATAACTCCCGCCCACCAGTTTACCGCTGATACGGTAAGACCTGAGCTCCCGCTTCAAACTTTGAATGACTGGATTGTCGATTTCCTTGTCAATGTCTCCCAGATCTTTGAGCATGTCCTTGGCGGAAGAGTATCTATTTCTCCTGTCTTTTGCCAATGCTTTTTTAAGGACTTTTTTGATGCCTTCGGGAAGTTGCCGGTTGTTTTCCATCAGCGATTGAATCGAACCGCCGATATAGTGTTCTTCGTCCGCCTCTCGTGTTTCCCCGGACGGCAATGGACCCTTGAGCATTTTAAAAAGAATCATGCCGAATGAATAGATATCCGTTCGACAATCCAGGCTTTGGTGCGCCCCCCTCTGTTCCGGAGACATATATTGCCGTGACCCCATGTTCAAGCATGGGTCAGCGTTTTTTTCCACGAAATTCCGCGCAATGCCGAAATCAATAATCACCCACCTCTGCCCCTCTTCGTCAAACATGATGTTTCTGGGCGAAAGATCCATGTGAATGATGTCTTTATTATGAATGTATTGAAGGGCGCCGAGCACATCTTGTGAGATGGTGAGACAGTCCTCGAACGGTAATTTTTTTTTGCCGTTCATATAGTCCTCGAGTGTTTGCCCCTCGATGTAATCCATGATGATATAGGGCCAGGTATTGTCGCGGCTCACCTCTCTGACGGTCACGATGTTTTTGTGTTTGAATTGCGCCAGTATTTTAGCTTCCGCGACAAACTTTTCCTTTAGCTCTTGAAGGGCCTGGGCATCGTGGGAGTCGTTTTCGAATTGTCGAAGCACCTTCAGAACATACTTCCGTCCCAGGTTTTTTTCTTCTACTTCAAATATCTTCCCACAGCCTCCCTCTGTGATCTTTTGGCCTATACCATAACGTTCCTCTATCTCGGAACGAATCCTTTCAATCTCGGGATCTTTTCCAGGATCAAAAAACCTGGTCACGTTGTTATTGCTCATGGTTTCACATCCTTGAATTTCATCTATATTATTGTAACTTACCGGGTTTTTCAATGTCAAGGTGCAAAGAGTTATATTTATTTACCGCTTGACTTAAAAATTTGCGGTAGTTAAAATTCAGTATAAACTTATGCTTGGATCGGCTTAAAGAAGCATTAAAGTTTTGTGGACTCTGAAATTCGGCTCACAAACGCATGACGAAATATTCGTCTGAACACAGACTGAAAAAGTCTTTGACAGGAGGTGATATGAATGGCTTTGAATAAAATCAAATTCCTTTTCTTTTTTATGACCCTTTTCCTTTTGGTTTCTCAAATATACACTGATACCAATGAGTTGGACAATCAAAGGGGGGCTTTGCCCAAAAACGGAGAATCTTCCCCAAAACGTTATGCGTTGATTATCGCGAACCATGATTATACCCACTGGGATAACGAAATACCGGACAGGTTGTGTGGATACGCCAGGGAAATTGAAAAAGAACTAACGGAGACTGGGTTTAAAGTCCAGTTTAAGGAGAATGTCGGATCGTCTGAATTGAAAGAGATCCTCCAAAATTTTATTTTCAATGATTCGATTGGGGGAAAAGACGACCTCTTTATCTGGTATGCCGGGCATGGTTACTCCGTTGCCCAGAATAACAGCCGCAAGTATGAAGGATTTTTAATCCCTGTTGACGCGCCGCCTCTAAAATCGGCAAAATTTGGTCGAAGTGTGTATCTCATTCGCAATGTGGATGCGTTGATGAGATCCCCTCTGGCAAAGGCCAAACGGATATACTTTGTGTGCGATGCCTATTGCCGGAGTTCCGATCTTGTGTCTGGTATTCAGGAGGGGCGGGAAGTGCTGTTCTGGACGTCTCAAAAATTTGGATCGCGCCAATTCATTTCTTTAGGCGGCATAAGAAACAAAGGTGTATTCTTTAGTTTAGGGAAGTTTTTTATCGAGTCCTTGAGAGGGCTGAACGATGCCGATAGCGATCACAACAAGTACCTCACGGCCAATGAATTCGGGGCATTTGTAGAAAGCAGAATGCGGTCTAAGTGTGAAACAGTGTCTGGGAATTGTCCTCTGCCCCTTTATGGATATCTGGAAGGTTCCCCAAACGGGGATTTCCATTTTAAAATCCGCAAAAAAGACAATAGCTTCAATGATATTTTTTATGTTAATGGGAACGAGGTAACGGGACCATCCATGGTCATTGTCCCATCCGGCACATTCAAAATGGGTGATTTGAATAACAAAGGGGGAGAGTCGGAGCTGCCGGTTCATGATGTTTCCATTGATTCCTTCGCAATAAGTAGTTATGAGATTACCTTTGATGATTATGAGGTGTTCCTCGAAGACAAAGAATTTCATGAGACTAGAAGCCCAAAATTGCCGGACGATAATGGGTGGGGCCGGCGCCGGAGGCCTGTGATCAATGTATCGTGGAATGACGCGGTGTTATATTGCCGGTGGTTGTCATCAAAAGCGAACGGTACATACCGATTGCCGACCGAAGCGGAGTGGGAATATATGGCGCGGGGCTGGAGCCAGGATGTTTATCCATGGGGAGATAAAGCTCTTGAAGGTTATGCCAATTATGATTTTGATAAAAATGGTATCGGTAAAACAGAGGAAGTTGGCACATTCAAGTCGGAGCGAAGTCATCTTTTCGGTATTTTTGATACGGTGGGGAATGTCGAGGAGTGGACCGCTTCAAAATTTTCGATTCCTTACAATGGAGATGAACTCAAAGTGTTGAAGGGCAGTAAATATCAACCGATCGCTATTCGCGGCGGTTCGTGGAAGCAGCCTCCGGAAGATTGCCGTTCTGCATCCAGAAGATTTGTCCATCCGGGGCGCAAATCAAATACCATCGGTTTCCGGGTAGTCAAAGAGTTATAGGAGGAGAACCTTTTATGTCGAAAAAAAATTATCTATATATAGTTATCATTCTGGCGCTATTGTGCAATTGTTCCGGCAACAAAACAGCCACACAGGAATTTCATTGGAAAGTTTATAGTGTCTACTCTGAGGACAACCCTATTTATAAAGAGTCGATCGATGATTTTGCCGACGATCTCAGGGAGATGACAAACGGCAAGTTCACTGTCGAATATCTTCCGGCCAATCCTAAAACGGGTCATGACGTCAACTCTTTCGATGTATTCGATAAAGTCAGTTCTGGAGAAATCGACATGGGGTTCGGCACGACACCGTACTGGAAAAAACGGTCAGATGACAAGATGATCCCCGGAACGGAGTTTATGTATGCCACTCCATTCGGGATGACTGCCGAAGGTATGTATGCGTGGTTGTTTAGAGGAAAAGGCCTTGAGTTGTGGCGAAAAATATATGAAGAGTATGGAGTGGTGCCGATTCCAGTCGGAAATGTCGGCGGCATTATGGGAGGATGGTTCCGTAATGAGATCAAAAGTGTCGCGGATTTCAAAAATCTCAAGATGAGGTTGAGCGGTCCGAGTGTCGATGTACTCGAAGCGCTTGGCGTCATTGTCAAGGAATGCCCCTCTTCACAAGCGCTGGAAAGATTTAAGCAAAAGGAATTCGATTCGATCCTGGTACTTGGCCCTTATGCGGATCAACACTATGGTCTCGACGGCGAGGGCGGCCCGAAATACTATTATTATCCCGGCTGGCAGGAACCGGGGGCCGTGGTGTCCATTATTGTCAACAAAAAAAAGTGGGACTCCCTGCCGGATAATTTCAAAAAAGCGTTCGAAGTGCTGTGTGAGAAAACATACCATTCCTTTTGCTACGAGTTTTATGCCTACAATTCCATTTCCCTTGATTTTCTTCAAACAACCAGGAAAGATTTGCATATAAAGAAATTTCCCCCTGCCGTTCTCGCGGAACTGAAAAAAACGACAGATGAAATTTACAGACGTAAGAGCGAAAATAGTACTCAGTTTAAAAAGGTCTATGATTCCTTTTGTAAATTTAAAGAAAGCTATGTAGATTCCGGTTGGAGTAGAATCCTTGACGAGGCCGTATACTCCAGTTGGATGCCGGATCTTGCGAATAGTATCAACGAATTGAACATTGGAAGTGTCTACCAGGAAGGCAATCGCAGCATCGTGATATCGTTGAGGAAAGGGGATTTATTGTTCTCCAGCTCCTCTTCAGCGCCGACAAAAGCGTTACGAAACGGAATAAAAAAGATATCGGAAAAATTATCGCCTTACAGGCTGTCGATAAAGATTGTAAAGGTCGAGGGATATTCAAGCGCTGCGGCAGGAGATAATTCTGATGACTGGGATCTTTTTGTGAATTGGGAGATGTCGAAAAAACGTGTTAATTCAGTCATTCATTTACTAAAGCAAAACGGCCTTGATTCCGGCTTATTGAAAGCTGTTTACTACGGCGATTCGCAGGCGAGTACAGGGAAATCTACCGGTATTGACCGCAGAGTCGATATAGTGGTTGAATTCTAAAAAAAGGAAGTCGAGGACAGGCGAAGAAGGCTCTCTTGTCATTTTAGAAAATATTTTATGGGACAAGACTTGGATTGGTAACTTGCGGGTTCGTTGCAAGTTGGGGGGGGAGAAGTTATACACTGAAATTTGTTACTTCAGCCTCGGTCACCTGTAATGATTGCTTATCCGCAGTGATTTACGATGGCTGTGGAAATAATAATAGCGTCGGGGAGTTTTATTTTATCGATGACTTCGACTCTCTCAACGCTCTTTGTTGGTCTACGGGGTCGCCTTTCCATTGAAGTTTTCCGGCTAAGTCGCTGAAATCGTAATTTTTCTTTTTTTTCTCTCCATCCGGGGCTTCTAGAAAAGTGACAATGATTGGAATCTGCTTATCGCTATCTACCGGCTGATCCAATGTTATTTTTCCTTTTTTGAAAGTTCCTCGCACCGCTAACATTATTTTCTCCATCAGAAATATATTATTACTCTCTTCGAAGGTTGTCAACCGAACCGTCATGTTTGAATAGAAGGTCGGGATCGGCTCTATTTTTACTTTTTTCTTTACAGGTGGGCTTGGTTTTTTTATAATGACTTTATAAGGAAAAGCAATGAGCCATCAAATACTTCATATTTTCCGCAATAATCCTTTCGGACGAGAGGCTTTTTTGCAATCTCTTTACTTTGCTAAAAAAACCAAAGTAACGCCTACAGTCTTTATCCCGCAGTACCGGCAATTTTTAATGTATTTAAAAAATACCGTTGTCACTGTTGACCTGGATAAATCCTTCTTGCGGTCGCCGGATACCGCCCGGGAGCATGCGGAAGCAATGATAAAAAATTCCGGATTGAAAGCGGAGTTTCTAACTCCCAATGAATTTACCTCCGGGAGCATGCCGAATCTTCCGGTGGACGTCGCCTATATGTCCAGCCCCAGAAGTATTAGCGATCTCTCCACTAAAATCGGTCCCGGTTACATCGGGCCGAAAGTGCGGGGTATAATAAAAAATTCTACGTTTCCCATACTTATTCCCTCCTCTGTGTTTAAAAGGTGGAAAAGTATTACAGTTTTTTTTGGCGGTTCCAATACCGCTGTCAAAGCCATGCAACTTGCGATACATATCAGCAAAACATCCGGCTTTCCACTTCAAGTTTTCACACAGGCGGAACGCCGGTCGCAAAAGTATTATCAAGAAATAATGATGAAAAACAACATTTTTGAGCCCATAGCGAGACAAGAGGCCGAATGGTTGTTTTTCGATAAAGGAAAATTCCAGGATAATCTTTATGACGTTTCCCACAAAAGCCTTGTGGTGGTAGGCACACTGGGCCATAGTCTGGTCAAAGAGGTATTGTTCGGAAGTAAGGCTGAAAAATTGCAAACCATTCTTCCCAACAATTTACTTCTAGTGGGTCCGAATTACGTTTCCTATTTTTAAAGCGATGCGGATCTGATTGGCCGCCTGGAAATGCTCCCCAGGTGAGTTTTGTTTCTGAGTTTGGACTGGAATGAATGGTTTGGGGGATGGAATTATTGGCGGCGGTGTCGCTTGCTTTTGCGTCTGTGTTACCTGCATCTGTTTTGGTGTAATATTGTTATGGCAGTGTTACAAATGCTTCAACTTATGGAACGGATTCATGTGAATCTGTCATATATTCTTCCGACAATGGAACGTTTACCTATGAATGTGTGACTCATACTAGTGATTTCGTTATGTATTTCGATGAATCTGGAACATTTACCGGTGACTCGGTGACATATCCCGACGTATTTTTAACATTTACTTCGGAATCTGAAATGTACACCAATGAATCCGGCGCATATCCAGGTGATTTTGTTGCGAAAATTGCACAAGGCGCTTGCCGCTATCAGGATTAGAGGGATTCGGTTAGGTAGGCGGAGATGTTGCGGGCTTGGGGGTCGAATCCGGCGCCGATGAGGATGGTGGGGTTGGGGGAGGTTTGAAAGGGGTGGTGGTATTGTTTTTCTTTGATTTGCCGGAGGGCTTCTTCGGCGGTTCCCATTTTGAATTCCATGATGTAGTTGTGCGAGTCGGTCTGGATGATGGCGTCGATTCGTCCCTGGTTGGTCTGGATTTCCGCCTGGATGTCGATGCCGATAAGTTTGAGGATGAGGTAGATGATGGTGTGGTAGTAGGCTTCTCGGTCCGGGATGGTGATGTTGTAGGGGATGGAGGCGATGATGCTTTGCAGGGTTGAGAAGAAGGTGTCGATATCGTTGGCTTCGATTGACGCGACGAGGCGGTCGATGAGGGTGATGTCGCGGAGGTTGTTGAGGCCGGAGAAGACGGATACTTTAGAGAATTTTGACACACCGGTGATGAAGGCGAATGTGATGTGGCGGTCGCTGGCTTTGATCACGCTGTAGAATTCCCGCAAGGCATCGCGGTTGGCCAGGGCGAGGGATTGGTCGCTGATTTTGTCGATGATGGGCTTGTCGTATTCGTCGATGAGGATGACCACCTGCCTTTGTTCCGATAGTTTTTCGATCAGTTCTCGGAATTTTTCGTTGTAGTAATGTTTTGGATCAAGGGTAACTCCATACGTGTCTGCGATCTTGAGCATCATACGGTCGAGAGTTTCTTCTAAGCGGTCGGGGGTTTTGTAGTTGAGGGTGGAGAAGTCGATGTGGATGACGGGGTGCGGTTGCCAGTCTATTTTGTCGTGGATCCAAAGGCCTTCGAAGAGTTGTTTGTTGCCGGCGAAGAGCTCTTGTAGGGTGGAGATCAGGAGGGATTTTCCGAAGCGGCGGGGGCGGGTTAGAAGATGGTATTGGCTGTCGCCTGTGATGAGATTGTAAATCTCTTGGGTTTTGTCGATGTAGAGGAAGTTCTCTTCGATGATTTTGCGGAAAGTCTGAATCCCGATCGGCAATTTTTTCATGGATTTATTTTAATATGATTTTTGTTGCGGCTCAAGTGGATTATGTGCTGGGAGACCAACTTGCGGGTCCGGGGCAAGTTGGTTTGATTTTTATTATTGGGTTAGCACATAAAGTCGGTTTTGCAGGTGCAGGTGATGGGACGGGAGTTGCAGGGGACTTCCCAGGTGGTGCAGGGGAAGTCGGTGTCGAGACAGGTTCCGCCCTTGATTTCGTTCAAATGCTCGTTGTTGAGATGGGCGATGGTGTCTTTGTGAAGATTTAGTTTTTTGATTAATTTTTTGGTTCTCATGTTTCCTCCTCTTGTGTTCCCGGTCCGGACCCCCAGGCTACCGGTGAACGTTTCGTTTTCTTTACAAGGGTTATTGTAGGGGATTTTGAGAAATAAATCCATTGGTTTTTGGGGGATTTGGGGAAATCTTTTATTTTATGGTGGAAATCGGGAACTTTTGTTATAATTGGATCGTTGGTAGATAATGGATGTGAGTGAAATAATTGTAAAATGTAGGAATGGCGATCAAGAGGCATGGAGTATGATTGTAAACGAATATTCAAAAAGAATTTACAATATGGCCCTGAACTTCGCCGGTAATGCCGACGATGCTTCGGACATCACCCAGGATGTTTTCCTGAAAATTTACAACAATATCGACAAGTACAACGAAGACAGGAGCTTCCACTCGTGGGTTCTGACCATTTCCAAAAACCATTGCATCGACTTTTACCGGAAAAACAAACGGAATATGATGCGGCAGGAATTGGACGAGAACACCTCGATATCGGATCACACGCCGGAAGACTCCACAATCAGGGATGCGGACATCGATGTGTTGAGGGAAAAATTGGCCCGCCTGGATCCCGACTTGAGGATTATGCTGATCATGCGGGATATCCAGGATTACTCGTATGCGGATATTGCGGAGAATTTAAAAATCCCCCTCGGAACCGTAAAATCCAGGATCAATCGTGGCCGTGTTAAATTGGCCAGGTTATTTTTAAGCGATGGAGATTAACATGGATTGCACCAGAGTAGAAGATTTATTGTCGGCATACATCGAACTCGATCTGCCGGAAGCGGAGAGGCGCCGCGTTGAAGCGCACTTGCGCGATTGCGATTCGTGCATGCTTCTCAAGGATAAGATGGAGGATTTGATGGATCTGTCTGGAGAACTGGAGGAAGAGGTCCCGTTCTTTTTGAGGAACCGGTTGTACAACATTCCTGAGATCAGCGAAGTGGAGGAACCGTTTCGTTACGGATTCCTGAAATGGGTGGCCGCCATGCTCGGAACTGTCGTGTTGTTTTTGAATTTGTTTTATTTTACAAATGTTTACCCGTCTGCCAACAAGACGCTTCATATTTTTGTTTCCAATGTAGAAAAATTCGCGGTGGAGGCCGGAGCTGTCATTGAACGGGTGAAGGATACCAATACCAACATGTTGGTGAGTTTTCTAAAAGACAGCAAGGAATCGGATGAGCTTAATGGGAATGGTCGTCCAGATACCAGAGGAGGTACAAATGGATAATAATAGTGAACAAGTAACGCCGAAAAAGAACCCTGCCCTGGCGGCTATTATTTCGACCCTGTTTCCGGGGGCGGGATTTTTCTATGTGGGAAATATTTTGAAGGGAATCGCCTATATCATCGTGTTCATTCTGCTGATCGTCATGATTGTGCATGCCAGCGATCATTACTCCCAGGCATTGGAGATCGTGGTTCTGGGATTGTTGCTGGCGGGATTCTATATTTTTCAGATCGTGGAATCGTTCAATGACGCCAGCCGGATTCGCCGGCGCTCGATAGGGACCTATCCGGTGCAGGACGAGCGGATTTCGTTGTTCGGCTCATTCTTAATTTTGATTATCGGTGTGTTGTTTCAGTTGCGGCAATTGGATGTGTTGGAACTGAGGGATATCATCCGCCTATGGCCCTTGATTTTAGTGGGATTGGGTATCAAGATCATCTACAGCTACTTGAAAGATAAGGACATGAACAATGAATAAAGATAAACTGGATACATTTTTTATAGGTTTTGTGTTGATGGCGATTGGGGCGTTGTTCTTATTGGATAATTTCGGACACCTGGATTTCAGCCTGTGGAGTTTTGTGGCGAAATTTTGGCCCCTGATTTTGGTTTATATCGGTCTTAAAAATATCATTTTATATTTTGCGGAAAAAAAATGAGACGCAAAGAGATTCTGTTGGTTATTGTCTTGATCGGCTTCGGCCTGATGTACGAGTTCTTTGACTCCAGCGGCAATGGGTTTTTTCAGGGCTGCTCGTTTAATTCGCGGGGACTTCTGGAAAAGACATTTATTCCGTTCAATGTGGAGGCATCCCGTTTCGGGGACGTTCAGCGGTTGGAGATCGTCAATAAAGCCGGAAGTATCGTTCTGAAGCCCTCGGCCAATGGGGAAGCGACTGTGCGGCCGGAGGTCAGGGTGTATCATAAGAGCCAAAGCCGGGCGGAAAAAATCAGAAAAGATATTCTGGTGACTGTCAAGGAAGAGAATGGGACTCTGAAGATCACCACCGACGCCACCGGGGAATTTCCGTATCAGAGAGTGCGGGTGCATCTCGAGGTTCAGGTCCCTGCGGCGACTGAGATCAGGCTTCGTAACCGCTATGGGGATATCTCTATCATCGATGTCGGACAGGAGATCGATATCGAAAGTAAATACGGGGATCTCAATGGTTCTCATTTGCCGGCTTTGAAATTGAGGCATGGCTATGGGGATATTGTATTAAAAGATATCGCGGGGCTTGTGGACCTACAAACACGTTACGGGAAGGTCTCGATAACTAACGCCCGGTCCGCCGAATTGAAGTGCCACCACACCAACGTGACGGTGATGGGGATTCAGGAGGGATTGAGCCTGGAGAATTCCCATCAATCGATTCACTGCTCCAATATCCGGGGCGATCTCAGCGTCGATGCCCGCCATTGCAAGATCGAGCTTGACCAAATCACTGCGGGCCGGCTTGTGGTGTCGAATTCATACAAAAATGTGAACTTGTCGAAAATTTCCGCTGAGAGCGTGAATCTGCTGATGAGCCATGGGAATGCCGTCCTCGATTTTTCGCGGGTGTCTGAATCCGTCAGCATCAAAAGTAAGTATGCCAACATTGTTCTGGCGATACCCGCCGCTATCGAGCCATTGTTCCATATCAAAACCACCTACGGAGATATCAAGAACGACACCGGGCTCGACATGGATATTTTCCGTGGAAAGATCAAAACCACAGTCAACTTCGAAGGGGAGAAACCCTCTATTGTCATTGACAATACCTACGGCGATGTCCGTTTGAAAAACACGTCGTATTCAGACTATAAAACAAAACCACCGGCCGAAGCGCCGGAGACGAAAATCTAAATTCACGGTTGACATCTACGATTTTATCTTTAATAATATGGTGTTATACTACAAAACTATATTAATTAATGGAGCTATCATGGAATACATAGAGATCGGCATCATTGGCGGAAGCGGTTTTTACAACATGAAAAACTTGAAAAACAGCCGCACTATTAAAATGGACACGCCGTTCGGTCAACCGTCGGAAGAGATTATGACGGGTGAGCTATACGGTCGGTCTGTGGCGTTTATTTCCCGGCACGGCATCGGGCACCGGTACAATCCGTCCGAGGTCAATTACAGGGCTAACGTCTTCGCGTTAAAACAATTGGGCGTGGAGAAACTTATCTCTGTGACGGCCGTCGGTTCGTTGAAAGAGGAATTGCCCCCGATGCACCTGGTGATTCCGGATCAGTATTTTGATAATACATTTAAACGGGAAAAGACCTATTTTGAGAAGGGAATCGTCGGGCATGTGTCGATGGCTGATCCCACGTGCGGGCATTTATCGCAATTGGCCGCCGGTCACGCCAAAGAGTTCGGCCTCGATTTCCAATTGGGCGGGATCTATTACAACATGGAGGGACCCCAGTTCTCTTCGAAGGCGGAATCCAACGTGTATCGCAAGCTGGGGTTCGATATTATCGGCATGACCCAGGCTGTGGAGGCGAAACTGGCGCGGGAAGCGGAGATGTGTTTCTTGCCGTTGGCATTTGTCACCGATTATGATTGCTGGCATGAAGAAGAGGGACCGGTCAATGTCGAAACAGTCATCGAATATTTAAACAGAAATGTTGCGAACGCCGTAAAATTGATTGAAGCGTTATGTCAGTCCATTCCCAAAGAGCGGACCCAATGCGATTGCGCGGACGCTCTGAAGTTTGCTCTCATGACAGACCCCAAGTCCTACCCGGAGGAGACTAAAAAGACACTGGAACCATTGATAAGGAAATATATAAAAGGATAACTTCATAGGGAGGTAATTATGGACGGACTGATTCTGGTCGTCAACACCGGGAATACATCTACAAAAATCGGCATCTACAAGGGCGAAGAGCCGGTGTTTGTGGAAGCCATCAGACATTCTGACGAGGAGTTGGCGACATTTAAAGATATAAACGACCAGAAGGAATTCAGGGAAACATTGATTCTTGATTTTTTAGCGGATAAAAATATTAATATTAGAAATTTAGCGGCGGTATCCGCCCGCGGCGGACTCTTGCGCCCTCTGGAGAGCGGAACGTATCTGGTTAACGACAGGGTGATCGCAGACCTGGTTGAGGCGAAGCGGGGCATGCATGCCTCCCATTTATCGGCTCAAATAGGATATTCCATCGGCGCTAAAGCGGGAGTGAATTGCTACACGGTTGACCCTGTGTCTGTGGATGAATTCGAGCCGGTGGCCCGGTTTTCAGGGCATAAATTGTTCGAACGGATCATGTTGACTCACGCATTGAACATGAAGGCCGTCGCCAAACGTTACGCAAGAGAGAATGGTTTCAAGTATGTGGATTTGAATTTGATCGTTGTTCATCTGGGAACCGGCATCTCCATTTCATTACATCGTGGGGGCCGGATGATCGATGTGATGAACCCGTCCGAAGAGGGCGCTTTTTCCATTGATCGAAGCGGCGGATTACCTATTTTACAGGTGGCCCGATATATTATCGATAACAAATTGACCTATAAGGAATTTTCTAAAACCGTTTTTGGCAACGGCGGTATGTATTCCTACTTAAAAACCAAAGAATTTCTAAAGGTTCTGGACAAATACAATGAGGGTGATTCGGAAACGATCGAGGTTGTGCGCGCTATGGCCTATCAGATTGCTAAAGAAATCGGCGCTCTGGCGGCGGCGGCATCCGGCAACGTGGATCAAATCCTTTTCACCGGAGGGATGGCTAATTCCGATCTTTTCGTCAACTTGATCGGGGACCGGGTTGAATTTATCGCCCCCGTCAGCCGCTATCCCGGCGAGGATGAAATCCGCGCCCTGGCCGAGGGTGTGTGCCGGGTGATGGCTGGTGAGGAGACTGCCCGGAATTATTAATAAAACCAATATTTCATCCTTCTCATTTTATTCTATTTATGGTATGCTCTAGGCGGAAAAATGAAAGAGTATAAATTTCTCAAAAAAAAAGATGCTGAGATCGAGCAAAAGCTTCATCGTATCGAGGCTGAAATAGAACGTTTGAAAACGGATTTCAATCTTTTTTTTTCCGGGGAACTTCGAGTGCCGCCGGAGCAAGAGCGGGAAAAAATGGAAAAAGATGTCCGCAAACTTCTGTATGCTGAAGTGAAAAGCCCCCGGCTCAACTTATTGATCCAGAATTTATCGTCGAAATTTTCTGTCTACAATAATATGTGGCTAAAAAAATTGCACGATGTGGAAGCCGGCGTTCTGATTATCCGCAGAAAAACCAGGGCTTTTATGGCGGCGGGAAATGGCAAAATCGAACATTCGCTGGATATCAGTTTGAATCGGGAAGATTCGTTTGACAAGTTATACAGCAAATATTCGGAGTTAATGGGAAACAAGGGAGGGGCGGCTCCGCGGGATGAATTGATCAATCGTCTGAAAGGGGCGCTGATCTCCAATAATCTGGTGGACGCCAGTATCAAGCTGTCTGTTGACCAGGGGAAAGTGAAGATCAAGATAAAAAAATAGTTCCCGGATCTAGATTTTGTGAGAAAAAATTGACTAAATATTTTTAGTCGGTTAGAATATAAACGTGAAAAGGTTTTTGATTATTCTCGGGCTTCTCCTGTTTATACTCTATTTCTCTATCCCGATAAATGCGATCCCCGCCGCCAATACCACATTCAAACTCCCAAACGGCATGCAGGTCATCCTATCTCCAGGTTCCGACACTGATGCTACATGTATTTTATTCTACCATCTCACCGGTACCAGAGACGATCCTCCCGAGGTGAAAGGCGCCTCTTATTTGTACCAATATTTGATGCGGTTGGGGACCGAAAATCTCGATGCTTACGATCGTTTCATGTTGGTGAGTAAAAATGGCGGCGTCAATATCGAACGGGTTAATTACGACAATTCTTTGTTTTATCAGGTGATTCCCGACGATATGCTCAAGAATTCCCTCTGGCTCGAGAGTGAGAGAATCCACTCGCTGAGACTCTCGGACCGGGTGATTGATTTTCAGAAAAACAGTGTGTTCAATCGTTTATCTCGGTTGATTGAACAAAATCCGGGATACAGGGCCGGCGACTGGGTAAAGGCGCAGATTTTCGAACACAGCGCCTACCAATTGCCTGTCTATGGAGATGTCGCTAAGATTAGGGATTTCAACAATAATTTAATTCGCAAAATCTATGACAATTTCCGTAACTATTCTGATATCATCATGGTGATTTCCGGGAAAATAGATCTTGGAAAACTACCTCAATATATCAGCGAGCATTTTCCCGGTTCCACTCCCATCGGTTCGTCGCTCGACAGGGAGTATACCCCGCTTGGCCCCCGGAAGGTTCATGTATTCAAAAACTGGCTGTTGGAGGATATTCCTCAAAACTTCAGCTTATTTGGTTACCGGGCTCCCGGAAAAATCAGCTCCGATTACATGGTGTTCAATTTGATCCGCTATTATCTGACCGATCCGCGAATCTCCCAGGTGGATAAATTGTTGAATCGGTCCAGTCGCCTGGATGTACAGGTGAGCGGTGAGTTTACCAATAATTTTGAAGCCAATGCCTTCATCATAAAAATATCCTCTTCCAACCGCTTGGCCATTGAGCAAGCCCGTTATATTATAAATAAACAATTAAAGGCGTTAACGGAGCTTCGGTTGCCGACATCCGAAATCCGGGTTGTAAAATCCTTGATGGAACTGGATTTTGCCAAAGATTTCGCCCTCATCGATAAGCGGAGCATTATGTTGGCGGAGCATTATCATCTTTACAAGAATACGAAGGTTCGGGAAATGTTTCAAAAGCGTTTAAAAAAAATCAACCCCTTCGATATTATAGCGGTCGCCAAGAAATACCTGGATCGAAATAACCTGGTTAATTTAAATGTATATCGGAAAAATAAATAAGCTCAAAAAAATCTGCCCGGCGCTTCTGTTGATAGTATTTCTTCCTCTGTCTGTATTAGGAGATGACGGCTTTCTCAATTTTACATCCAGAGGGATGAAAATCAAAATGAAGCAGGATCCGAATATGGGTTTCGCCAGGGCCGAATTATTGATATTCTATCGGGATAAAAAAATAAACCCCGGGCTATCCTTTTTGACTCAGGAAAATATGTTCAACCGTAATCTCAATAATGAAGACACGGGTATTAATGGGGTATTGAAGCGACTGGGCAATGATTACGAGGTTGAGCATCGTCCCGACTATCTGAAGATTAGCGTTAACTTTTTGGGCGGCAGATCGCAATTGTTGGCCCAATTATTGAGAGAGATCTACAATTACAAATCCTTTACGCCTCAAAAATTCAGGAAGAGCGTTAAAAATTATTGGAAATATTATTTATCCGGCCGGCGGGATTGGAAGCGGGATATGGTGACGCAAATCGCCTATTCCCGGTTATTCCCCGGTCATCTATTGGGGAATTTCCTGGTATTGCCGGGATCGCTCAAAGACATCAATTTTGCTCAAATCCTGCTGTTTTACAATTCCACGTTCACACCTGAAAATTCAAAGCTGTTCATTGTGGGAAACATCGAGCCTTACCAGGCCTTTGACAAGATTCAGCGTTCCCTTCGTTCGTATAAGCGGCGGTTTGTCAAACGAAAAGCGTTGGAGATTCCTCTGCCGGAACAGTCGCAGAAAGTCATTATCTTCGATACCGGCACCGATGAATCCCCTAAAATTTTTTGGTTCCAAACGATTCCCCCCATCAATAATGAATCGCACGTTCAGTTTCAAGTGTTGAACAATATCCTGTTTGGATTTCCCACGGGATTATTGTTTCGCAACGCCGGTTTTTTAAGAATGAGGAATCTACGGTTCGAGACCGATATTACTCATCATCATGGTATTTCGGTGATATGCAATACCATTAGCCGGGTCAATTACCGAGATATCGAACGTTTCATCATGTTGGCGGAAGGGGAAAGGAAGAAGTTGAAAATCAAAAAAATTAGCCGTAAGGAGTATCTTGATTCCCTCAATTATGTGTATGGGGAATTGAAAGTGGCCACCAACCACCTTGATTATTCTCTGGAAAATGAGATTATCAAGAACCTCTATCCCCAAAGTAACGGCCAATTGCAACGTTCGCCGACCGGGGATTTCAAGAAAATTTTCACCCTTGTGACCCAACGGAGTTTAAACCGAATCGTCGCCGACCCCGCGGAAGTGGCGCCGGAGCGGAAAATGTCCACAGGTAGTATGATTGTCATCGCCGGGAATGCGGCGGAGGTCGGTAAATATCTCAATACCCTGAAACCGGAAACCATTACTATAAAATTTAAATAGTTCCTGTTTTCTCCTACTTTTTCCTCATTTCATTTGACTTGCTAAGGGGAAAAATAATATAATTCAAAGATGAAAAACTGGGTGTATATTAAAGATATCGGAAATTATGTCGATCAAGAAGTCGAAGTCAGAGGTTGGGTCCATAATAAACGGGACAGCGGTCGCATTAAGTTTATTTTAGTTCGCGACGGCTCCGGCTTGCTACAATCAACCATTTGGTCCAAGGACCCGGAATGTGAATTATTTCAAGTTTTCGCTCAACTTACCCACGAATCCAGTCTAAAGGTTGTGGGAAGGGTAAAAGAGGATAAGCGGGCTCCCGGCGGTTATGAAATGGAAATCACGGCGATAGAAATTCTCCAGGTGGCCGACGAGTTCCCCATCAGTAAAAAGGAACACGGTACCGCGTTTTTGATGGAGCATCGCCATCTCTGGCTGCGCTCCCCCCGTCAGGCCGCCATCCTGAAAACCCGGGCAACTATCATTAAGTCGATCCGGGATTTTATGGATAACGAGGGATTTGTTCTGACCGATCCTCCGATCTTGACCGGGAATGCCGCGGAGGGAACCACCACATTGTTCGAAACCTCCTATTTCGATGAAAAAGCCTACCTGTCCCAGAGCGGCCAGTTGTACGCCGAAGCATGTGCCATGGCGTTGGGCAAGGTGTATACTTTCGGCCCCACCTTTAGGGCTGAAAAATCCAAAACCCGCCGCCACCTGATAGAGTTCTGGATGATGGAGCCTGAATGGGCGTTCGCCGAATTGGATGATGTGATCGATCTGGCGCAGAACCTGCTCGCCTATGTGGTGGCTCGCGTGCTCGAGACACGGCAGGAGGAATTGAAGATCCTGGAACGGGATACCTCGAAGTTGGAGGCCATTGTCGCCCCCTTCCCCCGCATCACCTATGACGAGGCGTTCGAGATACTCAAGGAATCCGGCAAATCGGAAACACCATATGGAAGCGATCTCGGCGGAACCGACGAAACAATTATCTCCGACAAGTTCGACCGTCCGGTGGCCATCACCCATTACCCGATGGATGTGAAGGCGTTTTATATGCAGCCGGATGCCGCCAAACCGGATAAAGCGTTATGTGTTGACATTATCGCCCCCGAAGGTTATGGAGAAATTGTCGGCGGTAGCCAGAGAATTCACGATCCGATATTATTGAAGAAAAGGATCGAGGAGCATGGGCTCTCCCAGGATGTGTTCAAGTGGTATATGGACCTTCGCCGTTATGGTTCAGTTCCACATTCAGGATTTGGATTGGGAATCGAGCGTACCGTCTCCTGGATCTGCAAATTGCCCCACATCCGCGAAACCATTCCCTTCCCCCGGATGCTCTACAATCTGTATCCCTAACGCCTGATCCTTCTTACGGCCTCCAGTTGTTTCGGCACCAGGTACAGATTGGCAAGCAGTCTGCCGGTGGTATATGCCAGAGCCGCGGCAACCGCTCCCACCGCGTCGCAGAAGAAGATCGAAATCCATAATACTAGTATAATTCCCGTTACCTCGATGGCGGTGGCCGTTGTGATGGGGGACGTGAAGGCCGAGCTCACCAAGAGCGACCGCTGGAACGAGATCAATACAGTCAGCGCCGGGAGCAGCGTCATCAATTGGGCCGGGAGAAACGCGAATTGAGCCAATTCAATTGAGAGGCCCGATACCTGTTGGAACCACATCGCCGCCAGCGGGGTAAATGCGATGAGTCCCAGGCCCGTCACAGTCAAGACTCCCATCAAGATAGCGAAATTTCTCAGATGGAAATAATTCCGCCCCTTGTCGCCCATCAATGCGATGATGACCTCTTGATAGGACAAACCCATGCTTCTGAACAAAAACACCAGCGAGTTGACCACCGGTAAGATCGCCAGAGATTCGATGGCGAAGCGGCTTTTTCCCAGGAAGAAGGTGATGAAGGGATGCACTCCCAAAGAGAGTATAGAGGTCATCGCCAACGGGATATAGAATTTAGTGATATAGCTGTAGGTCAGCGGCGGAGAGGTTGGCGGCGGCGCCTCCGCTTCGGCCAATAGTTTTTTAACCGGTTGCTGAGCCATCGACCATCCGGCGATCGCCTCACACGTGACACCCACCGACAGGGCCGCGGCTCCGCTGGCGGCGCCATTGACCTTTAACAAGAAAAAAACGACCGCGGTGGCCGCCATACTGACCAGGCGAATGATGGTTCCCACCGCCACCAACCGGGCGCGTCGCGAGCGAATCAAAATACCCTGGTAAAACCGGCGAAATCCGATGGCCGCCGGCCAGGGAAGGAGGATGATTGTCGCGGTGTGGGTGAGTCGGGCCACATTGCCGGGGAGGCCGATGAGATCTTCGGTCAAAAAATAAAATACCGGAGGAATCACCAATAGGAGCATCAATAAGGTGATACCGCCGTTTAACACATTGGTGAAGCGCCTCATTTTTAGATAAGCGTCCCGGTTCTTTACCAATGCGGTGGAGGCGCTCATCAGCATGATAATTGGGGCCTCGATGATCAAGGCGAAGGAGTAGGCTACGCCGAACGCCGCCAGATTGAATTTAGCGTCCGCCAACCGGGCGATAATCGCCGCCAAAAAAGGTCCCTCCACCGCCATCATCAACCAGGTGGCAGCCAATGGGACCCAGAATATAAAAATCTCTTTATAGCTAAGATTGGGAGTATTCAATTCTTTTTGCATCACGGTCAAGGATACCACGACAATTGAGATGACGCAACTCCACTTGATTTTTGGGGCCGAGTGGTGTAGAGTGACAATGATAAGGGGGAAAAAGTGGATTTAAGCCGAGTTGCCCTGACAGCCATTGGCGTAGTCAGAACCAATGCTGAAAAAATACCCCGTCACTGGACTATTTCAGACGTGGTGGGTCAAGTGGTGTTGGAAGAGCGATACGAACGCGGCCTCAAGGATATTCAGCCGGGTAAGCGGATCGTCGTGATTTTTTTGTTTCACCAAAGTCGCGATTTTACCCTTGATCATTTGCAGCAGAAGCCGCCCCATTTAGACCAGGTGAGAGGGATTTTTAGTACCTGTTCCCCGGTGCGGCCGAATCCCATCGGTATGTCGGTCGTGACGGTGGAAAAGGTGGAAGGGCCGGCGCTGACAGTACGGGGAATCGATATGTTGGACGGAACGCCGGTATTGGATATCAAGCCATATATCGCTGTTCCATAGAATGGTCAGCCTTGTCAAGCGTTCCGGTGTTTGATCATCATAATGACGGTCCATGCGCCCCAGCCCAGTCCCACCAACATACTGACGGCCGCCAATAAGCGGACGAATGTGGCGATGGAAGTGTCGAGCTCCAGCATACCCAGTCGTGACAGCATGTACTGCCAATCGTGAGTGATAGGGCCGACTCCGAAGGGAGACACCAGCGGCAAATCCCTCGCTCTGGCATCGCCGATGTATGTGGCCACGTCATAATAATTGGTGGACAGCCAGCAAAACGAAACGGCCAGGGCGAAATAATCCCGCTGTTTGTAAAACATAAAAAATGAAATCACCGGCACCATGCATTGCCAGAAGGTTCCCCCCAGAATCATCACAAACTCACCGAAGGGGCGGAACACCAAATGTCCCAGTTCATGAATTCCCAGGTTAATCGCCTTGAACCAGCTCTGGTACATGGGGTCTTGCAGGTGATTGACAAACACAAACGAGAAATATAACAAGAGTAACAACCGCACCGGCCAGAACCGGCCTTCGCACCACTGCCGGGCATCGTCCAGGAACGAGGTGGAAGCGTTATGTTTGTAAAAAGATTTTCGTTCGTCACTGTATGGCATACAAGGGTTATAACCGATGCCATGAAAGATTTCAAGCGAACAATAGGGGTGAAAGGAGTTATTTTCAACATTGAAAATAATTTATGTTTGATTTACAATTAAAAACCTCCTTAACCGGAGGAATTGGCCCGTAATGAACAAGAGGAAACTATCATGACTATTTCTGACGAAGTGCGTCGCGCGCACCAAGCATTGTCCAAGACAAGCTTACGCTTTCTGGAGTATTGTGGCGAAAATCCGGAGGCGACGAATCCAGCGGCGTTTGAGTCGTTATTGGCAGCCGAAGGGTTGAAGATTGATTTCGGCAAATTGCACCCCTGGCCGACATTTGTCAACCGTGAAACAAACAAGGAGATTCAACGGGCCAGTACCGAGGTCTTCGACCTGATCCGCTCCATCCCCGAACGTCTCTTCGGCAACGATCCTAAAGAGGTCGGCCGTTTTTATAATGTGGGGATGCGGGAAGCGGAATATTTTTTATTCGACACCAGCCAATTGTTGCTGCAAAACCAGGTGGGCCGGGGTGATTTTATTTTAGGCGCCAATGGCTTGAAGTGTGTCGAATACAATGTCGGCGGCCATATCGGCGGTTGGGACGCCAATGCCCTGGTGGCCAATTACCTGAAAATTCCGTTCATGCAGACGTTCTTCCGGGATCACCAGGTGAAGATGAATGTCCGGAATATTCTCGATGATACCTTCGAGCATTTACTCGGGAGCCATCTAAGGAAGTATGCCGGCCATTCGGGGCTCACCAATATCGCTATCATCCTTCCGGGGTTTGATGAAAGCGCCGGACCCGGTCAATTTCACGCGGCCCTCAATCACATGTACCGCTGGTTCCTGGAAAAGAATTACCCCCAATGCCACGGCGATGTCTTCTTCACCGGTTTCCCGCTGCTGGGCTATGATGACGTCTTGCCCAATTACCAAAACAATCCCCTGCACATATTGCTGCAAATCGGTATGTTCCCCATTCCGCTGGAAGCGCTGATTTTATCGAAGATGGGGAAACTCACGCTCTTGAACGGAACCATCTCGTGGATACTGTGCAATAAGCTGAACCTGGCGGCTCTATCGACGCATGAAGAGTCCGATCTCTTTTCCCCGGAGGAACGGGAGACCATAAAAAAATACATCCCCTGGACCCGCCGGATGTCGGATACCGACACCCGCTTCAGAGGCGAAAATATAAATTTAAAAGATAGTTTATTGGCCCATCCCGAGCTATTTACAATAAAACCTGCGGCCGAATTGGGGGGCACCGGTGTGTTGGTGGGTAAAACCGCCACAGCGGAGGAGTGGAGAACCGCTGTTGAATCAAACATCGGTAAACCCGATTGGTTGGTTCAGGAATACATCGAAGCCCTGCCTTATCTTTTCCCTCTAGAAGACGGAACTGTTGTGGAGCACGCGTCGGTGTGGGGATTTTTCGTATTCGGCTCCCAATATGTGGGCGGATTTTTAAGAATCATCCCCAAACAGAAAAACCAGTTGGTGATCAATTATCACCTGGGGGCCAAAGAGAGTATTATTGTCGAGGTGGACGAATAGCCGGCGCTTGCAAGTTGGTTATTCTGTATGAAGTGACGGTATCCCCTACTTCCAGGAGATGAACAACCTCCATCCCACTCTCCACGATGCCGAAGATGGAATATCTGCCGTCTAGATGGGGAGTGGGTGAGTGGGTGATGAACCACTGGCTCCCTTCGGTGTCTTTGCCGGCCGACGCCATTCCTACCGCCCCTTCGCCATAATAGCGCGGCCCTAGTTCCGAGCGGATGGTATAGTCCGGGCCGCCCCAGCCGTCGCCTCGCGGACACCCGGCTTGAGCTACAAAGTTGGGTACCACCCGGTGGAATGCGACACCCTTGTAGTAATCGCTGCGCATCAGCCTCAGGAAATTGGCCACTGAAGCCGGCGCTTCGTTGACCAGGAGGCGAATGGTGATGGCGCCCTTCGTTGTATTGAGAATCACATGCTGATCTTCCTGAATCGAAGCCACCGCTTCCCAATCGATTGGGTTGTTATGCAGGCCCTCTTCTTGTTTTTTGGCTGGGGCTCCGCTAAAATAGCCGATTGTCGTCTGCAGCTCTCGATAGGCTTCGAGGTCCTGGGGTAACCGGCAATCAACTTGGGCTTTTTTCAGAAAGTTGATGTTCGATTTTGTGTATAGCGCTTTGAAATTTAGTTCAGGGTCTCTCAAGGCAACGGCCGCCAGGCTGACCATGGCCGGGTCTTTTGAGCCGATAGCATTGACAAGGTAGGGGGCGATCTGTTTTTTATGGGTAGCGGGATTGTTTGTGAGGATGTCGATCAAAGCTTCCATGCCGTATGTCCCAATCACTTTATCCTTTGCCGAAAAGATCTGCGAGGCGATGAATTCCGCTTGTTCAGGAGCATGGCCGAGGGACTTCAAAAGAGACCCTTTTTGATAGCGATTCGATGATTTCTGAAACTCCGATTTTATATATTTGGAGATGCCGGCTCGCTCTTCTGAAAATTTCAAACCCGCCGCCAAAAGGTTCGCTTGCACCCGCCAATGTGCCGCTGATTTCGCCCTGGAAACATAAAGAGCAGAGTCCTCGCTCTTTCCATAACGCAGAATATAGTCCGAGGCCTTGACGGCTACATGGATATCAGGGGATTCAAGTTTTTTCAGGATTGGACCGGACACCGATTCGTATGGGTATTGAGCCAATGCTCCGATGCAGTTGACGTCGATGCGGTAATCGATTGGCTGCTCCAACACTGAGACCAGGTAATCGCGCGCCTCTTTGAGTTTTGTGTTGCCAATGGCCGTCACCAATTGCATGCGCAGCGCCGCATCGTATTCGCGCCGGTCCATTGCGATTAATTCCTGGAGGTAACGTTGGATGTCGATCGCCTTGTTTCTAGCTAGAAAGGCGGCGGAGTAGAGCCTGCACTCGGCAGGCATCGTCGGATGAAGAAGCGCCGCCGCCTTGGCGGTGGCCTGAGGGGACACAATATCCCGAAAACCAAAGCGGTACAAGCCCATGGCCTGTCCGACGAGAAGGCCTGGCTTGCTGGTGGGAAAGTTTTGCCTCGACAGGATGCGGAGGCCATTGGCGCTACCACATTTACCCAATGCTTCCAGAATGTAGCGCTTCACGTCCGGTGATGTCTCGGATTTCAAGCTTGCCAACAACGCAGGTTCAGCCGACTCTTCGCCTATTTGACCCAATGCGTAGGCCGCCGCTTGCCGCACACTCGCTTCCGGGTCCTCGAGTAACCGTCCCAGAGAATCGACTGATTCCGCCGCCTGAACGCTGGAGCATGCCAGAGCCGCCGCTCTGCGGTACTTTGGATCCAGGTGGCTGAAGAACGATTGCAATTGTTTATGGTCCCGGCGATCCTGGAATGTATAGATCGTCTGTAATTTTTTGTCTTGAAAACTATTTGTCACCTGTGGATTTTTTTCCTCCACCGGCGAATTGGTGAGCACATTGTTGCTGCAGGCTGCAACTACCAGTATCAATAACAGAGCAAGGAAGCTTGAGTGTTTCATTTTAAAATACCTCTATGATTAAATCGTTTGCATATACATTGCAAATTTTTCCGGGTCTACCTCTTTCATCAACTGCCGTTGGTAGGCTTTTTGGAACAGATCATCGGTGGTCAGACGCGAAATCTCCGCTAGATACATGAGCCGGAGGAACCGCTTCGCCTTGCGGGTTTTATCCAATTCCGGCGCCGGCCGGTCCTCTTCCAGTAATTGCTTGAGATGCTCCACCGCGCAGGGGACATCGGTGACAATGGGCAACATCCGCCTCTTCCATAGAGTGAACGGTAGCTCGAGCCAGGCTTCTTCATGACTTTCCATTTGAGATTGAAGGTCCTCCAGTTTTTTCCGAAAATCTTCGGGAACCAGCATCTCCTCTTCGCATAGAAGGGGGTCTGCGAACAACGCCAGACTCATCGAATGTTTTGCCCGACTATTGATTCCATTTTTCCAGAAAGCGTAACCCTGCAATTGCCGTAGCGCCGTATTCTCGCCGATATCCCGGCAATACCGGTCCACAACGTCAACCGCCCGGTCAAACTCTCCGATCCGCAAAAAAACCTGAGCCGGATGCAGTTCCGGGACAATATAATCGATGTCATCCGCCCCCAACCGCCCGGCGATCTCCCGCATGAATCCCTCTTCGATATCTTGCACATCCTCGTTAAGGCCCGACAATGCCTCGCGCCCCGCCAGCCCAAGGCAAAGGTTCGCCAATGCCCGAATATCACCCGCTTCAAGCTCTTGCGCCAGCTTTTGCAAAGATACAAACGCCTCTACCTTTCCGCTCAAATCTTTCCGCCCCGCCCTTTTTTCTTTCAATTCCAGGAGCTTTTCGTAAGCCCCGGCCAGGCGAAAATGTCGCAAATCTTTCTGATATCCAATTGTCAAAAGATTGTGATCTTCAAATAAACCCTGCTGCATCAACCAAACTCCTGCCGCAAATTTTTCCCAATGGACAATTGTATCAATTATTACCAAAAAATGCGACAGTTATGTCGCCTTACAGGGCATATTTTTTTAAATTGCAGTAGATGTTGTAAAACTGTGCCGCTGTTACTTTTTCTTCAGGAGGCGATGGGGGGGGAGGTTTGGGGGGTGGCGCGGGTGGCGATGAAGTGTTCGAGTTCGGCGACCATTTCTGATACGGCGTCGTGTTTTTGGAAGTCGTTCTGGATGAGTTGGGCGTTCTGTTTGTAGGATGGGGTGTCGAGGATGGTCTGGATGGCTTTGCGTATTTGGGCTGGGGATGGGGTTGCGGTTTTTAGATTGATGCCGGCGCCGGTGTAACTGACTCTGGCGCAGACTTCGACCTTCTCCTCGGAGTTGCCGGCCACAATCATGGGGATGCCGTTGGCGAACGCGAACAGTACTCCGCCGTAACCTCCATTGGTGATCATGATGTCAACGTATGGTAGCAGTTGGGTGTAGGGGATGAATGATTCGAGGATGGTATTTGGGGGGACCAGAGATTTGTCGATGACGTCGGGGGGGGGGCCTCCGGTGGTGGCGATCAATATTACATCCAGATCTTCGCATGCGCGGAAGGTTGGGATGAGCAATTTGTGGAAGTCGAAGTTACTCAGGGTGCCCTGTGTAACGTGGACCACCGGTTTTCCGTCCGCCAATCGATCGAGCCAGGGTAAATCCATCTTCTTTTGGGGCTGTGAAAGAAATGGGCCGACGAATCTGATGTGCTTTGGAAGATCGCTGCGGACATATTCCACCCGCTCTGTGCAGCACTGAAAAAATAGGCTGCAAGCATGATAGATTTGATCCAGAACAAAGTTTTTTAAAGGGGGAAGTTCAAGCTCAATCCGCAGTTTATTGATGTGATTTTGCGTGTCTTTAAAGATGACATTGGGAACCAACCAATTTAATATTCCGTTCCGCATTTTCCCCAGCGCCGATGTATTGGGATGTAAACCGAGACCGAATGGCGCTGTGTCGCTGCTGTTTAAAATTAGGGGAATTGTGCTGAAGACCACCCACGGCAGCTCGTTTTTTTCCGCCATGGGAATTGTGCCTCCGAATGAAGGATCGGAAAGGACTAAATCAGCGGGGAATTGGCTGAGAATTTTTTTCAAGTCTAGATATTGTCCTTTCATCTGATCGTAAAAGACATGTTCGATGTAGTATTTCTGGGATTGGATGCCCTGGGCTTGTTTGATGCCGGGGAAATAGGCTTCCATATCCTTTTCGTCATAGTCCAGCGCGTTTTCGATCTGGGCAAACCGGGCGCCGGTGGATTCGATTTTTTCTTTGAAACGCTTCCCGCAATACCAAACCACATTGTGTCCTCGCTCGATCAGTTTCCTTGCGATCGGGAGTCCGGGATTCACATGTCCTGTAAGTGGTACTGTGGCCATAAGAATGTTTGGCATGATAGCCTCCTTTTTGTGGCTGAGAAATGTGACCGGTTTGTTATTCTAACAAATTATTCTACTAAATTGCAATATAGCATGATTGAATTGTTTGTTTTTTCTTTACTTTGCGCGGGATATTTTTTAGAATACCCTTGTCCTTAGCCATTGGGATGATACATCATTGGAGAATGAATGACGCCAATTCGAAAAATCATTCATATCGACATGGATGCTTTTTATGCGGCTGTAGAGCAGCGGGATAATCCTGAATTAAAAGGAAAGCCGGTTGTGGTGGGAGGCGATCCGAACAGCCGGGGGGTGGTATCCACGTGCTCCTACGAGGCCCGTAAATTTGGAATTCATTCCGCCATGCCTGCCCGTCAGGCATTTGAATTATGCCCGCACGCGATCTTCGTTCGTCCGCGATTTGCCGCCTACAAGGAGGTGTCCCGCCAGATTCGCGCGATTTTTCACGAATACACCGATCTAGTGGAACCATTGTCTCTGGACGAAGCGTTTCTGGATGTGACTGAAAACAAAAAGGGAATTGTTTCTGCAACGCACATTGCCTGCGACATCAAGAACCGGATTTGCCGGGTCACCCGGCTAACCGCTTCCGCCGGAGTTTCTTACAATAAATTTCTGGCAAAGGTCGCCTCGGATATGAACAAACCCAATGGGCTGACGGTTGTGCCTCCGGGGCAAGGGGAACAATTTGTCGCGACGCTGCCGATCCGAAAGTTTTTTGGGGTGGGAGCGGTGACTGAGAAGAAGATGTTGTCGTTGGGGATCAAAACCGGCGAGGATCTGAAACAGTGGACGGAAGATGAATTGACCCGGCATTTCGGAAAAGCCGGAGCCCATTATTTCAACATTGTCCGCGGAATCGACAACCGGCCGGTGGAACCGTCCCGCGTTCGTAAGTCGTTGGGAAAAGAGATCACCCTTGGGCATGACATCGATGACATCGGGCAGATGCTGGAGATTCTCGAAACACTTTCGGATGGCGTGGCCGAGCAATTGCAACGGTATGGCGAAAAAGGCTGCACCATTACTGTCAAAGTGAAATACCATGATTTTCGGCTCGTGACCCGCAGCATTACATTGCAAAATCCCATCAACTCCGCACAGGAGATTATGGCCGAGGTACCCGGGCTATTGCGAAAAACAGATGCCGGTAAGATAAAAATACGCCTTTTAGGAGTGTCTATCTCCAATTTTCGGGACCGGGAGTTTGACGTTTCGCATCCTATTCAACGGGAACTCCCATTTCCTTGATTTTTTTTCAAAAGAAGCTGTTAACTTCCGGGGGGTATGAACGTTTTAGGGTATTACATCCAATGTGAGGAGGATAGAACGTGGACGTAAACGAAAACTTCATGATTATGGTAAATATGGGAATCGTATTCAGTTTTTTCACGTTTCTTGTCAAAACATTTGTCGAGTGGAAAAAATTGCGCTACAAAAGTCAGTTTCATCACCAGAAAGAGGCATCCCGACATATAAAAGAGATGGAGCGGAAAGCGATGCTTCCGATCCTGATCTTTCACTCCGTCGCGATCCTGGCGTCCCTGGGGGTCGGCATTTCTTCGTTGCTGGTTTCAGGAATCGCGATGGCGTTGGCTCCGCGTAAACATTTATAATGTAGGTGTTAAATCGTTCAATGCGAAGATAGATTCGCCCACAGCAATCTTTTTCCCCAATTTTTCCAGATGAGGCCGCGCTAATTTTTTGGGGATCACCAGCACAATGGTCGATCCCATTTCAAAACGGCCCATCTCATCCAATTGGTTTATGGATTTTTCGTTGGGTAATTCTTTCCAGAAACTATCCTTTCCGGCCGATTCCACATCGTTCATCTTAATGCTGCCCACAAATGTGGCTCCAACCGCCACCGCGTAGAATGGGAGTCCATTGACCCGTAACCTGAGAGAAATCCGTTCGTTTTTTACAAATAGACGGTCCACCAACGTGAGCCCCACTGAGTTGACCGGATAGAGACGGCTTCCGGCGTGGCAAAAGGCCTGAAGAACGCCGGATACCGGGTAGTGGAACCGGTGGTAGTCGGACGGCGATAAATAGATCACTGCCACGTGCCATTCTTGCGAAAAATCAATTTTTTCCAATAGCAATTCCGATACAGGGTAATACGTGCCTTTTATTTGTGTGGCCTTGTCTTCTGAAATTGTTTCCAGTGTTTGCAGCACGCCGTCCGCCGGGGATACAATCTGTCCCGAAACCTGTTTTAAGGGACGGGTATCAGGATCAAAGGGGCGGATGAAAAAATTCGCCAGACATGTGTAATCATCCGCTTCTCCCTGATAGGTACGCATGTCGATATTGTATGCTGTCTTGAAAAGATGGATGATCCGTCTCGCTAAAAAACGGGGATGTTTGATTCGTGTAAGCCTTCCGTAGATGCGGCTAAAAACCGGCATTGACAGGACCAATAAAAAGCTTCGTATAAAGACGTTCATTCCAAATTTATAGCACACCGCCCGTGGTTAGTCAATGTTATAGAGGATTTCACTTTGTAAGGCTCAACCGTGTCGAGCGCTTTAACCGTGGGGCTCTCCTCGTCATCCAGCTTCTTAATGCCCGGGCTGTTTTATTTGGTATTCGCCGCGGGATTTCGCTAGATTGTCGCTATTTAGCCGCCTGGCGGTAGATATCCAGATAGAGGCGAACGCTCGTGTTCCAATCAAACGTGAGAGCTTTTTCCAATCCCGCCAAAATCATGGCGTCATAGCGATCCGGTCGGTTCTTGAAGAGGTCGATGGCATCGCGCATGCGTTTTACCAGCGCCGACACCATATCGGTTGCCCATGGGTTGTCTACCCGCATTTCAGGTTGAGTCGCGGTATTCGCGAATGAGCGGATGTTTTGTATTGTGTATCGAGCGGAATGTTCTTTAAAAAGAAGTCCCGAAATATTGTCGTCGATTTGGTCTATCAAACCTCCGGTGGCCCGGGCGATTGTCACTGTGCCCGCCGCCATATATTCGACCGCGGCTCCGAAAGGTTCATAAATCGAAGGCATCAATCCAAACGTGCCGCCCATTTGTAATTCCTGGTATCCCTCTTCCATCCTCATGGGGAAGACTGTGATATTCCCCTTGCATTGCTCCGCTGTTTTGCGGAATATCGCGAGGGCATGTTCGTCGCTGGAAGGCGGCGATAGCACCACCTTGATATGGTCTTCTTCAAAACGGGCGACGGCCCTCAACAAAATATCGTAACCCTTTTGGCTGAAATCCAGGCGCCCGCTCATGACGAAGATGGGAATCCCGCCGGGTAATCCGGTAATGGGACCGCCCCGGTAGGTCAACTCCCCGAAGCGCTGGGCAGGGTGATAGGCATCCAATATCGCCAATAATTGTCGCCGTTTTTCCTCTTTGACCCGACGGATGCTCGAGAGAGTGATGGATGGGATATCCCGGTATTCCGGCGGAAACGGAATGAACATTCCGTTATTGACGCCAATCACTTCAGTCCGGCTGAATATTTCTTGCAAATGGGGGGCGAAATGCTGGGTTTGCAAAATATCATCGTTGAATTCCGCGGCGAAATTGCGGCTCACTGTACTGAGGGGCGCGTCGCTCAACGGCAATCCCAATTGGAACGCCGTGATGCCCTCCCGCTTTTTCGAGAATTCCCCCTCGAGTCTTTCGGGCCGGATAAATAACAATTCGAGATCTTCTGTGGGAATAAAACAATCATAGGGATTATGAAGGGTATGCACGCAACCGCATGATTCCAGTCTGCCTTCCAGCATGGCCTCCTTGGCTGTAAAAGCCAGCGGAGCGGTTTGCCATTCCTGGAGATGGAGAATCACATTCTCCTTTATATCCAGCGCTGCCAACACCGCAGGTACGGCCTTGCAAAAAAACAACGCGCTGTCGAGGGTTTTTCGCTGATTGGCCTCGGAATCACCCATCACATAAAGATAAGGATCCCCATCAGGATTCGCCGCGTCAAAATACCCGTCGGCCCCGATAAAATACTCGTTCCCCTTGCGCAAGAGATAGGCCTCGATTTCCCGCTCCCCGAGCCGCACTCGAATCCTCTTGCCCGTATCCTCAAAGAGCTCCCGCTTCATAATCGCCGGATAAAACGGCGAAACAAGAAGCGCCCGCCGCACCCCCGGCAATGTACCCAAATAGGGAAGAATCGCCTTTGTCACCGCCGCCAATCCGCCGGATTTGGCAAACCGGTTCTCAAACGAACAATAAACAACATTCTCAACCGGCATCCCCTCGAGTCTCCCGGCAATACGAGCAATCTCCTCCCCACTAAAAAACTCGGACATCAAACTCCAATCCCTCTGCCAATTAGAAGGGGCCATCGTGGTCATTGTGCTCAGGGGCGGGATTGTGTTTTTTCTGAGTATAGATGAATATTTCGATAGAAAGTTTTTTCAGGTATTTTTCCATCAAGGGGCGCACGTCGTTCCAATCCAGATCTCCGTTTCCGCAACCGAGTTTGGGAAACGCGACGCTGGTGATTCCCTTCTCCGCGTAGCTCCTGACAAACGTTTGCAGGCCCGCTTCGATATATTCCAGCTTCGAGGGTTTTTGCCAGGTGGTTTTGGTCGGGAAGTTGAGGATCCATTTATTGGAGGTTTTGTAAAGCCAGAGTTTGCCGATGGTCAATTTTTTGGATTCACAGTAGCCCTGATATTGTTTGAACATCTCGGGATATATACGTTTGAAGTCTTTGGCGATGCCCTTACCCATAACCCCTACTGTATTGACAGTATTAACCAGAGCTTGAGCAGGCGATTCGAATAAATTTCCAACGATATAAGTTAACATTTGAAAAATCCTCTCTTTCCTAAAAAATATCAAAAATACCGGTAAATTGCAAGTTGTTATTTGAGGTTGTAATTCTCCAATTCTTTGATGATGGATTTTAGCTCCAGGATTTCGAGGGGGCAGTCGGGCCAGTCGTGTTGCCAGCAGACGATGATGTCGCCTTCGGGCTCGTCTTTTATAGTTTTTTTCAGATCCGAGCTTTTGAAGGAGAATTCGAGTTCCACCTCTTCCCATTTATCGTTGGTGATATCAACGCAGCGGCGTCCATCCGCCGATGGGATGTCGTCGCTGATCGAGGTGATGGCGTATCCCAATTCCATAGCGATCATGCCGAACATATACATCACCCCCTCTCTGTTGACCGGAGCGTGCTTCATACTGCGAAACGATATTTTTTCTCCCACATGCTTCTGTTTTTTGGGCTTCGAAGGTTTGATGGTTTGGGGAATGAATTTTATGGATGGTTTTTCTACTGCGATTTTTTGGATTTTCTTGACCGGTTTGGCGGGCTTTTCTATTGGGGGAGGCGCTATCTCTTCTTCAGGTTCCGGCAACAACACTTCTGAGAATACGGCGGATGTGTCGTCAAAACTCAATTCATCGAGGAATATCTCACCTGAATCCTCGTTTTTGTCTTTTTTCAACTCTATTCTGTCGGGAAATTTCGCTTTCGCTTTGAGAAACGCGTCATGAAGCGAATTCCATTTTGCCTTGTAGTAAATCTCGCCATAGGCCCCTTTGGTATTGACCAGCCCTGAGGAGGGCTCTTTTCCCGTTTCGTTGAAGAGGCGAATCAATTCTTTGAGCAAATCGTCATCGCTCACCAATTCTTTGTTGGGCTCTATATTGTCGGTGTCTCCCGCGTCAAGTTTCGCCATGGCGATCGCTTGCTCCCAGGTTCCGGTATAATACTTTACGGTGGTGAGTGGGATTCTGGAATGCATCATAAAGTTCTGCTGGGATAATTTCTTGACCCCTAGCTCTTTCGCCACCCGTTTGATTTCCTTCACAATCTCTTCTTTACTATACATAGGTTACTCCGTTTTTCCCCGGTATTTACAGACTGCTTCAAGCAACACTTCTCTGGTGACTTGCCGATGGGAGCGATGCCAACAAACCTGTCCGGTCTGGTCAAGCAGTATTGCCTGCGGAGATTCATGAACTATCCCTGTTTCTCGTGATATCTCATCTGAACGGTCGCGGCCTTCGATGACATCCACCAACTCGAAATCCAGTGGATCCTGGTATTCCTCACGGTATTTTTTTAAAAACCGATCGACCTCCCCTTTAGCCCTCGCGCTGATGGGACAGCGGTATGAATGTTTTAAAATCAACTTCATCATAAATTCCTTATAGCCTATTCTCGCTTTTTTGTCAAAGGCAAACCAAAAAAGAGTGAAACCTACCGTACATACCCTCCGTGCATCAAACGATTCCGGGCGGGAGGTCGTCTTCCAAAAAACGTCCGCGGGAAAGTACGATATTCCCGAGGGTGTCAAACAAATACAACGCTTGCCGCCCGGGGATTTGAGAAATTGAAAAACCCGGATCCCGCACGCTTGTATTTTACGATTCGAATGCCTATAATAGTGGGGATGTATATTCAGAAACAAAACAAGATGGGAGGAATATCAGTAACATGAAACAGTCAACGTCTAGCAAAAGTCGTAGGGATTTTATAAAAAAGAGTGTGGCGGGATTGGCCGGCGTCTCTGTATTGCCGTCCGTTCTGTCGGGTCGTTCCACTGAAACAGAGGTCAAAAAACCCGCCAAGCACAAGATGATTTACCGTACTCTGGGGAAAACCGGTATCAAAGTCCCTATTGTCAGCATGGGAGTCATGAACGCCGATAACCCCAACCTGGTCAAATCGGCCCTGGAGTCCGGTATTCTTCATCTGGATACCGCGTGGTACTATCAGCGGGGCCGCAACGAAGAAATGGTGGGGCAAGTGGTCAAAGGCCGGCCCAGGGATTCGTATGTGGTGGCCACCAAAGTTGTGGGCGACGCCATGGATCGCAAAACCGGACTCTTCACCGACAAAACAAGCCCGGCGGCATTCCTGGAAAAGTTCGAGACCAGCCTCAAACGGTTGCAACTGGACTATGTGGATATTCTTTATCTGCACAATGTCACCCGCCGCGAAGCCGCTCTGTTCAAACCGTTATTGGACACAATGGCCAAACTGAAAAAGCAGGGCAAAACCCGTTTTATCGGCGTTTCGACTCACCGGAACGAACCGGAAGTCATCCAGGCGGTCATTGACAGCAAGATCTATGATGTGGTTCTGACAGCCTATAATTTCAGGCAGCCCCACAAAGATCAGGTCAAAGCGGCGATCGCCAAAGCCGCCGAAGCCGGTATCGGTATCGTTGCCATGAAGACCCAGGCAGGCGTGTATTGGGATAAAGAACGGCAGTATCCCATTAACATGACTGCCGCCCTCAAATGGGCGTTGTTGGATGAAAACGTTCATACCGCGATTCCGGGCTTCACCACTTTTGACCAGATGGATCTCGACCTTTCGGTGATGGCGGATCTCACCCTCACCCCAAAAGAAATCGAAGATCTCAAGCTGGGAGAGAAACACGCCATGGCCGGTCTCTATTGCCAGCAATGCGAGCAATGCCTTCCCCAATGTCCCAAAGGGCTCGATATCCCCACGTTCATGAGAAGTTACATGTACGCGTACGGTTATCGCAACATGACTGCGGCTCGCGAGGCTCTGGAAGCCATTGACTTAAAATCCGTACCTTGCGCTGATTGCACCTCCTGCTCCGTTCATTGCGCCATGGGGTTTGCGGTAAAGGACAAGATCAACGATATCGTCCGTATCAAAGATGTGCCGGAGGAGTTCTTGGTCTGAGTCCCAGTCTTTGAATAGAGTGGTCTTACGTTACGCAGTTGCGTAAATACATGGTATAATACTACATTAAATAGGAGTTACAGAATGAAAAAGATAGTACCGATTATGATGATGGTTATGATAGTAGCCGTGTTCCTCTATTCCGACGCTCCGGGAATGGGGAACTATTTTCCCGAAGTGGACGGCTGGAGCAAAAAAGGAGCGCCGGATCTCTACAATCCCGATAACCTTTACGAATATATCAATGGCGCGGCCGAGGTGTTCCTCAGCTACGATTTCAGAAACCTCGCCTCCCTCACATATGAAAACAAGGCCAAACATAGTCTGACCATCGATATCTACCAACATGGCAATACCAACAACGGTTACGGTATCTACAGCCAGGAAATGCCACGCGAAGGCAACTTCCTCGCCATCGGAGCCCAGGGTTACTACGAGCAGGGCATCCTCAATTTTTTCAAAGGGAAATATTATGTGAAAATCAGCAGCTTCGACCTCGGCGACAACGACGAGGCGGTCCTCAAGGCATTCGCCAAAGCCATCGAACAGAAAATCGAAGGTAAAACCAGTTTCCCCAACGCGTTGTTGTGTTTCCCCGAGAAGGATAAAATCAACGGTTCCCGCAAATACATTTCCTCCAATTTTCTGGGCCACAGCTTCCTCCACTCCGCCTTTGTGGGCGATTATCAAGTGGGCGACAAAAAACTCCAGCTCTTTGTCATCGAAACCGAAAAACCCGAAGTCGCAGCGAGCATCGTCTCCGACTACAGCGCCTTCGCCCGGAAAAAAGGGATGGACATCACAGAGGCAGACGGCATCGTCAGCTTCACCGATCCCTATTACCGCTCCTCCGGCCCCATGAATATCAAGCAGTCCGGCAATTTCGCCTGGGGAATGTTTTGCCCCCACAAGGCGATAGCCGCGGGCTTCATCAAAGAAGTGGAAGCCAATCTGCAAAAACTGAAACTAATCGATTAATCGAAAAACAATATACGAAGGCAGGCGTCGCAACCTGCCTTCGCAAGGGAGTCCTCCAACATGATAACTAAATCTCTCGCCTCATTTATTGTGATTCTCTGTATCGTTTCGTCCATATCCTGTGTTTCGACAAACGGTGCGCCGCCTCAACAACCGCCGCAACTAACCGCGTCGTCCCAGCAGACCGGCATCGTTCTATTGGGGACAGGCACCCCCAACGCCGACCCCGACCGCATGGGGCCTTCACTGGCGATTCTTGTCAAAGACAAAGCCTATATCGTGGATTGCGGCACCGGCCTTGTTCGCAGAGCCTCCGCCGCTTACAAAAAAGGGATTCCCTCCCTCAAACCCAGCCGCCTCGACACCCTCTTCATCACTCACCTCCATTCAGACCACACCCTCGGCCTCCCGGATATCATGCTCACCCCCGGAGTCCTGAGCCGGATGCAACCGCTGAAGATCTTCGGCCCCCCGGGCACCGGAGCCATGGTTCGCCACATCCAGCAAGCCTACCAGGAAGATGTCGATGTGCGCCTCAAAGGCCTCGAGCCCGCCAATCAAGAGGGGTATGTGTTTTTGCCCCAGGAATGCGCTCCCGGTCAAATCTATCAAGACAAGAATGTATCCGTCACCGCTTTTCCGGTACGCCACGGCGCCTGGGAGTATGCCTACGGTTTCCGTTTCGACACCCCCGGCCTCGCCATTTGCGTCTCCGGCGACACCGCCCCGTATCCAGAAATGGATACCAATTATCAAAACTGCGATGTGCTCATTCATGAGGTCTATAGCAAAACCGGATTCGACCGCCGTCCCCCCGCCTGGCAAGCCTATCACGCCGCCGGCCACACCTCCGGCGTGGAATTGGGCGAGATCGCTTCCGGCGTCAAACCCAAATTATTGATTTTGATTCACCAACTCATGTGGGGCGCCACTGAGAAGCAACTCCTCGACGAGATCCGCCAACATTTCGACGGTCCCGTCATCTACGGCAACGACCTCGACTACATCTCCTTCAGCGGCGACGGGTTCACGTTGACACCGCTGGCCAAGCCCCAACTCAAAGCCGGAAAATAATCCCAGCCGCCGCGTAATGGATCCAGGTAAAGGTGTACACTTCTTCCACATCCGCGCCTCCCTCCACAAAGCGATAGCCGATTTTGAACCAGGCATTGTCGCCGATTTGGTAGAGTAACGCCAGCAGCACATCCTCAGCCCGGCCTTGCTTGGCCGCCGCGGCGTCCACTTCAAATTTCAGCGCCCACCGCCGAGCGAAGTTCCAATCCAGGGTAAAGTGCAACAGCGGCACAAACCCGACATTGGTGTTTTCCGCTTTCTCAGATGACGAGGCCAGACTTACTACCGCGTCCCGGATTTTTCCGGTAAATCCCACCCCCATGCGAAGCTTCTCCTTGCGCATAAAATTCCAGCGATACGTCAACCGGTAGGAATTAAACCGGAACACACCATCCACCGCTGTAAACGCCGGAAACAGAGTGTCCTCGAAAAACACCGCCTTATCCAACACTCCCGACGCCTTCAATGTCAACGGCGCGAACAATACGCTTACATGATGTTTAGGATTGAACTTATACGTCGCCCGAAACCTAAAATAAACCCTCCCCGGAACATCCAAATCTTCAGACAGCGAAAACCTCGTTCCCGTCACATTGGGAATCTGCACATCATTGTACCCGCTAAACACACCGCCGCTCTCTAGATCGATCTCCCACCGCTTCCCGTCGTCGGCGGCTCCAATTTCCAAAGCAAACGCCATGACAAAAACAACTAAAAACATCCCAACAGTTTTTCTCATCCCTCTCTCTCCTCTTGTCCAACATGTCGTTAAAACAATATAGTATAATCCCTCCAATTTTTCACTTGATATTTTTTTCTAGATATTCTAAACTATAAGCAAATTTAAACTTACGAGGTGAAAAAAATGAAGAAAAAACTCAACAAAAAGATCCATCTTTCAAAAATGACCATCGCCAACCTGCACGCCGACGATCTGAAACTGGTCAAAGGTGGAAACATCACAAACTCCTGCCCCGACATGGGTTGCCCCACCGTGCCCTATTGCACAAACGGTTGCCCCTCGGTAAATCCCCGTTATTGCTTCGATTAATTCAAGCTGTAACGAAGAATGATTCAATCGTAAAAATTAGTTAGCAAAAAAATAAGGGGGTAGTCGCATGCCCCCTTATCCCACCAATGCAACAAATCTGCATCAAAATGAAATCTATATTGACATTCATTTTCACTATCTGGTAAAATTATATCTTTTCAGGAGACTATATAATGATAAAAATTCTCGATTCTCTGCCCTTCAGCCCCATCATTTCAAATGCCCCAATCTGCAAATGCGGATGCAATTGCATGGGTTATCCTTCCGACATCCAGGCGGTTTACCAAGTCGGTACTTTCAGTGATGGCGAAGGTTGATTGATGAGGAAGTAAGTTCCCCATCCCACTTTCTAGTTTTAATTCAAATCAAAGGAGGCGTCAAAATGATTAAATTGATACCATCGATGCATGAATCCAGTGATATGCTTGAGGCAAGCCTCGTCGGCTGTGGTTGCGGCTGTGGCGGTATGTCTGATGATTGGAAAGCAGGTTTTGCCGCTGGAATTGAACAATCTTAATTTGTCCTGAATGCAAAATTTTATCGGCCATCGGTTGATATTTTCTGTCGGTGGCTGATATTTTCAAAGGAAACAGCATGGAAGATAACTTATGGATTAAACTATTCGAAACCAAAGGGAAGCATTACTGTTATGATATATACACCAACAATATTATGGAAGTCGATCCTGTTCTATATCATGTCTTAGATCAGTACGATTTGGAGAAACCGGCAACAGCCTTAGATAAATTGTCAGGTCGCTTCCCTGAAGAAAAGATAAAAGAAGCGCTCGACAATATAAAAGAGTATCAAGATAAGCACAACGTCTTCAAAAACAAAGAAGATTTTTCACTTGTTTTTCCTTTTTCTAAAAGTGAATACTCAAAGTTAACCAACAATCTAATTCGCCACCTAATACTCAATATTACTGAAAATTGTAATTTTCGCTGTTCCTATTGCAAATTTACTCGTGGAAGCGATTATGTTCGCAATCACGCTAATAGATCGATGAAATGGCCTGTTATCAAAAAGTCTATTGATTTTCTTGTTCAAAATTCCGGTTATTTCATTGAGGAAACAGACATTGAAATAACACTGGGCTTCTATGGCGGCGAACCTTTGCTAGAAGCGGAGAAAATTTTTCGCGCTGTTGAGTATGTCAAAGAAAAATATCCAGAGATATTTCCAAGAATTCTGTTTTCTGTCACGACTAATGGTGCGTGTTTGACCGATTCGATAATCAAAAAGTTGATCGAGTATGACTTTAATCTATTACTAAGCCTTGATGGGCCAAAAGAAATAAATGATCGATATAGGCATTCTACGACAGGAGAGAGTGCTTATGATTTAGCGTTTAGTGGAATATCGAGAATTCGTGAACTTGATATAGAATATTTTAAAAGGCGTGTAGGGATATCGATTGTGTGCGCTCCCGAATACCGTTTAATTGAAACTTTAGAATATTTTCGAGACAAGTTTTACGGAGAAAATCGTATCTATTTTTTCTCCGCTGTTAATCAAGATGACACCGATTTCCTTGATAATTTCAATATGGTGGCGGAAAGAAAAAAACGGCAACAACAGGAGGAAGTACTCACGAAAGATTATATTCAAAAGATGATTTCAGAGGAAAATGATAGAGTCTTAAATGGATTATTTTATAAGACCGTTGAATCAATTCATACCCGGCATGTATTTCCGATAAAAGATAAGGTTTTCCCTAACGGTATATGTCTTCCAGGGCTACAGAAAGTTTTGGTGGATACGGATGGAAATTTTCATCTCTGCGAAAAGATCAACTGGAATTTCGATATCGGTAATATAGAAGAAGGCTTCGATATCGACAAAATCTTCCAGCTTGTCGATGGATATATCGAGAATACCGGTGATTGCCAGAATTGTTGGGCGGTGAGGTTTTGCACGGATTGTTATCTCAGTGTGATTGAGGGTGATCGTTATTGTAAGGAATCCAAACAGAAATTTTGCGCTTCTACTCAAAAACGAGTTTTGAAAGATATGAGAACCTACGTTGAGATCATTGATAAGAACCCAAATGCCTTCAAAATAAAAAGAGAGGATGATCATGATGACATCATGTGGCAAGCGCTTAAGTTTCTTGGCCGTATTTAGCATAATTTGTTTTTTGATTGTATCGATGGTGGGCTGCAGTCCTAAACCAATCAAGCAAGGGAAACTTGTAGTGAAAGTAAAAAAAGTATTCAAGGGTGAAGACGTTGAATCACCCTACTTTTTTTCATCGATAATCAAAATTTGCAAGAACAAAGATTTTGTCTATGTCGCCGACTGGAAAATGCTGGCAATTTCTATATTAGACAAGGAACTGAACTTTATCAAGCGCATTGGCAAAAAAGGAGCTGGTCCTGGGGAATTTAAAATTATCATTTCCGATATGTTCTGCGACGACTCCCACTTATATGTAAAAACGATACGCGACTTGCATATATTTACTGCCCAGGGAGAGTTTGTGAGGCAGCTTACTCTAAAATTCATGCCATATCAGAGTTATATACTCGATGATGGCTTCCTGTTCAAAGTCAATAACGCGCCGCAGCTCTTCATCAAAACAGACAAGCAATTTAATATAGTCGATAAATTTTATGAGAACGATTATCTCATGCCAGAAGGACTCGGAAAAGTTTTTGTTGGAGCCAACGCTTACTTAAATTCCAAAAGCGAGCTGATAATCATGAAAGCAACTGCCTATCATCTGCAGAGGTATGACTTAGCCATAAAACAGGTCGCATGGGAATTCAAAAGAGATGTCGATTTTTGGAAAGCGTATGTCGAAAAATCAGAGAATGGCAGAAGTTATTCAATTTTAGGTGGAGCTGGTGACATTTTTGAAGATAACGAAAATTACAATTATTTTTATTTGAACTCAAAAAAAGAACAAATGGTGGATGTCTACCGAAAACGAGATTTCAAGCTAATCGGAGCCTACAAGTACGAAGGAGACGTTCGCCCCCTATGCTACCGTCCCGAACACGGAGATTTCCTCGGAAGCATTATCGGAGAGGGTGACACCCTCTACCTTTTTGAACTAGTCGAGGCTCCGTCGCCTTGATTTTTTCGAAGGAGATGCTTGTACTCTTGAATCACAATATCTCATCCTGGTATTCACTATTGATACTTCAAGTTGCGTCGTCGCAACATTGAGTGGCGATTTCGAAACTTGAAGTTCGGATGTTTCAACTCAAAGTTCAGACGTTTTAACTTATAGTTCCGACGTTTCAACCTGAAGTTAGAATTTTTTAACTTTGAGTTGAAATGTTTTAACTCAGAGTTTCGGCGTTCTAACTTAAAGTTCCGACGTTTCAACCTGAAGTTAGAATTTTTTAACTTTGAGTTGAAATGTTTTAACTCAGAGTTCTGATTTTCTAACTTAAGGTTCCATCGTTGTAACTTTTTGTGAGAATGTTCTTACTCTGAGTGACGATTCTCTCTCGCTGGACGAGAATATTGTTGAAAAAAACGAGGATGCCCTCACCTGGCTTGACAAAGGAAATCCGAAATTCTATATTTACCCTGGATTTCATTTTTGAGTAAATTGGAAAATTCCAGGGCGGGTGAGTTGGCCGTCAGGTTTTTTATTGAAAGGAGTGTGGCAAATGGAATGGTATGAAGAGTTTTACACCGGGGACTATATGGATTTGGTGGGATTCGCGCCGGATGAACAGACCCGGCGGGAAGTTGAATTTATCCAAGAGGCTTTGAGCCTTGCGCCGGGAGCGAGAATCCTGGATCTTTGCTGCGGATACGGCAGGCACTCGCGATTGTTGGCTGAAACAGGAAATTACGAGGTCGTTGGGATGGATTTGTCGGAGAACTACCTCGATATCGCCCAAAAAGCCGGTTCAAACGAAAACCTGAAATTCGTCAAAGGCGACATGAGAGCCATTCCGTTCGAAGCCGAATTCGACGCGGCGCTGAATCTGTTCACTTCGTTTGGCTTTTTCGAAACCGATGAAGAGAACGAGGCCGTGATTGGCCAGATCAATAAATCACTGAAAAAAGATGGCCTGTTCCTCCTGGACTACGAAAACAAATTCCATTTCGTCTACAACGACGTGTACCAAAGAGAAAAAAGCCGGAAGACAATCGACAGCCAAAATTCTATTCTGTTTGAGAACAAATACGACGTGTTCACCGAACGCGAACAATTCACCGCCACATTCTACCAAAACGGCAAAATAACCAGGCAAAGCGGCTACGACATCAGACTATACAATTACCCCGAAATTTCCCAAATGCTAAAACGCAACGGCTTTGAAATCCAAAAAGTCTGGGGAGACTACACCAAAGCCCCCTACTCAACCAAAAGCAAACGCTTGATCATCCTGGCCAGAAAAATAGAGGAAAAAGGAGTTAGGTGCCGATAGAGAACAGGCAAGTAATGTTTGTAACTGGTTATAGTAGCTGAGGTGTCTGGGATGATCAAGAATAATGGCGATTATTCAATGAACTTGGTCTGGTTATGGATGGGGGATTCATTGGTGATGAGAAGCTTTTAACTCGTTTTTTTGGATGAAATTTATTCCATAAATTTAATAGTGGATCTCTATGAAAAAAACTTGACAAAAAAATGCTGAGAGTATACAAATAAGTATTGAGGTGAGCGTATCGTCTTGATACGAAAAGAATCGCCGATCTAACAAAACAGGGTGAAACGGTAATATGGCGAGAATTTATATCTCTTCTACATTTGAGGATCTGAAAGATCTGCGTCAAGTTGTGGCAAATACAGTTCGCAAGTTGGGGCATATAGCAATAGCAATGGAAGATTATAGGGCTTCATCGCAAAGGCCGTTGGACAAGTGTCTAGAAGATGTAATTAGCTGTAAAGTGTATATCGGGATTTTTGCCTTACGATACGGCACAATCCCCGAGGGTTACGAAAAGAGCATCACTCACCTGGAATACGAAGAAGCCAGAAAAAATGATATCCCTTGTTTGATTTTTCTCCTCCGCCCAGATGCTGCATGGCCCACTACCTATGTGTCGATCGGTGAAGAGAGAGAAAAAATTGATGCATTGCGCGATTCCTTAAGGAAGAACCACGTGGTAAGCTTTTTTGGCTCCCAAAAGGAGCTGTTCCGCCAAGTAAAAGAAGCAGTTAAGGAAGAAGGGGTTCTACAAGATGAAATACCCTCTCAAATCGCCCACAATACCTTAAAACGCCTTAAAGTAGGTCTCCTCATCGTCGTTATAACCGCCATCTTTGTTTTTATAATCCTAGCCCTCCCTTTGCTCAAAAACGATTTCATTGGGACCGAAATTATAAAATCTATAGAATCTAATCCTCGCCAAAAACTAAATGAGGTCAAAATCAAAGGTTTTATGACGAAAACGAACTTAAAAGGTTTTCGGGAAGCAGATTTAGGAGATGGAATTATTTTGATCTATATCCCCGCTGGTGAATTTATTATGGGTTCGTATGAGTACTTTAATGAGAGACCTACGCGCAGTGTATATCTGGATGGATACTGGATCGGAAAAACTGAGATGACAGTGGGGCAATATATGAAATTTGCCGACGATAAGCATTCCCACTATCCAGTATGGCGAGAATCTGGGAGTGAATATAATATTAATAAGGGAGAGGATAACTTATATAAACAAATGGGCGAAGCTCTAACGAGTGCCAATCATCCTATCGTGGGAATATCCTGGAATGATGCAGTTGCTTATTGTCAATGGTTGTCCGTTAAAACCAGAATAAAGATAACTCTTCCTACCGAAGCCCAATGGGAAAAGGCTGCTAGAGGAACTGATGGGAATAAATATCCCTGGGGGAATGACGAGGTGAACGGAAAAATAGCGAATATTGCCGATAAGCAATTTACTACAAAATTTCCAAAACGAGGGGATAAAACAATCGATGATGGTTTTATTTTTACCTCTCCGGTGGAATCCTTCCCGGCTGGATCATCTCCTTTCGGAGTTATGGGTATGGCGGATAACGTGTGGGAGTGGTGTCAGGACTGCTATATAGATGATTATTATAAAAAAAGTCCCAAAGAAAATCCTATGGGACCTATGAATTCCAGGTTTCGTGTGGTGAGAGGCGGGAGCTGGTTTCTAGATCGTAATTGTTTGCGCTGCTCCTACCGTAACTACGATTTCCCTAATCAACGACGCAGTATCACCGGTTTTCGTATTGCATGTAATCTTTAATCTATGGGGATTTAGTATGAGAAATCAAATACTCTGGAGTTTTTAAGATAATTCAATACGGACTCGGCTGTATGCCATATTTTTACGCTACCAGTCCGCGTTACTGTTAGGACTTTTGAACCATCGTTTGGTAAAAATTTTGCGTAATCAATTTGGTCCCCATCTCCACTAAAATCAGCTAGCAGTTTCCCATTGAAATTCCATAGTTGTGCTGGTTCATTCTGGGAAACTGTCAAAATTCTTTTTCCATCTGGGGAGATTGTCGCGTCAGACAAAACATTGATATTCAAATTTATTGAAAAAAGTTTACTGCTCTCTCTATTCCAAACTATGGGAGCACCCACGTATGGCCAGGTTAGAAGCCTCTCTCCGTCCGGTAGCATTATCGTAAAGTTAACTCCTGCATCATGTTGATATATAGCAATTGGATTTGGGGTTTTTAATTCCCACATTTTCACTTCGCAAGAATCATGTGTTGTTATCAGAAACGGTTGATTATTTGAGGTTATAAATTCAGCAGTTCTAATACCTTCTACATCTTGGAATATATTGGTTTGTATAGTTTCAGAATCTAAACTCCATACGAACGCTTTGGAATTAGCGGTTGTTGCGACTAGGAACTTGCCGGATTTTGAAAAATGACTTGAGTCGAAAATAGTATTGGGGCATTTGAAATCACAGATTGGATTTCTATTTACATCTAGGATTTCAATAATTCCTATACCACTTGAATAGGATGCCACCAAAATTAATGTGCTGTCTGGCGAAAATTTTGCGAAAGTTATGTTTTGTGTCTCACTGATTAATTCAATTTTCTTCCCCTTGGCAGTCCATAATTTTATTAATCCTTTTTTGGAGGTAGATAAAATATTTTTTGCGTCACTGGAAAACGTTGCCTGGATAATGTCTGGAGAATTATTAAAGTCACTATTGAGTAATTTTCCATTTATATCGTAGAGCTTTTTACTTTGCTGACGTGCTCCCAATAAAAAAAATTTTCCATCCAAAGATAGTTCAAACTCGATTTCGCTATCATTGGGAATGGCGGCTCTCACAATTTCCAAAGGTGTTATTAATTGAAGATCCCAAATTGTGGCTTTATGATCGCTGGTTGTAACAAGATATTTATTATCAAAGGAAAAATCAGCATTGCTGATTCCTGACGTCGTTTTTACCAGACAGATTTTTTTCTTTGTTATACTGTTCCACAATATTCCATCTCCACCTGTGGTGAAAGTAAATATTCTACGTCCATCAGGTGAAAAAATTTTGACCTTAAAAGGGAGGGCTTGTTTTTGTATTAAGGGGTATCTCTCTTTAGTTTCTGAATCCCACATAGATAGCGAATAGAAATTTTTTTCGTCTTTCGATACAATCATAAGTTTATTTACATTTGGCGATGAGATTGCTTCTTCTATGGTTTCGTCGTCAAGCTTGATATCTATATTTGATTTAGTACCCTGGATGTCCCAAAAATTTATGACTCCTGATTGTGCACAGGACATAATATTTATATTTCCAGTAAAAGCAGCATCTGTAATAGGAGTTGCTAAGTTTATTGATATCCAATCTTTTTTCTCATTCTTAACTTCTGAAATAAATATTTGTTTTTTTGAAAACCCCAAAAGAAAATTACCATCACTAGATATATCAGCACCTTCTAGTTGCTTTTTTACGAATTTTTCAAATAGAACATTTCCTTCAATATCAAAAACGTGAAATAATCCTTTGACTGTTACGACTAACAAGTGTCCTTCTCGGGAATATTTTGTCGCAATAATACGGTCTTGTTTGTAGTCATATAAAGCTTTAGGTTGGAAGTTTTTCCCGTACAAAAAAACTTGGTTATCAATTGTAACTGCTACAATTTTTTCTCTGCTAGGGCAAAATTGAGCATTTTTTATACCTGAATTTTGGGAAGGGCAATCAAGCGGATTAGATTGTGCTTTTCCATTTAAATCCCATACTTGAATTTTCTTTTCATCGAAAACAGTTAACAATTTTGTTCCTGTATGAGAAAACGCTATTTGGTCTATTTCACCTTCCGAATCAATAATTCCGGTATAGAAGGGAGTTCTAGAGGTAGAGCATGCAATCGTGTGAATAGCAAGCTGTGTTTGTGGGAAAATATTGTTTTTTTGAGTAATTGTGGCAGCTTCGGCTAAGCGAATTGCTTTAGTGTTATCTCTAGTGGTTTCAATTAATGCTTTGGATATCAAACCATTTGATTTTGCGATTTTTTGAAGTTCACCATTTCTTATTAGAATCGCTGATATCAAAACTAAAATTAGAATACTTATCACCGCTACTCCGATTCCATTTGGGGGACAGTGGCAAGGCCTTTTTTTAAAAAAATATAAACAAATAAATGCAAATACTGATGCGATGAGTATAAATATTACTATATAGATAGGGTTGTTTTGGTACTCAACCAAAGTTTTTATGGAAGAAATAATTATGGAGGGTCCTCCTATTATTGCACAGAGGTAGGCGACTGCTCTATGGCCGAAATTTTTATATGGCCTAGCATTCCACAACATGATTAAGGTAAATGAACTTAGTATCATAAAAGTAATAGATATAATGTAGTCGGGGATATTTAGTCCATGGAGAGAGATATTTATAGGTCCTCCTAATCCAATCATTATATCTTCTTTGGTTACTTTACCTATAGTCCAGAGACAAAAAACTACATTTATAGTTAATAATGATAAATATCCAATTATTTGGTTGATGAGGTTGAGCCCTTGAGAAATCTGATCCTTTTCTTCCTGCGGAACTTCCACTTATTCTCCTATTTTTTATTTCTATATACTATTTATTCTGAATTCTGAAACCTTGAAATAATTCTAATTAATCAAGCGAATCAAATGTCACATTTTTCTCCGTCTCCCATACATCGATAGGAACCATCTGGTTGCTCAAATTTCTCTCCCATCAACAGTCCGTTCATAGCAACGGCTTTAAGGGAAGTAATACTTGCTATCCCTACAAAAACAATAATCAATAATATTATTGAGAATATAAGTAAAAGCGATTTTTTCATTTTAATGAACCTCACCTTAAAATAGAGCTTCCGCTCAGTATTGTATCAAAAAGGGGTGTGTTCACCCAAGTTATTCCTTTTGGGGGAGTTTATACTTTAATATAAAATGTTCGTCCTGTTTATTATTATAATAAAGAGAATACAAAAAGCTGTTTGTTTTATCAACCCACATTTTTCTGTCAGCCTTCCCAGGTATTGCAACATCATTTATACAGTTTCCGTCAAAATCATACCTCTGTATTCTGAAATTGGAACTATCTTTTGCAGAGGTGTCTGGATTGAAAAATTCGTATACCAGAAATAAGTATGAAGATGTTGCAAACACGTTTCTAACATAGGAGGTTCCAATTTTTCCTTTTTTAGAAAGTTTACTGTCTTCCAGTTGCCGACTCAAAATCAATTCGGCAGAGGCTACAGGTTCAACAAAATATTTAGAATTTGGCTTGAAAAGATCAGAATTGGTTTTTTTATGATCGCTGATTTTGATTATCCGTAGATTTCCTTCCCAAACGTAAAAAATGGCATCTTGTTTGATATCAAACCAACCGTTGATGCCAATTGCTTTTATTCGTTCGTCGTTTCTGTAAAACCGTTCGTATTCATCGAAATTTGCCAATCCGTATTTGATATGTGATGGAAGTATAAATGTAATGGCATTATTGTAATCCAGAACACTCTGATATTTGTTTTGAGTCGATATGTCTATTGAATATAGATCATAAGGGTTGTTGGCTGGATCAGGATGAAATCCACTTATATAAACATAATTACCTGAAATTTCAAAATCATTCCCCGCCCTAGGGCAGTAAATAGATTTCTCGAATTCAAATGCTTTTTTACTACGAACGACTCGATTCTTCGAGCTTATATTATTTATTCGCCTGTAGAGGACAATTTTTCTTGTTGAAAAGTCAAAAACACCATACCGTAAGTTATCAGTAAAGCAATATGTTGGCTCAATGAAATCTGTTTCGCTAATTCCCTTATGGCCAAGAATATCGACTAGTTTCAAGTAACCTACGTCGGTATCAAATTTAAATATTTTTGTGTCTCCCGCATGAGGATCAGGTATCATAAATAATCCATCATCAGTGACACAAAAGTCCCATGGGCAGGAAGATAATCCTGATTCAGTGGGGAATTTTAATTTATCAACTAACTGGATCTCTGTTCCCCCCAATATTTGAAAACTAAAAAAGAAACAAGATATATAAATACAATACAGCACTACGATTTTCCCCGGCGTTTTCATACCGACCTCCAAGGAATTTCCAAGAATAAATTCTCTGGCCCCAACTTACAATTATTCACAATAAGTCTCCTCCTTTCTATTCGCATCTATGACCGGAATAATTCATTTATTGCATTTTTTTTCGTTTTGTAATTAGACTCAACTGAACTATAGGCCCCCACGATATGCGTGAGTAAGTTGTAGGCCTACAGACGATCACGTTATCCCCTTCTCAAATTTGGGGCATACATATGAACTTTACCCATTTGGTTTAAATCTGAAATTCCTACCTCTTTCGTTCCCATTATCCCATTGTTCCCATTTTTTAAAAATGTAGTTAACATTATATGTATGTAAAAAGAAAAAAATGTCAACTTTTTTATTATTTTCTCTGTTCCAAAGTAAAAGCTGCCGCCATACAAAAAAGTGCTAGACCTCAAATAAATCTCCTAAAAAGTAAGATGTAAAAATCATTTCAACGTCTGATTCAACTGCAAAATATTCTTAGATCAGGTTTCACATCCAAATCAGTTTATAGATTTGTTTACATGATAAACATTTGAAAAAAAAAAGTCAATACCCACAAATGTGACTTTCTCTATCAGTCGCCCTTAATCTCTCTTAATATCAGTTGATCTAGATGTGGACATATAGGTTTTAAAGAAAAAATTGTTTCAGGTAATATTTTATGAATTCGCTTTTTAGATAAGGATAGGCGAGCCTTTAGGCCTATCACAGTTTTATTGGTTTTACAAATTTTGTACATTTGGGATTGATGGGGGATATCCATAGATATATTATAAGCTTTGAACTGTAGATTTCGCCCGGTTGATATTTTGGGGGAATTAGGCCATTATATTTTTGTGTATGACGTTTGTTTTTGGGAGATGATAGGGAGGTTTGGAATGAAGGCGGGAATGTTGTTGACAGGGGATGGGGCCCTGATTTATCTGACATCCCATGAAGCGTTCGTCGATCGGAGTTTGATCGACAAATTCGAGTCCAAGGGAATTACTAAATTTATCGCTTATGAGATCCCGGTGGATGAGGCGAAGAAGCGGTATGGGAAACATTTTGATATTGTGGTGCAGGATCTTAGGGAGACCAATGACTTGCGGATTCTGGACTATACCGGGTGCCGGGCGTTCAAGATGTTTTCCTTCAAGGAATTGGGGCCTCCGGTGATGCACGAAAAAGAGGAGGGCGAATCCGCCTGGAAGTGAGGCTCGAGTCTGGTGTGAGTCTTAGATGAAGTGGCGGGCGGCCTTGATTTGGGCGAGAAAATGCTCTTTGTCGCGGGAGAGTGTGCCTTTCAGTATCAGGAAGTTGGAGGCGTGGTCGGAGCGAAAGACTGTGCGCTTCAACGAGAGGCGCTGAATCATGAGCTCTGTCTCCGCCAATAATTCCTCGGGCTCCATTGGAACGTAATCGCCGCCGAACTTATTTCGATAATGGTCTTCGCCGAAGGGGAGGCTCAATATCAGAGTGGAGAGAAACTCCGGTTGGATGCGATTGAGCGCCTCTGCGGAGCGAATGGCGTGCCGCTTCGAGTACAGCTTGCCGCCGAGGCCGGTGACAATCATGACGGAGCAGGCGATGCCGAATTTGCGGCCCTTGAGCAGTCCCTTCACTGTCGAGTCTGCGGTCTCTTTTTTATGCACCATATCGAGCAACTCGTCATCTCCCGATTCGATCCCCACATACACCAAACGCAAACCCGCTTCCCGCAACATCATCAACTCCTGGGGCGACTTTCTGAGAAGGTCCGCCGGAAGCGCGTAGGTGGAGATGCGGGTCATCTGGGGGAAGAAGCGCTGGATGGCCTGGAGGATCTCGAGCAACCGCTCGGTGGGCAACACCATGGGGTTGCCGTCGGCTAGAAAAACGCGGCGGGTGTCGGGCATGGCCTCGGCAGCCAGACGAATCTCTTCGAGGATGTCCTCTTGCGGGCGGATGGTGAACTCTTTCTGCGAATACATCTCGCAAAAGGCGCAGTCGTTGTGAGAACAGCCGAGGGTTACTTGCAGGATGAGAGAGCGGGCTTCGCCCGGCGGCCGGAACACCGGTTCGTGATATTTGATGGGAGTGTCGTTCCACATGGGTTTATTTTATGCCAAAGATTCGTATCTGTCAAAGCGGGAAAGTTGACATTTTTGGAGAATTGTTTTAATTAAATAATTGAGATGGGCAATCTAGATTACAAAGAGCTGGCATTGCAGTTGGTCGAAACAATTAAACAGTACAAAAAAATTTTAGTGGCGATCAAGGGGTCGCCGGATCCCGATGTAATCGCGTCGTCTTACGGCTTCAAGTTGTTGTGCGACGCATATGGCGTCGAAGCGGACATCGACTCACCCCTCGAGCCCTCCCTTCCCCAAAACCGGCGCATTATCTCGGACCTAAAGCTACCGATCAAATTCTCGCGAATCGCCGAATTGGCCGGCCGTTATGACGCTTACGCTGTCTTCGACCACCAATCGGTCATCATCGAGGGTTTGACCGGCGTGATTCCGTGCGCGGTTCATATCGACCATCATGAACGGGTGGAGGAGCCGGTGGAGGTGGGTTTCCGGTTGTTGGTGAAGGACGCGGGTTCTACCAGTACTCTGATGATCTTCTTGTTGAACGAGTTGGGGGAGGAGTTGCAATTCAAGCCTTCGAAACTCAGCAAAGTGGCCACCGCTCTCGAGTATGGGATTCAAACGGACACCAATTTTTTGAAGTTCGCGTCGGCTCTGGATCGAAAAGCGTTGGAGATCATCGAGCCTTATTCGGATAAAGATATTATCAAGAGGATCGCCTCGCTCCCTTTTTCGAAGTGGGCGCTCCGTTACTTGAGCCTGGCCGTCCAGAACCAGTTGATCTACAAGGATTGGCTAATATCGGGGCTGGGCTTTATGGACCAGTCGCAGCGGGATACGATCGCCATTATCGGCGATTTTTTACTGCACCGGGAGGAGATTACCACGGTGGTGGTGTTCTCCATTATCCAACGGCCCGGAGGCCTGACATTGGATGTGTCGTTTCGGACCAAAAAGGCCAGCGTGAATTTGAACGCCATGATCAAGCGCATCACCCGCGAAGGGGGCGGCCGGCGGTACAAGGGCGCCTATCAGGTTGATCTGGATTACTTCCGCGACTGCCCGGACCGGGATCAGTTGTGGGATTTGGTGTATCGGACCACGGTGGCCACCTTGCAGCGGCAACGGGACACGTACCGGGCCCACCGGTTTTGGGATTTTTTCGAGAAGCTTGCAGGAAAGTGATTGGAGTGATCTGTAGATCAGCGCAAGGCGGCGAAAGCGCGCGCATCCTGCGGCCAGGGATCGGCGCTCCTGATGGCGGGGATCACATCCTCGGGCCGTGTAACCGCCAACCAGGTGTCGCGATGGCGGGGGGCCATGAAGCGGTCGGCGATGCAGCGGTCGAAGAGTTGGATGAAGGAATCGTAGAATCCATCCATGTTGAGTAATACGATGGGGCCGAAATAGAGGCCCAACCGTTTCAAACTGATGGTCTCGAAGAGCTCCTCGAAGGTTCCGCAACCGCCGGGAAGCGCCACCACCGCGTCTGTGCCTTCGATCATCTTGTCTTTCCGTTGATGCATATCCTCGACGATGTGGAGTTCGGTAATGCCGTGATGGGCCCACTCCTGGTCCACCATGAAGCCGGGGATATAACCGGTCACTTTGCCGCCGTTTTCCAGGGCGCCGTTGGCCAATCTTCCCATCGAGCCGGCGGAACCGCCGCCATAGACAATCGTGAGGCCGGCCTCGGCCATTAAGCGTCCCAAAACCGAGGCGGCTTCGAGATGGGCCGCTTCCGCCTGGTCGCTACTTCCGCAATACACGCATATTTTATTCAACGTCATGATTCTTTTTTCCAGTTGCCTATTGTAAATAATTTCCCCCAAAAAATCAAGCGGGGGTAGAGCTGGATAAATGGGCGAATTTTTTGACGTAGGCGTCGGCGTCGAATTTGCGGCGCAGGCCGGCGTCGTTCATGTAGCGGATGGTGCCGAAGATGGGGCGCTCGCTCCAGGGGCGGTCGTGCTTGCCGAAACACCAGGCCACGCCGGCGAAACTATTGGGGTCCCGGCCGTCCAATTCGTATTTGTTGTTGAGGTAGAGGGCGTAGCGGAAGGCCAGTTCGGGGGTCTTGACCCATTCGAGGATCTTTTTGCCCCAGTACATGCGCATGTAGCCATGCATTTTACCGGTGTGTACCATTTCCATTTGGGCGGCGTTCCAATAGGGATCGTGGGTGTGGGCTCTTTCCAATTGCAAGGGGGAGTAGATGGCGGCGCGCGGGTCGTTCTGACGGCGTTTCAATGTTTTTTGGACCCAATCCGGGAGGCAGGCGAAGGATTCGTAGTCGCGGTTGTAGAACACAAAATTCATGGCCAGTTCCCGGCGGACGATGAGCTCTTCGAGGAAGGCTTCTTGGCCGGGGCTGCGGCGTTTTTGTGTCTGGAGGGCGATGTAGAGGGGGGAAATTTGGCCGAAATGGAGATAGGGGGACAGGTGCGACACCGAGTCGCGATTCGGATCGTTGCGGGTGTCGGGGTAGTGGTCGATGTTGGTGTCGAGAAAATGACGGAGGCGCGAGATAGCTTCGGAGGTCCCGCCTTTGAACGACGGCGACGGTGGGACGGTGCGGTCGATGTCAAGCTCGGGCCTTGGGGGAAGCGGTAAATCCAGGGACAGGGCGCTGTGTTTGATTTCCTGGTGGCCGGTGGGGACCAGGAAATCTTCCGATTGGGCTTTTATCTTGCGACGCAGGGTGGCGGCGCTGTACTCTTCTTTTTCCGAGGCGGCCTCGATGGGGATGATGGCGTCGCTCTCCACCTGCATCATGCGGCAATGGCAATGCTCCGCCGCCCATTGGCGCCAGAAGCGTTGGATGTTGAGATAGCCCCGGTCTGTGACGACAATGGCCGCGTCCTTCGACATATCCACCACTCCGAACTCCGGCGAGGTTTTTTCCAGGAAAAAACGAATCCTCATCTCCTCGAGTGAGCGCTCCACCTCTTTTAGGCCGTCGAGCATGAACTCGTAATGCCGCAGATTGGCGCCGGGAAAGCGGTCGGTCAGGCCGAAAAATGTTACCAGGGGTAGTTCCAATTGGTTGGCCTGGCAGATGGCGAAATCCAGGGCGTGATTCCAGTGGGTCCGTTGCGACGCTTGCATCCAATAGAGGACGTAGCGCCCTTTTTTATCGGTCGGTTGACGGTTTAAAAGTTTGATACGCTGCGGTTGGATCATTCGTGTGTCTCCCCAACCATATAATTATGTGAAAACCGTAAAAAATCAATCGGGAGAGTGTTTTTTTTAGAATCTGAGGGTGAACACGGTTTTTTGGTTGGGGATGGAATGGGCGCGGATGGTGCCGTCGTGGAGCCTCATAATCTGCTTGGAGAGGCTCAGTCCGATTCCGGAGCCCTCTTTTCTGGTGGTGTAGAAGGGGATGAATATTTTTTCCAGCGCCTCTTTGACAATGCCGGCGCCGTTGTCTTCCACCACAATCATGGCCCGCCCCAGGTCGTCCATGCGGCAGACCATCGATACCTCCGGCTCTTCGGTGTCCCCGAGGGCGTGGAAGGAGTTGATGAGGAGGTTGATGAGGACCTGCTCCACCAAGCTGGGATCCGCGGTTAATTCGAGGGTCTCGGGGTCCACATCGGTGTGGAACGCGATGCCGTTATGCTGGAATTTCGGCCCCATCAGGTCGTTGATGCGATTGAACAACTCTTTGACCCGCACGATCTTGAATTGGGGCTTGGGGATGAGGGTGAGGTTTCTGTAAGAGGTGACAAAATCCATGAGCCCCTGGCTACGTTTGTGGATGGTGCCCAGGGCGCTCTGGATATCTTCCACCGCTTCGGGGTCGAGGCTGCCTTCCGCCGACTTTTCCAGTGTCGAGTCCAGCATGCCCATCACTGTGGAAGCCAGGGATGAGATGGGGGTGATGGAATTCATGATCTCGTGGGTGAGGACCCGGATCATATTTTGCCAGGCCTCCATCTCTTTCTCCTCCAGTTCCCGGAGGATGTTCTGGATGGAGACCAGGGTAAATTCTTGATCCTGGAGTCTGAACTCGGTGGCGTAGATGGCCAGTTGCTGGATTTCATCCAGGGCGCCCACTTTGAGCAGCGCTTTTTGGCCGGCTTTTAATTGGAACAATGTGTCGGTCAGCTCCCGGCTCAATGAAGAGAGGCTGCGGATATTGGTCAGGCGGGCCACTTTCAGCATCCGCTTGGCCGCATTGTTCACCATGTCGACGGAGCCGTCCTTGCGGAACACGATGAGGCCGATGCCGATGTGCTGAACCACTGTCTGTAGATAGCGGTAATGTTCCTCTTTTTCCGACCGGTAGCGTTGGAAATCCTTCATCACGTCCGCGAACGCCCGGTTCAGGTCCTTGAATGTGGAACCCAGTCCGGCGCTGCTGAAGGATTGGGAAAAATCCGAGTAGCGGATGGAATCCAGGAACCGGACCAATAGGCGATTGGTTTTTTCAGCGTAACGGATCAGAGAGGTGATGAGGTGAAGCGACAATAGGCCGACAATGATAGTGGTGGCGTAGAGTTTTTTCTCCAACAACAGATAGAAAAAAGTGTACAGGGAGATGGAGATCACTATCACCCGCGCTGTGATCTGCACGCGAAAATTGCGGAAGATATTTTTAATCATGAGCCTCTTTATAGTTCATGCTTTTCCATGCGGCGGTACAGGGAGGCGCGCGTCAGGCCCAGTTCCTTTGCCGCCTGGCTGACATTGCCCTTGTATTTTTGCATTACTTTTCGGATGACCAATTTTTCGATCTCGTCGAGGTCGTAACTCTCGAACACCATGCCGTCGGCGCTGGTGTCGGGGCCGGAAAAGAAGAAATTATCCGGTTTGAGGATGCGGCCTTCGCTCAAAATCACCGCCCGTTCGATGGCGTGCTGCAACTCCCTGACATTGCCGGGCCAATTATATTTTTCCAGCTTCTTTAGTGTGGAGTCCGCAATCTTCAGCGGCGGCTTCTGGTATTTTTTGCTGTATATTTTCAAGAAGTGGTCTGCCAAGAGCACGATGTCTTCCGGCCGTTCCCGCAATGGCGGAAGGTGGATCTCCACTGTGTTGATGCGGTAGAGCATGTCCTGCCGGAACTCTTTTTTTTGCACCATGTCGTAGATCGGCATATTGGTGGCGCATATGAGCCGTATGTCTATGGGGATTGATTTGTTGGATCCCAACCGTGTAACCTGGCGGGTTTCGATGACCCGGAGGATTTTGGATTGCAGGGGCATCGGCAAATTCCCGATTTCATCCAGGAACAATGTGCCGCCGGACGCCACTTCGAAGCGGCCGGGCCGGTCCTGGCGCGCGTCTGTAAAGGCGCCTTTGATGTGTCCGAACAGTTCGCTTTCGAACAGTGTCTCGCTGATTGAACCCATATCCACGCTGATGAACACCTCGCCGTCCCGTTGGGAATGGCGGTGCAGGGCGCGGGCCACCAATTCTTTTCCGGTTCCGTTTTCTCCCAGTATCAGGATGTTGGCATCGGTTCCCGCCACCTTTTTGATGGTGGAGAAGACTTGTTGCATGGCCTGGGAGACTCCCACAAATTCGTGGAACGGTTGATCGAGGTCGGCGATCAATTGTTGTTGGCGGGAGCGGAGGTTTTCCACTTCGCGGCGCGACTTGCGCAGGCTCATGGCCGACGATAGGGTGGCCAGCAGTTTTTCGTTTTGCCATGGTTTCAGCACAAAATCGGTGGCGCCCTCTTTGATGGCCCGGACAGCCATATTCACGTCGCCGTAGGCTGTGATCAATACCACCACCGCCTGGGGATCCAATTCGAATATTTTACCGAGCCAGTAAAAACCCTCTTGCCCGCTGGTGGAATCCCTGGTGAAATTCATGTCCAACAGAATCGCGTCATAGGTTTCATTTTGGATCAGAAACGGTATTTTGCGGGGATCTTTCTCCGTATGAACCAGCGCCAGGTGTTGTTTCAAAAACAATCGCGCCGCTTGCAGCACGTCTTCGTCGTCATCGATCACTAATATTTTTCCGTATTTTTCGTTCATGTGCATCCTCGTCTATTATATAGCATGTTCCGTTCCATTATAACCCCCGGCGGCGAAGAATGTTGTCTTAGTATGTATTATTATACACTCCATTAGTAAATGCAATGTGTCCATTTTCGAACGCTCTCTGTTTCAACTCCGGACAGTCCGGTCGTCTATCGAGTCGTTCGGAAATGAAATGCCTTTTATGTGAAGTGGGAAAGGAGGTTAAGCGAGGTTTTGATTGAGGGGAGCGAACCGCGGGAAAAATCCGTTACGCTGGCACCATTTTTGCTGACAAATATATCCAAGGAGTTCAAAATGGGTATGGACCGAAAAATTGAAAAGAAAAAATGGCCGCCGAAGCGGATATTGCAATACTCCCTGATAGGAGTGTTTGTTTTTATTATATTGTACATGCTGATCTTCAAGGCATCGGGTTCCACGTTGAATGTCAAACGGGAACACCTGACTGTTTCGACTGTAACCAAAGCTCCATTTCAGGAGTACATTCCGATTATCGGAAACGTGATTCCCGTCAACACAATCTATCTGGACGCCGTCGAAGGCGGCCGGGTCGAAAAAATATTCATCGAAGCCGGCTCTATGGTGGAAAAAGGGACAAAAATTCTGAAGCTCTCCAACACCAACTTATTGTTGGATATTATGTACCGGGAAGCCGAATTGTTCCAGCAGAGCAACAATTTGCGTAACACGCGGTTGACGTTCGAGCAGCACAAGCAGGACCTGGAACGGCAATTGGCCGAAATGGAATACAATATTCTGACCACCAAACGGAAACACGAACGGAACCAGGTGTTGTACAAAGAACAATTGATATCGAAGCAGGAATATGACGAGGTAAAGGATCAGTATGAGTACAACCTGGAGCGCTTGAGATTGGTGAAAGAGAGTCAGGCAACCGACTTGAAATTCCGTCATCAGCAGATTATTCAGTTGGAAGCCGCACTGAAGCGGATGGAAGAGAATCTCGATGTGGCGAAGCAAAAACTGGAGAACATGGTTCTCAAAGCGCCGATCGCCGGTCAACTTACTTCGCTGACTGCGGAAATCGGCGAATCGAAAGCTCCGGGCGAACGTCTTGGGGTGATTCACGGGATGCAGGGCTTTATGGTGCGGGCGGAAATTGACGAATATTATATCGGCAGGGTACAAGACGGGAAAGTCGGCGAAATCGAAATTTCCGGCAAACCGTACCGTTTGAAAGTCAAAAAGGTGTATCCTGAAGTGACTGAGGGACAGTTCCAGGTGGATTTGTCATTCATGGACAATACACCGGAGGGAATTCGTAGGGGACAGACCCTGCACATCCGTCCCCAATTGGGCGAGTTGGCGGAAGCCATTCTGCCGGCCCGCGGCGGTTTCTATCAAAAGACCGGCGGCAATTGGGTGTATGTTCTGGAAGGAGACGGGGATGTGGCAATCAAAAAAGAGATTCGCCTGGGACGGCAAAATCCCCAGTTTTTTGAAGTCTTATCCGGTCTAAATATCGGCGACCGGGTCATCACTTCCAGTTATGATAATTATGGCGATATGGATCGTTTGGTGTTAAAATGATCTGTTTAAAAAAGGAGTATTAGGATGATTGAAACAAAAAACATGAAAAAGATCTTTACCACTGAAGATGTGGAAACCACCGCGTTGAACCAGGTCAATTTGGCCATCAAAGAGGGTGAGTTCGTGTCTATTATGGGCCCCTCCGGTTGTGGAAAATCAACTCTGTTGAATATATTGGGACTACTGGACAACCCCAGCGACGGCGAATATTTTTTCCTGGGTGAAGAGGTATCCAAATACACGGAACGGCAGCGGGCGCAGATGCGCAAAACCAATATCGGTTTCATTTTTCAGAGTTTCAATCTTATCGACGAATTGACAGTGTACGAAAATGTGGAACTACCCTTGTTGTATCAGAAGGTATCGGCAACCGAGCGGAAAACCCGCGTGAATGAAGTGTTGGACAAGATGCAGTTGGTTCCCAGAAGCACACACTTTCCCCAGCAGTTATCCGGTGGTCAGCAGCAGAGGGTTGCCGTGGCCCGGGCATTGGTCACCCGTCCGAAATTGATCCTGGCGGATGAGCCCACCGGTAATCTGGATTCCAAAAATGGTGAAGAGGTGATGGGTTTGCTCAATAAACTCCATGAGGACGGAGCCACGATCATTATGGTGACGCACTCCCCCGCATACGCTGAATTCGGGCAGAGGACCATCCATCTATTCGACGGTCATATCGTCACTGAAAATATCAACAAAAAGTTTCACGTGTAGATAGTCTGATCCCGACAGTTCTGTTCCCCAGGGGCAGGATCCTTGAATGCTGAAGAACTACTTGAACGTCGCCCTACGAAGCCTGGCCCGACACAAAGGCTATACCTTTATCAATATGATGGGGTTGTCGGTGGGGATGGCGTGCGGGATCTTGATCCTGTTATGGGTGACGGACCAATTATCGTACAACCTGTTCCATGACGGGTACCGGTCGATTTACCGGGTCAATACCCGGGACAACCGGGAGGAGCGGCCCAAATATTATGACGTCGGCCCCTATGCCCTGGCCGACATATTAAAGCGTGATTACCCGCAAGTCGAGTCGGTTACCCGGTTTTATCCCTCCCATTTTATGGTGGATTCAGGTGAGATCTCCTCAAACGAGCCGAATGGAGCCTTTGTCGATCCGGCCTTTTTTTCCGTTTTTTCATTCCCGTTGCTGAGAGGGAGTTATTTATCCAAAGGCATGGGGGAGCATTGTGTGGTGCTGTCCGCCGGCATGGCCGAGCGGTATTTTGGCGAGGACGATCCGCTGGGGAAAACTCTGAGTCTCGATAAAAAGATGGATTTCAGGGTGGTGGGGGTGATTCGAGTACCGGCCCAATCCAGCTTGAGGGGTGATCTCTTCGTTCCTCTGGACACGTTGGCGGCCTTTGATCCTTTTTTGGTGAAGAAAGAAAATATATGGAAGCATTTCTTGTTTCAAATATTTGTCAAATTGAGGCAAAACGCCGATGTCCTATCCCTCCGGCAAGCCATCCATGGAATCTTGAAACCCCTGGTTGGGCGCTTTTGGCATTTGGAGCCGCAACGGTTGGACCGTATCCATTTGTATAGCATGGACGGCGTCGGCGGTAGGATCCTTTATGTGTACTCGTTTTCCCTGGTGGCGTTTTTTGTGTTGCTGATCGCTTGCATGAATTATGTCAATTTGGCCACCGCCCGGTTCGAGAGCCGGGCGCGTGAAGCGTGGATACGAAAGTCGCTGGGGGCGCGGAAATGGCAGTTGGCCGCCCAATATATGGGAGAAACGGTGGTATTGACCGTTATTGCCTCGACGATGTCATTGGTGCTGGTGGAGTTGGCGCTGCCCTTTTTTAACGATCTGATGGGAACGCAGGTGAACCTGGCGTTCGATGACGCCTCGTTGGTTCTGCAGTTTTTGACGTTGGTTGTTTTGACAGCGCTTGCGGCCGGAAGTTACCCGGCGCTGAGGATCAATGATTTGGAAAAAGGGGGCGGTTCCGCTTTGAGAAAGGGATTGGTGCTGTTCCAGTTTGCGATGTCCACAGTGTTTTTTATTTGTAGTATCACGGTATTCCAGCAATTGGATTTTATGCAGGCTAAAAAGGTGAGATTGAAGACCGGCAATATTCTTTATGGCCTGATGAAGGGGGACAGTAAAGACTGCTTTGAAATTGCGCGGGAAAAATTGATGGGGATTCCCGGCGTATTGAACGTGACGGCGTGCCGCTCGCTTCCCTCCATGAGACTGAGCGCGACGCCATCGGTCGATTGGGACGAAAAGTATGATACGTTGTATCGGGGCGAGGAGGTGTTGGCCACTTATTTTTTGTATTTCTCTTTTTTATCGATCTTTATATCTTGCCTGGGATTGTTTGGTCTGGCGTCATTTTTAGTGGAACACAGGACCAAGGAGATCGGTATTCGCAAAGCGCTCGGCTCCTCCACCGCGGAGATCTTCGTTCTGTTGACCGTCCAGCTTTCCCGTTGGGTGTTGTGGGGAATCCTTGCGGCCTTTCCTGTGGGATACCTGGTGATGGAGCGTTGGCTGGATAATTTCGCCTATAGAATCGATGTGCGTGTCGAAACATTTTTGATCGCCGGTGGCGCCTCGTTTTTGATCGCGGTGTTGTCCACGTCGTTTCAGGCCTTACGAACCGCCCGGTCGCTGCCGGTTGATGCGTTGCGGTACGAATGAGGACTGATGGTAGCGATTCTCGTGAATTACTTGAAATTAGCGTTTCGAAATGCGAAGCGGCATAAATGGTATACCTTTATCAATGTGTTGGGGCTCGCTGTCGGCATGGCTTGCTGCATTCTCATCCTGTTGTGGACGCAGCACGAGTTGAGCGTCGATTCCGGCAGGGTGGTGGCATTGCGTTTAGCGAACCGGGGTCCGCGCTGGTGGATCCCCATTTTTTCAATATCTTCTCCTTTCCGGTTATCCAGGGCGATCCCGGCAATCTAATGCCTGGGACCTATTCGGTTGTGATAGGCCGTGGGGTGGGAGTCATTGCGGGTTGTGACCTTCCCTTTACTCGCTGGATTTCCATCATCTCTCTATTCTCGCCGGCGTCGTTGCGGCGCAAAATCCTGGTTATTTTTCAATTTTTTCTGGCGACATTGTTGATCATCGGGACTTTGACCGTGTATTCACAATTGAAATTCATGCAAGAAAAAGACCCTGGTATTGAGCAGAATGACATTATCATCAATCAAGAGGCTGCCAGGCGCCTGAACATCCAGCCGACGGCGTTGGGGGTGCTCCGCTATTTCGAGGAGATTTGGAAAAGAGTCAATCCCGGTTTTGCATTTGAATGTCATTCGTTGATGCATGAATATGAACACATGTATGACAGGGGAAAAAATCTGGGGCTCCTGGGATTGACCTCTTATACAGCGGAGCGACGGACCAAAGAATTCGGTGTGCGTAAGATACTCGGCTCCAGCGCCATTGAAATTTTTTTGTTGTTGGCGCGTCAGTTCTCTTTATGGGTTTTGCTTGGGGTGTGTATGGCCTGGCCTATCGGGTATTGGTTGACGGAACAATGGTTGGGGAATTTCGCCTACCGTATCGAGTCTGGAATTAGCACGTTTCTCATTTCCAGCGGTTAGGACTTCGCTGGCCCAACCGGTGGATTCCTTGCGTTATGAATAACAATGTAAATAAAAAGATAAAGGGCGATTGTCAGAGGGTTTACGACCTTTTTTGGGATAAAAAAAGGATCTCCTCTCTTGACAAACCCATATAAAACCTTATAATATTTTATTTGAATTAAAAGTAGAGAAGTTGCCATGAGTTTAAAAGGATCAATAGAATCAATTAATCTTGCAGACATTATGCAATTGGTTGCCAACTCCAAGCAAAGCGGGCGTTTTATATTAACCAAGAGCGATGATGAAAAAGGATACATTTACGTAGTAAAGGGCGAAATCATTCACGCTGAAGCTGAGCCTTTTTCTGGGGAAGATGCATTGTTTACAATGATCTCCTGGGAAAAAGGTGATTTTCTGTTTGAAGAGAGTGAATTCGAAGTCGAAAATTCAATCACCCGTTCCGTCACCTCTCTTCTGATGGAAGCGGCGCGTAGAATTGATGAATGGAAGCTTCTCAGAAAAAAAATAGGTTCTGTGGACTCTGTTCCTGTTTTTAATGAAATCGATCGAGGGGAGAGGAGAAAGATATCGCTTTCGACTCTAGAGTGGATCGTTATTTCTAAGATAGACGGGGTAAAAAGTATCGCTGAGATTTCCCAGCACACTGGTATCAATATTTATGATACCTCCCGCATTATTTTTGGAATGCTTGCTTCAGGACTGTTAAGTCTTAAATAAAATTTAATAAATTTTTATGATTTTTTCCTTGATGGTATGCTTCTATTCGGGTAGAATTTAATATGAAAAATAGGGTATTAATCTTAGATTTTGGGTCTCAATATACAAAATTGATTGCGCGAAGAGTTCGGGAATTGAGCGTTTATTGTGAAATATTCCCCTTCAACGCCGATTTCGAAAAAATTCGTAATTTTGAACCTGGAGCCATTATTCTGTCCGGCGGCCCTTCCAGTATATATGAAAAAAAATCCCCCAAAGTCGATAAGGAAATTCTTGACCTGGGCGCTCCTGTATTGGGGATCTGCTACGGCTTGCAATTGATCGCCTACCACTCCAACATGAAGGTGGAGGGCGCTAGTAGTCGCGAATACGGTCTGTCCAGACTCGAGATGATTGGGAACTCCGGCAGCCGGCTGTTGGCGAATGTTGTTCAACAATCAAAGGTGTGGATGAGTCACGGTGACAAGATCACCCAATTCCCGGAGGACTTCAATGTCACCGGGCGCACGGAAAATAGCGAAATCGCGGTTATAGAATCCGACAAGCGCAAGGTGTATGGCGTCCAATTCCATCCGGAGGTGGCGCATACTCAGGAAGGAAAAAAAATCCTTGGGAATTTCTTGTTCGATATCGCCGGATTGTCCCCGGATTGGAACATGGAAAATTTTATCAAATCCTCGATCGACAGAATCCGTCGTGAAGTGGGAAATGAGAAGGTTATTCTGGGGTTGAGCGGCGGAGTGGATTCTACGGTGTTGGCCATGTTGTTGCGCGAAGCCATTGGTGATCAATTGATCCCGGTCTTTGTGGATACCGGCTTGTTGAGAAAGAACGAATTCGCTGATTTAATGGAGAAGTTCAAGACACAACTCCAATTGAATGTCGTCGGGATAGAAGCCGGCCCCATTTTCCTGGAGAAACTTAAAAATGTAAGGTCTCCCGAGAGGAAGAGAAAAATTATCGGTAATACTTTTATAGATGTCTTCAGCGGAGTTGAAGATAAGGTTGGAAAAGTCGAATTTTTTGCGCAGGGCACCCTGTACCCGGATGTGATCGAGTCTATTTCGGTGAATGGACCCGCCGCCAAAATAAAAAGCCATCACAATGTCGGTGGATTACCGGAGAAAATGAATTGGAAACTGGTGGAACCATTCAGAGAGTTATTTAAGGACGAAGTCCGGGAAATCGGCAGGGAATTGGGTTTAGAACCCGAATTCGTCGGTCGCCATCCATTCCCAGGTCCTGGTCTGGCAGTGAGGATTCTTGGAGCTATTTCGCCGAAAAAAATTCGCGTACTGCAGGAAGCCGATGCCATCATGGTGGAGGAACTTCACCGGTTCAACATTTACGATGATGTCTGGCAGGCCTTTACTGTACTACTTCCCGTTAAAAGCGTCGGTGTGATGGGTGACTTGAGAACCTACGAGAATGTCGCAGTGGTACGTATTGTCGAAAGTATCGACGGCATGACCGCCGACTGGTATCCCGCTCCCCATGAATTTTTGAAGAGAGTTGCCAACCGGATTGTTAACGAGGTAAAAGGTATCAACCGCGTCGCCTACGACATTACCTCAAAACCCCCGGGAACAATCGAATGGGAGTAGGCAATAGTATTTCCCCGGTTTATTGAGCATGAAAAATTTCGTCCATCTACACCTACATTCAGAATTTAGCCTTCTGGATTCATGTTTAAAGATAGACTCGCTTATAAAAAAGGTGAAAGATCTCAATATGCCCGCGGTGGCCCTCACCGATCACGGAAATATTCTGGGGGCCGTCAATTTTTATAAAACCGCCACGAAAAACGATATCAAGCCGATTATCGGTTCGGAGCTCTATGTGGCTCCTGAATCGATGTTGC
>CAZBHS010000010.1:66093-127925 GCA_964491915.1 uncultured Clostridia bacterium
CTTGGCGACGACAACACCCCGAACAAATCCAAGAGCGGGGTCTACGCCGACGCCGCCGCCAGCGCGCAATACGCCCTTCTCGGGGGCGGAGAGGGCGCGGCCGTGGTCGGGTGCGTCCAGAAGGCCGGCCCCCAACGGCGCAACAAGCGCGAACCCCGAAAACTGCGACGATTGGCATGAGCTGGTTCCTGAAAGGCCGGGGTTACCGCAATCTTTCCGAATTAATCACCCTGTCATTTACAAGGGGGTTTTACCGCAGACCGCGGGTGGACAAAGAGACCCTCGAGAAGCACAAAGACGGGTTGATTGTTCTTTCCGCCTGCATTCAGGGGGAAATTCCCTACTATTTTTTGAACGGGCGCGAGGACAAAGCCTATGATGCCGCAAGATGGTATCGGGATGTGTTTAAGGAAGATTATTATATAGAGATTCAGAATCACTTCATGGAGCGACAGGAGGCGGTGATTCCCCAATTGGTTGAGCTGGCAGGCGAGCTCTCCATCCCGGTAGTAGCCACCAATGATGTTCACTATTTGAACAAAGAGGATTCCGATGCGCGGGAAATCCTGATTTGCCTCCAGACAAACGATGTATTGTCCAATCCCGACCGGGCAATGAAAAAAGAGTCGGACGAAATGTACCTCAAATCCAGCGAGGAAATGAGACAATTGTTCGACCATATCCCCGGCTGCATTGACATCACAAAAGATATTGCCTCCAGGTGCAATTTCAATTTCAAATTGGGGAAGTATTTTTTACCGGAGTTCAAACCGCCGGAAGGAATGACCATTGACGGGTATTTCGAGAAAATCTGTTGGCAGGGTTTGAAGGAGAAGCGGTCGCTTCTCAGAGGCAAAAAACATGTCCCGGAAGACTATGAGGGGCGGCTTCGTTATGAAATCGAAAAAATAAGGGAAATGGGATTTCCCGGCTATTTTCTGATTGTGTGGGATATCATCCGCTTCGCTCTCGACGAGGGGATCCCTGTCGGACCGGGAAGGGGATCTGTTGTCGGTAGTCTTGTCGCTTATATGATGAACATTACCAAGATCGATCCGCTGGATTACGATCTCATCTTCGAGAGGTTTTTGAATCCTGAACGGGTATCCATGCCGGATATCGACATCGACTTCGATACCGAGGGGCGCGACCGGATCATCGAGTATATTCGTGAAAAGTACGGAGAAGAGAGTGTGTGCCAGATTGTGACTTTTGGAAAAATGAAAGCCAAGCTGGCGATCCGCGATATCGGTCGGGTACTCGAAATTCCCCTCAGCAATGTCAATAAATTGGCGAAATTGATTCCAGACGGTCCGAAAGTCAAATTGAAATCTGAAATCGCCGATAATGAAGAATTGGTCAAAGAGGTGAAGCGGACTGAGAAGGCTTCAGAATTGATTGATTTCGCCCTGAAATTGGAAAACAACGTTCGCCATACATCGATGCATGCCGCCGGCGTTGTGATCGCTCCAAAGAAATTGACGGAGTTTATGCCGCTTTACAAGACCAGGGATGATATCGTCACCCAATTCGAAAAAGAAGAGGTTGAAGAGATCGGTCTTCTGAAAATGGATATTTTGGGCTTAAAAACCCTGACTATCATTAAAAATATCCTCAATGAAGTGAAAACGGTGGAGGGCGTCGAGATTGATCTGGATAAAATTCCCTTGAAGGATGAAAAGACCTATAACATTTTTCAGGCGGGCGATACCGACGGGATCTTTCAATTTGAAAGCTCCGGCATGCGCGATTATCTGAAACGGTCCAGGCCTCAGCGAATCGAGGATTTAATCGTTCTCAACGCCTTGTACCGCCCGGGGCCGTTGGGTTCCGGTATGGCGGATTTGTATGTGAAGCGTAAGTTGGGGCAGGAAAAGGTCGTGTACCTTTTCCCCGAGCTAAAGGAAACTCTGGAAGACACCTACGGCATTATTGTTTTTCAGGAGCAGGTGATGAGGATTTCGGTCATAATCGCCGGCTTCTCTATGAGTAAAGCGGACGAGATGCGCAAGATTATGGGAAAAAAGCAGGTGCATAAGCTCCCGGCTTTGGAAAAGGAATTTACCGCCGGCGCCCAGAAAAAAGGTTTCGACAAGAAGAAGGTGGCTGAATTATTCGGGCAGATGAGTACATTCGCCGAGTATGGATTCAATAAATCCCACTCCACTGCTTACGCTTACCTGGCCTATCAAACGGCTTACCTGAAAGCCCATTTCCCCGTCTATTTCATGTCGGCCCATCTGACAAACGAATCCGGCAAGACGTCCACCACCTCCAAAGTGATTCAATATATCTCTGAAAGTAAAAAAATGGAGATCGATGTTCTGCCTCCGGATATCAATAAAAGTTATGAGAATTTTCGGGTAGAAAGCCCGACATCGATTCGTTTCGGTTTGCAGGGATTGAAAAATGTCGGAGCCGCGGCCATCAGCAGTATTGTTTCGAGCCGGGACGAGGGCGGCTTGTTTAAAGATTATTCCGACTTTATCGACCGCATCGATTTAACGAAAGTCAATAAATCGGTGATCGAAAGTTTGGTAAAATCGGGTGCGATGGACTGTTTTGATATCCACCGTTCCGCGTTGTTCAATAGTGTCGAGGATGTGATCAAGCAAGCGGTGGTGATTCAGAATAATCGTGATAAACGGCAATTGTCGCTGTTTTCCAAGGAAGAGGACATCTCTAAGGTGACAATCCCGTCGTTTTATTTAGGGCAACCGGAGTGGTTGGAATCAGATATAATAAAAGGTGAAAAAGAGGTGGCGGGTATCTATATCAGCCACAATCCGGTTGAGAAATATCAAGAGGAAATAAAAAAGGTCTCCAATACCACCATTTCCCGGATAAAGGATTTCAAAGGTGAAAAGGTAAAAATCGGAGGGGTCATCACTGAGATCAAACAGAGGAAATCGAAGCGGGGTGATCTTTACGGCGAACTGTATTTTGAAGATTTGACCGGCCGCATAAAAGTTTTGGTGTTCAACAACAAGAAGCGGACCAATGGCAATATGTATTCCAGGCAAAACGGAAACCGGTTGGCCTGGGACGACATCAGGGATGAAATCAAGATGGATTATCCTTATTTGCTGGAAGCGATGCTGCCGGACAACGATGACTCTATACCGAATTTGTATCTGGAAAATATTACGGAGTTGGAAAGCTTTTTGAAGCGGGAAGCGAAGCGTGTGGTGATTAAGGTCAACTACACCCAATTAAATTCCGAGTTTAATGATAAATTACGGAATAAATTGGCGGAACATGCCGATTCAGTGCCTTATGCTGTTGTGATCTACAAAGACGATGGGTACCGGACCGTGATAGGATGCCCGGAAAACGCCGGCCTCAAAGCCACGGTGGCTATGAAAAAGGATATTGAAACCCTGACCGGCGATAATACCGTCGAAATTATATTTTAGTATTATTCTGCGCTGATTAGGCTCGCCAGAGGTTTGAGTATCTCGATGTGCTCGAAAATGATTTTCATGGCGCTTGTCAGCGGCACCGCCAAAATCATACCGGTAATTCCCCATAACCATCCCCAGAGGATCAATGAAATTAAAATCACGATGGGAGACAGGTTGAGATTTTTGCCGGTGATTTTGGGCTCCACAACGTTGCCGATGATCATTTGGGTTATTATCAGTCCTATGCCTACCAATAACACTCTGATGGAGGGGCCGTAGTTTATCAATCCAATCAAAACCGGGAATATGGTCGCGATAAAGGATCCGATGTTGGGAATAAAATTCAACACAAAGATCAAAATCGCTGAAAATATAGCAAAGTCTAAACCGCCGGCGAATATAATCAATCCACCGATGATGGCGGTGAGTAAGCTGACGAATATTTTAATCACAAGATAGTGCTGCACATGGTTCTCAATTGAATTGATGATAAATATCAACCGGTCGGCGTGGGGTTCTTCAAAGGCTCTTTTGACTCGAAGCATTAACGCGGTACGGCCGGCCAACATGAACATCAGGAAAATGATGACCAGGACCAGATTGCCTAGAAACGCGGCGAAGTTGCCGAATGTTCTGGAAAGGAGGCTGGTGAGAGCGCTGATTGGCTGTCCCCAATCGAAGCGATCGAAATACTGGTTCACATCCGCCACCGGGATTTTCAATTGTTCCCAGAGAGATGAGATCATGGTCGTGATTTTTGTGCTATAGGCCGGAAATTTCTGAATGAATGACGAAACGCCGCCATAAATCAAGACCCCGGAAAAATAAAACACAATGAATATAAAGAGCAACAAAAACACGAGAATCAAGAATTTGGGAATTTTCAAGTATGTTAGTCGTTTTACAACGCCATTGAAAAGAAAATAAAGGAGTAGCGCCATGAATAGAGGTACGAAGATTGTCCGCAACTCCTTTAGGATCAAAATAATGATAACAAAGACGATAAAGCCAAGAAATAGATTAATTCTCGATAGATCTTGGTTTTCGCTATTCATAACTCCTCATCTGGCCCTCGTCCTCGACAATCATTTTTTTCTTGAAGAAGAGGAAGTCCATCTCGATCTCATATGTGTAATAATACTCGATCGTTTTTCGGTTTATCTGCACTGAAACTTGTTCCTCGTGAGCCTCGGTAAAGATGATATCTCTTTTGTTGAGGATCTCTCGAATCGCCACTTCCCCTTTGGCCGGAGTGAAATCTCCACCTCTGTACATCCCGATTGTATCCTTCACTTCATTGGAGATTTGAGATTTCTCAATTCTGGCCCCAAGGAAGATGAATGAAGCGTAGGCTCCGTATACGATAAGTAGTAATAATATTAGACCGCTGATTGTTATTTTACCTTTTTCATTCATTGCATAACCTCCAAAATTACAATTATTTACTCTTCCGCTTCCATTACCAGGTTTTTCCCCTGGCGTTTGGCGTTCATTAGCGCATCGTCTGTTTTCTTGAGCAAAGACTCGGGAGTATCGCCGTGGATGCTGAATTGCCCGATTCCCGCGCTGATGCTGGCCGTTAAATGTCTGATTGAAACGAGGAGTGTGATCTTTGCAATCGCTCCTCGAATCCTATTGGCGACTTGCCTGGCTCCTAAAATATCGGTTTCCGGTAGAATGATCAAAAATTCATCTCCTCCGAATCTGCCGGCTAGATCTTGTTCTCGGAGGCTTGACCGGATGATGTCGGAGATTTTCTTTAAATATTCGTCGCCGGCAATATGTCCCATTGTATCGTTAATTTCTTTGAAGTTATCGATATCCAAAAGGAAAATTGAAAATACACGGTTATTCCGTTTGGCGATGCGCGAGTGATTTTCCAATTCAGTCATGATGAAACGTTTATTGAAAAAGCCGGTTAGGGAGTCGGTCGTCGCGATACTAAATAGCCTCGCGTGATAATCCTCTTCGATTTCATCGCTGAAGCCGAAGCGCAAGATTGTTTCGCCGATTTCGATCCTGTCCCCAGGATTGATTTCCGCTTGCCGTATCAATTCCCCGTTGACATAAGTTCCGTTCGTGGAGCCTATGTCGGTGATAATGACCAATTCCATTTCATCGTATTTTTTGATGTCTACCCTGCAATGTTGCTGACTGACCCCCTGGTCTTCTATCAACAGGTCAATGTGTTTGTCTCTTCCGATTATAATACTCTTTTTGGTCAGATAGTAGGTCTTTCCAAAATCCAGTTCATTGCCCTTGATAACGGTAAAAACCAGGTCCTTTTCACCATACACCTGGTTTTTTCTGAACCTGTGTTCCTGGGCTTTAAATCGTATTTGAGCTGTATCACCAGTCTTATTGTTCATCGGTTTTAACGGGTTTCATCTAAAACTTTTTTTACTGTGACGCCGATGTCCGCTGGATTATCGACAACCGCAATACCGTGTTCCCGAAGGATCCGCATTTTTTCACTGGCTGTCCCTTTGCCGCCGGAAATGATGGCCCCCGCGTGTCCCATGCGGCGTCCCGGAGGCGCTGTTTGGCCGGAAATAAACGAAATCACAGGTTTGCCCAGGTGTTCTTTGATATACCGAGCGGCTTGCTCTTCCATTGATCCGCCGATTTCGCCGATCATTACAACCGCTTCGGTTTGCGGATCGTCTTTGAACAATGCGAGGGTATCGATGAAGTTGGTGCCGATAATGGGATCCCCTCCGATTCCCACGCACGTGGATTGTCCCATTCCCAGTTCGGTGATTTGGTTGACCGCCGCGTACGTCAGGGTGCCGGAGCGGGAGACAACTCCGATACTGCCTTTTTGGTGAATCTGGGCCGGCATGATTCCCACTTTGGCTTCTCCGGGAGTGATGACTCCGGGGCAATTGGGACCTACGAGCCGGGTCGAGGTGGTATTCAAGAAATTTTTGACCCTCACCATATCCAGGGCAGGTACGCCTTCAGTGATGCAAATCACAAGCCCGATGCCGGCGGTTGCCGCTTCGAGAATGGCGTCTGCGGCGAATGCCGCCGGGACAAATATAACTGATACATTGGCGCCCTCGTCTCTAACAGCCTCTTCGACCGTGTTGAAAACCGGACGGTCCAGGTGGGTGGCGCCGCCTTTGCCCGGGGTAACACCGCCCACGATGTTGGTGCCGTAGTCCAGCATCAATGATGCGTGAAACGAACCCTCCTTACCTGTGAACCCCTGTACGATGACTCTTGAATCTTTATTTAACAGTATTGCCATGTTATTCCCCTTTTGCCAGAGCGACAGCCTTTTCCGCGGCTGCCCGGAGATCTAATTCCGCTACGAAGTCGATTCCGGATTCGTCGATAATCCGTCGTCCTTCCTCTTCGTTTGTGCCCACCAGGCGAATGACGATCGGTACTTTCAATTCAATATCTTTCACCGCGTTGACAATGCCGCTGGCCACCAGGTCTGTTCGTACAATGCCGCCGAAAATGTTCACGAAAACGGCGTTGACATTTTTATCAGCCAGCAGTATTTTAAAAGCCTCTTTTACTCGATCTTCGGAAGTCCCGCCGCCGACATCCAGAAAGTTTGCCGGTTCGCCGCCGAAGTATTTGAGGATATCCATCGTTGCCATCGCCAGCCCGGCTCCATTGACCATACATCCGATGTTACCGTCCAGCTTGATATAGTTGAGGTCGAATTTCGACGCTTCCACTTCCAGGGGGTCTTCTTCATGAATATCCCGCAACGCCGCAATCTTTGGGTGACGCATGAGGCCGTTGTCGTCGAAGTTGATCTTTCCGTCCAGGGCGATGATTTCGTCTTTGTCCGTGATGACCAGAGGATTGATCTCCACCAGCGAGGCGTCTTCTTCATGGAACAATGTGTATAGGCCCCGCACCAATTTATGGAAGTTCTTCATCTGCGGTTTAGATAGATTCAGGCTAAACGCCAGTTTGCGGATATGAAAGTCAGAAAGTCCGGTAACCGGATGAACGCCTACTTTATAAATGAGTTCCGGATGTTGTTCCGCTACTTCTTCGATTTCCATCCCACCTTCGGTGGATGCGATGATAACGGGAACCTCGCTTTCACGGTCGATGATCATCGCGAGATAGAGCTCTTTCTGTATATTCATTCCCTCTTCCACGAGGATTTTGCGCACCAGTCTACCTTCGGGCCCGGTCTGTTTGCTAATCAGTGTCATGCCAAGGATATCCCCTGCGTATATTTTGACGTCCTGGAGGTTTTTGGCGAGTTTTACCCCTCCGGCTTTGCCTCGACCGCCGGCGTGGACCTGGGCTTTGACGACGCAAGGATAACCCAGGCTTTCCGCTGCTTCGACGGCTTTGTCGAGCTCCTCAGCCATAAACCCTCGGGGTACTGGAACCCCGTACTCTTTGAACAGTTCCTTTGCCTGATATTCATGTATTTTCATTCAATCACCTCTTTTGATTGGCCGCTCACAATTCCTTTTGGTAAACTCTGGCGTTATCATATTCATCCATCAATTTCAGGAATATAATGCTCTTGGTTGCGCGGGGCAGCCGGGAAACATTCACCTTGTAGCTCTCCGAGTTCGAGTCGTTGATCATGTCGGTGGGCTGAAGCGGATACCATAGTTTCCCATCGAAAGAATACAGAACATTTTTGATGATCGAGAGGTTGTCGATCACCTGGAACATCATCTGGTTCGTCTGTAACGCGAAGTCCCCCAGTACGGGCGCGGTGGAATCGATCAAGAACGATTGGGATGTCAAAGAGTGGTTGCGGGATTCGGAAGGAGGATTGCCCAGGCTGTCGTCTGCGACTATTTTCAGGGTGTATTTCCCATCTTCGTACATCTCTGTGGAAATTCGGCATTTGGATTCAGTGAAGTCTTTTTTGAAAGGGATCCATTTTTTGTCCCCCACTTTCCGCAGGAAAATGTCATATTTCAATGTATCGCCGTTGGGGTCGCTCGCTTGCCATTCGACCGTCAGATACCTGGCGCCTGATTTTTCTTGTTTCGGCTGGTCGCTTTTGGACTGGGGGATATCCTGATGGATCATGATGTTTTTTATATGCGGGGTGAGGTTCGTTTGGATATAGTAAGCTTTCAGGCTGTTCAATAGCGGGGATTTACCGGTATTGGTGGAATTCAATATTACTTTGAACTGAATATAGCGATATCCGGCGAGGCCGATGTTGGAATTTTGGGGATTTGTAAACGGTGGCGACCATTCGGTCCAGGTATTGTCGGGGATGTTTGAATTTCCCACCCTGGCAAAGAGTTGTACCTGTGTTCCGGCCGCTTGTTCAGCGTCCCAATATAAACGGCCCAAGCGGGAGGGTACTTTGAGGTCGAATATTTTCGTCAAATATGTACCTTTGGAATTTAGGGCCGGCTTAATCGTGGTGATGGTGGCGGTGTTGTTGGTGATGAAGGTGATGCCTTTCTGGTTGCCTTTTATTTTGAACACCTGGGCGGATTCGCTCTCATATAATAGAGAGAAACTGGTGTCTTTTTCTATTTTATAAATGCGTCCGCTATTCCCGGTGGCCGCGATAACGCTGTTTGTATCCGCGTCATAATAGATGGAATAGATGTATTCGGTCTTTGACGACCAGATTTTCTCCACGACGCCGTTGGTGGAGCGGCGGTACAAAGCGCATTTTTCTTTGGTGGGTTTCTTTTTATCACCCTTGTCTCCGTTGAAGGAGGGTTCGATCCGTTCCCTGGGAGGGTCGCCGTAGCTGCGAACTCCACGCGATGCCGAGAAATAGATGTTTCCATCCTGGTCTTCGGCAATACCTTTGATCTCTTCGAACGGAGCGTCGAACAGCACTTTTACTTTGCGGTTTTCAATCTTATAGAGGATGCCGCGGTCGCCGCTCCCTGCCAGGATGGCGTTGTTTTTGGTAATGCACAGGCTGACGATGTGGGAGTCTTCAGACTGAAATATGTTTATCGCTTCACCGGCGGCCTTGATCTGGTACACACCGCCTTCGCTGCCGACGGCGCAAATGATGTCCCCCTGCCGGTCCTCGACCATATCCCATATGATTTTTTCGCTGAAATCCGTCACTTCTTCAACTTTTTTATCTTTATCGATCTTGTAGATTTTCCCGTTGGGGGAGGTCCCAACATAGATCTCATTGTTCTGTTTGGCCAGAAGAGCGTACACATCCAATTCCGGAGAATTGAAGATCTCCTCGGCCTCGCCGGTGGCGGGTTTGATGCGGTATACCGAGGCTTTGTGCCCGGTTCCCACCAGTAAGTCGCCGTTTTTGGCGAAATCGAGGGATAGGTAGTATTCGCTGGCGGGGCCTTTGATCGACTGGACCTGCGGACCAATGAACAAGCGGCCCATGCCGTCGATGTTGGTCCCGTCGAAATCTCCATTCTGGAAGTCGTTGTAGCTTTTTATTTCGATTTTTTTCACGTGTACGGGAAACAGATTTGACACCAATAGTATAACAAACGAGAATATGATGGTTTGTTTTATCATAAGGCTCTTTATTTCTCCTTTATTTTTAATTTGAACAATTTTTTCCCGGTCACTACGGCTGGTACTTCCATCTGGTATTCCATCAGGGTGGAGTATTTAATTTCCGATTGCTCGCCGGAGGAGGAGTTATAAATGAACACGTTCCGCATGCTGAGGGGAAGGTTTGAATATTCGTAACCGTTAATGAACAATCCTTCGGCCGGGGCCAGTAGCTTGAAGTACACCCGGTTGTTCTTGCGCAGATTGTTGATGGCGCGAATCAAGTTTTTTAATTTGGTGGGGAAATAGTTGCTTTTGATATTTTTGGAGTCGAATCTGGCCATTTCATCTTTGTCGGCCGCCATGAGATAGAAGGTGGATCCGGGTTTCAGGCTCGGGGTTTTGAGCTGAACCGAGTCGTCCACCAGGTTCCCCCGTTCGTTTTTGAAGAATAATTTTACATCTATGATTTCGCCGGGTGTAAAGACGTTTTTATTGATAATGACATTTTCCAGTAATGTCCGCTTCACTAATTCGGATCCGCTGATTTCGAAATCCATTTTCTGAATTTTGATTCTCTTCTCTTTATTGTTCATCAAGAAAAAGTTGACGGCCAGAAGAAGGTTGGAAAAATCGCCGAATGAGCTGGTGCCGCTAAACATGTCGCTGAGCACGATGTTTTGTTCGCCCTCGATAAAAATTTTCGCGTCCACAGTGATGGAGTTGAAACCCACTTGTTGGTATTCGGAGATGAAGATGTTCTCCAACGATACCGCGGATAAGGCGGGGGTTAGCAGCGGGTGGTTGACCATTTCCAATTCGAATTTGCGGTTCCGGTTTTTGAGGAATACTTTCATGGGAATCATGTAGGGGACGATGCCCAATTCACCTTGAATGGCGCTGAAGCGGTCCTGCACAATGGATCCGATCATGTTTTTCGATGCCGTCAACCGGAAGGAACTTTCGAACGAAGGGACAACCGACACGATCTCGGCTTTGTGAAGCGGAAAATCAACGGTTCCCAAATTGAAGAAGGGGTGCCCGAACAGGTACACTTTGTTGCCGTCCACATAACTGACCGTACCGGAGGCGGAGTACTCGAAGTCTCCCCGGATGAGGGGAATGGCCGCCGCGTCGGCCGGCTCGATCTGGAATAGTTTCTGATCCACTTCCGATTTGGCGAGGTCCTGTGAGATTTTAAGCGAGCTGATTGGTGTGAACACCGGTTCAAGGTAGGAGAGGGCCGATGGGTTCATCCCTTTGTTGGAGGCGATCAGTTTGATCGGTTGGATTCCCCGTTGGTGGGAGAAATCGGTTCTCTTGCCAAGTTCCCGTTGGATCAGCTTTGCGACGTTCTTGTTGCTTTGGGGATCGAATTCCACCTTGATGTTTGATATATCGATGGAATATCCCATTTGGTTGTAGTCGGAGGTTTCGAGAATATCCTCGATGGGCGTCACTCCGGCGATTGGTTTGCGGGAAAAGGAAAAGCCGTAACCGACGGCTCCGATGATTTTCCCATCTATGTAAACCGGGCTTCCGCTCATACCGGCTATCACGCCGCCCCCTTCCAGTTCGGGGGCATTCAGCTCTACAATGATCAAGTCCTTGTCGGGTGCGAATTTTTCAATGAAACCCAGCACTTTGAACGTAAACGTCTCTATCCTGGTACCCTTGAAAATGGTTTTGCCGGTTCCCTCCATACCCGTCCGGATCTCAGATAATTTCATGATTTCCGTGGGGAATAGGCTGCTCGCCCAAAGGGTGAGAATGAACCAGGCTAAAAGGTGTCTTTTCATTTATTCTCCAGGAAAAGCTTGATTTTTTGCATGAATTCATCCACCTTGAAGGGTTTGAAGATAACGCCGTTGGCCCCGATGGTTTCGAGGTATTCGTCGTTGCACAGGTGGTCGCCGGTGAGGATCAAAATTGGTATTTCGCGGTTGATTTTTTTGATTTCCGCTGTGATCTCTCCGGCCTCCTGGTGCTGAAGATGGCGATCCAACAAAATGAGTGCGTAATTGTTATTGGAGAGTAACGCCAGCGCTTGCTGCGAGTTTTCCGCTTCATCGCATTTGATACCCTCGAACTCCAAAAAATCACTGATCAATTCCCTGATAAAATCTTCGTCGTCGATTACTAATACTTTTTTTTCTTCCATTGAATTATATTAATAAAAAATGCCTAAAAATGCAACCCTTTACTGGCATATGGCGGGAGTTTACCTTTTTAGGTTTCGTTATTGTTGGATATCGCAGAGATTATTGCGGCCGAGGGCGTATTCGTAATTGGAAAGGGGCGGGCATAAGGCGTTATATAGGCAATCGGCACACGGGCCGACTTTTGTCCTGGTTCGCCGCCATGATTTACCGCTACGCATCTCTTTAAAAACCATGTCGTACAGGGAGTCTGTCCCCAATGTTCCCAAAGGCGGTTTATTCACATTGGCGTATACTTTGCGGTTGCAGAGCACGGTGAGGTTGCCGAAATGCAGCGGATTGATCATCCGCCGGGCGTGAATGTCCCGGGGCGTTGGGCGTGAATTCGCGATGGTCCGGCGGTCGATGAACACGCCGGCGCGGAAGAAATCCTCGTTTGTCCCGTCATAATATGGGTGAAATTCTACCGCCTCCAGGCTTTTTTCGCGGATGATCGCTTCGGACTGCTCGAATTCCGCTTCGCTTTTGACGATGAAGTGAATCGCCGTCGGGATTTTTTGTGTGTTTGTCATTGTAATCACTCGATCCAATGCCGGTTTATCGAGAGGGAAATCCACCAGGGTTTTTATGCGAAAGGATTGGTTTGAAATTGTTCGCAGATCCTCTTCCTGTCCCCCAAGGTTTTTGTAGTGGCAAACCAACACTTTTTTGATGTCCCTGTGCCGCAGCAGCTCCCGGAGCTCGTCCCAATATTCGTACTGAAATGGATTGCCGCCCAGGAGGTTGATGGTGTCGAGGCTCCCCCTGGCGAGATGATTCAGTAGGTAATTGATGTTATCGGGAGTGAGTCGGCGGTTGGGTCCGGGGTTTTTTGTGCAACAGAGGAATTGGCGAAAGGCGCTGCCGCACATGGAGCAGGATTGATCGCACCGGTTGTCGAGGTAGAGGTTCAACTCGTTGATGTATTTCATCATGTCTTCTCCGACGGTGCGCGAGGTTTCCCGCTTCATTTTGTCCGCGTCCCGATGCACTTTTAGTATCGGTTGCATCTGCACCGGTTTGCCGTTTGAGCGGGATTGTTCGACCAAATCTCCCATGAAATACTGCCGGGCGTCTCGCACCAACCGGGCCATTGCCGGATCCCTCATGTCTTGCGGCGAGATGGGGATCACCAATAGGTTGCGCGGGTGATGGAGCCGTTTGAGGATCTTGACGATTTCCGGCTCGTTGTTGTACTCCTGGATGTGGCCGGTGAGGGAGTTGTACAGCAGCGCTGAATTTTTCTTCCAGGCGGCGTACACATAGTTGTCCAGGTAAAACCAAAATTTTTGTCCGTTTGTATTGTTATTCAATGATGACCTCTTTAATGATTTTGGAATAGATTGATGGATTTTTTTCGATATAGGAGATTTGGGAACCTAGAAGTTTTGAGAGCTCTTTGTCGCCCATAAGTCCCTTGCATTTGGGGGCCGGTTTTTCGATACCCAGATTGAAGATGCATTGCATGCACACTTCTGAATTGGAACACGAAACGCATTGCTTTTTGATTTTATCATAATAGGCATTGTAGAGGTCCGCCACTTTCTGGAAGTCGATCTCCATTTTGGTTTTGTCTACAGTGCCCAGGCTGTGTTGTTGCCCGATCCGCTCGCAAGGGAGGACCTTGCCGTTCACGGTGATGAACATTTTTTTCGAGAACGGCCGGCAAGTGCCGGTGGGAATACGCTTTGGGTGTTCGCTCGAGAATACGAAATCGTTGTAGTCGGGGTAGGTGAAGTCATTGAATTGGTCGAGAAAGATGCCCACTCCCTGAATATTGGGGAGGCTCATGAACATGTCTTTTTCGATCAGAGAATAATCTTCCGCCTGCATGAGACTCTCGTGGACATTGGCGTAGGTGGCCCAGAATTCCTCCTTGAGGTCCTGGTTGATTCCTGTGGTGTTCAATTCGCTCAAGGAGGGGGTTTTGTCGAATGTCTCTTTGAAATATTTGTGAATCCCCTGCACATCGTTTTTGTTGTGAAACACTGCGTTAAAATTGACATTACTGCGGAAATAGTCCGGGTATTTGGCCCGCAAGGCTTCGATGTTGCGGATGATGTGCGGGTAGGCGGGGCTGCCGTCTTTGAACACCCGGTAGCCGTTTCCGGCCTCGTCGCCGTCTAGACTGACGAGAAGGTTGAATTGATTGTCGCGCAAATAGTCTATATGTTTTTCCAGCAACAGCGCGTTGGTGGTCATAGAGAAGACGTGGTGGTTGTGTTTGAAGTCCAGACTCTTGGTGTATTCCACCAGCTCTTCGATAAACCCAAAGTTCAGGAGCGGTTCGCCGCCGTAGAAACTGATATAAAAGGGGCGGTGGTGGGATTGGTTGAGGGGAGAGTTCAGGAGTTCGAGCAAATAATCGAGGCTACGCTTCCCGGCCTCCACGTCCAAATGTTTGTCGGTGCGGGAGTCGTAGTCGGAGTAAAATTTCCCATAGCCGCAGTATTCACATTTCAGATTGCAGGCGTCCGTCACTTCGAAGGTGATCTGCCGGATGTTGGCCAATGCGGATTCGATGTCGTCCGCTTTGAGGCGCCCGCTCAAATAATGTTCATTGTCGAAGGGGGCGAAATAGCCATCCGCGCGCATCAGTTGGAACTTTTGGATATAATAGCCCAATTGCTGTTTGGGTACGGTTCCATAATCTTCGATCTCCACATCCCCGTCCGGCAGGCTCGCGAACCATTCTTCCGGCGCCGTGCCTTTGTCGAATAATTCGATGAGGCGCCGCAGCAATGGATGGCAATACATCGACGCTCCGTGCCGGCGGTCGTACAGGTAATGATTTTCCTGTTTACTGGTTATCAGTGTGCATCCTTTCATTCAGTTGTCCTCCAACGCAACGAAAGCGGAAAGGGGCGCGAAGCCCCTTGCCGCCGTTTCCTTTACAAAAAAACTAGCCCCAAATAATATCGCGGTTCGCACCGCCGATTTCATTGGAATTCACATAGGGATACGGGTCGTAATAGCAGGCGCATGCGCAAAGCGGTTTGCCGGCCTTCATGTCCCGCATCTCCTTCTGATTCAACTGTGTTAGGTTCAATTTCTGTTTCATGGTCATCCTCCTGTCTTTCTTAACAATTAATATCACGCTGAAATAAAAAAATCAAGGGGACCGGCACGGACTGACACGGACCGACACGGACCGACACGGACGCTTCGGCGTTAGAGTTTTGGGTCGTTGACGTTGGAGAGTTTTTGGGGCAGTGAGGGGTTGATTTCCATCTAGCATCGAGACTTTTTCATCCGGGATAGAGGCTTTTTCTGGTGCGAATCGAGCAAAGGGCGGAGCCCTTTGCTCGAGAGATTATTTCCGATTAGCTAATTGGTTGATCCGGTCAACCGGGTTTGTCACACTTTACATCCTGGCAGGTGGCAAAATTCGATACACAGTCGTGTTCCGAGCAAAGGAAACAACTGAAGAACGTGCCGGTCCCCAATGTGTCCTTGTTGCCGCCGGCCTTGAACATCGTCATTTCGGTGGTTCTGAGATTGGCAATGGTTTCTTTGGTAAAGAATAGCTTTTTTATTTTGTTAATTTTCATACAGTAACCTCCTTCAAGATTTACAATGCCTTCCCCTCATTGATCGAAGGGCTGTCTTCTTTGCTTCCGGTGGAAATTGGAAATTATCATTCGGGACCGGTGGGGTCGCAGACCAAAACGGCGCACGTTGCAGGAGTCGATTCGCAACCGGCTAGCGGGTCCGTGCAAAAGAAGCAACTGCAAAATGTTTCGTCGGTCCCCAGTAGGATTCCTTTTTTTCCCGCTTTTACCTCTTTCAGGTTAACTGTTCTCAAATTAGCGATAGTCTTTTTGCCCAAGAGCAATTTTTTCTTTGTTTGGTTTTTCATTATTTTCCTCCGTTAAGGGTTATAACAGATTCGTCGAGGAAAAACAACCTCTGTGAAGGGTGGATCACACTCCCGGGAGGTAGATGAGGCGGAGGTCCATGCAATTGGCGCCGGTGGGGCCGGTGAAGATCAGTTGGCCGAGGGGGGCGAAGAAATTGTAGGAGTCGTTGGTTTGCAGAAACGATTCCGGATCGAGTTTCAACTCTTTGGCGCGGGCGGGGGTTTGTTCGTCGATCCAGGCGCCGGCGGCGTCTGTGGGGCCGTCGATGCCGTCTGTGCCGATACTGGCTGCGAAGAAGGGGAAGGGTTTTGGAAGAGAGCTTAGTTGGTTGAGTAGCGCCAGGATGAATTCCTGGTTGCGGCCGCCTTTTCCTTTGCCGTGTTTGTTTTTGAGGGTGACGGTGAGCTCGCCGCCGCTGATGAGGAGGATGGGGGGCTCGAGGGGATGGCGGCCCGCCATGATGGAGCGGATGGTCTTGGCTGTGGCCTGCGCATGGAGAGTCGCGTCTTCTTGTTCGCTGCAGGAGGTGATGACGGCGGGGATGTCGAGTCGGAGGGATGCCTCTTCGGCCGCTTCCAGAAGGGTGTGGTTGTCCGCTAGAAGGAAGTGATGATGGTTGTCTGCTGCGGTTATCTCTTGCTTCGCTTCACTTGCTCCGGCGAAAAAATATCGTAAGTGTTGGGGGAGTTGGTTGTCGAGGTTGTATTTGTGGATGAGAGCGGCGGCATCCTTTGTCGTTGTCGAGTCGGGGATGGTGGGGCCGGAGCCGATGTGTTGGAGGGGGGAGTTCACGATGTCGGAGATGATGAGGGTGACGAGGGCGGCTGGAGCGATGCGCTGTGCCAATTGTCCGCCTTTGATGGCGGAAAGTTGTTTGCGGATGCGGTTGATATCGGCGATGCCGGCGCCGGAGGTTAGGAGGAGGCGGTTCATGAGGGCGATGTCTTCGATTGTGACGCCTGGAGCCGGGAGTTCCATCAACGAGGAGGCGCCGCCGGTGATGAGGACGAACACCAGGTCGCCGGGTTGGATGGAGGTGTCGATGTAATCGCACACTGCCTGTCCCCCTTGAAGGCTGTGTAGGTCGGGTACGGGGTGGGAGCCGTGGCGGACGGTCATGCGGTCGTCCCAGGGGATTTGGCCGGGGGGGGCGACAATCACGCCTCCGGCTAGCCGGTCTTCTACGAATGGGGACAGGCCCTCGTAAAAGGGAACCGCCCCTTTGCCGGCGGAGATGATGTGGATGCGGTGGTAGAGGTTTAGGTCGAAGATTTTGCCGTTGATTCGCAGGCGGTCGCCGTGGCGTTGGATGTTGCGGGGAGTGACTTCCAGCGGATGGATGGCGGCGATGGAGCTGCGGATAATGTCGTGGACCAATGGGGGAAAATCACTGGATTTTGGAGATGGTGATGTCTTGTTGCCCGTCATATTTGCCCTTGACATCCTTATAGGAAAACGCCGGCATGCCGTCGCTCTCCAGGAAGATGAGCTGCCCGATCCCTTCGTTGGGGTAGATGGCCACCGGGCGGCCCGAGACATTGGAGATGGAGATGGTGAGGTATCCTTCCCATTCGGGTTCCAGGGGAGTGACATTCACCAATACGCCGCAACGGGCGTAGGTGGACTTGCCGGTCACGATGCCGAGCACTTTGGCGGGCATGCGGAAGTATTCGAGGCTACGGCCGAGAATATAGCCGTTGGGGGGGATGATGATTCTTTCCCGGCTCAGGGTTTCGAATTGTTCTTCGCGGGAGTTGTGGGGATCGATGAGCTCCAGGCCGTCCACCGGTTTGCGATAGGTGTGATGGAGCCGTATGTCGTAGCCATAGGGGCCGAGTCCGTATGAAATCACTCCATCCCGCACCGAATGGGGGATGAAGGGTTCGATGATGTTGCGCGACTCGGCCTGCTCACGGATCCAGGTTGACGATTTCAGCATCGGGTCAGCAAATCTCGTAGTTGGAGATTCTGTAATGGATCAAGCATGATAACTTCCGCAAGTAGCGAATACCGTCCACCAGGTCTTTGAGAAATTTGGTCAAGTATTTGACGAAATTGTTCTCTTCCCGTAGTCTGAGTTTGTTCTCGAATTCCTGGGTGAAGTCCCTGAGTTCCAGCATCAGGTTCTGCATGTAGAGTATGTGGTCCAGTGTCTCTTGTAAATTGACTTTTTGTATGTTTTTGAGGGCTGTTTGGGAGAAGAGCTTCATCCGTTCCATCGAATCGGTGGCCGCCTCTTTGGTGAGGTAGTCGATCTCATCCAGGTATTCTTTTTTGTAGTCTTCATAATAGCGCAGTTTTTGCTTGGCCCGTTCCTGGATTTTCTGGTTCTGCTCGATGAGGGACAGGAAATATTTCTTCAATCCCAGGTATTTGCGCTCGAACTTCTCGATGTTGATAAAATCCCTGCCGATATAGATTTTATCTTTGTAGGTGGCGTTCACCTCATCTTCGTAGTGGGAATAGAATTTAATTTCGAAGCGGGAGTCGTTTTTGTGGATCATCCGGGCAATTAGTATACTCTGTGGATTCGACAGGTAGTAGGCGTTCTCCTCGATCAGGGCGCTATAGGCGTAGAGAGAGTTGAGGATGAATTTTTTCAAGCTGTCGAGAAACATCTCGTTGGCTTGTGCAAAATCTAGCAATTCGGATTTCTTCGGCCCCCGAAGCAGTGTGTACATCGGGGAAATTAGAAGATTCTCATCTTTTATGGCAAATTCGAAGTAAAAGTTGTTCAATACCTTTTTGTAAAGATTGGAGTATACAATTTCCGGGTAGTTCGCCAGGCGTTTTTTGTCATATTCCTTAAAAGTGTCTAATATACTCAATGTAACCTCCAATTTGTATCGTGTTAATTATATTTAAATCGCCGCTAAAAGTCAAAGGGCGGCTCTTGATTTAAATATCAAAAAGCTTTACACTATGTCCAAGAAAAATGAGATCCTCATGAAAAACTTTTTTAAGAAGATCCCGTCGCCTGTCTGGGCGTTGCTGGTGTACTCCGGTACAATTTTATTCATCATTTTCAGCCTCATAAACATAACCCTGCTGGCCGCTCCAATTTTTTTCTCTTTGATTATCGCCTACCTGTTCAATCCGGTGGCGACATACCTCGATGAAAAATTGCCGGTTCCCCGGGCCATTATCGCGGGCTTCCTGATGATTGTGCTGGTGTTCTTGTTGATTTTTTTTGTGGTGGCGTTGCTGCCTTATGTCATCGACCAGGCCAAAGGGGCGGCGGAACGGTTCCCGGAATTTATGATTATCTTCGCTCAAAAAGCGAAAGTGTTGAGCGACTATTTGTCGGACAATTTCTCCGACTTCCTGGGGAAGATCGATATCATGGGTAAGGTGGAGGAGATGTTCAGCCTGTTACTCATGGATTTATCCAAGATTTTGGCGAGCTTTTTCACCAGCCTGTACGGTGTGGTGGTGATGCTGGTTTATTTGGTGTTTATCCCGTTGTTCGCCTATTATTTTCTCAAGGATTATTACAAGATCAAGAACGCGATTTTCGCCATGTTGCCGTTTCGTTTCCAAAAGCCGTTCGCTTGTAAGATGACCCAGCTCAACGACATCGTGTTCTCGTTTATCCGGGGGCAGGCGATTGTGATTTTGATTTTGGCGGTGTTGTATTCGGTGGGCCTCAGTATTATCGGATTGCCGTTCGCGATTCTCATTGGTATTTTCGCCGGGATCGGCGATGTGATCCCTTACATGGGAACCGCGGTGGGATTCCTGATCTCGCTGATTGTAGGCTTCGCCCATTTCGGTACCATCGACAAGGTCTTCCTGGTGTTTCTCGTGTTTTTTATTGTCAAAGGGAGCGAAAACTGGTTCTTCTATCCTAAAATTGTCGGCGGCGAAGTGGGGCTTCATTTTGTATGGGTCTTGCTGTCGATTATTATTTTCGGCCAGTTGTTCGGCTTTTGGGGTTTGTTGTTGGCCATTCCGTCGTCAGCGGGGCTGCAAATTTTTATCGGCGATTTGGTCGCCTATTACAAAAAGTCTGATTATTACTCGAAGGAGTGATCGATAAATATGAAACGAATTATTACGCTAGCGCTAGTACCGGTGTTGTCGTTCGCGATGACCGCTTTGTCGCGGGGCGAAGAAACAGTAAAGAAGGAAACGGAGGCGGAGCCGAAGCTGGTGTCCTTAACCCATGGGGATCTTCAGTTGACCGGCGAGGTTAAACAATTATACGATTTTTACTTGCAGGCGGCTGTTCCACAGCCTTCGGGCAAAAAACAAAATCGCCTTCAACAGGCGCAGGCTTCGTTGGTCAAGGCCGCCTCGGTTGCAAGCGATGAGGGGCTGAAGAAATATTTGCAAGCTTTGTCGGAGGATCTCGATAAAAAAGATTTCACCGCCAGTAGCGGTTTGTGGATGGGTTTGAAAGAGCGGACATTGGATTTTTTTATAAAATTCCGTCGCAAACAACGGAGTATAGATCCTTATCTCGTGTATTACGACAACGAAGCCACCCTGGCTCTCAAGCCGTACCGGGACGCCGCGGACCGGATGTTGGACGAGCTCAATGTCAAACGGGAATATATTGATAATCTTGGTCGTCTCATGGCCCCCATCCAGGTGGCGCGGCTATTGTATACCCCGTCCATCCGGCGTTTCGTCGTGATGGCTCCTTCGCAGCCGGTGAAGGAAAAACGGCCGGGATTCAAGCTCCTGGTTTTCCGCAATGTGATGGACGCTTATTTCGAACATGTAATGAAGCCGGTGGCCAAAGAATTTTTGGCGGGCGCCTGGGCGGCGGCGGCTGACAACGAGGCCTTCTTCCGTTTTTTGGTACTGCAAAAGATGTGCCATTATATCGGTCCTGTTCTAGTATCCGATAAGTCTGAGTCCGACGACAGTGTGCAGACGGTATCGGCTGCTCTGGGGAAAGCGTTGGCCCCGTTGGAGGTTATCAAATCCCATGTGCTGGCGGTGCGATGCGTTCCATTTCTTGTCAAGGAAAAAGTGATTCCCAAAGAAGATGAAAAAAAGATCCTGGCGCTGTATGCCGCCTATTTGGTGGATAAATTAAGACGCGATCCGTCACACAAGGCCCTGCTTCCCTATCTGGCGCAATTCAATATATTGCTGGAGAAGGGGGGAATCGGATTCGATATTCAGAAAAAAAAGTTCTATATAGATATTCCCGGCATGAAAAAGGCCATCGAGCAATTGGCCGCGGATGTGTTGTCCTTGATTCAGAAAGGCAAGGCCAACGCTGCGAAGAAGTTTTTCGACAAGTATCAGGAGGTTCCGGCGGAGTTGGAGGGCGTTGTGGCCCGTTTGTCCGGCATGCCGCTGCGGATCGAGATTGTCACTCCCAAAACCCTTTCCGAATAGATGATGTCCGGTCACAATGTAAATATACTGATATCGTTTGTTGTATACCTGGCGGGCATGTTGGCCATCGGGTGGTTTTTTTACCGGAAGACCCGCAACCTGACCGATTATATTCTCGGAGGGCGCGGGCTCAATAGTTGGGTCACCTCCATGAGCGCCCAGGCCTCGGACATGAGCGGTTGGTTGTTGTTAGGATTGCCGGGATATGCTTATTTGGCTGGATTCGAAGCTTCTTGGATCGCCATCGGCTTGTGTATCGGCACCTATTTTAATTGGAAATTCGTGGCCCGCCGGTTGCGTAAGTACACGGAGGTCGCCGGGGACTCCATCACCATTCCCGATTATTTCGAAAATCGCTTCCGCGATCGTTCCAATGTATTGCGGATTGTGTCGGCCTTTTTTATTTTGGTGTTTTTCTTGATCTACACGTCCTCCGGGTTTGTGGCGGGGGCGAAATTGTTCAGCACTGTGTTTGATTTGCCGTATACCATGGGACTCTTGATCGGAGCTCTGGTTATTATCTCCTATACCTTTTTAGGGGGATTCAACGCTGTGAGCTGGACCGATTTCATTCAAGGCTCCATTATGTTTTTCGCGGTGCTGATTGTCCCTATCATCGGCATTCGCGCCATTGGAGGCTTCGGTCCATTCAATCAAGCGATTCTCGATATCAATCCTGAACTATTGAATCTATTCACCGGCGTCAACGGTGACAGTCTTTCGTTGATCGCGATTGTATCGTTGGTAGCCTGGGGCCTCGGTTATTTCGGCCAACCCCATATTTTGGCGCGGTTCATGGCCATCCGTTCCTCTTCCCAGATCAAACAGGCGCGTCATATCGCCATGGTCTGGGTGGTGATCAGTCTGGCGTGCGCCGTGCTTATCGGGATTGTGGGGCGCGTCTATTTGAAAACGTTCCTGCAAGGCAATGCGTCTGAAACCGTGTTTATGGAATTGGTAAACGCCCTGGTTCATCCCTTGCCGGCGGGAGTGTTGTTGGCCGCGATTCTGGCCGCCATCATGAGTACCGCCGATTCGCAATTGCTGGTCACCTCGTCCGCCATTACCCAGGACTTCTACAAAGTGTTGCTTCGCAAGAATGCCGGCGCGCGGGAGCTTCTCTGGGTCGGTCGCCTGGCGGTTGTTTTGGTGGCGGCGGCGGCGTTTGTGATTGCTCTTGATCCTGACAGCAGTGTCCTGGGGCTGGTGGCGTACGCCTGGGCCGGATTCGGCGCCGCGTTCGGACCGTTGATTCTGATCTCCCTCTTCTGGAAACGGATGACCCGCAACGGAGCTATCGCCGGTATTGTGGCCGGGGGCGCGACGGTCCTGATTTGGAAACGATTGAGCGGCGGTATCTTCGATTTGTATGAAATCGTTCCGGGTTTTGCGCTGTCTATGGCTGTGATCTTTCTGGTCAGTTTATTGGACAGTCCGCCGGACGCGGAGATTGTCGCCGAGTTTGAGAGCGTCGAGACCAGCGATATCTGAGCGATTGTTGATGGATGTGAATGTCACGCGTCCGTGGCCGTTTCCCAACTGGTTCCCGATATCGTAGACGGCCCCCATGACTGTCAGCTTGTGTTCATCCACCAATAGGCGATAGCGACTGACCGCTTCCTCCACCTGGTACTCGATATTCATAAGCGTACCTTCGATCCACGCATCATTGGCATTCGCTTCACTGGAGATGCCTTTCAAGGCGGGCGCCAGCCGGTCCAATTCTTGTTTGATGGTATCCGGTTCGTGATCATATCCCCCCAGGAAGGTGGAGATAGCTCCGCAACAGGTGTGACCCAAAATGAGCAACAATGGGGTTTTGAGATGGAGAATCCCGTAATCGACGGATCCTGCGCTGGTGGCGATTTGGTTGCCGATGTTCTCGACGGTGAATATCTTATCGATGGCGTCCGGCATCACCACCTGGGGGTGGATTCTTGAATCTGAGCACGTCACCATTGTGATGAAGGGGTGTTGCCCGTGGCAATGGCGTTTGAAATAATCATCACTGTGGGTGCGCAGGAAATCCTTGTTGCCGGAAACAAGCGCGCTGACGATATCATTGATTTGTGCCGTGTGATGCCTCATGGAGGGACCTCCTGGATCCGGCTTCCAATACGATTCTGTCATAGTCCATTTTTTTCCTCTATGTTAGTTTAGTTTTAGGATTTTGTCTCTAAAATTTTGGCGGAAAGCTCTTTCAAGATTTTTGCGGCGGTCATGGCGGTCATGCTGTTCGTGTCCTTGCGGGGATTGAATTCCACGATGTCCGCGCCCACGATGTTCGCTCCCTCCAGCGCGTGGATGATATCCAGCGCCTGCCGGGTAGACATTCCGCCCGGTTCATAGTGGGATACTCCCGGAGCGTGAGCAGGATCTAGAACATCTATGTCAAAGGAAATATAGAGTGGTGTCTTCACGTTCAAGTTTGACGGTCCTTGAAAATCTTTCATTTCGATGACTTTGACATTGTAACGTTCCGCTTGCTGCCGTTGGTGTCCGTTCATGGTGCGGATTCCTATCTGAATCAAGCGGCCGGCCAATTGATGTTCCATGATACGGGCGAATGGCGACGCGTTCGAAAGGGGATTCTCCTGGAAATTATAGTAGAGGTCGGGATGGGCATCCAATTGCAAGATGGTCAGCTTCGGGTATTTCTTGTGGAAGGCCCGGATGATGGGAAAGGTGATGGAGTGGTCTCCACCCAACGATATCACCGGGGCGTCATGTTTCAATAGGTTTGTAATTGTGGATTCGATACCGGTCAATGCTTCCTGGGGGGAATTGAAATGAAAGTCTCCGGCATCGAAATAGGTGTCGGTGTGCCCGAGGTCGATGCCGGTTTCGCTCCACAGATTAGAAGCTTCGCTGTATAACGCTTCCCGGATCAATGGGGGGGCCGCTGCCGCTCCCCTCAGGTAGGAGGAGTTCTCATCGCAGGCAAAGCCCGCCATTACAATTTTTTCTCCGTCGAATTCTTTCAAGAATGATTGAGTTAGACTGCACATAGCGCTATTGTAATGAATTGGACGTTGAAAGTAAAGCGGTTTAGTGGTTACTTTTCGTCAATTTTTTCATCAGAGGGTGTTTCTTCATGGCTGCGATTTGTTTTGGAGTAAGGGAATCATCCGCGGTTTCAGGGGCTTCGGACATCAGGTTGAGAATGCCCGGGGCAGTATGTTCCGGGGAATCCAAAAATACATGCCCCAATTCGTGGGCCTCGGTGGCATAGTTGGCTCTGTAGCGTCTTTTGTTGAGGCGCATGTCTGAAGCCAACGATATCCAGACGGTCTGCTGCAATGGCTTCGGGACTGCAGTGGACACATTGTTGTTTAGCCAGGAATAGGCGTTGAGTTTTGGAACCGCGCGGATGTAATAGATGACCGGACGTTTTTTTGTAGGAGTCAGTCGGGCGATTTCAAAATCTTCGCCCCCCGGTTGCCAGAAATCGATAACTCCGGAAGGGGCATCCGCGATCACCAATTCTAGCCGGTCAATGCGCAGCCCGTATTGGGCATAGATTAACGCCGTTTTTTTGATCCGCTTGAGAATCGAAGATTTACTCCAACCTGTCCCCCGGAGCATAACCAGCGTCAGGTCGAACGAGTGGGTAAACCGGTAGTTGCCGCCCCGGTAAAATTTTTTGGTTTTGACGGCGGTGATCTTGGGATTCGCGAATCCCGCATTGGACCACCGGGCGGTTTTTTGATTGTTTTCCGGTGGCGCGCCACTTATGGCGGCGGATGACAACAGTATGGCAACGGCAAGGCATAAGGCTTTGTTCATAATGCTTCTGTGTAAATACAATAATTATTTTGAGGTTCCACTAATACAAGGTATTGCTTTTTGTCCGGGCGGACCTTGATTCTGACCTTCGCCAGAGTGGCGACCTCCCGGCTGACAAAATTCATATCCGTTTCTTCGGTTGTCGGGTCAAAGTCGATCTGGAACATGTCCAGGGAGCGGTTTTTCATTTGTTTGGGGATCGGGATCACGACGGTTACGTGGTCCCGGTCTTTAGGGGCGGCACTTTTTTTGAAAGGGACTTTCATGACGCGGCATACCATGCGGCTCCAACTGCCTCCGGTCACTACATTCATGGCGAATACCTTCTTTTCCATCGGCGCCATAAGTTTGTACTTGTGGTTTTTTTGAATGTGGTTGAGGGAATTGATGGTGATTCCTTCCCGTTTGCATTGAATGTTCACGTTCATGTCGAGCGGCATTTCCTGGGCCAGAGAGATGACCAGTTCGTAATACGCGGCGGTGGCGCGGTTGATGTTTTTGACGATTTCCATTGGGTCCGCGCCGGTGAAATATTCTCCGCCGCTTTCGCTGGCCAGGTATCTCAGGCTCATCTCTCCCATGACATCTTCATCGTTGGTGTCGTTGAGCCGTCCTGGATTGACGGGGTAGAATACGCTGCCTCCATAGTTGACGGCTTTCGCGATGCGGTTTAAATAGCGGAACAAGTAGGTGGAGTTGATTTCGTTGCGGTCCATGACGGTTTTTTCGCTCTGTATGATCACAGATTCGAATCCGGTCTCGGTGATGCGGTCGCTGGCTGTGTCGTTGGGAACCATTGATTCGGCCTTGTTTTTAAATGCGCCCCGCGAGGTGCCCTCCGATATCAAGAACACGATTTTGGGCTGATTGATGGTATTCAGGAGATACCTGAATTTGCTGATGGATCTGCTAAAATCCTGGAGGCGATGTTTGTAGATGTCCCGTTCCAGTTCCAGTGTGTTGCGCCACAATTGCCGCAATTTTTCGGTTTCCAGCCGAAAGTCCGTGATAATGGAGAAATCGACATTGTTGCTCATGTAGCGGGATTCGAACAATTGGGAGGACCACTGCCCCACGCCCCGCTTCAGACGTTTGATGGTCTTGAGTTTCTTTTTATTTTCCACTTTTGGGCCCGCCAACAAAGAGAGTCCTTTCACCGGATTGTTTTCGAATATAACGAAGATATCGTTGGGGGAAGCGGTTTCCATCAGTCTTGCGGCGATTTTTTTAGCTCTGCGAAATCCATCGCGGCTAATGAACATTGTGTCGATGATGATGAAGATGTAGCGGTTTTGGAAAAGAACCGGCCTCTCTTTTTCCTGCATCGACCGGGAGGCGAAATGATGCCGGGAAAACATGGTGAATGAAACCGGCTTCCCATTCACTGTTAATTGAATTTCGTCTTTTTTTAGATCGAATATCGGTTGATTTTGTTTGTCTACCGCAAATAGAGGAACCACCAGCGCATTGACTGAAATCCTGTATTTGAGAGAGTCTTGAGGTTCGCTAGCGGCGGCGGAGCGCCCGAAAGCATGGGAAAAGCCTAGGATCGTCAATACGATTAGTATCCTCTGTATAAGTAAATGTCTTTTCATAATTCTCGACCTTACACATATTGAATACTACATAAAAAGATGCTCTTGTCAACTATGGAATGGCGATAGTTTTGTATATTGGTTGGGAATTAACGTATTAGCGTACGTTTGATTTTGTCCAGAAGCGTCTCTTCATTGAATGGTTTTTCTATGAAATCATCCGCTATGGATTTGATAACATTCATGCGGAATTCGTAGTCTTTAAACACCCCTGATGCCAGTATTATCGGAAGTGTGATGAACGCTTCGTCGGCTCTAAGGGTTTCGCAAAATTTAATACCGTCCAATTTAGGGATAAGAATGTCGCAGATAACCAGGTCGGGGAATTCCTCTTCCACTTTTTTTAAACCCGCCATCCCATCCTCAGCCGTTATAACCTCAAAACCGTAGCCCCGTAAGATCTTCGGCCATACTTCCAGGATGGTTTTGTCGTCGTCAATCATCAAGATTTTTGGCCCTGCGCTTTCATGTTTATTTTCCATCACCCCTCGCTCGCTGTGATTCGTTAGCTATATTATAGTGGAAAAATCCCTTTGATTCAATGGCGTTGTAAAAAAAATTACAATAGTTTTTGAGCGATTGGGTTGAACGCCTGGAGCGCCATCTTCAGGAAGGCGCGGCAGTAAGTATCGCCGGCTTCTATTCCGGCGTATTCTTCCTGGAGGATGCGAATGCGGCGGCATTCCATTCGTTGGTCCGGTAAACTCCAGAAACCACCGGCTTTTACCAGCTCTTCAGGAATTTCGTGTTTCAGGGCGATGATGTTTTCTTTTAATTCTTTACCCAATTCGTAACAGAGAACTTTCGAGTCGGAATCCGCGGCGTCGAGCCTTCCTTTGAGATAACCGGCGATTAAAAAAAGTCCCGTAAGAAGACCGCAGGGTCCGGTACTGTCTCCTAAACCATGGCCGAACGCGGTGGCGGTTTTTTGGAGGATTCGGCGGTGGGCGAGGGGGACGTTGAAGAAAGGGGATACAGAATGGAGCACATATTCACTGCAATTCCAACAAGCATCTTCCGCGGGTGTTTTAAATAAGTTTTCTACGATCTCTTTTTGTTGTTCGCTTGAAAGCATTGTTTTTCTCCAGATTGTCCTGGGGATTTTACAATCCCCAATTACGATCTTGCATTATATCAAAATTGGAGATTTTATCCAATAGTGGTGAAAATGTTGAATTCCGGCGATGTTTCCATATGTTTTTTCACCGCGCACAATCCGGCAGGGAGTTTTATCTCGATATTTGTGGGCTGGTCGGTATTATGTGTAAAACCATTATACTCTGCGTGAACTCTTTTTCCTTCGGGAAAATATACTTTCATTTCCATCGTTTTTATACCTCCGGACTGGATTAGTGTTTCTTACTTATTTTTGATGTTCGCTTTACCACTTGAATAAGTTTGCTTTTAACAAGTGTTGTTCCGGTTGTCAATGCCTGGAATCCATAGTATAATAACGCCTGTTTCGATTTTGGCGGGACCGGATGCGGGACTGCCGCAATATTTCAGGACGGAGGTTAATATGGCAGACAAAGAAACAGTCGAGCTTACATTTTCTGAGACGTTACCCGCGAAAAAAGAGTTTCGCGAGGGAATTCGCCGGGCGCCGGACCGGGGATTGCGATTGACCCGAAGGCAGATTGAGATTGCTCTGAAAAACGCGTTGAGGTATATTCCCAAACATTTGCACCAGGAGATCGCCCCGGAATTTATCGAGGAATTGAAAACCCGCGGGAGGATATACGGTTATCGTTTCCGTCCCGATGGCGCGCTTAAAGGACAGTCGATCGATGAATACAACGGCAATACTATAGAGGGGAAAGCGTTTCAAGTAATGATCGACAATAACCTCGATTTCGATGTGGCTCTTTATCCTTACGAATTGGTGACCTATGGCGAAAGCGGCCAGGTGATGCAGAATTGGATGCAGTATAACTTGATCAAAAAGTATCTCGAGGAGATGAGAGACGATCAGACCCTTGTGATTTATTCCGGTCATCCTCTGGGGTTGTTCCCCGCCAAAAAAGACGCTCCCCGTGTGATTTCAACCAATGGTATGTTTGTCGGTTTGTATGACACGCTGGATGATTTCAACAAAGCGGCGGCTCTTGGCGTGTCCAACTATGGGCAGATGACCGCCGGCGGGTGGATGTATATCGGCCCCCAGGGCATTGTTCATGGTACGTATATCACCCTCTTGAACGCCGGCCGTCTCTATTTGAATATTCCTGAAGACAAAGATCTGGCGGGTGTGGTTTATATCAGCTCCGGTCTCGGCGGCATGAGCGGCGCCCAGCCCAAAGCCGTGGAGATCGCGGGGGGAATCGGCATCATCGCCGAAGTGGAATACTCCCGGATTGAAACCCGTCATAGCCAGGGTTGGGTCGCCAGAGTTTCCGCCGATCTGGACGAAATCGCCGGTTGGATCAAAGAACACAGGAAATCCAAACAACCGACTTCCATTGCCTATCATGGTAATGTGGTGGATTTGTGGCAGTATCTTGTTGACAATGATATTCATGTGGAATTGGCTTCGGACCAGACATCTTGCCATGACGCCTACTCCGGCGGGTATACTCCCGCCGGTTATACCTTCGAGGAGGCCCGGGAATTGATGAAAAAAGATCCCGGAACATTCAAAGAAGCTGTCGATAAATCGCTGGTCAAGCAGTATGAATTGATTAAAACCATGGCTGGGCGCGGCACCTATTTTTGGGATTATGGTAATTCCTTTTTGAAAGCTGTGTTTGATGCTGGAGAAACAGGCGTGGCCATTTCAGCCGATGATCCTGCCGCCGGTTTTGTATATCCCAGTTATGTGGAACATATCATGGGCCCCATGTGCTTCGATTATGGTTATGGGCCGTTCCGCTGGGTGTGTTTGTCCGGGAATCCCGAAGACTTGAGAAAAACAGATAAAGCCGCCATGGATTGCATCGATCCCAACCGTTGCGGGATGGACCGGGACAATTACGAGTGGATTAAAAACGCCGAGAAGAACGCTTTGGTGGTCGGCACCCAGGCTAGAATCCTCTACGCCGATACCGAGGGCCGGATGAAAATCGCCCTCAAGTTCAATGAAATGGTGCGCAATGGGGAAGTTGGGCCGATCATGTTGGGCCGCGACCATCATGATGTGTCGGGAACCGATTCACCGTTCCGCGAAACCTCCAACATCAAGGACGGCAGCAATATCACCGCGGATATGGCGGTCCAGAATTTTGTCGGGGACGCTGTGCGCGGTATGTCGATGGTGGTGCTTTCCAATGGAGGCGGAGTCGGAATCGGCAAGGCCTTCAATGGAGGATTCGGATTGGTGCTGGATGGTAGCGGCGCGAAGGACGAGATCATTAAAGCCGCCATGGAGTGGGATGTTATGAATGGTATCGCCAGAAGATCCTGGGCAAAAAATCCCAACGCCATGGGGGTTGCGGAGCAGTGGAACGAGACGCATAAAGATCGCGGTCACATTACGTTTCCCCAGGAAGCGGATGATGATTTGGTAAGCAAATTGGTTGCTGAACAATTTAAAGATTGATTATTTAGATATATTTGCATGGAAGGATTTGATATTATCGGCGATGTTCATGGCTGCGCCGGTATGCTGGAAGCCCTGCTGAAGAAGCTGGGTTATCGACGGGATGGGGAACTCTTTTTCCATCCCCGGCGAAAAGCCGTGTTTGTGGGTGATCTCATCGATAGAGGCGCCCGCAACTTCGACACCTTGCGGATTGTCAAAGGAATGGTGGAACATGACGCCGCGTTGGCGGCGCTTGGCAATCATGAATACAACGCTCTTTGTTATCACACCCGCGACGGTTCCGGCAGCTTTTTAAGGGCCCACACATCAAAAAATCAGAGCCAACACCAAACAGTGTTGGATGAAATTCAAACCGGGGGCGAAACCGAATGGCAAGCATTCCTGGATTGGTTTTTGACATTGCCGTTGTATATCGAGCTTGACGGTATAAGGGTGGTGCATGCCTGCTGGGAGCCGGAGGAGATTGATTTTCTCAAGCGAACACTCGAAAACCAAGGGAGAATGACAAACCGTTTTCTCGACTTTTCTTCGAGGAAGCACACCGCTGAATTCAACGCCATCGAAATATTACTGAAAGGCAAAGAACTCGATCTTCCCGGAGAGCTCTCGTACCGGGACCGTGATGGGCAATTGCGGAAACGGGTCCGGGTGAAATGGTGGATTACGTCTGATGAACTCGTCAGCGCCCGTTCTTATGCCGACATTGCGCAAGCTCCGCCAAATGTGTTGACCGCGTTATCCGAATTCCCGTTGCCGGATGATGGGGCTTTGCGATTCGCTGGATATTCCACTTGCTCGGATCCAGTCTTTTTCGGACATTATTGGCTCAGCGGGACTCCCCAATTGAATTCCTCTTCAGCGGTTTGCCTTGATTATAGCGCAGTCCGCGGAGGCAACCTTTGTTGCTACCGATTCAACGGAGAGTCCCGGTTAAGCGACCGGAATTTCGTTTATGTTTAAAACCTGAAATTATAATCTTATAGCTTGAAGAACGCCGGCAATATGAATGCTGCCCTGTGCATATCTTCGGAATAATATTTCAGGTCCTTGAGAGTGTCTATTTTTTCCTTTTTAAAATCCCGGATGGGGTCCAGCTTTTTCGAGCAGAAACTGAAACCGATCAATCCGCTGGGGTATGTGGGCACCATTGTATAGTAGTAGTGATAGATTGGAAAGAGCTTACGGCTGAAGGAAGCGATGTTGCGGATAATGTCTCCATGATACATGAAGGATTCCGATTGGGTGACGATAATTCCATCGTCGGCCAAGGCCTCTCTCATGTTTTTGTAGAATTCTTCCTGGAACAATACTTCCGCAGGGCCGATAGGGTCTGACGAGTCCACGATGATGATCTGGTAGAAGTTTTTCCGCTGTTTGATAAATTCAGCACCGTCTTCATAAAAAACTTCGGTTCGTGGGTCGTCAAAGCTGCAACTCAATGCGGGGAAATGTTTTTTGCACACGTCCACAACTTTGTCGTCGATTTCGCACAGGTGACCGGTTTTAACTTCTTTATGTTTGAGGACTTCACGCAACGTACCGCCGTCCCCGCCGCCGATGACCAGCACATTTTCTGGATTCGGGTGGGTGTTCATCGCCACATGGACGATCATTTCGTGGTAATGCGCCTCGTCAAACTCGGTCAACATGATGACCTCGTCGTGCACCAGCATCTTTCCGAATGGTATCGTATCGTACACATCGATGTGTTGGAACCTGGATGTCACCGATTCCAATACATTCTTATATCTAACCTGTACGGATCTTCCAAGATCCATTTCTAATTCTTCTACAAACCAATTGTGCATGGTTGACTCCTTGGATTAATCGGTATTGACTTATTTCCTGAGAGTGACGTTCAGGTTGTAATCTTCGCCTTTGAAGAAGTTCTTTGAAAATTCAGCGGCGACATTCGGGTCGTAATATTTGCAACTGAAGATATCAAGGTAGACGGCGTTGGATTGGTTCGCGAAGTGGGCTGAAATAAGAGATGTTTCGATTAATTGGGTAAGCGAATAGCCGGATACCCGTTCATCTTCTCCGAAGTCAACGATAACAGGTTCTCCGAAACGTTTCATCTCGATCACGTCGCATAATTGAACGACGAAATCTTTGATGTGGGCGGGATCCCGGATCAATTCCGGGGCGCAACCGTGAATATCCAGGCATGTCAGGATACCCCATGCTTCCATTTGCTCAAACTCCAACTTAAAATTATTAGCTGACGTTTTCATTTTTTACCTCTTGTTTTGTTTCAGGTTTGTGAAGCAATTTTATGGGAAGATCAAGTATCCCTCGTTTCATTTCGCACACCGAAAGACTGTTTGCTATAAATTTTTCCTTTAAATAGCGCAATGCGGAGTAATAATCGATTTCGCTGCCGCACGTAAAGATGTCCAATGCACAATAACCATATTCCGGCCATGTGTGCACTGAAAAATGTGACTCCTCTATCACAACGACGCCGCTTACGCCGTGTGGATTGAATTCATGAATAACTGACTGGACTATCGTGGCTCCAGAAATTTCCACTGCCTTAATCAAGGCGTTTTCCACCAATTTTGTGTCATTGATGGTGGCTGAATCACACTCGTACAGCTCAACGATTAAGTGGTTACCTAAATTTTGCACCATTTTCTTGGATACATCCTACCTCTCTATAATGAATTTGAAAAATCTATATAGCATTTTTTCCGTATTTTGTAAATGCTTAAAGTGAAGTTTGACAATTATTTGTAAAAACCGGCGATTGCGGCTCCCTGCTGTGAGGCTTGAGCCAGGCTGCCCGTGGCGAGACTTCGACGAGATGTGATTTTACAATGGATTTTTATGATCTGACAAGAGGGGACTAAACTTTATCTTACAAAAATGTTAGTAAAGTGTTGACATAAATGAAGAATCGTTGTATATTAGTACTAGAAATATTTTTGAAGGAGTGAAATATGGGCAAAATAATAGGAATTGACCTTGGAACAACGAATTCAGCGGTTGCCATCATGGAAAAAGGTGAAATTAAGAATATACCCAATTCTGAAGGTGGCAGGACCACACCCTCGATTGTAGCTTTTACCAAAGACGGAGAAAAGTTGGTGGGACAGGTAGCCAAACGCCAGGCGGTCACTAATCCTGAAAATACGATATACTCCATTAAGAGATTTATGGGGAGACGGTTTTCCGAAGTTCAGGAAGAGATTGAAATGGTCCCCTACAATGTTGCAAAAGGACCCAAGGATGACGCGCGAGTCGATATCCAGGGGAAACAATATTCCCCGCCGGAGATTTCCGCTTTTATCCTCCAGAAACTGAAAGAGTCTGCTGAAGACTTTACCGGTGAAACCATCACCGAAGCGGTCATTACCGTACCGGCTTATTTTAATGATTCCCAGAGACAGGCCACCAAAGACGCCGGCCGTATTGCCGGTTTGGAAGTCAAACGGATCATCAATGAGCCGACCGCTGCCGCGTTGGCATATGGTATGGACAAAAAACAAGACCAGTTGGTCGCTGTGTATGACTTTGGCGGCGGTACATTCGATATTTCGATCCTCGAGATCGGAGAGAATATCGTCGAGGTCAAATCCACCAACGGAGACACCCATTTAGGTGGAGATAATATCGATCAACAGTTGATCGGTTGGATTAGCGAAGAGTTCAAAAAAGATCAGGGTATTGATCTTTCGAAAGATAAAATGGCGCTGCAGAGGCTGAAAGAGGCCGCTGAAAAAGCGAAGATCGAGTTATCCACAACCATGGAAACCGAGATCAACCTTCCGTTTATCACCGCGGACGCCTCGGGCCCCAAACATCTGGTCATGAAATTGAGCCGTTCTAAATTCGAACAGTTGGTGGGCGATCTTCTGAAACGGTCCCTGGAACCTTGCAAACTGGCTATTAAAGACGCAAGCGTGGATGTTTCCGAAATCAAAGAGGTTATTCTGGTCGGTGGTTCCACCAGGATCCCGATGGTACAGACATTGGTGAAAGAGTTCTTTGGCCGCGAGCCTCACAAAGGCGTGAATCCCGACGAGGTTGTGGCCGCGGGCGCCGCTGTTCAGGGCGGTGTTCTCGGCGGGGAAGCCAAAGATATCCTGTTGTTGGATGTCACCCCGTTGTCATTGGGTATTGAAACCCTCGGCGGTATCACCCACAAGTTGATCGAGCGGAACACAACCATTCCCACCAAAAAGACCGACACCTTTACCACCGCCGACGACAATCAGTCCAGTGTCGAGATCCATGTTCTACAGGGTGAAAGGGAAATGGCTCGCGATAACAGGACCTTGGGTAAATTCCACCTGTCCGGTATTCCACCGGCGCCTCGTGGAGTTCCACAGATCGAAGTGGCATTCGATATCGATGCCAATGGTATTCTCAATGTGTCCGCCAAAGACAAAGCCACCGGCAAGCACCAGGCCATCACCATCACATCCTCCAGCGGTTTATCCGACGACGAGATTGAAACCATGGTCAAAGAGGCTGAGAAGCACAGAGACGAAGATAAACAGAGAAAGCAGGATATCGAGAGCAAAAACAAACTCGACCAGTTGGCGTATGGACTTGAGAAGTTGTTGAAAGAAAACAAGGATAAGATCCCTGGAGATATGGCGTCCGAAGTCGAATCCGCGGTGAAAAAAGCGCGAGAAGCGGTTGAAAGCGGCGATTCCGGCAGAATCAACCAGGAGGTCGAAAATATCAACAATTTATCAACCAAATTGTCAACCGAATTGTACAAGAACGCCGGGCCCCAGCCTGGAGCCGAGGGCGCGCCTGGACAGGAAGGTCAGGGACAGCAGGACCAGGGGGCGAACGACGACGGCGAAGTCATCGACGCCGAGTACGAAGATATCGACAAAAACAAAAGCTAAAGATTGGAAATGTAATCTCCATTTTAAGATAAGTAGTTTATCTCATAGTGAGGTTTTACAGGCAGCCACCGTGTGGTGGCTGCCTTTTTTTTTGGTAGTTGTCTGGAAATATTTATTTGCTTTGTAGGAACAATTGTGTTAATTTATAGTTTAATTCAAAAATCTAGGAGGTCCTATGAAAATTAAAGCTGGAATAGCTTTACTTTTTATTTTGCTGGCTTCAGTTTCGTGTGGAACGGATAGAGATAGGCGTGGAGTTGATTTGAAGGTTGATCTTTTACCGGAAGTTATTACCGATTTTCTGTATGTCAAAATGAATTACAATTTTAGTTTTAAGGATAAATTCGCTGGCCTGGACAAGGATTATACTGTGTTCGTCCATTTTTGGCGGCCTAAGAATAAAGAGATGTTGCTGGTGGACGATCACCTGCCGCAGGTGAGCTCATCTCAATGGAAAAAAGGCGACACGATCACATATTCCCGTAGAATCTTCATCCCGAAATTTTTGGAAGAGAGCGATATTGATTTTGAAGGATATGAAGAGATAAAGATGACAGTCGGATTATACGATCCCACTTCCGGCAACGACGGAGAGAAAACGGTGTTGTTCCAAAAGAATATCGAGATTCGCCCCGCATCGTACAGCGCGCCGGAGATTGTTTTTTCCGAAGGCTGGAACAGTGTCGAGACAGATATGAATATCGAAAATCCCGATTGGCGGAAATGGCAATGGACCACCAAACGAGCTGTGTGCATCATTGAAAACCCCAAAAAGGAAGCCCACCTGATTATTCGCGGGGGCGTCGATAAAATCAAGTCTAAAGACCAGAAGGTTATTTTTAAAATCAATGACACAATACTCGATGAATTTGTTCCTGAAACGGCGAAATTTTCGAAAGAATACACTATAAAGCCCGAGATTATGGGCAAAGAATATGAATTCAGATTTGCAATTGAAACGGACAAGGTATTCGTACCTGCAGTTTTAAACCCCAATTCAACCGATAAACGGGAATTGGGAGTACAAATATATTTTCTTTACTTTAGAGAGTTGGTAAATTGATGAGATCAAAAATTATAGGAACAGGTTCGTACTTGCCTGAGAGGGTGATGACCAATCAGGATTGGGAAAAGATTGTCGAAACGTCTGATGAGTGGATCACGTCTCGCACAGGAATCAAAGAGAGACATTTTGCCGCCGACGGTCAAACGACCTCCGATTTAGTCACAGAGGCCTCAAAATTGGCTATCGAAGAAGCCGGAATCGACAAGGATGAGTTGGACTTAATCATCGTGGCGACAATTTCCGGGGATAATGCTTACCCCTCGACCGGTTGTTGGGTGCAGAAAAAATTGGGAATCAAGCCGGTTCCCGCGTTTGATGTGAGCGCCGGATGTTCCGGTTTTTTGTATTCCTTGATAGTGGCTGATTCCTTCATAAAAGCCGGAGTCGCCAAGAAAGTGTTGGTTGCGGGCGCGGAAGTCATGTCTCGTGTGATTAATTGGGAAGACCGCAATACCTGTGTATTGTTCGGAGATGGAGCCGGAGCGGCGGTTCTCGAAGCTACCGAGGAAGATACTGGGATTCTTTCCCATTATTGGGAAGCCGACGGCAATCTCGGCGAGCTGTTAATTCAGCCTGCCGGCGGAAGCGCGATGCCCGCTTCGGCGGAAACCGTCGCCAATAAGAAACACACGGTCCACATGAGCGGCAACGAAGTATTCAAGCACGCGGTCCGCATGATGCAGGATTCGGCGCTAAAATCTATCGACCGCGCCGGTTTGACAAGCGATGATATCGATTTGTTTATTCCGCACCAGGCGAATATCAGAATCATCGAGGCCACCATTAGAAGGGCCCATATTCCGTTGGAAAAAACCTTTATAAATATCGATAAAATAGCCAATGTTTCAGCCGGCACCATTCCTATTGCCCTGGATCACGCCCGTAAGCAGGGGCGGATCAAACCGGGCGACAATGTGCTTTTCGCAGCCTTTGGCGCAGGTTTTACCTGGGCTGGAATGACCATCCGCTTTTAATTTTTCTGACAAGCGGTCTTGATGCGTAGCTAGCGGAGGGATTGATATAAAAAAAACTATTTGCAAAAATCCCTCCGGGCTGTTAAGATAGTGCCCATGGAAAACAAACTGACCGAACTCATTGTGGTGGAAGGTATGGTGGAGGCGGAAATCATCAAGGCGGAACTGGAAAGTTTCGATATTCCCTGCGCCCTTAAATTTGAATCCGCGGGGCGCCTCTTTGGAATTACCATGAACGGCCTCGGCAAGGTGAAAGTCATGGTGTATCCAGAGCATCTGGCGCGGGCAAAAGAGTTGCTCGAAGCGCAGGCGGCGCCGGAAACCAACGACACAGAGGAATGAGCGATGGCTAGAATTGTTGTCGTGTTATTCGTTCTTTGTATTTTACTCCCATCTTTTGCCGCTACAATCGATGAGCGGGTCCAGAAGCTCACCCTCGAAGAGATGCAGAGCGTCATCGAATTTTTAGGCCACGACCTTCTGGAAGGCCGGGCTCCGGGCACCCGCGGCGGTCAAACCGCTGAGATTTATATGCGCAGTCTCTTTAAATGGATGGGATTGCGGCCCGGCGCAGGCGATTCCTACCTCCAACCCTTCACCTTAAAAGGCTTTACTCTTCAGAATCTCGACGCCAGAGCCGGAGAGGTCGCTCTCCAGTATCGCGACGACATTATGGGCACCTATACGGGGCCCGAAAAGAACTTCAAGATCGAAGGCGACGCGGTGTTCGTCGGTTTCGGTATCACCACCGAATTATGGAACTGGGACGATTATAAAGATATCGATGTGAAGGATAAAATCGTCATTGCCCGGGTTAACGATCCGGGGATGTTTCATGACGACATTTTCGAAGGTAAGACCTTGACCTATTTCGGCCGTTGGACCTACCATATCGAAGAGGCCGCCCTCCGTGGAGCGCGGGGGATTCTTCTCATCCACACCGAAAAGTCCGCCGGTTACGGCTGGCATGTGGTGCGGAACTCCTGGGCCGGCGAAGAGGTCTTCCTGCCGTCGGATGTAGACGGCAATCTGGTGTTCAGAGGTTGGATCAAAGAGAGTAGTCTCAAAAAAGTATTGGCGGCATCCAAATATAAACTCGACAAACTCTACAAAAAATCCCGTAGCCGCCGCTTCAAACCCATCGATCTCGGCTTTCGGGTCAATCTCGAAGGTTCCTGTTCCTACAGGGAGGTCGCCAATCACAATGTAGTGGCAGAAATTCCCGGCAAAACGCCGCAACGCGTTGTGTTGAGCGCCCACATCGATCATTTGGGCCTGGGCGAAGAAAAAGAAGGCGACAACATCTTCAATGGAGCCATTGACAACGGGTCCGCTGTGGCGGCGATGGTGCTCTGCGCCCGCATTTTGAAAGAGATGCAAGGGGACTTGCACTATTCTGTGACTATTTTGGCTTGCAATGCCGAGGAATCCGGGCTTTTAGGTTCGCGCCATTATGCAGCCGTAACAGACCGGGATTCCATTATCGCCACTATCAATTTCGAGTCCACTCCGGTTTGGGAGGAAACGTCCGATTTTATGGGTGTCGGGGCGCGGTTTTCCACTCTCGAGGATGTGCTGAAAGAGGTGGTGGCCAACGAGGGCTTGAGCTACTCCTACTTCTCCATGTCGGATCAGGGATTCTTCTATCGCTCCGACCAGTTCCCCTTTGCCCGCTACAATATTCCCTCCATGTGGATTAGCGCCGGGGAAAACGACGCCAGCGGCCAAAAGAAATACCCCAATTTCTGGCGCACCGACTATCACACCGTTCGCGATTGTTACAATCCCGAATGGCCTCTCGAAGGTTTGCGGCAAACGGTGAAGGTGACTCTCAAGTTGATCGAGCGAATGAACGAAGGGAAAATTTTACCCCGGATGAAGCGGCAAATCCCCTTCCCGCTCTATACAAAATAGTTTAGAGATTTAAAGGCATAAAGGAGAAATGATGAAAACAAGCAGAATGAGTGTTCTCTTTATATTAATGCTATTAATGGTTTCCGGTATCGGATTACACGGGGCCAAAATAAAAGGAAAGGTGATTCGAGTGGACGATGGCGATACCATCAAAATCGCCTTGAGAGGAAGAACGCTGGACGTCCGATTCGCCGGAGCCGACTGCCCGGAAAAGGGACAGGCCTATTATGAAGAGGCCAAAGAGTTCACCACCAAAAAAATATTAGGCAAACTTGTCAATCTCGAAATTATTTCGTATCCCAGCGATACATCGTTCGTAGCCCGCGTGGCGCTCGAAGGATTCGATATGTCCCTGGAATTGATCAAAAACGGTCTCGCCTGGTACGACAAAGAGTCGCAAGAAGACAAGGAGCTTGCCAAAGCGCATAAAAAGGCCAAAAAAGCGAAGACCGGTCTCTGGTCAACGCCGACTCCGGCCGCTCCCTGGGTGTATCGTCAATCCCAGCAAGCAGCCGCTAAAGTGATTGAAACGGAAAACAAGTAGTGTAGAAGTAGATCTATTTTTTCTTCAATTTTACCGCGGTGCCGTAAGCCAGTAATTCTGCGGCCCCCTGCATCACGTTGGAAGTGGTGAAGCGCATACAAACAATGCCGTCCGCTCCCAACTCCTGCGCTTTGTGAATCATCCGGTCCATCGCCTGCTCCCGCGATTCCGAGAACATCTTCGAATATTCATGGATCTCTCCCCCCACAATGGTGCGCAATCCCGCCATGATGTCTTTACCGATATGTTTGGCCCGGATCGTGTTGCCTTTTACCACCCCGAGGGTCTCTGTAATTTCATAATCCGCGAAAAAGTCTTGTGTCGTTATTAGCATGATTCCTCCTTAATCGTCGATATTATCTTCATAATAATCGTCTTCCTTACTTTCCAGCCTATCCTTCAAAACCTTGATGAATAGGATCCCGATTCCCAGAATCGCCACCAAACCGATAATTCCCCAGGGCTCAGCGGCAACCATGCCGAAAATCATCGCCCCAATCCACACAACCGCCACAATGCCCAACAATAAATACCCAATCACTTCCATGCAAACCTCCAGATTCTCATCTTCCTTTTCCTACTACTATTATACCAAATTCTCCGCCGCTAAGTTTCCTAAATTGGTGAAAAAAAGTACCGGCGAGCGCTGCTTTTGTGGCGTTTTGGCGATGCCATGTGGCGCGACAGGAACTGCCTGTGGTGGATTGCGCATGAATCGTGGCGTTGCGGGTATTTTTCGTGGCGAATGGCGCACGCACTGTGGCGAATGGCGCACGGATTGTGGCGAATGGCGCGCAAATTGTGGCGAATGGCGCGCAAATTGTTGTGAATCGCGCCCGCATCATGGCGGCTCACTCACATACTGAGGTGAATTCCAGAAGAAAAAGCAGGGGACAGGTGGCTAAAAATAGGAGGGTTGTTGCTAAATGGGCCTGTAAACCGTATAATAGTAGGCAATGGAAAAAAAATTGCCGCTTGGGATTCAGACCTTCCGCGATGTCATCGACGAGGACTATCTCTATATCGATAAGACCAAAAAAATTTACGAATTACTGACTGGGGGAGGGAAATATTTCTTTTTGGCCCGGCCCCGGAGGTTCGGTAAGTCATTGTTGGTCTCTACCCTCAAGGAGATTTTCAGCGGCAATCGAGAATTGTTCGAAGGATTGTGGATCTATGACAATCTGGATTGGAGACCACATCCGGTGATTCATCTGGATTTGACAACATTGGTCTACGATAACCACAAACTATTGGCCCAATCCCTGGAAAAGGCGTTGCAAAAAATCGGCGACATCCACCAAATAACCCTCACCTCCATGAATTACAAAACCCAGTTGATCGAGCTGATCGAGAAGCTGTCGCTCAAAGGGAAGGTGGCGATACTTGTGGATGAATACGATAAGCCCATCATCGACAAAATCGATGAACCGGATGTGGTGCTGAAAAACCGTGAAGTACTCCGGGATTTTTATTCTGCGCTGAAAGCCGCGGACCAATTTGTCACATTCGTTTTTCTGACCGGTGTCTCGAAATTCTCCCGGGTGTCGGTGTTTTCCGGCCTCAACAACCTGAACGATATTACCCACGATTCAGCCTTCGCAACGTTGCTTGGCTACACCCAGGAAGAGTTGGAACATTATTTCGGCGGCATGATCCAACGCATGGAGCAAGCGCTCGATATAGGTCACGAAGATCTTTTAGCGGAGATCAAAAATTGGTACAACGGCTATTCCTGGGACGGACGGCAATGTGTGTACAATCCCTTCTCGATTCTCAGCTTCTTCAAAAAAGAAACCTTCGACAACTTCTGGTTTTCCACCGGTACACCCACGTTCCTGATCAAATTGATCCGCTCCAAAAAGGTAGAAATCTCAGACTTCGAAAACAAAACAACCGATAACTCAGTATTCGATAGTTTTGACATTGACCGGCTGTCAGTAGTCCCCTTGCTTCTGCAGACCGGATATTTGACAGTCAAAGATGTCGAAAAAGTCTCGATTCGCAACCGCTACACCCTCGCATACCCAAACATGGAAGTCAAAGAGGCGTTCCTCAAATATCTCCTGGCGGATTTCTCAGACACTCCGGTGTACGAAACCGGCGGTAGGATTCTTGATTTGGTGCAAATCCTCTTGAATGATGATATCGATGGCTTCTTCGCGAAGATGAAATCGATATTCGCCTCGATCCCCTACAATATGTTTGTGTCAGACCGGGAAGGCTATTACCAGTCGGTGGTCTATCTTGCCCTCAGCCTGGTAGGTATGAACATAACTTCCGAAGTCCAGACCAATACAGGAAGAATCGATGCAGTCATCGAAACCGGCGAACGGATCATCATCATGGAATTCAAATTAGGCGGCCCGGAAGAAGCTCTGATGCAAATCAAGGACAAAGAGTACCATCTTCCCTATATCCACAAAAACAAACCCATCACCCTCATTGGAGTTGGATTCGACAAAACATCCCGCAATATCTCAGGATATCTCAGCGAAGACTTTAGTCCATCCAGCGATTCTCGCTGAATTGAATTAATTGATCAATTTCATGTTGTAAGTCTTTTTTGGGAAAAATTAGGGGGCAGGCGCGGCGATCTTTTTTGATTTTTGTGGATTTTAACGCTAAATATATAAGTAATAAAGTATCTTTATGGGGAGGTAAACGATGAAAGTGATCTTTAATCTTGCAAAGAATGTTTTATGGAATTTTCCTGTGGACCTCATTTCGCCGGGGAGTCGCACGAAAAAGCGTTTAAAAGAAGATTCAGAGGGTGGGGGGCAGTTTGCCTTCGATGCCCAAAAGGACAAACTCATTGTGTTCAGCGATTTGCATCGCGGGATTCGAAAAGAGAGGGGAGACCGTTTCAACACTAATGCGGGTCTCTACAAGGAGGCGTTAGTACATTATCTAAAGAATGGATACCGTCTGGTTCTCCTCGGCGATGTCGAGGAAGGCTGGGGGTATTGGGGTGAGATGGATAAGATCTTCGCCAGCTACAAAGATGTCTTAGATCTCGAAAGAGAGTTCATTAAAGAGGGACGCTATTACCGGGTCTATGGTAATCATGACGACTATTGGCGTAAACCGGGACGGGTGAACAAGTTCTTCAATCAAGATCCTCAGATTGCGAACAAAATTCAGGCATATCCGGCGGTGACATTCAATGACAACGGCAACAAAATCGTGATGGTGCATGGTTGTCAGGGGCATAATTTCCAGGATGTTGGAGATGCTCTGGCCCGGTTCTTTGTTCATCTCAAAGTTGATGTTTTTAAATGTAAGACCAAAAAACATCCCATCGAGCGTAGAAAAAAAATGCGGAAGCAAGAAGAGCGAGTTTTCAATTGGGCGAACGAGAAAAAGTCGATGGTAGTAATGGGTCATACCCATACGATTTATTTCAACTCCTTGCCCAACTCCTATTTTGAAGACCGCCGCATAACCAATTTCAAGAAAAAGCTGAGTAAAAAAATCTCCGATATAGAACGGAAGGAAACAGAGGATAACATCCGGATTCTAAAGGAGATAACCGGTTTAATTAACGAGCAGCGAAAGCAGATCAAAGAGAAAGGCGAAGGTGTCGCTCCGGGAGTTTTTAATTCCGGGAACTGCTGCGTAAGCGAAAAAGAGATTTCCGGCATCGAAATAGCTGACGGGGAAGTCCGCCTGGTGTTCTGGGAAAAAGATCCTACATTACGGGAGGTAGTGGAAAAGGAGTCTCTCGAAAAAATCTTCAAAACAATCCACAAATAAATCTATATCCGATGAAGGGGGGCAATGCTTGTTTGCCGTTGACTTTCGTTTGGTTTTGGCTTAAATTGTAGGGAGTTGGAACAATATTTTTTTGGAGGGTACTCGATGAAGATAATCTTCAATTTGGTGAAGGATCTTTTGTACAATCCGCTCGAGGACTTGGTCGCGCCTGGGAAGCGGACTTCGCGGAGGATGAGTGAGGATATTGCGAACGCGGGGCGGTTTGCGTTTGACGCCAAACAGGACAAGATTGTGGTGTTTAGCGATTTGCACCGGGGGGCGCGGCACGAAGAGGTGGACCGGTTCAGGTCGAATGTAAAGATTTATTATGACGCGTTGCAGTATTATTACCGGGAAGGTTACAAGCTGGTTCTTCTGGGGGATGTCGAGGAGGGCTGGGGATCCGGGAACCGGATGGACCGGATATTCGATAGTTATAAAGAGGTTGCAGGTATCGAGAGACAGTTCATTGACGAGGGCCGGTATTTTAGGGTGTACGGCAATCACGACGATTTCTGGCGCAAGCCCAATCGGGTGGACAAGTATTTTAACGGCGATCCGGCCTCGGAGAACAACGTCAAGGTCTACCCGGCGTTGGTGTTTGAAGACAACGGCAATCATATTCTTATGGTCCACGGCTGCCAGGGCCACAACATGCGGGACGTTGGCGACGCGTTGGCGCGATTTGTTGTGTATACCAAGTTTGACGCGTTGAAAATAAAATCCAAAAAGAAGGCGATCAAGCGTGAAGATGAGATGCGTAAGCAGGAGAAGCGGATTCTCAAATGGGCCGATAAGAAGAAATATATGGTCATCATGGGACACACCCATACCATCTACTTTAAATCGTTGCCCAAGGAGTATTTCGAAGAACAGGCCATTGACCACTATAAAGAGTTGCTGGTGAAGACCGATTTCGGATTGGAGCGGGATAAATACAAAGCCAACATTATGCTTTTGGAAGAGTTGGCCGCGGGAATCAAAGCTACCAGATTGGACATCGAGGAAGGTGTCGATGGAGGCTCGCCCGGAGTCTTCAATTCCGGGAATTGCTGCGTGAGCGACAAAGAGATCTCCGGCATCGAGATCGCAGATGGCAAGATCCGCCTGGTGTTCTGGAAAAAGGGACGGGCAATGGCTGAGGTGGAGGAAGAGGAAGCTCTCGATAAGATATTCGAGGCCATCCACCGGCAAGCTGAATAAATAATTCCGTTGATTGTCACGTTGCCCACTTGTGTGGGAGTGGAGCCTTCATTATAATGTAGGTAGAATTTTACGATAAAGAGGACATGCATGGGTGAGCGAGTTTTGAAATTGGAGGCCAGCGCCGGGTCGGGGAAGACCTACCGGTTGACGCTGGAGTATTTGATTCGGTTGTTCCGGTTGTTCGCCGGATTGAAGCGGCAGAAAGGGAGCCGGGCCGAGGCGCCGCGGATTTTGGCGTCGGTGTTGGCGATTACGTTTACCAACAAGGCGGCGGGGGAGATGAAGGAACGAATTCTCGGTCGTCTCAAAGTTTTCGCCCTCCATCGCAAAGGGCACCCGTTGCCGGAAGGGGACGCTCGATTTTTAACCGAACTGGCGCAGCAGTGTTCGCTTGAGCCGGATCTCATTCTTCAATTATCCGAATTTGTGTTGGATGCCATTATCGTCAATTACAACGATTTTTCCGTCAAGACCATTGACTCGCTGATGAGCGCTGTTGTGAAGGTGATTTCGCCGGATTTGGACCTGCCGCCGGATTTTGAGGTTCAGGTGGACGCCGGACGGGACTTGCGGCAGAACGCGCTGCTCTACCTCGAAGAACTCTGCGACCATGATTGGGGACAGGTAGAGGAATTTCTAAAAGATCTCCAGGACATCGAACCGCTGAAGAATTGGCGGGTGGAGCAAGAGATGATCGGTCTCCTGGTCTATTTGCACCGTCTGTCCATGAACCGGGATTTCGATGATATCGATGTGCCGGTGCTCAGGCACGTGCAGGAAGAGGTGGCCAAAGCCGCCGCCCTGACCAAAACCGCGCTCGCCAATTGGGTGGCGTTGGCTCGATCCGAACCGGCGAAAAAAGGCATTAACAGTCATATCAATGGTACTAGAGTAAAGGATTCGACTGTCCAGGCCATGGAGAAATTTATCGCTTCGGCTCAACTCTTGAGCGGTTTGCCGGCGGTGATCGACAAAGCGGTGTTCAAGCAGGAAGAAGCGGATGTGCTGCTGAAAAAAGGGGCGCCGGATGAGTTTAGGCTCCGGTTCGGCGAACTGTTTCGCGCTGCCAAGAAGCACCTCTCGGGTTTGGTGTTTTTGACCGCCGAGTACCGGGTTCTCAATGTCAGCCGTTTTTACAGCGGTTTTGTGAACTTTCGCAAGCGAGAGCGCAAGACTGTGTTTGTGGAAGAATTCTCCCGTACCATTCGCTCCCGCTTCGAAGAGTGGCAACAATCGGCATTGCCCTATATTTATTTGAAATTGAGCGACCGCTTCCGCCATTTTCTGTTCGATGAATTTCAAGATACCAGCGAATTGCAATTCAAAGCCCTCACCCCTTTGATCGATGAAGCTCTGCCTTCGGACGAGGAGAGCGCTCTCTTTATCGTCGGGGACCGCAAACAGGCGATTTACCGCTGGCGGGGAGGGAATTCGGAACTCATGGATGAGCAACGGCTGCGCAGCGAGATTCCGTCGCTGGAGTTGGTGAATCCAAATCCCTTCACCCACACGTTGGATAAAAACTGGCGCAGCCTTGATGTCATCATCGACTTCAACAACAATTTCTGGGATCCCGAGGCCCTGGCGGCCACGCTTCCCTCCGAGTCCATGCTCAAGCCGGTGCGAGAGAACTTCGAGAACTTCTTCCAGGAGTCAACAGGAGCCGGAACTCCGCAGCGCGGCTATGTCAATATCACGGTCCGCGCAAAAGATGACGGGGATCAAGATGACGAGGATAGCCTCACGGTGAAGGAAACGCTTCACGGGGAGATTCTCGGTATGGTGAATACCGCTCGGGACAAGGGGTACGAAGGCTCCGATATCGCCGTATTGGTGCGCAAGAATTCCGACGGCCGCGGTGTGATCAAATATTTGGCGGAGCATGGGATTCCCGCCATATCCGACGAATCCCTGTTCCTGGATTCTTCGCCTCTGGTGAACGAGATTGTCTCGTTCTTGCGGTTTTTAGACTTTCCGCCGGACAATTTGAATTTTTATACCTTTATTACCGGTTCTATCTTCGGCAAAGCCGCCGAAGAGCGGTTCGGGGAAGAGTGGGCGGCGTTTCAGGAGACGATGCTTGTCTGCGTCGGCAAGAAAGAGCTCTTTTACAAACGGTTTCAGCGGCATTGTCCCAATTTGTGGCGTGAGCTGGTGGAACCATTTTTCAAGGCTGTGGGTTTTTTGGCGGTTTATGATCTGTATCAGGACATTCTGCAGGTCTTCCGGGCGCTGCGTCATTTCGCCGATTCCACCCTCTTTTTCTTGAGCTTCGGCAATCTGCTCCATCAATTGGAACAAAAAGAGGTGAGCTCCATCTCGTTGTTCATTGACGAGTGGGAGCGGATGAAACGGGGCGAAGGCGGACGGTACGCGGTGGACATGCCGGAAGAGAATGAACGGATCCGGGTCATGACCCTGCACAAGGCCAAAGGGCTGGAATTCCCGGTGGTGATTCTACCCCTCAGCGAAACCTCCTCGCCGGTGGAGCGGCCGATGTTCCTGGAGAATGGACGCCTCTTCCATATCACCAAACACGACGCCGCCCTCAACAAACAATTGCGGAAGATCTACCTCGACGAGGTGCAAAAAGCCGCGTTGGATGTATTGAATTTGTATTATGTCGGCTTTACCCGGGCCAAAGAGGCGTTGCTCATCCCGGTGGTGTTGAAAAAACCGCCTGCCAAATCCAAGAAGGACGATCCCTTCAAGAAACTGGGCAATTTCGCCCATGTGGTGCTGCGCCATCCGGCGGTGAAGATCGTCAACGACGATGAAGATGACAATACCGGTGAAGGGGATACTGGGGTGGAGGAGATTAGAGAGTTCGGGACCTTCAGCCCCAAAGAGGAAAAAGAGGCAGCGGCGGCAGAGCCGCCGCTTCTGGATGTGGCCCCCAAAAAAGTACTCACCTCCCATTGGCAGCGCGACTTCCTGGTGTTTTCCGGAACGCCGGAGGAGAAGGTTCCCCAAAGCGAGGCTATCGAGAGGGGTGAACTGTTCCACCGGGTGATGGCCCGGATCCGGGATTTTGAGGACAGGAGCCGGGTGCAAGGGGAAGTGGAGAGGATTGTCAAGCAGGTTGGGGCGCCGCCTTATATGACCCGCTGGATTACGAAATTTATTTGCCACGATACGGTTTTCCCCTTCTTTAATGGGGGGTATCGTGTGCTGAACGAACAAGAGGTGGTGTCTGTGGCGGGGGATGACCCTGTGCTGCGGCGCATCGACCGGATGCTGGTGGGCGAGGACGAGGTACTGGTGGTGGAATATAAAACCGGCAGCGACAAATTGCCCCAATATAGGGAGCAGGTGCTTGAATATGTGGATATCGTGACCTCGATTTACGAAGGCAAGGCTGTGCGGCCGTTCCTTGCCTATCCCGATCTACTGGAAGTGGAGGAAGTACAATGATCAAATGGGTTGAGTTGCAGGACGATTTGCTGGAGCGGACGGTGGATGAACTTCTGGCGGCGGGAAAGCCGGCGGGGGCTTCAGGCCGGGTCGTGGATTTCTCGGATATATTTTTGGTGTTTCCCTCCCAGAGGATCAACTTCTTCTTGAAGGCCCGGCTCAGCCGGCGGGTGGGGAGCAATTACCTGCCGCCGCACATGATGACCATCGACCGCTTCTTCGAATTCATATTCGACCGGAGCTTCCCGTCGTATGAACACATCGGCGAGTTGGAGGCGACACTCATTCTGTATGAATCGGTGCGCAAGGTGTTCGGCGATTCGTTCTATTACGGCGGCAAATTGGGCGGGAGTTTCCCTGGTTTTTTTCCCTGGGCCCTGAATTTGTGGCACGCGGTGGAAGAGGCTCTGGTGGAAGGGGCCGAGCTAGACAAACTCGATATCGGCATCTTCAAAGATTTTGTCAAATACGGCGACTATCACCAGGATTACAAAGATTTTATCGCCGCCTTCCCGGATCTAGTCCACACCTTTGCCGGTAAACTGGAACAGCGCAAAAAAGCCACCCGCGGTTTGGTGTATCGCAAAGTGGCGGAATTGGCCAAAGAGGATGAAGATGCTCTGTCGGGCCTTGAGGAGTCGCGCTTTATATTTTTGGGTTTCTTTGCCTTGAACAATTCAGAAGAGACGCTGCTCTCGTCTCTATTCGACAAAACCGAGGCCACGATGCTGTTGCGGGCCGATACAGAAGCCCTCTCCGATCCGGCCTCGCCCTTTTATTTGCAACGCACTATTTCCCGGATTTTAGGCGGCAAACAGCCGCCGCCGGAAGAGGACGATAGGGATAGGGGACAGGCAACCTCGTGGAAAGCGCTGGCTAAAAAGGTTCACCTGTATGCGGACAGCAACTCCGAGACCATGATGGCGCGGGTGTACAAGGCCTTGAAAAAGATTGTGGATTCCAAAGAAAGTCCCGATGAGCTCCTGCGGGTCGGCGTCGTTCTCCCCGATTCCTCGTCGTTGATCCCGTTTGTGCAGGGGGTGGTGTCCCGCTTCGATATGGAGCAGGAGACAATCCCCTTTAACATTACCCTGGGCTATCCGTTCGAACGCACCCCTCTCTACCGCTTGTTGGATTTGATGCTGCGGGTGGGGACGCGGGACCGGAAGGGGCGCGTCTACGCCATGGACTATCTGGACCTGGCGCGCCATCCGTATGTGAAACTATCCGCAGCGCCGGACCATGATGGGATGAATCTACGGCGGGGCATCCATATGGTGGAAGCTATTCTAGGGGATGAGAACCTGCTCTATTTCAAGCCCGATCAATTGGAAACCCTGCTGGCCAAACAATTGGAAGAGGAAGCCGGCGATGACGGCTCGATGCCGGAGGAGATCGTCGCCGCTGTTCAGCACATTCATAAAATTTTTATCATCCCCGCCGCCATTGATTTTCAACAATTATGCGCATTTTTGAAAGAGGCGTTGGAGCTTCTCAACCGCCAACGGAGCGGGTATTTGTTTTTGCAGGAATACATCGCCACCGCCAAAACCGTCATCGACCGGGTGCTTGAATTTTCCACATCCTATGGCGACGAGGTCTTCGGCGGCGCCGATTACGAGGCGGCATCGTCATTTCTCAAGTATTATATTTCAAAGAGCGACATCCATTTCCAGGGTTCTCCGTTGCGGGGGATTCAGGTGATGGGCATGCTGGAATTCCGCGGCCTCACCTTTGACGATGTGCTGGTGGTGGACGCGTTGGAAGGGGTTCTGCCCGAGAGCCGCAAGTATGACGCGCTGCTGCCCTTTGATATCCGCAAGGCGCTCAATATCAGGGTGTACACCGACTGGGAACAATTGTTCGCCTACAATTTTTTCTCGTTGGTGGGGGGCGCCCGGCAGAGCCACATCTTCTGGCCGGAGCGCAAAGGCACGGACCAGGCGCAACGGAGCCGGTTCATCGAGCGCGTCATCTACGAGATCGAAAAGGCCACCGGATCTTGCGACAACTTTGTGGAGAACCGCATCCATTTCGCCTTGAAATCTCCCACTCTTAAATCAATAAAAAAAGATGAGGCGGTGCGCCGTCGATTGGAAGAATTGGCTCTGGCGCCATCCACGTTGGAAACCTATATAAAATGTCCGTTGAAATTCTATTTTGAGCGTGTGCTTCGCATCAGAGAGAAGCAACAGATCAGCGCCGACCCGGATGCCGGGGAATTCGGCAATATTGTTCACGAGACCTTGCAGCGATTGTATCAAATCCATATCAACAACGACCCGGAACTCGATCTCGAGCGGGCGTCGCGTCTTTTAGAAGACGAACTGCTCAGTCAGTTTACCTCCCGCGGCCTGGGAGAACTCTCCGGGGCGGCGCGGATTCGCTTCTGGGTGCTGAAGGAAAAGCTCAAGAAATTCCTGGCCTTCGACCTGGCCCGTATCCGGCGGAATTCCGTCGCCGTTATCGGCTTTGAGGAAGAGCTCTCTGTTCTTTTTCCGGTGAAGAAGGCGGGGCTCGAAGCCGTCATCGGCGGCCGCATCGACAGGGTGGAACGAGAGGGACAGGTACGCCGCATCGCCGATTACAAAACCGGCGGCGATTTCCCCGTCAAGATCAAGCCCCAACACAAAGACTATGACGTCGAGAATCTCTGGCAAATGCCGCCCGAAGACTACATCGCCAATCTCAATACCATGGCCGGCGTCTATTCCAACTTCCAGATCCTCCTCTATATATACATGTACAACCTACAAAACGTGGGGGACATCGCCAAAATGGATGCCGCCTATATGTTTTTGCGGTCTGAAAAATCCTTTTTCAACGAAGTGTTTGTCGCCGGTTACAAGAATGAACCGCTGGACGGCGAAGGGAAACGGGAGGTGATGAACCGGTTCGAAGCCAATCTCGAGGAATTGATTCTGGATATCCATCAGCGGGAAGCATTCATCGCCAATCCGTCGGACTCTAAATACTGCGGCTATTGTCCGTTCAAGGTTCCCTGCGGGAATTTGTAGAAGAATCTGGGCGGCGCTGAATTGTGAAAGTTTAACTGTTAAAGTCATAGATTTATTTTTTTTTGCCATGGGGCGGGAGGTAGAATATTTCTACGATTCAAGCGGTATCAGGCTTCTCACTTCAGCGGAAGTCAGGCCGGGTAACTTGACTTTGAAAGTAAAAAAAATTATAATCTTGCGTTATCCCAATCTATAGACAGCGCGATGTAAATCTAAATCGTGACTGTGAAATCGAGGCATCAAGATTGAAGCGTACTTTTGTAAGAAACATTATTATTCAGTATGTGTTGTTGTTTGCCTTCTGGCTCCTGCTCTCCGGTCATTATGACTTTATCCACATCTTCTACGGAGTCATTTCGGTAAGCGCTGTTGTTTGGCTCAATTATCGCCTTAAAAAGTATGCCTTTTTCGAAGAGGAAATGTCCAGGGCCGATGCGAATCTAAAAGGGAACAAACCTGTCACCATTCGCTTTTTCCGCTTGTTCTTCTACATCCCCTGGCTCATCTGGCAGATCGTGATTGCCAGCCTCCAGGTGGCGGTTGTGGTGTTGAATCCCAAAATGCCGATCGAGCCGGCTATAATCAAGTTCAAGAGCCGGTTGCCCAGTTTGAGCGCGAGAGTCATTTTGGCCAATTCCATCACCCTGACTCCCGGAACCATCACCCTCCAATTGTTGGATGATGAATTCATCGTGCACGCGTTGATGGACATGTCCGCCACAGGCATTACCGAAGATTCCCTTCCGGCGCAAGTAGCCAAACTTTACGAAAAGAAACCTTCGCAGGTTGCTTATAAGTTTGAAATTATCAAATCCCAGGGGGATATGTAATGGAACAGTTTTTTATTTACATTGCGGTGATTTTGAGCGTTTTCATCTTCATTCCCCTGTATAGGGTAGTGAAAGGCCCCACCATCTATGATCGCATGTTGAGCTCCGGCTCGATCGCCACCTCTGCGATGGTGTTGATCCTGTTGATCGGATTCATCTTCAACCGGATCGATATGTTTATCGATATCACCATGGCATATGCGGTTTTGAACTTTATCGGTGTCATCGCCTTCGCCAAATATCTGGGTGCTATCCTGAAGAAGAAGCAGAACAATGGAAATTAGAATCCTTATTTCGTTCTTTTTTATCGGGGCCGGCGCGTTTTTCATGCTGGTCGGAAGCCTCGGCTTGATCCGGTTACCGGACTTCTATTCCAGGGCGCACGCCACCGGAAAGGTGGATACGCTGGCTATTATGCTGGTGATCCTGGGATTGATCATCTACGAAGGCTTCACTCTGAATAGCGTCAAATTGGTCATTATCATCACGTTCGTGTTCCTCACCAATCCGACCGCCACCAACGCCCTCACCAGGGCCGCTTACGCGTTCGGATTGCGTCCGTGGTTCCGGAAAGATCGATATAAAAAAAAGTCCAAGAAAAAAGAGAATAACTAAATGCACTGGGAACTTGAAATTACACTGTTTGTATTTTTAATCATTTCGGCTTTTATTTCGTTGTACGTCAAAAACCTGATTACAGCGGTGGTGACATTGAGTGTATTCAGCTTTTTCTCGGCGTTATTGTATGTAGCCATGGGAGCTGTCGATGTGGGCTTCACCGAAGCCGTCGTCGGCGCCGGTATCACCGGCGTATTGTTGATTGTGGCCATACTCAAAACCCACCGAAGGAGTCAAGATTGAAAATTGCCAACTATTTAGTATTGGTCCTGTTTATCGGGTTGATGATCTTCGCTTCCCTCGGTTTACCCAATCGCGGGGATGCCGACGCTGTATTCAACCGGGATAAAAGTCCCGCCGGTTCGCCGGGCGCGGCCGCGTATTATATTAAAAACGCCGCCAAAGACGCCCACACCGACAATATGGTCACCGTTATCTTGGCCGATTACAGGGGTTACGATACCCTGGGCGAAGAAACCGTTATCATGACGGCGGGCTTGATTTGTTTATTGATTTTGAGAAAAAAGAGATACAACAATGGCTAAAACCAAAAACAACCCGATTGTAACGCTGGTAAGCCGTACTGTATCGCCATTTATCATGGTGTTCGCACTCTATGTCGTGTTTCATGGACACTATAGCCCCGGCGGGGGATTCCAGGGCGGTACATTATTGGCTGCGGCTGTGATTTTGATTCGCCTGGTATCGGGTATCGAGCGGTCTCAAATGTTGTTCGACAGCAATTGGGCCACACCGCTGGGTTCCGTCGGCGTATTGCTCTATTTCGGAACCGGACTCACCGCCATGCTTATGGGAGGGAATTTTTTGAATTATCATTACCTTCCCTTCGGCACCGACGAGGTGATGCTTCGTTCCAATGGTATATTAATAGTGGAGGTCGGAGTGGCGATCGCGGTTATGGCGATCCTGATTTCGATTTTCGACGATCTATCTAAGGCAGGTCCAGATGTTTGATTATTTCCTGGGTCATTACGCGTATTGGTTCGTATTTATCCTGATGGCTCTCGGCCTCTTCGGCATGGTCATCAAGAAGAATTTGATTAAAAAATTGATCGGGATGAGCATCTTCCAGGTTTCTATCATCTTGTTTTATGTTGCCGCCGCCAATAAGTTCGGCGCCACTGTGCCGGTGCTGAATCACGGACACCACGGCGCCATCGAAACCGCCGGATATATCAACCCACTGCCCCACACCTTGATGCTGACGGCAATCGTTGTCGGCGTCGCCACCATGGGTGTCGCGTTCGCGCTGGTTATCAGCGTGTTCAAACGTTACAACACCCTTGAAGAGGACAAACTACTCCGGGAGATGAAAAAAGAGAATGATCACCAATAATTCCCCAGCACTCATTCCACTGATATTGTTATTTGCCGCCATCATCATTCCCATTGTCGCCTATAAAAAGGAAAAATGGGCCTATCCAACGGCCATGTTGGCCTCCGCGTTCACTGTTTATCTTTCGATATTCAATGTGGTGCGGGTCCTGGACGGCAACGCAATCCATTATCATTTTGGCGGTTGGCCTTCCTCCATCGGCATCGAGTATGTCCTGGATCCTTTATCCGCGTTTATCTGCGCCGTTGTGAACGTTGTAGCGTTCCTCGTGCTGGTGAATGCCAAAGGATTGGTGGAACGGGAACTGAAAACCAAAGAGATGCCCTACTTTGCCATTGTGATGCTATTGCTCACCGGTTTTAACGGCATTGTACTGACCGGCGATTTTTTTAACCTGTATGTATTCCTGGAGATCAGCTCCTTGTCCTTGTACGGCTTGATCGCCGTAGGGGAGAGGAAGTCGCCGGTAGCGGCGTTCCGTTACCTGATCATGGGAACAGTCGGCGGTTCGTTCTACCTATTGGGCGTCGGTTTCATTTATATGACCACCGGCTCGCTCAATATGGCGGATGTCAAAAACATCATTCCCGCCGTCGCCGACCAACCGACCATCATCGTCGCCCTGTGCCTCATTGTCGTCGGCATGGGCATTAAAATGGCATTATTCCCATTGCACGGCTGGATGCCCGACTCATACACCTACGCCCCATCCTCCTCATCGGCCTTGATTGCGCCGATTGGAGCCAAGATCGCGGTGTACGTGATGTTGAGGGTGTTGTTCGATATTTTCGGACCGGCGTATGTCAGCCAGACGCTGCCCATCACCGGCATCATCGGTTGGATGGGAGCCATCGCCATTGTCTACGGCTCCATCATGGCCATCGCCCAGCGGGAGATGAAGCGGATGCTGGCCTACAGTTCCGTGGCCCAGATCGGTTACATCGGTCTCGGTATCGGCCTTGCCAATACCTGGGGCTTTATCGGCGCAGTGTTGCATGTCATGAACCACGCCTTCATGAAAGGCCTCTTGTTTTTGATAGCCGGAAATTTCAGGACCAAATTAGGTCATTCAGATATATTGAAATTCGATCATCGAATCAGGAAACAAATGCCCTGGACCACTGCCGCGTTCACCGTAGGCGCCCTGTCCATGGTGGGCCTACCGCCCACCGTCGGGTTCTTCAGTAAATGGTACCTGGCGTTGGGCGCCATTAAAAATCACAGTTGGATCTTTTTGGCGGCCTTGCTTGTCAGTAGCTTGCTCAACGCGGTCTATTTCTTCCGCATCATCGAAAAAGTCTACCTGAAACCCATCAAAGAGAATCCCGAAGCCGACGATACCAACATCGGCCGCGACGAAGTGCGCGCCTCGATGCTGATACCCACTTTAGTGATGGCGGCGGCTTTGATTTTACTGGGCTTGTTGAACGTGTTTGTGGTTAAAGGAATCATCATGAAGATGATCCCCGCAGGAATGCTGTAATTGGGGTAATATAAAATGAATGCACAGGATATCTATTCCTCGTTTGTCCCGCTCTACGCTGTACTGGTCTCGTTAGCGGCCGTACCCTTCATTTTGCTGAGCTCGAACAAACCGAATCTGCGGGAGTTTTGGACGGTAGCGGCCGGAGTGATCAAGTTTGGATTGGTCCTCTCCCTCTTACCCAACGCTCTCCTTGAAAAAACAGCGGAGATTAGCCTTCTGGAACTGGCGCCCGGCATCGAGTTGGCCCTCAAAGCCGATCCCTTCGGAGTGTTTTTCGCTTTGATCGCGTCGGGTCTCTGGATTTTCACCTCCTTCTATTCCATGGGATACATGAGAGGGGAAAAATCCCACAAGCAGACCCGGTATTTCGCCAGTTTCGCGGTGTGTCTATCGGCCACCATCGGCATCGCGTTTTCCGCTAATATATTGACATTTATCGTATTTTACGAAGTACTGACGATTGCCACCTACCCGCTGGTCATTCATAACGAAAACGAAGAAGCCATCCGGGCGGGCCGTAAATATTTAGTCTATACATTGAGCGCCGGGTTGTTTCTGATTGCGGCGGCCACCATGACCTACCAGATACTCGGCACCCTGGACTTCCAGGCCGGCGGTATGTTTACCGGAGTCGCACTGGCGCCCGGCACAGCCAAGATTTTGTTCCTCTTGTTCCTGGGCGGCGTCGGCGTGAAGGCTTCGATCATGCCGCTTCACTCCTGGTTGCCCTCCGCCATGGCGGCGCCCACTCCCGTGAGCGCGTTGCTTCACGCGGTTGCGGTTGTCAAGTCCGGTGTGTTCGGCGTGCTCAGGGTTGTGGGATTCGTATTCGGACCCGCTCTCATGAAAGAGTTCGGCCTCGGCAACATCCTGGTGTTCTTCGCGGGATTTACCATTGTCGTGGCCTCGCTGTTGGCATTAAAACAGGACAACCTCAAACGGCGGTTGGCTTACTCCACTGTGGGCCATCTATCCTATATCGTCCTGGGAGCCGGCTTGTTGTCATCCGCCGCTCTGACCGGAGCGATGCTGCATATCGCCTTCCACGCCACTATGAAGATCACCATGTTCTTCGTGGCCGGAGCCATTGCCGTGAATCTTCATAAAAAAGAGATCAGCCAATTGAACGGCATCGGCAGAGTGATGCCCTGGACCATGGGGGCTTTTACCGTCAGCGCCATCGGCCTCTCGGGACTTCCACCCATCAATGGATTCGTCAGTAAATGGTACCTCGGTTTGGGATCGCTGCAGGCGGAGAACTTGATTCCCCTGGGGATCCTGGTGGTGTCCGGTTTGTTGAACGCCGCATACTTTTTCCCCATTGTACACCGGGCTTTCTTCCGTGAACCGGATAATCCCGAGGCATTGCTCAAACACAAAGAGGCGTCGCCGTTTATGGTGGTTCCCCTGGTCTTGACCGCGATACTGTCGGTCTTGTTGGGCTTTTACCCCGACCTATTCTTCAAATTTTACCATATGGCTGCCAGTGTCACAGCCAGTATCGTAGGAGGAGTTGGCTAATGAAAAAACATTGGTGGATCCTGATGGGATTATTAACCGCCGCTTCCCTGGTAGTGGAGCTGACCATGCATCATGACCCGGCTCACAGCAGCCACTGGTGGAGCCACATCCCCGGCTTCTACATCGCCTTCGGATTTATTGGTTGCGCGGCAATTATTATATTTGCTAAAAAGATTGTCAATTTACTCGTAGAGAAAAAAGAGGATTATTATGATTCCCACTGATATCATTTTATTCCCACCGGTTTTCATTATGTTGGCCGGTGCGCTGGTGATTGCGTTGGCCCCCAGGAAGTTGCGGTCGTCCGCGTTCCTGTTGTTCACCTTCCTGACCCTGGGCTACATCTGGTTGTTGCCCGAAGGAAGCGTCGTCACCGCGAAGGTAATGAATTATACCCTCACCATATTGAAAATAGACGCGTTAAGCAAGATCTTCGGCATCATCTTCTCCTTCATCGTCTTTGCCGGAGGCATCTACGCCTTCCATATCAAAGACGCCGGCCAGCAAGTGGCCGCCATTCTGTATGCCGGCGGCGCCATCGGCGTCACATTCGCCGGCGACTTTTTCACCCTGTTCATTTTCTGGGAAATGATGGCCTTTACATCCCTATACCTGATCTGGGCCCGTCGCACCAAAGAGTCGCAACACGCCGGTTTCCGCTACTTGATCTACCACGCCTTCGGCGGCGGTATGCTGTTCGACGGCGTCTTGATGCGCCTGGCGGAGACCGGTAGCATCGAGATCACCCGCCTGACTCCCGACGGCTCCATCGCCTCCTGGTTGATTCTGTTGGGCGTGATCATCAACGCCGCTGTTCCGCCGCTGCACGCCTGGCTGTCGGATGCCTATCCCAAAGCCACGGTCACCGGCGCCGTCTTCTTGAGCGCCTTCACCACCAAATCCGCGGTGTACGTCCTCATCCGTGTCTTCCCCGGTTGGGACATCCTGCTGATTCTCGGCGTCATCATGACTCTCTACGGCGTTGTCTTCGCTGTGCTGGCCAACGACATCCGCGGCATCCTGGCCTACCATATCATCAGCCAGGTGGGCTACATGGTAGCCGGAGTCGGTATCGGCACCGAGATGGCCCTCAACGGCTCCGCGGCCCACGCCTTCAGTCACATCTTATACAAGGCTCTATTATTCATGGGGGCAGGCGTTGTCCTGCAAACCACAGGCAAAAGCAAACTCACCCAATTGGGTGGACTGGCCAAAGCCATGCCCATCACAATGGGACTCTATATGGTGGCAGCCTTCTCCATCTCCGGCTTCCCCTTTTTCAACGGCTTTATCAGTAAATCCATGGTAGTTTCCGCCGCCGGAGCGGCACACCACGAATGGGCCTACCTCTTACTCACACTAGCCGCAGTCGGTACATTCCTCAGCGTCGGCATCAAACTCCCGTACTTCACCTGGTTCGCCAAAGAGAAACCCGCAGACCTCAATCCCACCAAGCCCCCCAAGAACATGCACATCGGCATGGCCATCGTCGCCTTCTTCTGCTTCCTCCACGGCGTCATGCCCGGACTCCTCTACAAACTCCTACCCTATCAGCCGGTAGACTTCCATCCCTACACCGTCCCCCATCTAGTGGAAACCGTCCAGATCCTCATCTTCACCTTCATCGGCTTCTGGGTATTGCGCAAAGTATTGGCCCCCCACGAAGGCATCTCGTTGGATTTCGATTGGTTCTACCGCCGCCCCAAAAAGTACTTCCAACAGTTGTTCGTGAATGCCCCTGCCTACATCTTCGACAACGCGCAAAAAATGGTTGAAAATGTCAGCGCCGACATCACAAAATTCGGAGCCAACCCCTTCATGCCCTTCTCCAAAGCCAACTCCCGCAACCGCGCCTACTCCCCCGACTACTACCGCCCCTCAGGCCAAACCCTTCTCTTAGCCGTCCTGGCAATATTCGTACTAGTAACCATCTGGGGCCTGTTCTTCTAACAGGCCCCCGGGTCTTCCCTTCATATTTTTATATTTTGTAGAGATTTCCACCGCTGTAGAATTTAATCTGGTTAGTTGAGGTTTAGCTCAAACCGGCGGACTGCAACGCAAACATGGTCGAAGACCGCGATTGCGGGCTTCGGAGAGGGTGATCTTTATTTTACTCTTGCGCAAGGATGGGCAGTTTGCCCGATGATATTTACCCCCGGTTTTTGTCCGGTACACAACGGTCGAATCCTCGGCTCTACCGAGGGGAGTCACCGTTCGATAATTTCCAGTAAGGCTCAACTGACTGACTATATCCAGGCGAAAAACTCCCTCCGGCCTGGATAATCCCATTTGATTTTGGCTGAAGTTATTTTGCGCCAGCCACCGGGTAATCTGCTCTTGCGCTCCAGGCTTCACACAAATCAACGCCAACTGAAACGGCTCCCCCGGCTCGATCCCTTTCAATCCTATGGAGGTGCTCCAGCGCCGGTCGAGCGAAGAAATCTGCGGCTCCTGCGGCCAGATCATCTCGCCTCTCTCCACAGCCACATACACCACATGATCTTTAGGAATATCTTTCAGTGTCCCCATCACCATTAACGGAGAAGAGACACTGCTCCCAGCCAAAGGCATCGTGATATTCCCCACAGCGTCCGGCGCCTGTCCCCCCCGGAACGCCACATCGATAATAGCTGCCACAATCACGCTCAACGACGTGATAATCGCGATAATTATCCCGGTATTCCTGCCTTTCCCGCTCATCGATCCCCCCGAATCAATCTCTCTATAACTAATATTATAATACGACCACTCAAATAAATCAGCTCTTATCTCTTCTTCTCGAGAGAGTTTCTGGCCCGGATCAAATCAGCCATAATCTCCCCCGCCGCATGCGAAAGGTCCCCCTTTTTATCGATCACGACGCCGGCTTCATCGGCCGCTTCCAAAACCATCCGCCGGGCAGCGAATTCCCGCCTCAGATCCAACTCATCCACCCCATACTTCCGGCATTGCTCAACCCAAAACGAAACATCCCCGTCATCATACCGAAGATGAGGATTAAAAGCAGTCTTTTCCGTCAGCAGAAATTCTTCCGCCAGCAGCTCGACATCTTGTCGCTTCACCATCTTTTTGGCCTTGGGCGTCACCATCTTCGGGACCCATTTTGTGACGATTTCAGAAGCAAAACTGATCGTTCTCCCATTCACCTTTATATCATTCACATCAAACACCGGCGCCGAAAGCAAAAGATGATAAGTCCCAAAGGCCCCAATCACCCCAACCAACATCAAAATAATCATTTTTTTCATCGCTATCTCTCCTTCACCGACAAGTTCTCATGTAGCTGATCAATATTAATCCTCTCTTCCGGCGGAAAGCCCTCGATCGAGTCCATAATCCCACAAAATTCCTTTAACTTTCCCCCAATGCTCTCCCCAACAATCTCCCGGTCGGCCAAATCATTCAAATACAATATCGCAATATTATCAAAAACAGCAACCACATGATTCAAATCATCCACAAATCCCTGCTTGTCCTCAACGACCGCCCCCGCGCAAGCCCCCTTCAACCGCGAAAAAGCCCTCAAAAACCCAGGTTCCCGAGTGGCGTTCGCCAACTCGATCGCAACTTTCCGGGCTTCTACCTCCCGCTGATAATTAACCTGAAAAATTCCAAACCCAACAGCGACAATCACACTCAACTTAGTACTAAAGGTAATCACCCGACTAGCCCGCTCCCACGTCCTCAAAAACCTCTTCCTGGCATCAATCCCCATCAGAACCTCCTCATATTTTTTTTGTATTCTCTATTTGATTTTGGTCGGCAGCACAAGGTCGTTCTTCGCAAAAAATATTCGTAATTCGAGATATGGGAGGTGGGTGAAGGGATGTGGGAATCGCTTAAAGACCTGATACCCTGAGTTTTTTTAGGAAATACAGCCCATCTTCATCGTTTGGGTCTTGCACCAGCGCAAAGGCAATGCTCTCTGTATAAAACGAAAAATATTTGAATTTATTGTCCAGTGACCACATAAAGCCTTCAGTTAGAATTTTAACGCCCCGTTGCACTGCGCCGTCCTTTGCCAAAATTAACGCCCTGGCCTCATTGTTACCAGTAAGATCCGCACTGCGACTAAGAACGATTTGGCCTTCGGGGTTGGTGAGAATGTCGGAATAGTATGCCAGATGATCGCCGAAAAATTCTTCAAACGAAGAACTCTCGAGCTTTTTCTTGATCACCGGGTAAACCGGGTGGTTGCGCAGATGACTTTCCCCAAGGTGTTTTATATATTGAGTCTTGAAGGTGGCGATATATTGCGGTGTGACCCTGGTTGCCTTTACATTGATGTGTATTGGCGGCATTTCCGCGTTCTTGACCGGATTATAACGATAGAGAATGTTTTCAGTCGAATTTCCAAAAATCAAATTTCCCTTTGGACCTTGGGCAAGAAAAACATCCCCAAAAAAATTTCCCACCTTAAACACCGAGTTGTTCGCCAACCGAATATTCCCTTTTTCGACAATTGAAAACCGCCGGACTATTTTTTCTTGCCCTGTGTTTATGTCTTTTACAATAACCAGACGAACATTGATTGGTTTTTTGCCTCTTGGGGCGTCTTTCCTGGCAAGGTAGGCGATTTTGTTCCCCCGCAACGCGATAGGGGAGAATACCGGTCGGTCAGTCCGAATGAGCCTGCCAAAATTTCCATCCAGGTCAAACAAAGACACTCTCCGATTGGTTGCGTATTCACCAACCACCAGATGTTTGCCATCGAGAATCGACAGCCGGTGTGGATAAAACAAATCCCCCGGCCCTCGCCCCTTTTGACCGAATGCCCCTAATTTCTTCCCATTCGCCCCAAATATCAAAATCGAATGCTCGCGATTGCAGGCAACATAAATCCGCCCGCCAGGTCCCACAATCATTTCCTGATAAGGACCAAAAAACTCCCCCCCATCCGCTTTAAAACTCCGATCCAAACAAAACAAAAGCTCTCCATCAGCATCCGCGCCACCCAAAACAACAGGAAACACCAAAAACAAAAGAATAACCAGAAATACCGCTAAGTTATTAAAAAACCAATTTTCTCGCTTGTGACTCCCAAAAGGAAGTCTATGACTGTGTGTCACTTGTATATG
>CAZBHS010000011.1:0-34563 GCA_964491915.1 uncultured Clostridia bacterium
GTATTTCTTCCCCAGGGTGGGGGGGCGTTGAACGCAACGGCCGGAAATAGGGGTTGACCTTTTGCTGGATGTCGCCGGGCAAAAAACCGAGTTTTTCGCCCGCCTCCACCACCGGTCTGGTAAGGACGATGCGGTCGATCTGGCGGTTCAAGAGGTAATGGAGCGCCATGGCGATGGCCAGAAAGGTTTTACCGGTGCCGGCGGGTCCAATGCCGAATACAAGGTCGTGTTTGCCGATGGCCTTGATGTACGCTTTCTGGTTGAATGTCCGGGGGAGAACCTCTTTGCCGTTGATTTTGATTGTCACCGTTGAATTCAATTCTTCGGGGATCAATTCGGCTTTTCCCTGGTCTGCCATGTTGAGACTGATATTTAGGTCGCTTTCGTTAATGTTCACTTTGTTTTCCATTGCTTCGAACAAATGTTCGATAAATTTTCGGAAATTCCGTTTTTGGGACACACTCCCTTTAAACATGAGCTTGTTGCCCCTCATGGCAATGGCGATTCCAAAGGTGGTTTCGAAAGCGCGTATGTTGTTCTGGATGACCTCCAGTTGGTTGCTCCTGATGTTTTCGGGGTATATAATTTCTTCAGTATTAGAGTTTGTCATTGTCTGTTGCCGTCATATTATAGCTGTCCCAAATGTAAATGTCAATGTCCGGCTCCTTCGCATTCTTTCTCCTTACCAACCGCTTTTTTCTGCTATTGTTTATATGGTACAATATGTGATCCGTCGAGGAAGTTTGAACCTGAATCTGAAAAGAAGGAGGAATTCATGATAAACAGAGATCTGCGTATTCTATTCTTGGTCATCGTAGCCAGTGTTTTAATGTTTTTAAATTTAGAGGCTCTCATATTTTTGAACGGTGTCGGTGGAGGCGGCGGTGATGGCGAACTGGGTTACGCTGATTATGTAGCTCCGCTTGCCATGGAGGCGGCGACGCTCTTTCTCAATTCTAACGCCGATACTTACATGCTACTCGGTGAGGTCGAGAAGTATTACAATAGTTTTTTCGATTTTTCATCCGCGTTGGTGTACGCCGGTGCCGCCGCGCAAAAACTTGAAGACGCCGAATCAATCTATTTAGATATCAATAGAACCATAAAAAAAAACGGCATTCTACCTGAGATCGTGTCCAGGCTGGCGATATTCGATTATATTGGATTCGCCGAGGCGAATGATCTGAATCGTGAAATCATGTTGGAGGTCGCTTATTATTTAATCAACGGTGATGTTGCCGGCTTGATGGGGAAAAATATCGAAAATTTAAGGGATATCCAGAAATTGTACGCAAAGATCATTCAGTCTCTTCGTCAATTTAGCCTCCCCTCTATCCAGTTATTCTGGTCTTTGCTGAATCAATATTCCCGTGCGACCTTATTTGGCAATTATGCCTCCCTGGTATTCAACAATATATAAAAGTTATCCATATAAATTAAATCGCCGGAAACCTTTGATTTTTTTAAAAAAAATTGGTAGGATAGTAATGTATTCTCATGAGTTATATCCTAAGATTTGAATTTCAGCGGATTTTTGCCAGCAAGAAAAATTTAACCGTTTTTCTTATAATAATACTGGCGACTTTCTTTTTTATTTATTCCGGCGTGCATGATTTCCAACGGGAAATGAAGGAAAAAGAGCATTTCCAGGGTTATGAGAAGGAAAAAGTCAAGCATTACCAGAACTACTCCCAATATGGAGCTTTCGGTTACCGGCTGTTTTTCCAGGCGTCACCCCTTGTGGTATTCTTTTCCAACAGTGATTTTCTGTATGATCTCGAGAGTAATATAGATACTTCCGAGATCATTAAAGTATATCATTTATTCGAAGGCCGGAAGGTATTTGAAAACCGTGGTTATTTCAAGGATTTCTCCGGTTTCATTTTTCTGGCCGCCAGTCTCTTTATGCTTTATATGGGGATGATCGCCATCAAGAATCTCGAATATTTGAAATTCAACCTGATGTTCGCCAGTCTCAAAAAGCTGGTGATCACCAGTACTATCGTCCGGATCTCGCTTCTCAGTATGTTTTTTGTCATGCTGATGATCCTGAGTTATTGGGGCACCCAGGTGGAGCGCCTTCATTTTTCCATGCAGGAAATCAGTCAATATATTCATTATTGTTTGTTCGCTCTCGTTTTCCTGGTGTTCTTCTACTTGCTCGGTATGGTGTTGGCTGTATTCCTCAAGTTCCGGAAAATTTGTTTTCTTTGGATGTTTATCGTTTGGTTCGTGTTCATATTTCTGATTCCGGAATTGGGCCGCATGTATTTATATAACCAGTCGGGAAATCTTCCCTCAAACGAATCTGTGAATCTGGAAAAATTGAAGATCTTGATGGCGTATGAGCATGAGGTAAAAAACTATTTATCGGTGTATCCGCCGCCAAAGGATGTGGCGGCGAAATTCTTTTTGGAGAGCACATCGAGATTCGTAAACAATGTGCATCTTTTAAACCGCAAGAAAGAACTTGAATTGGTGCAGGAGATGCGTAAGATTCTCAATTCATATGAGATTATCTCCGCCCTGTTTCCAACTCAATTTTACCGGTTTCTCGGCCAGGAAATCTCCAGCAAAGGGTATAATGGGTATCTTAATTATAAATGGCATGTCATTCGCAGCCAGGAGAAATTTCTCAGGTATTATATAAAAAAGAAATTCATTTTAAAAGAAAGTAGCGTGGAGCCGTTCATCAGCGGCGATGAAAATATTTTCCAGGCAAAAAGTTATTTGCCCAGGGTGTTTTGGGCGGCATTCCTCATTACGGTGTTTTATTCAATGTTGATGTTCGCCATGGCATATTTCCGGTTGAAAAAATTATTATTTGGATCATGATAAAAGTTAACGACCTCAAGTTTAAGTTCGGAGAAATTTTCGGGGAGAATATTTCGTTCGAAGTGGATTTTGGAGAGATCTATTTCATCATTTTCAAAGAGGATCCTCTGCGGCGTCATTTTTTTGAAATCATGCGAGGATTTTGTTCCCATTTCGATGGTGATATTTTAATCGACGGCAAGTCAATTTTTAGCTTTCAATCGCAATTGGATTCTGTGTTTATCAATCGTCTGGAAGATGTGCATGATTTTGATACGGACGCGACGATGGAACAATTCGTCGATTATTGTTGCTCATCTGGAAAAATAGATAAATTGGCGGTGTATGAGCATCTAATCCGGTTACATATCAATGAAGAGCGCCTAAAGAAACGAATCAAGGACGAACGGCCCGATATTTTTAGAATGGTGTATTTATCCGTGCTTCTGGGGATGAATACCCAAAATATCGTGTTCAACAATTTTATCAATGTTGAAGACAAAGTCTTGCAGATTGAGTTCAACAAGACATTGATACGGAAACGGAACGAGGGAAAATCAATTCTCTATCTGACGGGCGATCTATTCTATGCCTTTCATGTGGCGGATAAAATCAGTTTTATCAAAAACGGTTATCTGGCCCCCACATCTCCCATCGATGCCTCGGATTTCAAGGAGATGGATGTCATGAAGCTCTACAAGCAGTATATGAGTTGATGTGACGGAGGAATTGCATAAGCGGGCGGTTTGAATAACCAAATATACCCGTCAACCGGGAAGGAGATCGTCCTTCCATGCGGCAGCCGTGGCATTATCCAGGTTATTCCCCAGGCAACCTTGATAAAGAAGAATGGGAGCTTCATTCCTTGAAGCTTGCCAGTCTTCTAGAAAAATAATGATTTTCCGATTGTAAAGTATTTTTACACTCGGTAATCTGGATAGCCTTTGTTGAAGGTTGTTCTGGCGATCTCATCCAGGTGTAAAAAAAATTTACACATTTCCGGAAAAATCGGTGAAATCATTATTGCGTAATGGTTTTGGGGGAAAAATTTTGTTTTTTGTGTAAAGTAATTTTACACGTTGGGGGAGGCGGATTTGTTGTTTAGTTTTGTTTCCTTCATAAAGTATCATTATAAGGGGGTTTAAGGTTAGCCCGAGATTGGCATCTATATTGCTATTACAATATATGAAGTTATTATCCATTAAATGCGTGACTTCGCTCTGGATTCAGAGTGACATCCCATTTTTTGGATTCCCATGATTTGCAATCCCGCTTTGCGGGATATTTGATCCAGGTGCCTGTGTACCCGGAGGTGAAACCGCAAAGGTGGGGGTAGGATTGTAATTGATTTTACGATTCGCCCCTACCTTTTTTTTACAATAGGGTGGGGAATATGTCATTTAGTAAAGAATCTGATCTGAAACCGTTGAATGTTTCTTTTACCGGTAGGATTATCCGGTATATCCAGGAGTTGGAGTCAAGGAAAATCGCTAAATTGACTGTCATGAAGCTTGCGGAGCAATTGGACATCAATCGTTCGGTATTGTATAGGAAATTTGTAAAAGAGTTGGGAATCACTCCCGCCGCTTATTTGGTCGAGGCTCGAAAGCATAGCGTGTTTTCAAACGATGAACCAAAAAAACTTTCCTGCCAGGTGTCGAGTTATATAGAGGCTCTTCCTCCGGAACAATTGGCGGTATTGACTGTGGGGTACATTGCGCAAACCTTCAGCTTAAGTCCATCGTATCTTGTGAGAATCTTCAAAAAAGAAAAAAATTCCAGTCTCAACCAGTATATCTTACGGACTAAAATTGAGCGCAGTGCGGAATTGCTGCGGCTGAATCTGGATCTCAAGGTCAATGACGTGGCCCGGAGCTTCGGTTTCAGTCAAACCGGTTGTTATTCACGGTTATTCAAACAGATCAAAGGTGTGACTCCTAATCAGTACAAGAAAGTCAGCGCGTGATAGGCAGCCGCCTGTAGGCTTATAACTTTTGGATGCAGTGGTCCTTCATCTTTTTGTATAAAGTCGGACGGGTGAGGCCCAATAGTTGGGCGCATCGTTGAATGTTGAAATTGGTCTTTTTCAGGGCATCCATGATGTGATTGCGCTCAACCTCGCTTAAGGTTAGAAATGTATGTCTGGATGCATCCGATTTTCCGTAATTGATGATCCTCGTGGGAAGGTGCTCCGCTTTGATTTTTGTTCCACTGACCAATAGGGATATTTCAGTGATCGTGTTCTTCAACTCTCTGACATTTCCCGGCCATTCATATTTGGAAAGAAGTTCCGCGGCTTCATCGTCGATGGCGTCGATCTCTTTGTTATGGGCGATGTTGTTTATGTAGATGAACCGTTCGGTTAAGGGAATGATATCCCCTTTGCGTTTTCTGAGGGGGGGGAGATTGAGTTTCAATACATTGATTCTGTAGTAGAGATCTTCACGGAAACCGCCGTTATTGATGAGTTCTTTCAGGTCTTTGTTGGTTGCGGCAATGACTCTTACATTGATGATTTTAGGTTGTTTGCTGTTCAATGCGAATATCTCATTCGACTCCAGGACTCTTAGCAGTTTGGCCTGGATCATGAGCGGCAATTCCGCGATTTCGTCCAAAAAGATAGTACCGTTTTCCGCCAGCATAAATTTTCCGGGGTAGGCTTTATTGGCTCCCGTGAAAGCGCCGGCTTCAAATCCGAAGAACTCAGACTCCGCCAGATTTTCCGGGACGGCGGCGCAATTGACCGGAATGAAAGGCATGTCTTTTCGAGGTGAGTGGTTGTGGATGGCGCGTGCCAATAGTTCTTTTCCGGTGCCTGTCTCTCCGGTAATCAAGGTGGTGTTTACGGAAATGGCGATTTCTTGCGCCCGTTTGATCACTGCGCCCATCGCTTTGCTTTTATAGAGGATTTTTTCGAAAGTAGAGTTTGAGCCGACGTCTTTTTTCAATTCCTGGAAATTATCGAGTTTTTGATTGACTTCCAAAACTTTGGCGATTGTCGCCAGAAGTAAATCACGGTCAATGGGTTTGGTCAAAAAATCGAACACTCCCATTTTCATCGCGTTGACTGCGGTTTGAATTTCCGCTGTTCCACTGACGACAATGATGCGATTGTGGTTGATAAATGAGTCCCCTTCCAGAATATCGAGGCCGCAGCCGTCTGGAAAGGTGAGGTCCAATAATGCAAGATCATAAGGATTTTTTATCAACTTTTTTCTCGCTTGCTCGATGGTTCCGGCCTCATCGACATCAAAACCGCGCCTGGCGAGCATCCCCCTTACAGTTTCCCTTAACGAATGATCGTCTTCAATGATTAATATTTTCGCTTGTTTATTCATGGTATTCATTTGGTTAGTTACTCGGCAGAATGATTAAAACGGTAGTTCCAGTTTCATTGCTCTGTATTTCAAGATCTCCTTTCAGGCTTTTCATGATGCCGTAGGAAATATAGAGGCCGAGTCCCGTCCCCTCCTTTTTGGTGGTAAAAAACGGTTCAAATACTTTTTCCTTAATCTCGTTCGGAATTCCCGGTCCGTTATCGTTCAGCGAGATGATGATCCTGTCGTTTTTTGATATATCCTTATATTCTTTGTAGGTTTTGATAATGATGTGCCCGTTAATTTCCAATGCGTCCACCGCGTTGAAGAGGACATTGAAAAACACCTGTTGCAGGCGGCTTCGGTCCGTCATGGTGGTGAGGTTGTTGTCGATATCGGTCACGATTTTCAGGTCGGATGGGAATTTCTTTCTGGGGATATCCTCCAGGGTTTTTTCGATGAAATCTTTGATCTGCACAGATTCCATCGAAACCTTCTGGAACCGGGAAAAACTCAAGAGCGATTGAACAAATTTATTTATTTTATGGATCTCCCGGCTGATTTTCCGGTAGGAATTTTCCATTTCTTCACGATTGTACATACAATCGTTCATTTCCTGTATTTCAAGCATGATTGTGCTGAGAGGGGTTTTTAGTTCATGGGAAATAGACGCAACCATTTCTCCCAATAAGACTAATCTGTCGAATTTAAATAGCTTGTAATAATTCATGTCGTTAGAGAGTTCGATGCGTTTGATCTCGATGGAGGGGATAAATATGTTGGCCGCGGTAGCAATCAAGCGGGCGGCGGTGGGGATGATTTTTTTCTTTTTGGGGTTGATCCAGGTGACGATCATACCTCTAAAATAGTTATGGCTTCTAAGGGGGATGACTAAATTCAGGTCGTTCGTGTTGAGAAATTGGCCGGAGTCGCGGTTGAACAGGTCCCGGTGCAAATTGTTTTTTCCGTCAAGCAAAATGGGATCGTGTCGATGGTTCAGGCTCTCGATGATATTGCATTCTTCATCTAATTTTGGAAGCGTGTCCTGGTGCACTTTTAAGGAATAGGGGGTGAACACGTTGCCCACCTGGGCTCTGTAGTATACCACTGTCCGCTTGAACGGGAATGTTTTTTCGAAGAGCGCTGGAAGCCGGTTGAGCAAGTCGTCTGTTGTGTGGGGAGTGTTCATGGTTTTGCTGATGCTTTCGATGAACTCGATTTCCTGTTTCGGCTTCGTCATTCCTCTAGTCTTTGTGCCGGCTGCTTTCTACGGCAATGTCTTTATGAACCTCCACCAGAGAGCTGCCGGTATCCGGTTTGATGGTGAATCCTCTCTTTTTGAAAACCGAGAGCATCCGTTCATTGGTGGCTGTGGTTTCGGCGACGATTGATTTGAGACCCCATTTATTCGCAATTTCGAGGCAATAATCCGTCAGAATACTACCAAGCCCTTTTTCCTGCCAGGCATCGGCAATTAGAACCGCGTATTCGACTGTTTCGAGGTCCGGATCCGCCACCAGGCGTCCGACTCCCAACAATTTACGCTCGCCATCTTCTTCGAGTTCCGCCACAATGGCCACTTCCCGGTCATAGTCGATAAAACAATAATGGGTGGCCACATCATGCGACTCCCACTGGAAAAAATAGCGGAATCTGGCATAGATCGATTCCCGTGAGCAACTGGCTAGAAGCTTCATCCACATTGGTTCGTCTTCCGGTTTGATGGGCCTGAGACATAGAGGCGTTCCATCTTTGAGTTCCAGATTCCTGACATACTCTTCCGGGTAGGGTTTTAATGCGAGGTGAGCGTAGGGTTTCATTTTTTTCCCCACCAATTCACGATCGACGACCACGCGGGCGTCCAGAGCTATTACTCCGTCCTGGGTGGCCAGTAGGGGATTGATGTCCAATTCGCTGATTTCCGGGTAATCGGCTGCCAGGTAGGATAGGCGGATCATTGTTTCGATCAGTTTTTCGATATTGACCGGCGGGCGGCCGCGATAGCCGTTCAATAAGGGCCAAATTTTCAGCGATTTCAGCATTCTCAGCGCCAGTTTTTCGTTCAATGGCGGAAAGCCGATGGACCGGTCGGCGAATAGTTCCGCGGCTATTCCCCCGAATCCCACCATGATGACGGTTCCGAACACCGGATCTTTTTTGATGCCCAGAATCAATTCCTGGCCGTTTTTGAGATCCACCATCGGCTGTACGGTCACGCCGTCTATTTTGGCGTCCGGCCGCGCTTTTTTTGACGCGTCCACCACCGCCTGGAACTTGTCCCGCACCAGCGACGCGCTGTCGATATCGAGGGCTACACCCCCGACGTCCGTTTTATGGGTAATATCTTTGGATAATATTTTTAGCACAACCGGGTAACCGATCTTTTCCGCTAGAGCCGCCGCTTCCTCCGCGTCTGCCGCCGGGTGGGGGTAGGTGGTGGGAATGCCGTAGGCTTCGAGGATTTTTTTGGAGGTTTCTTCGGGCAATACCGTTTCATTGCCCGACAATAATTGTGCGAAGGTTGCCCGAAGCTTTTTGCGGTCGAGGGTAAATTCCACCGGAACATCTTTGGGGGTTTCATATAAGCTTTCCAGGTTGCGGGAGTAACTCACCAATGTCATGAAGGCGCGAATCGCCCGTTCCGGCGTCGAATAGGTGGATATTCCGTTGTCGTTTAGAATGTGTATCCCCTCGTGGAGACTCTGGCCTCCCAACCATGCGGCCAGGATCGGTTTGGTAGTGGTTTCCGCCAATTGGCCGATGGTTTTTGCCGTGGCGGTAGGATTTGTCATTGCCTGAGGTGTTAAAATAACCAGCACGGCATCCACACCCGGATCTTCCAATACAATCTTCGTGGCTTTGGCAAAGCGTTTTGAGCGGGCGTCGCCCAACACATCCACCGGATTCCCATGGGACCAGAAGGATGGAAGGTTTTCGTTCAGTTTCTCCATGGCGATATCCGACAGCTTAGCCAGCGTACCTTCTGCGGCGATCAATGCGTCGGTGGCCATCACTCCGGGGCCGCCGGCATTGGTCACGATTCCTAACCGGGGACCTTTGGGCAGTTTTTGGCGACCCAAAAGCTCCGCGCAGTCAAATATTTCGCCGATATCCAATACCCGCGCCATACCGATTCGTTCGAACGCGGCGTTGTACACCGCGTCTTCCGCCGCCATAGCGCCGGTGTGGGAGGCCGCCACTTCCGCGGATTCCGGGAAACGGCCGGCTTTGTAAGCGATGATGGGTTTGGTGCGGGCAAATGCGCGGGCCGCTGTCATAAAATGGCGCGCTTCGCCGATGGATTCGATATATAGAATGATTGCTCGGGTTTTTTCATCTTCTCCGAAATAATCGATCAGGTCTCCGAATCCTACATCCGTCGCGTTGCCGACGGAAACAAAATAGGAGAATCCGACTTTCTCTTCCAGCGCCCAATCCAATACCGAGCTACATAACGCTCCGGATTGGGATATAAACGCGATGTTTCCCTTTTTTGGCATTCCGGTGGCAAAACTCACATTGAGATTGAGTCCCGGAATGATGACTCCAAGGCAATTGGGGCCTAGAATTCTCATGCCGCTGAATTTTGCCGCCTCTTCTCTAATGGCATCCTCGAGTTTTGCTCCCTCTTCACCGGTTTCCTTGAAACCGGCGGACATGATGATGATACCTTTGATTCCCGCTTCTCCACATTGGCGGACATAAGCGGGGACTTCCTGGGCCGCGGTGCATATCACGCCAAGATCCGGCGCGTTGGGTAAGCTCTTTATGTCCGGGAAACAAGGGATACCGAGGACAGCTTCGTGGTGTGGATTGACAGGATATACCACTCCACGAAATCCGCTGCCCACGAGGTTGGTCAATACTTTACCGCCCACACTCCTGGGATTGGTGGTGACTCCGATGAGTGCGATCCGGTGGGGGTTGAAGATTGCGTCCAATTTGTGGGTATTACTCATGAGTTCCTCCGCTCATATTTGTACGTCGAATTTTGGATTCACCTTTGGCGGCTGTGGGGCCTACCTCCTCGATGTGGAAAGTCAAATATTTATGTAACAAAGTCGTTTCCGTTTATTTTTCGTTAATCTTGTCCGGGGGGGACTAATATAGTTAATATACTTGATCTTGTTAAAATTGTAAACTGGAAAATGAAATTTTTTTCATCAAAAAATGACTCCAATCAAGAGTCGATAGACTTCGAGCAAGGGGGAAATATCTCGAGATGGGGGTGATTCAGGCGGGGAATGACGGTTTTTTTTTGGTGAGGAGAAAAAAATGTGCCGGGGATGTATTGTGATTTTTTCGCGAATATGGTTAAATTAAACAATCATACCTTTAATATCATGGAAACATATTTCCGGTTTTTGGTAAACCGTTTTACTATGCTGTATTATTATGTGAGTTTGTTTAGGAGGAACATATATGAGTGATCAGAAGCTGTTTAACCGCTGGCTTGTCGTGGTCGGCGCACTGCTGATTCAATTGTGCCTTGGGGCGATTTACGCCTGGTCGGTATTTACACCCTACCTGACCGGCAAAACCAAGGACCCGGTTCATCAATTCAGTTTTACTTCCACCCAGACGCAGATTATCTTCTCCGTTGGGCTGGCGGCGTTCGCCGTAACCATGATTTTCGCCGGCCGCTGGCAGGCCAAAAGAGGTCCGCAATTGGTATGTGTGGCGGGCGGTCTTGTATTGGGCGCCGGGTACATCCTGGGTTCTTTTTTCGGCGCTAGTTTTATAGGGCAGGTGCTGGCCATCGGTTTGATCGGCGGCGCCGGCATCGGATTGGCGTATGTGTGTCCCATCGCGGTGGGAATGCGTTGGTTTCCGGACAAAAAAGGACTTATCACGGGACTCGCGGTGGCGGGCTTCGGTTTTGGAGCCATGATTTGGGTCAAGTTAGCCGGATCATGGGGGCGGTTATTGGCGAAATACGGTGTAAGCAAGGTCTTTTTAATATATGGAATCATGTTTGCGGCAATCGTGCTGGTGGGTTCGATTTTCATGAAGTATCCGCCGGAGGGTTGGAAGCCGGAGGGTTGGAATCCGTCGTCTGCTAATAATAACGGTAACAATCCCGGAGGTCTGGAATTCAGTAGCCGACAAATGCTTAAAACACCGCAGTTTTACGCGTTGTGGACCACTTTTGTGTTTAGCGCCATGGCCGGATTGATGACCATCGGCATCATCAAGCTCTTTGGAATTGACGCGTTGCAAAAAGCGGGCTACAACGAGGTGCAGGCCAGCGCCATCGCCGGAACGTCTATGGCTGTGTTTTTGTCTATCGCCAATGGTTTGGGTCGGATTATCTGGGGAACTGTTTCAGAGAAAATCGGACGCAAGCAATCTATCTTGATTATGACGTTGGCGCAGGGCATTGTTATGCTGGCGTTCTATTATATGGGTCGTTCGGAGATGATGTTATACCTGGGTGCCGCTCTCATCGGCTTCAATTTTGGAGGTAACTTTTCGTTGTTCCCCACTGCTACGGCGGATTTTTTCGGAACCCGCTCAGTAGGTTTGAATTATGGTTGGATGTTTACGGCGTACGGCGCCGGCGGCATTATCGGCCCCATTTTAGCGGGCTTGATTCGCGACGCCTGGCAGAATTTCCATATGGCATTTGTGATTTCAGGCGTCTTATGCCTGGCTGCGGCGGGAATTACATTTTTTGTGGAAGCTCCTACCGGGGTCCCGGTGGAAGAGTGATCCGGCCTGCGGTTATATCTCTTGACATTTGGCTGTTTTTATTTTATAAAATAATCTCAGTATTATGATTTTGAGGCTGTTTCAGAAGACAATAACAAAATTTACTATACCCCAAGGAGGGAAATAATAGATGAGTAACATCGGTTCCTACGAGGAAATGAGAAAAACCTTCACCTGGGAAATTTCCGAAAAAGAGTTGGGATTCAAAGAAGGTGATAATATCAACATCGGCTACTATTGTTCCGACCGGATCTGCGAAATGGGAAAAGCTGACAAGCTGGCATTGATCTGGCAGGGACACAGCGGCGAAGTGAAAAAGTATACCTTTGACGAGATGAGGGTGTATACCAATACCATAGCCCATTATTTAAAAGGGTTGGGAATTGAAGCGGGCGATCGTGTGTGCCTGTTTATGGACAAAGTGCCGGAATTGTATTTTGGATTCCTCGGCATATTGAAAATGGGCGGCATCGCCCAGCCCCTGTTTTCCGCGTTCGGCGGCGAGTCTTTGTTCACCCGGTTGGAAAATGCCCAGACTAAGGCAATTATTACCCAGAAAAAACATGTAAGCAAAGTCAGGAAAATCAAAGAAGAACTTCCTCACCTGCAGCACATCATCGTTGTGGATGACGACGGCAAAAAGCCGCTTCGGGAGCGCGAAATGTCATTCGCCATGGAAGCTGTGGAAAAAATCCAGACCTTCGAGGTCTATCCCTCGGTTGCCGAAACACCGTCGGTGCTTCACTACACCTCCGGTACCACCGGTCAGCCCAAAGGGGCGCAGCATGTCCATTATTCTTTGATTTCGCAGTACATCACCTCCAGGTATGTCCTGGATCTAATGGAAGATGATATTTATTGGTGCACCGCCGACCCGGGCTGGGTCACAGGTACATCTTACGGCATTATCGGTCCCTGGGCCAATGGCGTGACCCAGTGTGTATTGGATGCCGGTTTTAAGGCGGAGAGCTGGTACAAATTTATCCGGGATCACAAGATCACCATTTGGTACTCCGCTCCCACAGCCATCCGTTCATTGATGAAAGTCGGGTCAGATGTGGTCAAACAATATGATATGTCTTCCCTTCGTCATATGTGCAGCGTGGGGGAACCCCTCAACGCGGAGGCGGTCATCTGGTCGAAAGAGGCGTTTGGTATGGAATTTTACGATACTTTCTGGCAGACCGAGACCGGCGCCCACATGATCTGCAACTATCCCGGTATGAAAGTGAAGCCCGGTTCCATGGGAAAACCCTTCCCCGGCATCACGGCGTCGGTGTTGGATTTGAAAACCCACCAACCTATCGAAACTCCCGGCACAGTCGGCTTGATCGCCTTCAAACCCGGTTGGCCCTCGATGTTCCGTAGCTATTGGAACAATGAGGCCGTGTACAAGAGCAAGTTCATCAATGGTTGGTACATTAGCGGCGATCGCGCTTCCATCGATGAGGACGGCTATTACTGGTTCGTCGGCCGCGATGATGATGTTATCAACACCGGCGGTCATTTGGTGGGTCCCTTTGAGATCGAATCGGCTCTGTTGGAGCACGAAGCGGTGGCGGAATCCGCTGTTGTCGGTAAACCCGATCCGGTGAACATGGAAGTGGTCAAGGCGTTTATTACTCTGAAACCCGGATTCCAGGCTGATAAGATGCTGGAATTGGAGATTATGAATTTTATTCGCAAAAAACTCTCTCCGCTGGCGATGCCGCAGGAGATCGAGTTTGCCGATTCTCTGCCTAAAACCCGCAGCGGCAAAATTATGCGCCGCCTGTTAAGGGCCAAAGAATGGGGCGAGGAGATCGGCGATACTTCCACTCTGGAAGACGATGAATAGTAAAACAATTATGAGGAGATAAACATGTCTGACTTAAAAGATGTCATTTTAGAATATGTGGTAGAGGAATACCTGGACGAAGATGACGATATGGAGGTTGATTTCGATACTCCGTTGATTTCCGGCGGTATTGTCGATTCTTTCTCGATGGTATCCCTGAAACGGTTTCTAGAAACCAAATACGAGATTCAGATTCCCGACGCCAAAGCCACGCCCGAAGCGTTCGATTCCGTGAACAAAATTTTGGTACTGCTGAAAGAATTTAACGTCGAATGAACGTTGAGGGATCATTATGGCCTATTCAGATGAATTAAGAAATATCTTCAAAGGTGAATTGGATGATATCCGCGAAGCCGGAATCTTCAAGGTCGAACGGATTATCCATGCTCGCCAGGATTCGGAAATCGACGTGGTATTCCCCGCTGGTTCCGGCCAGAAGCATGTGATCAATATGTGCGCCAACAACTACCTCGGGTTGTCGTCCCATCCGGAAGTCGTCAAAGCCGCGCACGCGGGTTTGGATGTCAGAGGCTACGGTATGTCCTCGGTTCGCTTTATTTGCGGTACCCAGGATATTCATAAAGAATTGGAAGGCAAGCTGACAAATTTTTTGGGCACTGAGGACACCATCCTGTTCCCATCCTGCATGGATGCTAACGGCGGTGTGTTCGAGGCGATTCTCTCGGAAGAGGATGTCATGATCGCCGACCGCCTGGTGCACGCTTCCATCGTGGACGGTATGAGATTGTGCAAAGCCATGACCGATACCTTTAAACATTCGGACATGAAACACCTGGAGAAAAAGCTTCAGTTGCACCAGGACAAACGGGTTCGCCTGATCATCACCGACGGTTCCTTCTCCATGGACGGCGACCTGGCGAAATTGGACCAGATCGTTGAACTGGCGGAAAAATACGATGCCATGGTATTTGTGGATGATTCCCACGCCTCCGGCTTTATCGGTAAAACCGGTCGCGGCACCCATGAACATTGCGGCGTGGTGGGAAAGATCGATATCATCACCACGACTCTGGGTAAAGCGTTGGGCGGAGCGTCCGGCGGTTGTGTGTCCGGTCGTGCGGAATTGGTGGAGATGTGCCGGCAGAAAGCGCGTCCCTATCTCTTTTCCAACACCATCGCACCGGTTGTTGTGGCCGGAGCCAACGCGGTGATGGATATTGTCACCCGCACAACGGAACGGCGCGATAAGTTGGAAGAAAACACCGAGTTCTGGCGCAAAGGGTTGACTGAAGGCGGTCTGATTATCAAAGACGGCGAGACTCCAATCGTACCGGTGATGTTATTCAACGCCAAGCTGTCGCAAGATTTTGCCCGCGATTTGTATGAGGAAGGGATTTACGCCATCGGTTTCTTCTTCCCCGTTGTAGCCAAAGGCCAGGCCAGGATCCGCACGCAATTATCCGCCGCCCATGATATGCATCATCTTGAAAAGGCGCTGGACGCGTTCCTTAAAGTTGGTAAAAAGTATGATATCCTGCACAAAACCAAGCAGGAAGTCATCGACATGTACGGAAATTAAAAAGGTATTTTCAGATAAAAGGGCGCGCAACACGCGCGCCCTTTCGTCGGTATTTGTCCGTTATTTCTTCACAGCCTCTCTCAGGGGGAGTTTTCACATTTTTTGCTTGTCTTTTTTGATAAATGATGTAAAATGATAGTTAAATTTATTGGAAAAAAATAATGGGAGGCTTAGCACATGTATCAAAGAGCCAGGTACGATTTTAATAAGGAAATTATAAAAATAAAGGAAGCCGGTCTGTATAAGGACGAGCGCGTCATTCTTTCGGATCAAAAGCCAAATGTGTCAGTGACGTTTCCAGTGGGTTCCAAACCGAAAGATGTGTTGAATTTCTGCGCCAACAATTATCTGGGCCTGGCCAATCACCCGGAATTGATCAAAACCGCCCACGAAGTGCTTGATAAATATGGATTTGGGTTGGCCTCGGTGCGCTTTATTTGTGGGACCCAGGATTTGCATAAAGAGTTGGAGCGTAAAATTTCCGAATTCCACGGCACCGAAGACACAATCCTTTATTCTTCGTGCTTCGATGCCAACGGCGGGCTTTTCGAGAGCTTGCTCTGTCCCGAGGACGCCATTATTACCGATGCCCTGAATCATGCCAGTATCATCGACGGCATCCGTCTGTGCAAGGCTAAACGGTTTATTTACGAACATTCAGATATGAAATCGCTGGAAAAGGCATTGAAGAACGCCCGTGAAGGTCTGGACATCTGGGATGGCGCCGGACTCGGCAAAGAACCTGTCCCCGCCAGGAATATCATTGTCGCCACCGACGGTGTGTTCTCGATGGATGGAGATATCGCCAAATTACCGGAAATCGTCGAATTGGCCAAGAAGTATGACGCTATGGTGATGGTGGATGAATCACACGCCACGGGATTTTTTGGAAAAACCGGCCGCGGTTCCGCCGAATATTGCGGAGTGTTGGGAGAGGTTGACATCATCACTTCCACCCTCGGCAAAGCAATGGGCGGCGCGTCCGGCGGTTTCACCACCGGGCGCAAGGAGATTGTCGAGATGTTGAGACAGAAATCACGGCCCTATCTATTCTCCAATACGATCGCTCCCGTCATTGCCGGAGCGGGTATCGCCGCCTTTGACCTGTTGAGTAAGAGCGATGATTTACGGAAAAAATTGACGGAAAACACCGCCTATTTCCGTCAGCAAATGGAGAAATTGGGATTTGACATTATCAAAGGCGTCCATCCTATCGTTCCCATTTTGTTTCGCAATTTCAAGAACGACGCGATGTTGGCGCAAGAAATATCCCGCGACCTGTACGAAGAGGGTATCTATGTCATCGGCTTTTCATTTCCGGTGGTACCGAAGGGACAGGCTCGTATTCGCGTTCAGATCTCAGCGGCCCACAGCCGGAAAGATATCGACATAGCTTTGGCCGCCTTTGGAAAAATAGGGAAAAAACACAACGTCATATAAATTTTTATTCGAGGCCGCGACTGTTATCGACTGCCTCGTCGCTTTTTTAATCCTGTGAGGTGGAGCTCATTTTTTGCCGGGCGTAGATATTGAGGTAGATTGATTCTATGGGGCCGAGCAAAATAAGAATCCATAAAATCAAGATTCTACCGTTTACGGCGGCAAGAAGAAAGATCGTCATCTTGATGAAATCATTGCGGAATACAAACGCGATTTTGGACGCCGCCCGATCCAGTAATGACGGTTGCGCCTTCAGTCCTTTCCTCTGAATATCCTGGACGATTTTAACGATACTTCCGGTGAGCCTGGATTTTTTTATGAATCGCTGCATCTGGATATAGATGGATGCGACTGCAAGGAGCATAAAAACGCCGAGGTAGAGGTAAAACGGGTTTTGAGTGGAGCTGTAGATTCCAATTGGAAGATTGATTAGAAAGACGATGAGCGTCATAATGTCGCAGATATTGTCGAGTTTGGTTCCGAATTCCGAGCACTGGTACGTGAGGCGGGCGATTTCTCCGTCGCAACCGTCGAAGATTGAGGCGCATTGGAACAGGAAACCCCCCAGTAAAGAATTGAGATGTCCCCCTTTGCCGATAAAATAGCCGGCTGACATGCCGATGATGAGGTTGGCGATCGTGACTTGCGCGGGGGTTATATTGAATCTCAGCAGCAGTTTTGTGGTGGTAAGGGAGAGTGGGCGGTTGAAATACCTGGCTATAAATCCGTCTTCACGTTTGCGGACGGATTTGAGCAGCATTTGACGGGCTTTTTTAATGTCATCCTTTGATTCCACTGCGATCCATCGGCCGGCCTCTGCCTCTTCAATAGACAGTCGCTCGTTTTGAATAAGTGATTTGACAACCGGAAGGTCTAAATCTCCGGCTTCTTTTCTAGCTAGATCCAGCAATGAAGGGAGAATGTCTGGAGAGCAGAGGGCAATTCCCGAAAAATTGCCGTTGTTGTCAGTCAACAGCCGGAGTCCGCCTTCCGGCAGGTTTCGTTCCACCAGTTTTGAAATAATGATGGGGGAAAAGACGCAATTGTCCGGCAGTATGAGCACGTTGTCGGTTGTTCGGAGGGGATTCCTATGGTTATCGCTGTCGTCGAACTTGATATCGATACCTCTTTGGCGGAACCTCTCGCCCTGTTTGAGTTTACCGGCATCACTGGATGTCGCTCCGCGTGAAACGATGAGGAATTGCTGGATGCCCGCCTGGTGGGCGGCCAGGATCGTGCGCTCCAGTAACGATAGTCCCATCAGGCGGTGGGTTGGAATATCAGATCGGACTGCAATCACTGCGCGGCTGACCATGGAATTTCCCCGTTGCCGATTGGAGCCTGTCTCTTTTCGATCTTTTCCAGTTGAAAAAAGACGAGGCCGATGATCACAAACACCAATCTTCGTAAGCGGCGAATAATGCCGATGCTGAGTCCCAATCCCGGATGGAAGCCCAGGCTCTGGAGCAATACTGCGTGCGCCCCTTCGGAGACCCCCCATTGCCCCGGCAGCAGGAAAAATATGGTGTTCGCCACCGTGACCATGGCGGAGATGAAAATAGCGTCCACAATGCCCAATGGGATATCCAACACCATGAGAATCAACCATACCTCGCATGCTCCCATGATACGGCTTAGCAAGTGAAGCAGGCCTGCCGAACAAAGTCTTCCTCCCGCTTTTGTATAGAGGTAACGGAGGTTGGCGTCCAATTCTCGAAGCGACTGCCGTCTGGATTTGATGGAGCGGTTCCAGGAAGGAAACAGCCGGGTGATTGTCAATAGTACGCGGTTGGTTCCTACGAATTGTATGGCGATCAGAAATGCGATTCCCAGGAGTGTGATGGCTACACAGAGGATTCCCGGCATTATGAAGGGTTTGGGCACTTGCCCGTAAATGAAGGCCAGGAGCAAGCCTGTCCCCATAAATACCATCCCCCCCACAAATTCCACTGTCTTATCCACAAGAATGGCGGGGAGCCCTTCCCGCAACGGTATTAGTTTTTTCACCAACATGGTGCGAACCGCGTCTCCACCGATGCTGGCGGAGGGGAGAAGGGTGTTCAAGGACTCGCTGATGATCTTGATGCGAAAAAATTTCATCAATGGTACTTTGCGGAAGAGCGCCCGTTGGATGACATTCCAGGAGAGGGACTGGAAAAATAACCAGCCGAATCCCAACACACATGTCAACGGAAACCAGTAGCCGAATTTTTCTAAATTGGCGGTGATTTCCCCCAGGCCGATTTTCTGAACCAAATACGCCAGCAGACCAAATCCAGCGACGGTAAGGGCGGTTTTGGAAAATCGTTTGAAAAGGCCGGTTTTTTGCTTGTGAATGCGTTTTTTTTTGATGAGAGTTTCGGCTTTTTGAAAGGCCGCTTCGTCATCCACATCGAGCCACCAACTTTCGTCGATATCCATGACTCGTGCTTTTCCACGGGCCGCAAGCGTGCGGATTCCTCCGGATAGTGAATGGTCACCGGCCGCGGCGCTTTCTTCCAACGCGCTGAAAATGGCGGGGGTACAGAGAAAGATTCCGGTGTCAAAGGCATTGTAATCGGGAATCGTTTTTCCGATGGTGACGATGAGGTTTCTGTCCGCCAACACTTTTGTCACGTCGTCGATATCGACAGTGGGGTTGTTGCCGGTTCGATAGTCCACAGCCAGGATGACTTCGTCGTTGGCATAGCGCTGATGGTTGAGTTTTTTCAGTATGGCCGGATCAACCAAATGATCCGCCATCAACAGGAAAAACGATTCGTTGATCACATCCTTCCCGCACAGCGCTGATAGGCCGTTTTCTTTTTCGTAATCAGGGTTGAAGACTGTTTCTATCGAGATATTCTTTTTAACCGCCAATGTGGAGACAAACGATTCGATTTCTTTTGCGCGGTGTCCGGTTACCACGATAAAATCCCGGACGCCGGCGTTGTAGGCGGACTCGATAGCCCGCTGGATTAACGGGGCGCCGTCGATCGGAAGTAAGGGTTTCGGTTTACCCATATGGGCGATGCGGCTGCCTTTTCCGGCAGCGATGATTAAACATTTCAACGGTTAGTCCTCCCGGTTTCCGCTAATGAAGTCTTCCACCATTTGGCGGGCGGTGTCGTCCGGGAATTGTTTGGGAGGGTGTTTCATAAAATAGGCTGAGGGGGAGTGAAGGATGCCGCCTTTTTTTCTATTCAGAGCTACTTTACAGCAGCGGATAGCATCGATCCCCACGCCGGCGGAGTTGGGTGAATCTTCCACCGACAATCTCATCTCCAAATTGATGGGAATGTTGCCGAATATTCTGCCTTCCATCCGCAGGAAACAGAGTTTGTTGTCGTTTAGCCAGGAAATGTAGTCACTGGGGCCGATGTGAATGTCATTGCCGTCCAGGTTCTTGTCCAACGCCGATTGCACGGCTTCGGTTTTGGAAATTCGTTTGGATGTCAGGCGGGTTCTGTCCAGCATATTGAGAAAATCGGTATTGCCTCCGGTATTGAGTTGGTAGGTGTGGTCCAATTTCACTCCACGGTTTTTAAACAAGCTGGCCAACACCCGGTGGGTAATGGTGGCCCCTAATTGCGATTTAATATCGTCCCCGATGATGGGAAGCCCTTTCTCCTTGAACCGGTCTGCCCACTCCGGCCGGCTGGCGATAAAAACCGGCATATTGTTGATAAATGCGACTCCGGCCTCGAGGGCGCATTCGGCGTAGAACTTCACCGCCTCCTCTGAACCTACGGGCAAATAATTCATCAATATTTCTGTACCGGACTCTTTAAGGGTTTGAACGACATTCTCCTGCGTGGCCTCTTGTTCAGATGCCGGAATAAATACAGTGCGTTCGTCGTAATGTTTCATATGGTCCGCAACACCGTCGAGAATGCGTCCCATTTTAACCGTGACATTGCCAGTGGGAATAGTGGAGCAAAAAATTTTTGTGCAATTTGGTTTTGCAAATATTGCCTCGGACAGGTCTTTTTTGATTTTTCGCTTATCGATATCGTATGCGGCGACAATGTCAATATCCCCCGGCGTATATCCCCCAAGGTCCCAATGCATGAGACCGATCGCTTCGGAGCTCTTGTTCTTGTAGTACTCGATGCCCTGGATCAACGAACTGGCGCAATTTCCAATTCCGACAACGGTAACTTTGATTTTTTTCATTCAAATACTCCTTCTAAAAATGTATTAAATTTTTACCATTGTATTCGACCCTTTTTTTAATAAAAAATCTCTCAATTCGCCTCTAAAGCCAGAGGATACTATCCCCTGGCTATCCTTATCTATAATGTATACTATCTTAACGATTTTGTCAATCAGGTTATTTGCAGAAGTTTTATTGAAAGCGACTACCCGATATAACCGATGGCTTTTTCAGCGTCGGAATCCATCATGACGGAAAAAAACTGGCCCTCTTCTTCATCGGCGGCGGCAATCACTTTTACCACATCCGCCATATCTTTTTCCTCAGGGAGTATTTTCTCCAGCAGATTTTCACCCTCGTCGAACATCTCTTTATTAAAGAAGTTGTTGTCGTTGTCGGGGTATATGGGTAGGTATTTGATATCCGATTCCACCAGATCCTGGAAAAAATGCGTGCCAAAGGAGAGCTCGGGGATATAGCCCCCTTTGCTGTAGGCCAATTCCACCAACATCGACGTGTTATTGATGTCGGAATAAGTGACCTGGACTCCCAATTTAATATCTCCGCGGCTGCCCCATCTTCCGGGACCGATGAGGATGAAGCTCCGGCGCGGAAGGCGTTTGTTCAATTTCGATACCACTGTGGCCACATGCTTCATGTGGTCCAATGTGCTCAAGTGGTTGTAGGCGAAGGGATCCACGTACACGATGTGGCTGATATTTGTGATATAGCCGGTGGTGATGTATTTGGTGGCCTGGAACACCAACTTTTTGGGTTCCACATGGGTGGGTATCTGGCAATATTCTTCCCTGCGAGCCATGATCTGCGGGCGGCATTGCAGGATATAGAGGCGGTGACCGTCTGAGGCGAACTCCACGTCCACCGGCGCTCCCAGGGCTATTTGCAGGGTTTGCAGGATGAGGTGCATTTGTTTGAAGAAGGGGGAGTGGTCTGTGAGATTCTGAAACGTGATGAGGGGGTTGCCTTCGGATTTTCCCAGGAATATGCCTACCGGCGGTCGCAAATCCCCATGATTGTAAATGGATATGATCTTTTCGATTCCGGGAATTTCATCTCCGAATTCTTCGATGAAATCATCGCAATCAAGGGTCTCGAATTCATTGGTTTCCAGATTCAATACGTCGATCTTTTTTTGGCTGTATTTGACAATATCTTTGTTTTTTATATTGACTTTCAATCCCGGTTTGCCGGGTGAGGCTAGATAGGGGTAGTCGTCTCCCACCCGGTCAACGGCCCGGGTACCCAGCCCGGCCACAAGACGCACCATGCCGTCTTCCCTCTGTATGCGGGGAGACCAGCGAAATTCATTGTTACTGAAGGCCACGCCTGCGAATGTCGGGGTGAAATATTTACCGATCCGATTTCCCACCACCTCTTGAATGAGAATGCCCATTTCTTCCTGAAAGTCCAGTAAACCGCGCTCTTTGCGATATTCGATGGGGTCCGGTCCGAAGGTGCTGGAATAGATTTCCGCAATTGCGTCTTTGAGGGCGCTGAGTCTCTCTTTCTTGTTTCCGGTGTTGGCCAGGAACAAACTTTTGTATTTTCCCGAGAAGGCGGCTTCGAAGCTGTCTTCCAGGAGACTGGATGAGCGGACGATGATGGGTTTGTCGCCGATGTGATCCAGGAGGATTTCCAATTGGTTGACGATTTCCGGCGGGAAGAACGCGTGTTTGAATAATTGTTGCATGTAGGAGTATCCGGCCCGGATCTCTTCGGTCTCCATATATTTTATGGTAATCATTTCTTCCAACGCGTTGTAGTGGATGAAGTCCATGATGGTGTCCGAGGTAATGTACCAACTTATGGCAAACCTGATATTCTCCAGATCGGGATTTTTGGCCATCTCTTTTTCAAGGATGGATTGAGCCAGAATCAGGCCGGAACTTTTACCGCCCAATTTCCCGTTGCCGCGGGCGGGACCGATAATGCGTTCAAGGATTCGATGAAAATCGATGACCTTGATATAATGCTTGGCCACATTGATAAAATGGAGGTTGCTGGAGAAAAAACGGCGGATCAGGGACACACGGATACTGATGAATTCGTCGGGGGACAGGAAGTATTCGGCTTTGGGAACATTGGCGAACCGGTCCAATACATCGCGGATTTCCACCAACGGAATATAGATCTTCTCAGCCGCGATTGTGAGAAAGCGGCTCCGTTCCTGCGAGAGCCAATAATTGATTTGCCGGGAGATCTCATCGTCCGCGATGTTGGTGCCCGCAATTTGGAACACTTTCTCCACAAAGTCCCGAAGCGCCGCTGAATCCTTTTTAGGGTTGGGGACGTTTGTATACATGCGGTTGCTGTAGTCTGCGGAGGTGTGGGATGGTTCCAATTCTTCCATCAATTCCGAAATTTCTTTTAAGTCGGACTTGTACAGGTAATATATCATTCTCCGTAAAATACGGTTGAACAAAACCATATCCACTTTCTCGATGATTTCGATGGTTGATCTCCATTCGGGTTTGCAGTCTCTGGGTTTTGCTTTTTCCATATTTTTTTCGCCGTCCACAGCCGGTCCCTCCATTGTAAATATTACGCAAAAAACAAAAGGGTTCAACTCAGTTGAACCCCTTATATTATTTTGTGTTTCTAAAAACTATCGTATCTTATGTTATACCCAGCCCCTCATTTTACAGGCTTCGGCCACTCTCTGGATCGAGATCATGTAAGCGGCGTCGCGCATATAAAGTTTTTTCTGCTTCGCCAATTCATAAACTGAATGGAACGCCTGGGTCATGATGTGATCCAATTTGGTCAGCACTTCTTCTTTGGACCAGAAGTAATTCATGTTGCACTGGACTTGTTCGAAGTAGCTACAGGTGACTCCGCCGGCATTGGCTAAAAAGTCGGGGATAACGAAGATGTCGCGTTTCGCCAGTATTTCGTCGGCTTTCGGGGTAGTGGGGCCGTTGGCTCCTTCGGAAATGACTTTCACTCTGTCTGAGATTTTATTTACATTGTCCAGATTGATCTGGTTGTCCAGAGCGGCGGGCATCAAGATATCGACATCCTGTTCGATCCATTTGTCACCGTCAAGGACTTCATATCCTAATTTTTTGGCTTTTTTCTTGTCGATGTCGCCGAATTTGTTGGTGATTTTCCGCAATTCTTCGAGGTTGATTCCATCTTTTTTTACAAACGCGTACGAGGTCTGGTCGTCGTTATCCCAACAGGACACGCAAATGGCTTTTCCGCCGTACTGGTGGTACAATTCGATGCCGTACTGCGAGACATTGCCGAAGCCCTGGAAAGAAGCGGTGGTTTTTTTGATGTCGATGCCCAACTCTTTCAACGCTTCCCGGATGGTGAACACAACACCGTAACCGGTTGCTTCGGTTCTGCCGAGGGAGCCGCCGTGGCCCACTGGTTTCCCTGTGATCATTCCGGGGAATTTGCCCCCCATGATGTTTTCATATTCATCCATCATCCACAGCATGTGCTGGCCGTTGGTCATCACGTCCGGCGCCGGAACATCCTGTACGGGGCCGACATTGCGTACCACCTGTCGTACCCAACCGCGGCAAATTTGTTCCTGTTCCCTCATGGACAGGTTGTGGGGATCGCAAATAACTCCGCCTTTTCCGCCCCCCAGGGGAATGTCGACGACGGCGCACTTCCAGGTCATCCATGTGGCTAGCGCTCTCACTGTATCTATTGTTTCTTGAGGATGGAAACGAATTCCCCCTTTGCCGGGACCTCTGGCATCATTGTGCTGTACCCTGAAACCCTGGAACACCTTGACGCTACCGTCGTCCATATGAACCGGGATAGTGAAATGGTATTCCCTCATGGGAGTTCTGAGTAGTTCCCGCGTTCCCTGGTCCAATCCCAGTGTTTCCGCAATCGAGTCGAACTGTTGCTGGGCCATTTCAAACGCATTGAATGAATTGTCTGCCATAATTTGTTTCTCCTTAAATTATAAATTGAGGTTCTTCATTGAAGATTTTTTTGTATTGTGTTACAAAAGTGCTTTTACCGCAGAGAAGTAAGCTGGAGAAAGGAAACAATTCTATGGTTTGTTCTTTCAGCGCCTTGGCCAGGCGGCGGATATCCCATTGGGCATGGTCGTCGTCTCTGAGGCGGGTGAAATGATAGAGCTCCCGGAGGTTCATTTTCATCAATACCATCCGGTGGTGTGAATTGGTTAGTATATAGTCGGCTGCGGTACCGTATTTTTTATTGAGGCGGGCATTGACCCGGCCTGTCTCGTCAATGATTTCTTCGAATTCTCCAGCCAATCCCGCGTAACGGATATTGTCCGGCATGGTGTAACCTAGCGACGTGTCATAGGAGCCCGATAAGAGGGTGGCCATCCTATGCCGTTTCAATTGCGCGAAGTTGGCGGCGGATATGACCGCCTGAAAGGTGATGTCCGCGAATTCGAATTCCCGGGGAGGGGAGTCGAAGAATTCCATTGTTTCGAACAATTGCCGGAAGATCTGTTTCCGCTCCGCGTCAGTCAACACTTTGACCCTGGTGAAGGCTTCGGGATAGTCGATGCTGTTGAACACCGATACGAATGCCGCAAGTATTTTCAAATCTCCCCCCTCTGTGTAATCCACGATTCTCGGTTCGTGCGATACATTTTTCTCCACCTCGTCAAGGCGGAAATTGTGACGAAAATCGCCATGCATTTTTTTTTCGAAAGCCGAGGGTTCGGGAAACAGAATGAGGGAGGGGGCGATGTCCTTGATCAACCGGAGGATTTCGCGGCCCATGTCGCGGCATTCGCAACGCCTGCTCATGGAGAGGCGGCGGAATAGATGTTCCAGGTTGCGCGCGTTGATGGTTACGCCAACCTGTCCCAGTGTGGCCAATGGCAAAATGTACCTTGCATCTTCCTTGGCCCATCCTTCCAGGAGTTTTTTATTTTTTTTTTTTTTCGCCAGTTCCGAATGTTTTCTGGAAATAAAGTCATTTAACCGGACAAAGGCTTTTTTGTAAAATTCGTTTTGACGGTGAACCATCTCCCTGAAGCATTGGATGTCCGCCGGATCATCGATCTCTTCCGGAACTAGATAATCACCTTCGAGAGTGACATATCTCTGGGATTTTTCTGTATAGGAAACCAATCTGAATTTTTCCAGTTCTTCCAATGCCAGACGGGATATATTGATCACATCTAGATTGAAGACCGCATGCTCGGCAACGGAATGGTGGCCCATGTCGAATATGATAGAGTGGTTTGAGGCGCGGGCTTTGGCGACATCTTCCCGGGCTTGCTTGCGAAGCGCTGTGATATCTTTGGGACTTCTGCTGATCCGGGCATACGCAGCGCTAAACGACTCGGGTGTCAGGGCCTCTGGGTTATCCCCGTCCAGCCGCTGAAGTAAGCTTGTATCGACATTGTATCCAGCAAGGTTGATCTTCACGATATCTCCTGCGCCTCCGTCGAGGCCTTTTTTAGGTAGTATTGTATAACATTTATCAACAAAATCAAGGGGTGGGGTTTGGTTTTCTAAATATTCAGTTGCATTTACCCATCAAGGAGGCAATAACAAATCGCGAATCAGGATTGGTCGAGGACCATTTTTTCGGAAATTATCTGGATGATTTGCTGCGCGCTTTCGTCCAATGAATTGTTGTTCCAGATCTCATGGACTTTGAGATTGTCGTGTTCGATTACCCGGGAAAAAAGCCGCTCTGTCTCTTTGATGTAATCAGAGGTCACTTCGCGAAACTCGTTGCCGCTGTTCCTTTTTTCGTACTCCCTGGTATCGAGGCGGATGAGAAATACTAAATCGTATGTTTTCATCCAGTAGTGATAGATGTTCTCCAGAAGTTTACTTTTTTCTTCGAGGGAGGGGGTTGTGTTCTGATTGTTTATATGTTTTTTCCAGTATATCCATTGATCCAATACCGACCGGTCGCACAGCATTAGGTCGGGCGTCATGAGGCTTTTCACATTCTCTTCGTTTACCTGTGTGGTCATGTAGAAAAATTGACTGCGAAACTCCGATTTTTTATCGTCGTCAAAGGGATTTTTGGGACTGATCTCGTCAACGGCTTCTACGTTGTATTTCAGTGAGAGAATTTTTTTTACTTCTTTTAGCAGACTTGACTTGCCGCTCTTTGGTGTACCGGAAAACGATATCTTCATCAATATGGATTTTAAGGGAAAATTTTTAGAATGTCAAATTTACTTTAAAATGAAATAAAAAATTAGGACTATTGATTATACTAGCGAAAGTATGATAAATTTGAACCTAGTTATGAAGATAAAAGTTGCGATAATCTATTTTCTATTTGTGCTGACACCTTTATATGTGTCAGCGGATACAGTCCCCACCGCTCCTAAGATTCTGGCGGACAAAACGGAAATGACCGAAGACGGACTCAAGGCTTATGGCCATGTGGAGGTCAGTTGGGAACAATATAAGATTTACGCCGATTCCGTGGAATATATCCGTTCTAAAAGAGAGATCGTCGCCAAAGGTCGAGTAACCATGGCGTCTGATGAGACTGTCATCAGCGGCGAAGAATTGCGCTTCAATCTCAAGGAGAGCAAAGGTGAATTGTATGAGATCGAGGGCTTGATGATGCCGTCGATCCGTTTTAAAACGGACAAATTGAGCCAGGTGGACAATGATACGTTGACGTTCGATTCATTGAACTTTACCTCCTGTAGTCAATTGGTTCCGCGGTGGTCTATTTCGTGCTCGAAAGGGAAAATCAAGAAGAAGAAGTATATCCAGATGAATCACGCGGTGTTCAAGATAAAAAAGATCCCGGTATTCTATGTTCCCTACTTGAGGTATCCCATCGAAGAAGATGGACGGTCCACCGGTTTTTTATTCCCGCGAATGGGTAATTCCATTCTAGGGAAGTTTTTTATCACCAATTCCTTCTTTTGGGATATTCGCCCCAATCTCGATTTGACCGTGAATGTCGATTATTATGGCGGCGCCGGACTCGGTCTCGGGGGGCAATTCAGGTATTTATTCAAGAATGTCAGCGGGGATATCGATTATTACAATTTCCGTTATTTCGACGACAATGAATACAACCCCGGCAAGGATCGCGATTATCTTCTCAAGGCTGAACACATCCAGACCATGAAATTCTTGAATACCCGGATCGTGGTGAATATCGACCGGCAGAGCGATCCCAGCTTCTTGCGTCTGTTCGACCGTAACTTTGACAGGATGTTGATGAACAATTACCGGTCGTCCGTGTATTTGACGTCGTCGGTGAACAATGTCACCCTTTCGCTCAGGGCTTCCCGTTACGAAACGTTCTATACGTTTCAAGACTCTTCCAGGGTATACGAGGTATTGCCTTCGGTCAACTTGAATGTGAACCAGCAAAAAATCTGGAAATTGCCGGGCTATTTTTCCTTGAAGAGCCGCTATGAAGATGTGGAGCGCTCCGGAGTCACTTATGATTACGAAGATCCAACGTTTAAGACCGGTATCAATTCACAGCGTTTAAATATCGAACCGTCGTACAATCTTCCGCTTCTGACAATTCCGTGGCTCTCAACCACCGTGAGTTTTACCGGTCATGAAAATATCTATGCCAAGAGTATCGATCCCGAGACCAACGATGTGGTTGACGAACCATTGAATACTTTTTTTTATTCCGCCACCGCGAATATCAAGGGGCCGATTTTTTACAAAATTTACGAATCCAAAAACCGCAGAACCAAACACTTGATCGAGCCGGAAATCGATTTCCGTTATGTCTCCGATATTCCGGAAGAGGACGAAGAACGCCTTGTAAAGGTGGACCGGTCGGATTATCCATTATGGTCTTATGTCGGGGTTGGACTCAGCATGTCCCTTTTGACAAAAGAGAGGGACGACAGCAAGGCGGCCCGGGAAATTTTTCGCTATACAATCCGGCAGCAATTTTATATGGATCCTGAAAAGGCGAATTACCAACGAAAAATAAACGGGGAATCCCCTGAATATTCAGAATTGCAGAACACCCTACGGTTCAGACCTTCAAAAAGTCTATCGTTGGATATCAACGCCAATTACAATTATTATATCGAGGGCTTTTCACGATTGTCTTTCAGGTTGGCGTACCATGATAAAGAGAGTTATTTCAACGGTAGTTTGAGTTACAGCTCCTATGTCAATCCGTTCGCTCCCGCTTCGTACCAATTGAATCAGGATGTGATCCGCAGCGATTTCCGGTTAGAGGTGCCGAATTTTCCTGTAAAATTTCAGGGAGGCGTCGATTACGATATCACCCGTAAGCAATTCCGGTATGGAGCGGCTGCTTTGACCTACAATTACCAATGCGTCAATTTTAAAATGAAATATAGAATTTTCAATTACTATAACGATTTTGAATCTCAAATCAGTTTCGAGGTTTCTTTGGGGAATCTCGGAATGGTTTCCGACTTAATGAGCAGCGATAGGTAGATTAACAGTGGCAAATATTTTAATTACAGGATGTTCCGGTTTTTTGGCGCCATATTTGGTGCAGGCTTTTGAAAAAGAGGGTGGCCATACCATTATGGGGATGACCGAGCAGGAAAGCTTCCGCTCGGACCGGATGCAAGTGTTTCACATTGATATCCGGGACAAAGACAAAGTTATGGAAATGGTATCGGAGGCAAAACCCGATATCGTCGCCCATCTGGCGGCTATTTCCAATGTCTGGCTATCATGGCGCAATCAAAAATTGACCTATGAGGTCAATTTTATCGGCAGTTCGAATTTGTTGGAGGCAATCGGTCATTATAGCAAAGACGCCCGTATCCTGCTGATGAGTTCGGCCGAGGTGTATGGAGCCCGGAGGGAAACCCTGACGGAAGACACCCCCGCCAATGTCAAGAATCCCTATTCCTTATCCAAGTTCGCGATGGAGTTGTTGGGAGATCTGTATGTGGTGTCCCGTCATTTGCAAGTGGTGAAGGTCCGGTCGTTTAATTTCACCGGTCCTGGGCAAGAGATGCACTTTGTGTGTTCAGATTTTGCCCATCAAATAGCTGAGATTGAAAAAGGAAATAGGGATCCGGTGATCCGCGTGGGCAACCTCTCGGCCATACGGGATTTTTCCGATGTGAGGGATATCGCCCGTTACCTGGCGGTTCTGGCTGAGCATGGGGAAAGCGGGGAGACCTACAATCTCTGCTCCGGCAAGACATATTCTATCCGGGAGATTCTCGATATTCTCTGCAATTTCTCCAAGGAAAATATCAAGGTGGAGATTGACCAGAAGAAGTTCCGGCCTGTGGACATCCCGGTGCTGTCCGGCGATTGCTCCCGCATCAAGGAGCATTTCGATTTGGCGCCCAACTATACTCTTAAGCAGACACTGATGGATGTGCTGAATTACTGGCGGAATCAATAGATGAAGATTCACCTGGTAACCGACCGCTTCAGCACCGGCGGCGGCCTTGAGCACATCTACCAGGTGGCCCGGGGAATCGGGGATATGGATTTTACGGTATTCGGATTACCGGGAACTCCAGCCGCTGTCGAAAAACTTTCGCAATTACCCAATGTAACGATACATGATGGAGGTTTCGATCCCAACCAATTGTTGTCCGGGAATCCCGACCTCGTTCACATCCACCATTTACGCCCCCTGCTTTCGCTATTGGGAAATCCTCTGCGACGGTTGGATATTCCTGTCGTTTTTACTGCTCACGGATTGCATCTTCACAAATACGAGTTTTTACCCGGTTGGTCTGCGTCGCTGAAATATCGGTTGCGATTCCATCTCGAGAAGAGGCTTTTACGGAGGCCCAACCGTGTCATTGCCGTCTCGCGGGAAGATGAAGGGTTTATGCGGGACAATTACGGTCTTTCCAACGTGACTTACCTGACCAATGGAATCGCTCCTGTGGAACAGGCCGTTCGAACTAAACAAGAGTATCGTCGTTTATTGGATTTACCGGATGACGCGCTCGTGTTTGTCACTGTGGCCCGTTTCAACTTTCAGAAAGGGTATGACATATTGGTCGAAGCTTTACGGCGACTGCGAAGCACACTCGTTACAAAAAAGGTTCTCTTTGCCTGGGCCGGGGATGGCGCGGAGTACGATGCCGTTAAACATAGAGTTGAAGCGCTTGGGCTGTCTTCTTATATCAAATTTTTAGGCAACCGCGGCGATATTCCTGAAATCATGGAAGCCGCCGATGCATTCCTCTTGCCCAGCCGTTGGGAAGGTTTGCCCATCGTGCTATTGGAAGCGGGTCTTCACAAATTGCCGGTTCTGGCTTCCGATACTTACGGCAATCGTGAAATCATCGGGGACAAAAACGGCGTTCTATTCAACAATCTCGATCCCGCCGACCTGGCACAAAAAATCAATGCCGTCATGAACGGAGATTACGACCTTAAGCTGCAGGCAGAGAATCTTCATCAAGAGGTTATACATCATTATAGCCTGGGACGGATGGTCGAAGGTCTACGATTGATGTATTCCTCTTTTTAGATCCAAACAGTAGCGCTCGCAGCCGATCGGATTTTAAGTAGTTTTTTCACCTACTTGTTGCTATTTTTTTTTATTTTTGGTATTGTTTAAGGTAAAAATTTAACAGATGGAGTTAAACATGAGACATGCAATGTTAGTCTTGCTGATTGGTTTTATGATGATTTTTCCGGCTTGCACAAATTCAGAAACACCCACCCCAACCAACGATGGACCAGTAAAACTGGACAATGACGAACATAAGACTAGTTATGTCGTCGGTTATGATATGGGAAAGAATTTCAAAAGAATCCTAACCGCTGTAAATCTGGATTATTTTTTCAGAGGGATGAAGGATGCGGTGGCTGAAAAAGAAGCGCTGTTGAAAAAGGAAGAGAGCGATGCGGTGATTGCCAAGTTTCGCAGTGAAATGATGAAGCGGGACGAGGAACGGCGGAAAAAGCAGGGGGAGAAAAACAAGATTGAAGGCGAAACGTTCCTTGCGGAGAACGCCAAAAGGGATGGGGTCAAGGTTACCGAAAGCGGGTTGCAGTACGAGGTCCTGAAGGAAGGGGAAGGTCCGTATGCAAAACCGTCTGAATTCGTGAAGGTGGAATATAAAGGAACCCTGATCGACGGAACCGAATTCGATAGTACCGCGAAGCAGGGCGGCCCCATGGTCATTAACCCGAATGGCGTCATCGATGGCTGGTCCGAAGGGATCAAATTGATGAAAGAAGGATCCAGGTACCGCTTCTATCTGCCTCCGGAGCTCGCATATGGAGAACGTGGAATGGGTAACGCTGTCGGCCCGAACGCAGTGTTGATTTTCGAGGTTAATTTCCTGAATATCGAGGCGCCTCCGGTCGATAAAAAACGTATCCCCAGCAGTAATATCCCCCAGGAATATCTGGACGCCCAGAAGAAAGGAAAGAAGAAGTAAACCGTAAACTACATCATCTATAATTATAGGCGCCGGCATCTTTTGTCGGCGGCCTTTTCTCCAAAATGTAACCGTCTCCGATTTTTTATGTTTTTTTTCTTCATTAATAGTTGAAATTTTTTTTTATTTGCATTATAATTTGATAAAAGCGGGGAGGAAAATATGAAATCCAATATGGGGAAAGTTGACAGAATTATTCGCTTCATTGTCGGCATCACTATCATCGGACTGGGGATATATTATAAGAGCTGGTTTGGAATCATCGGCGTAATCCCTTTTATCACTTCGATTATCGGTTGGTGTCCGGCGTATGTTCCTTTCAAGTTTTCGACGATCTGTAAGGATCGCAGGAGCAAGGGGGAATAAATTGAAACAAAGACTCGAAGAGCGTTTACCCAAACGATTGATGGTTAGCTTCGGCGATACCGGATTTGATTTGGTGGGCATCACCAACAATATTTCCAAAGGCGGTTTGTTTGTCGAAACCCATAAACCGGTGTCGTCGCAACATGAAGTCAATATGAAGGTGGCTTCTTCCGGGAATGTGTTCGCCATCAAGGGAGAAGTTCGCTGGCTAAAAAAGCCGATGGAAGAGGAAACCGATGATATGAACGGAGGTATGGGGGTCAGGATCCTGGAAGCCCCGATAGAATATTACAATTATGTGGAGTATTCCAAGTACGACGGCATGGGATAATATTTTTCGTATTGGGGCTTTTCTCGATTAAATGGCCTGAATATTTGCATTTTAGGCCGTTTTATTATATTATGAAGTATTATTTATAATTTTTATAAGGTATACCCGAAATACTATGTCAATTATATTTTTGCCTGGACGCAAACCGTAGCAAATTGCAATTGATGACAGGACATTTTGATTGATTAGACAAACATTTTTGTTGTGAGCATAAAAGGATGAAACACCAAACTAGGTTCGGAATGGGACTAATTTTTCTATTTTTATATCTTTCCGGATCATTCAGCGCGATTTTATTCCCTGGAAACTATGATCTTCGTTTTCACTGCCTTTCTACCAGGCATGGACTCTCCCAGGGGACGATCCATTGCATGTACCAGGATTCCAGAGGATTCCTCTGGTTCGGTACGTCCGACGGTCTCAACAAGTACGATGGATACAGGTTTAGCGAGTACAATGTATTCAATTCCACCGGAGGGCGGCAGGCCCGTCTCAGCCACGGAATGGTCAAAGCCATTTGTGAAGACAGGGATGGTAATTTGTGGGTCGGTACCTTTGACGGCGGTCTGAATAAGTTGGACCGCGCCACCGGAAAGTTCTCCTGGTTCGAACACAATCCGGATGATCCCTCCAGTCTCGGCAGCAATGCGATATCTTGCCTGCAGAGGGATGACGACGATGAGTTGTGGATCGGCACCGACGGCGCCGGTCTGGATCATTTGGACAGCCAAACCGGGCAATTCAATCATTACAGGACGATACAGACCGGTTCCTGCGCAATTAGTAGCGACTTTATAACATGTATGTGCAAGTCTTCCGCGTCCCCGGGGATTATGTGGGTCGGCACCCGCGACGGCGGATTGAACAAACTGGATATCAAAACCAAACAATTTACGGTCTACAGGCACCGGAAGGACAATCCCCAATCGCTCGGCCATGATCAGATCACCTCCATATTCGAAGGACCGGACGGTATGGTCTGGATTACCACCTGGGGGGGAGGATTGAACACATTCGATCCCGCCACAGGAACGTTTCACCGCTATCGTCATTCATCCGGCGATGATAAAAGCATTAGTAGCGATTTCTTGAACGCGGTTTATGTCGATCATATGAGCAACGATCTGTGGGTTGGAACATTCGGCGAAGGCATTTGCCGCTCGACGTATGTCGCGGGGCAGCCTCTGGAGTTTAAATGTTACAAGAAAGTTCAGGGGGAGGAGTATAGCCTCAGCAGTAATTACGCCCTTTCGTTCTTCAAGGACCGTTCGGGAGCGTTTTGGATCGGCACCCGGGATGGCGGTCTCAACAAGGTTGTGGAAAGCGAGTCAAAATTCGTTCATCTCCGCCGTACTCCCGGGAATCCCGAAAATCTGGCGCAAGACAAGGTTTTCGCGTTGGTTCAGGATAAGAAACAGAGAATTTGGTGTGGAACGTTCGATAAAGGAATCTCCGTAATGGTGGATCCCCAAGCCGAGGAACCCTCTTTTATCCACTACCGCCACAATCCCGACGATCCGGACAGTCTGTGCAGCGACCAGGTTAAGGTGATCTATATGGATCGCAATGGGGATATGTGGGTCGGAACCCGCGATAAGGGGCTCGACCGTTTTGATAGCTCTACGGGGCGTTTTCTTCATTACAACCTTGATTATGTCACCACCCTTTATGAAGACACGGACGGTACATTTTGGGTCGGCACCTGGGGGGGCGGATTGCAGCGCCTC
>CAZBHS010000011.1:34573-125940 GCA_964491915.1 uncultured Clostridia bacterium
AAAGGGCCGTAACGAAGGCGCAGGCGCCCGGCAGCGCCTCGACCGGAAAACCGGAGAATTTGCCCCTTGTACCACGATTCGGGCCGGGGGTAGTCGTCTCGGCCGGACGCACATCAATACTATTTTCCAGGACAAACAAGGGGGGCTCTGGGTCGGTACCTATGGCGGCGGCCTGTTTTACAAGGAGGGCCATTCAGATTTCGCCAGGGTTCGATTCGGCGATGATCCCGACATGAAGTTGAATTGCGATTATGTTTTATCCATTCACGAGGACGCGGATGGTTTACTGTGGATCGGTACATACGGCGGCGGTTTGAATTGCGTTGACCGAAAGAAAAAACGAGTCGCTCATTTTCTCGAGTCTCACGGCCTTCCCAATAATGTCATTTACGGAATTCTTGAAGATAAAACCGGTTATCTCTGGATGAGCACGAACAAAGGGCTCTCGCGTTTCGACAAGCAACGGAGGTTCGATAATTACGATGTTGGGGATGGATTGCAGGACAACGAGTTCAATCGCGGGGCCTATATGTTGTCCACTGACGGGCGTATGTTTTTTGGCGGCGCCAACGGTATCACGGTATTCAAGCCCGAGGAGATCATCCGCAACGCGTCGATGGCGCCGGTGGTACTCACGGATTTCCGCCTCTTTCATCACTCGGTGAAGATCGGGAAGCCTACGAAAGACGGCCGGGTTATTATGAATACCGCGTTAACCGAGTGTAATGAGATCGATCTTTCCTATAAAGACAATATCATTACGTTCGAGATTTCGGTCTTGCATTTTGTCAGGCCGGGAAAAAACCGGTACGCCTATATACTTCAGGGCTTTGAAGATAGTTGGAACGTGTTTGGAAACCGCCGGACAGTCACCTACACCAACCTCCCCCCCGGTGAATATTTATTCAAGGCGAAAGGCGCCAACAAGGACGGTTTGTGGAATCCGGATGGCCCGACATTGAAAATTAGAATCGCTCCGCCCTATTGGAAGACCTGGTGGTTTACCGTTCTGATGCTGCTTCTAGTGGTGTTTATCCTGTTTTTGATCCATTCCTGGCGCACCGCGAATTTAGAAAACCAGAATAAGCAATTGCAAGAGATGAACGCCAGGTTGAATGAACAAATTCGCGAACGGCGGAAAGCCGAAGGGGCTCTGCAGGAATCGGAAGAAAAATACCGCATGGTATTGGAAAATATCGATCACGCCATTGTGGTGACCGGCATGGTTGGGGAATACAAGTTTGTCTCCCCGAAATTGATCGAATTAGTGGGTTACCCGGAAGAGGTGATCAAGGACAAGGGGTTGAGTGAATTCGCCCACCCGGACGACCGAAGCGAACTCATCCTCTACTACAAAAAAAGTATCAAGCGAAGACAGCGATCCCAGGGCCATGTGTTCAGAATAATCCGCAATGATGGGGCCTTGCGCTGGATCGAGATTAACTCCCTCCTTCTTTCATGGTTTGGCGAACCCTCGTATCTCGATTTCATCAAGGATATCACCGACCGAAAAGAGGCGGAAGAGCAATTGAAGAGTACCAGGAATTACCTCAAGAGCGTGTTCGATTCGCTTCCCTCGGCGCTGATCTCCGTTGATGTGGAGGGCGCTGTCACCGGTTGGAACTCAGCGGCGGAGAATTTTTCCGGTGTGATGGATTCTGAAGCCATCGGCAAAAAAATATGGAGTGTCATTCCCTATTTCAAAGAACTTGAGAATTCTTTTTCCAGTGTCATTCAGTCGCAGAAACAGACAAAACTGTTGCGGCAGAATATTTTTATCGGTGAGAAGAAGTATCTCAATATCTCCATCTCACCCTTGGTCTCTCAAGGAACCGACGGGGTGGTGGTGCGTATCGACGATGTGACGGAGTTGGAGAAAAAAAACGAGCAACTGCGGCAGGCTCAACGGATGGAAACTGTCGGCACATTGGCCGGCGGTTTGGCTCATGACTTCAACAATGTCCTGGGCGGTATCCTGGGCACGATATCGTTAATGAATTACGCGTTTAAAAAACAGGGAAGCCTAAATTTAGGAAAAATAAAGCAAAATATCGGCACTATCGAAAAGGCGGCCAGTCGCGCCGCGGATATGGTCCAACAATTGTTGGCTTTATCCAGAAAACAAGAATTTGCATTCTCACCGGTAGACCTGGTGCAGTCTGTGAATCATGTGATAGGTATTTGTCGAAACACCTTCGATAAAACCATCAGGATAAAATTGTTTCTCAATAATGGCGGTTCAATGGTGAACGCCGATGAAACCCAGATCGAGCAGGTACTCTTGAATCTGTGTGTGAACGCCTCCCACGCCATGACGGTGATGCGCAAGCCCAACGAGTCACAGGGTGGCACTCTCATCGTTTCTATTGAGAAATCCTATACAAACGATTATTTTCGTTCATCGCACCCGGAAGCGAGAGATTGTGATTATTGGAGTGTTCGGGTGATGGATACCGGGGTGGGAATGGATGCTGAAACTCAACAAAAAATGTTCGATCCATTCTTCACCACAAAAGATAAAAGCGTGGGCACAGGCCTTGGCCTGGCTATGGTCTACAACATCGTCAAGCAACATAAAGGGTTTATCGATGTCTACTCGCAACTCAACATCGGTACGACGTTCAGTATCTTTGTGCCGGTGTTGGATATGTGTGGAGTAAAAGATATCGAAATGCCCCATGAGGAATCCCTGGATATGGGAACCGGAAAAATATTGTTAGTGGATGATGAGGAGATCATTCAGGAAACAACCCGGGATATTCTGACCGAATGCGGCTACGAAGTGATTGTCGCCGGCAATGGGCATGAAGCCCTCAGTATATTCGCCGAAAGAAGTGCGGAGATAAAGGCTGTGATTTTGGATATGGCAATGCCGAATATGTCCGGGCGGGAAACCTTCATGGAGCTGAAAAAGATCTCAGCCAATGTCAAGGTGCTATTGGCATCGGGCTTCAAGAATGATACCCGGATTGCAGATACATTGGAGATGGGGGTTGCGGGCTTTATCCAGAAACCATACACGCTACACGAATTATCGAAGAAGATATCCGAGATATTAAAATGATATGTTAAAACAAACAGCAATGAAACAAGTTGGTTCACACGGTACGAAATTGACTGTGACAGTGGGCAATTGGAGTTTTATTGCAAAACAACCGAAAAGGAATTGGAAAAAATGAGATTTACCGAAATGGACCTGAATCCCAAACTATTACAGGGAATTGAAAAGACCGGCTTTGAAGATGTGATGCCGGTCCAGGAGCAGACTTTCAAAGAGTCGCTCACAGGCAAAGACGTGACTGTTCAGTCACAAACCGGCACAGGAAAGACAGCCGCTTTCCTGATTTCTATCTATCAGCTATTTTTACAGGAGAATGGGCCGGTAAAACAAAAAAGAGCGCTGATTGTGGTTCCCACACGGGAATTGGCGGTGCAGATTGAAAAAGAGGCAAAGGAATTGGCTCGCTATCTCGATTTCACTATTGGGAGTTTTTTTGGCGGAGTCGGTTATACACAACAAGAACGGCTATTGAACAAAGGGATCAATGTCGCCATCGGGACACCCGGCAGATTGCTGGATCTGAACCAATCGGGAAAGTTCGATTTCAAGACAATCGGTGTTCTGGTTATCGATGAAGCGGATCGACTGTTCGATATGGGATTCTTCCCGGATATTCGTAGAATCATCAACAAAATGCTTCCCCCCATCCACCGCATGACAATGCTTTTCAGCGCCACACTCGACGAGCGCTCCCGGGCGATTGTCCAGGAGTTTATGAATAAACCGGCGGTCGTCGAGATCGAACCGGAAAAAGTGACAGTGGAGAAGATTTCCCAGATGCTCTTCCATGTCGGCTACGATGAAAAATTCAGTGTTTTGTTGGGAATACTGAGCCAGGAAAAACCTAAGAGCACATTGATCTTTACCAACATGAAACATGTGGCTGTGCAGGTGGCCAAACACTTGAACGATAATGGATTTGATTGTGATTATCTAATTGGCGATCTGCCCCAGAAGAAACGGCTGAGGATCATGGGAGATTTTAAGGCGGGCAAATTGCCCTGCCTGGTAGCGACCGATGTCGCGGCACGCGGGCTTCATATCGACGACCTGGAGTTGGTTGTCAATTTCGATTTGCCCGGAGATTGCGAAAATTATGTACACAGGATTGGGCGAACCGCCCGCGCGGGTAAGAGTGGAAAAGCCATTTCTCTGGCTTGCGAAAACTACATCTACAACCTGGATCCAATCGAAGGTTACATCAATATGAAAATTCCGGTATGCGACCCGGAAGATAGCCTTTTTGAAAAGTACAAAGGAGAAGGAATACAATTGGAAAAGAGAAGGAATTACCGGAAAAGCAGGACCAGCCAGTCTGATAGCAGAACCCGGCGGGACAGGGATAACCGCAGGTCCAGACCTGAGAAAAAGAGACCTTCAAATGATGAAGGAAAGAAAGCCACTGAAAAACAAGTAAAGCAGGAACAGGAAAAAAGAGAACCGGTGAAACAGGAACGGCAAAATCAGAGTCAAAAATCCCGTAACACAACTCCGAAGGGTACTGCCGCAAGAAAAAGCGGACCCAAATCACAAGCCAATGTCTCCAGAAGAACAGCTCCGAAAAAACCCGAGCGCAAGAAACCCGTCCGGGACTTCACGAAACCCGTCCGGGACTTCACGAAGCCCAGAGTGGTGGATCCCATGCAGGAGCGCCTCGATTATTACAAGAAAAAATATGGCGAGGATTTCAAGGTTACCAGCGGGCCTTCCCAACCTGCAATAAAAACTCAACCGAAGAAAAAATCGTTCATCTCCAGGTTTTTGGATATGTTCAAGAACGACTAAGATAAAAGAAATACCGGGGTGGGTGCGATACCGCGCCGCCCCGGATCCAAATCAGGCCCCAGTCATTTTCAGTTCGATATCTTCCCAACTGGGGTTTGCCCACAGCACGACGTCGCGGCCCATGGGATCCACTGCCAACCCATTTAGCGCCACATAATATGGAAACCGATGAATAGGGAGTTCCATGGCCTTGACACCCCCCAGCATGCACGGTGTGACGGTAATGATGAAAAAGTCCACCAACCGGGCTTCCGTGAAGGAGGAAATCACCCTGGCGCCCCCCTCGACCATCAAGCTAGATACCGGCGCGTCCAGCGAGGCAAGCTTATGTGTGAAATCCCTCAGATCGATGCGACCGTCGCCGTTAAGACGGCAATCCATAATGACGGCACCTGTGAATTTGATCGATCGAAGACGTTCTACCGGCGGTTGCGGGCCGGTAATGATCAGCGGTTTGCAATCGGTCCGTTTCATGAGGCGAAGGTCGTTGCGGATGCGCAGATGTGTGTCCAATATGATGGGACGGGGATTGGGGCCTTCCACCAACCGCACTGTCAGGAGTGGATTGTCGGCAAGCACAGTCCCAATACCCAGTAAGATGCCGTCGTGCGCGGCTCTGAGTCGATGGGTAAGTTTTTGGGAATCCGGTCCGCTGAATTGGATTTTTTGCGAACTATCGCGCGCGATGCTGCCATCCACCCCTTGTGCGTAGGTGACCGTTATAAATGGCCGTCCCTCTCGCTTTCGAAATTCATCCGCCCCTTCGAGACGCTTTAGGAAAAGATCTAAATTCGTCATTCATTATCCTTATACCATTCTACCGGGTAAATATCAATCGCTCCCCGTTGGATTTGATTTTTCCCTTTAAATGCCCTAAAATATCGGGTAACAAAAAAAGAAATCAAGGAGATCTCTGGATGAAGAACGCGGCGCTACGGTTCTTGATTGGATTGATGCTGCTGATACCGTCAATTCTGTCCGCCCAGGAATTTATCGATGTGGCCAACCCGGAAGAACAAATATTTAAACTCATACTGGGCAAATGGTCTATCGACGAGGGCAAGTACCAATTCCAATACAAAGACGAATTTGTTTGCCGGGCCGAAGGGGTGAGGTTCTTCCGTTTTCGCACTTCCCAGAAACCCAAATGCGAAGAATTCATCTGGACGATGCTCAAATCCGCCAAATCCGGGAAATATTATCTGTCCCGCGCCCTTTACCGGGGCGGGCGTGCCTTCGGCTTTTCCACCTCCATTATCTACTTCATCGGCCCCGACCGCTTCATCGTCATGTCCCAAAAAGATTCAAACGATGTCTACTTCGAGGCGGAACGGATCGTCAGCAGCCCGGAGGAAGGTACTTCAAATTGATGGAGCCCGGGCTTCAATCTCATTTTACGAGTTGTAACCTGGTTCCCGTAACAATCGAAGGCGCGGATATCCGCCCGCGAAATCTCCTTTGCCAACCGGATCGCCACGGAGGCGCTTCGCTTGCCGTTTACCACATCGACGGCTTCGCCCCAGTGGTTGTCCACCGGCGCTACCATATCCTGGTATAACGCGGTGATGATTTTATCGTTTCCCTTCGCCTGAATCATGGGATACAGGGCGTGGGGGGAGTGAGGTCGGAATTCCCCCTCTAGTAGCACATGGCGGTTGTCCCGCCAATAGTTTGTCCAGAACTCGATCATCCGGGTGTGCTCTGTGGGAATCGAGTCCAACCGCACCGACAATTGAGGAACGCTGAACAACACGTTGAGCAATTGCGAGGCCGCGTCGGGCGCCGGTTCGCCCGGATGCCACATGTACATGTCCGAATGGGCGGCGGTTGTTCCGCACAGGAGACGGATGTCGGTGGTGCGTACCCGGTTGACGACCGCGTTGTTAGGGCAATCGGCGGCGCGGAACATATTGCCGTATTTGCGCATCAACGGGCCGATGTAGGGCTGCCGGAATTCGATCATGATGTCCGGTTCGATGGCTTTGAGGCGGGCCATGATATCAGTCATCAACCGGTCCACCGCCCGGTTTACGGATGCAAAATCTCGACCGTCGGAAGCAGTCATATCGGTGTTCTCGTCGGTGGTGAAGAAACCGATGAAATCCAGCTTGAAACCGTCGAGCTTCCACTCCTCGATGGCGGTCTCGTAGGTGTCGATGATGAACTCCCTCGCCTCCGGGTAGCGGGGATCCAGGACATAAGCGCCCTGTCCGTCCCAATAGCGGAGGTATTTGCCTTTGAAGCGTTCATAGTTGCCGGCCTTCTCGCCGATGAAGGGCACCGAGTACCAGAGCAAAAACTTCATATCCAATTGATGGATCTTCTCCACAAAGGCTTTCATGTCGCCGATCCGTTCCGGTTTCCAGTCGCCGGTGTAGGCGTAGCCGCGGTTGCTGTCCATGGTTTGCCAACCGTCGTCCACGATGACCGCTTCAAAGCCCGCCAATTTTGCCAACCGGCACTCGTTGACCACAGCCTCGACGTCGAGGTTTTGATGAAAACTGTACCAGGTGGAATACATCGGCAGCTTCGCATCGTCAGGAACCGTCGCCGGCCTGTATTGTTCCTGTTTTTCCCACCAACGGGTCACTCCGTTCACGGTTTCGTAAAAGGGGAGGGGGCGGGTGTCGAAGCGGAATTGTAAGGTGATGTTATCGACGGTCGCCTGCTTTTCGTCGAATAGGGTGAAAGCGCAATGAAAGTAAGCGTCCTCTTCCTTGAGGTACGAGCGGAACATCACCTTGTTGAGGGCGTCCGAGCAGGCGATGGTGATGCGGTTGGTATCCTGCGCGTCATAGAAACAACTAATCGGCGCGTAACGGGTGGAGCGGGATGTGATGGCGTTGCGGTAGTAGTTGGCCTTGTCCACATTGAGGTTTGGGTTCCAGAAGCCGTCGATGCCTATGGAAGGGAATTTGAATTCCACTGTCATCGTTTCAGGTGGCGCCGGTTTTTTCCCTTTGAGTGTCATGGTTACCAGATGGACTCCGGGAACCGGTATCTCACGCTTCCATTGGACCTGGAAATCTTTGGGTTCCTCTTTGAGAGAGAGGGACGCCGGATCAAAAGCCACCGCCTCGAGCGCCGCCGGAGCCAGTGATTCCAATTCGGTCCCCGCCGGGCAACATCCGTCGAAAAATACCGCCGCAAATGCTGTCAGAAAAATTGCAATGATTGTTCCACTCATAATCCTATTCATCGAATACTCCTTCTCTCCAATTATAGCAAAAAAATAGTTCATTTTCTCTATACCGCGAGATTGGCGGCGTCATTTTTTGCCCGCGCTTGACAAATAGATACTTTCTATGTTACCGTTTGTTTAGTAATCTCTTTTTTTTCTTTAGCCCCAGGAGAATTTTCATCGGTTCATGAATTTTCCCAAACAGTCATCGAGCCGTTTCCAGGTGGAATTGGTTCTTTTTCATCTGGAGGTGCGCTATTTCCTTGTGACATTGGTTCAATCCCCTGTGGCATTGGCCCAAGGGCAGGTGGAATCCGCTCGTTTCCAGTTGGAACCGGTCTATTTACCCCTGGAATCGGCCTATTTCCAGATCGCTTTGACCCTTTTACCAATGACGCGGGACAATTCCCCCATCCATATCCTTTAGAACAAGATGGCGATGGGAATTCTCCTTCTTTCAGGCGGCGAAAAAATTAACAATGGAGAGCGAGGCGGAAGTTTGGGCTTTAAATTACTGATAAAATTTTATATAATAGTCCTGAACACAATGCATTCGAATTGGAGTTTTGATGAAGATATCGATGAACAAGAAAGTTTTTTCGAAGCATGATGCGCTTGTATTGACGCTATTAATCTTGCTCTTGGTAACCGGTGTCTCAGCCGGGAGCGCCGGTGACGAGCAATACAAACGCCCCGGCGATTGGGCCCAACCCTTATTGGTTCCCGGAGTGCCCAATTGCTATAAAATCTCAGATAACCTCTACCGCGGCGCGCAACCTACAGCCGAGGGGATGCAACACCTCGAAGCGATGGGAATCAAAACCATCATCAATCTTCGCAGCATTCACTCGGACAGAAAAAAAATGCGCGATACAAAACTCATCTACGAAAAAATACCCATGATGGCCTTCAATCCAAAGGAAAAGCATATCGTCCGCTTCCTGAAACTAATCGCCAACAAGGACGGCGGACCCTACTTTGTCCATTGCATGCATGGCGCCGACCGGACAGGCCTCTTGTGCGCCTCCTATCGGGTGGCGGTTCAGGGCTGGACAAAACGGGAAGCGATCCGCGAGATGGTGGAAGGGGGATTCGGTTTCCACAAAATCTGGAACAATCTGAAGGCATTCCTCTTGAAATTGAATATCGACTCGGTACAAAAGACAGCATCGAGGGCTGACGCGATACATGGCGCTGTATTACAATACTGGTGCTGAACACGAAACAATCCGCTGGAGGATGGCGACAATCATGACAGGCTCCGCGATCCAATGTTTCAATTAATTTTTTTCGTTCTTCTCCGGAAAATAGTAGCGCATGATGAATTTTTTCTGTACGCTGAACGACCAATGGACATTGTGAATGAAATCCGCGGCTTCAGCGATGCTTCCCTCTGAAATGAGATCCGCAATTTTCTGGTGCTCTTTGATGGACGATTCTTCCCATTCCTTGACCCACTTCTTTTGCCGAGGAAAGTCATACAGGCGTTTTTTTAAATTGTTGACAATCTGGATGAGCGATTGGTTCTGGCTGAGGCTGATGTATGTGTTGTGGAACTCGAGGTTTTTTTTGTAGAAGAGATCGAAGTTGTTTTTGTCCAGGGTTTTTTTCATCTCCCGGTTCAACTTCTGCATCTTTTCCTTGTCTTTGGGTGAAATTTTTTCCTGCGAATCGCACAAAGCCGATTGCTCCAGGGCGCCGATGATCTGGTAAAAATCCTTGATGTCATCGAGCGATAGGGTGGTGACAAAGATACCCCTACGGGGGGCTATGGTGACAAACCCCTCCATTTCCAATTGGATCAGCGCATCACGCAAGGGGGTTTTGCTGATCCCCAGTTTTTTGCTGGTTGCATCCATATTGATCATGGAACCCGGTTGAATGTTTTGCAGATGAATCTGCTCCCGGAGATACTCATACACTTGTTCCTTCAATGATTTGGTATTAATAATGCTAGTCTGTTTCATTTTGTTTTCTATGACTTTTTATATCATATTTGGCTCGTTTGTTCAATTGATACGAAGTTTTTATGATAGACCGGAAATTTAAAAAATCTTTAAAAATAAAAAAAAAGGATATATCGTTTTAAAAAAAAAATCCATTATGCTAAAATGCTTTTTAATGTCATTATGTGTACTATTTTAATTGATGGTTTTACCGGATTTTTCCGATATTCAGGGCATGTGTGAAATAGTCTATACTTACGGATATTAATTGATTTGTCATCCTTAGAGGAGGTTAAATTTGAAAAAGATACTACCATTGTTTGCTCTGGGAATAAGTGTGTTGTCGCTCATGACAACCGGAGTTTTTTCCTGTATTTCTGCCAATGACGTGACGCCGCCGTTCGAAGATAGCGGCAAAGTAATCATCGAGAATTTTGTCACCGAAGGATCAAAGGCTTTTTTTAAAGGAAAAGCTTCCATCATGCATCTTTTGTCCGAAGGGGAAGCCGCGTGCCAGGGTTCGTTCAATGCGGTTTTGTCCCTTTCCTATACCTACGATGCCATCGTGAATCTGGAAAAAGCCAGAGGGTTTTATTCGGAAGCTCACAATCTGGGAAAATCTGTGGGTTATGTAAAAACACGGCAGGACAAGTTGAAAACATTCAATTATGGAATGCTGGCATCTGAAAAAGGCATCCGCGGCCCCGCCTGGGACCGGACCATTTCCTATATGAGAAATGGCGATGTGATAGGTTTTTACAACAGGATGTCGGTTGATATCGACGACATTCTCAGTTGTCTCTATTCTATCAAAGATAAATTGGATCAAGGGGTGCAACCGGACACCGCCGAATATTGGACATTGCTTCAGAAGGTGTCTGAAATTTCCATGTTTGGAAATTATGCCACAATAATCGGCCACCGGGTTTTTGAGTTGTAGTTTAAATTCAGAATACCATATAAAAAAGGAGGAGAAGTGCTGAACGCATTGAAATTCGAATGGAGAAGGGTCTTCTCCAGGCGGAACGTGGTATTCTTTTGTGTGCTTGCCGTTGTGGCTATCTACTTTGTGGTGCTTGGAGTATCGGATTATACGAAGGTATTGGCTGATAAAGTGAATTTTATCGAGGTAGAGAAAAGCAAATCTGAGTATTTTGTTTCGTATGAGCAGTACGCTGTGATGGGATCCCGCGTTATGTTTATGCCTTCACCGCTTTCTATTTTTTTTAGGGACTATTACCAGTTTGGAATAATGTCCGCCAACCTCGATGTGACAGAGGTAATCGATATTTCAAACAACAAAAAAGGGAGAGAATTATTTTTCAAGAAAGGAAACTTTGGCGATCTGAGTGGAGTGATCTTTATTTTTGGTACTCTGATCATGATGTATATGGGGTTTGGAACCTTCCAGAGCTTTGATCATTACCGTTTATTCAAACGGAAACCACTGGTTCGAACCTTCATCTGCCGGCTCTTTTTGTTGGACGGGTATTTTATCGCGCTATTCGGCGCATGTTACCTCATTGCGGCTTTCTCCGTAATTTCATTCTCAGGGGCCGATAATGTCGCGTTCATCGGATATGGATTGTTTTCTCTTCTTTTACTCAATTTCTTTTTTGTCACCGGTATAATGGCGGGAGTTCTGGGCAATTTTAAACGGCGCTCAGTCGTTTTACTGTCGGTGTTGTGGTTGTTGTTCGTACTGGTTGTACCTGAAATCGTTCATACCACCGTTAACCGCAAGGCGCAGACCATTACTCCGGTGGAATATCTCAATTTGCAGAAATTCCAGGTGTTGCTGGGGCATGAAAATAAAGCCAGAAACGCCTTTTTGGAATTCCAGAAAGAAGAGAAAAGCCCTGCCGCCATAAAAGAATTATGGAGAAATCTGGCATACGAGTACTTCCAGAACGGTTATGAGCAGAACAAAATAAAAGAGGAATCCCTGCAGCGGGAAATCCGTGACGTGGCCGGCGCTCTGGAGAGTTTATCGAGCTTTTTCCCGGGAAATTATTACCATTACCTGGTGGGTGAGTTATCCGGTAGCGGTTACACCGAATACTTGCGGTTTGTTGACCATGTACTCACGCTTCGCGACGATTTTTTCAGATTTTACCTCAAAAAGAGGTATGAAGCGAAGGATAAAAGCGTCGAATCCTTTTTCAAGGGTAACGAAAATATATTTTTCTCCATAAGCCGGATCCCCGGAAATTTTTGGAGCGGGATTCTGGCGGTGTCGGTCTACTTCTTCGCTTTTGTAATCGCAGGTTTTTGGCTATTGAAAAAGAGATCCTCTTACCCTGTACCCTTAGAGGTGGAGTTTGATGTCTCGCAATTGGAAAAAGAGCAGACCTATTTCATCCATTGCCGCGATGAAGGATTCCGGCAACGGTTGTTCTATTACCTGGCTGGGAAACCGGACGTTATGGCCATCAACCGTGTTTCAGCCGCGGATATCGACCCCCATATCTCATCCCATTCAATGGTGGATTATTTTTCTTATATTTGCGGAATCAAAAACCCGCAGGCTGTGGAGAAGACATTGGAACACTTCTCGTTCAAATCCTCTCCCCGCGGGAATGGTCGAGATCTTTCCGAGCAGGAAGTGAAGAAAATCTGTTGTTCCGTACTCTTGAATCTTCGCGATGATGTTACCATTGTTGTCAATGATATTCTCCTTGGAGAAAGCAAAGGGTTTGAGCGTGAGTTTATCAATATCCTGATGAATCTGAAATCCCAGGGGAAACGTGTTGTCTACCTCAGTAGTGAAATGTACATGACCTATTCGGTGGTTGAGCAGGACGAAATCGGAGAAGGAAAAGATTTTAATGCTTATGAAGTGAATTTCCAGAACATCAGTATGCGTTAGTTTGGGAATAGACACACCATGTGTATTGCTGGCGATGGGGTGGTAATGTCCGGAAAAAAATTGATTTTATTGTTGACATATATGCCGAGCTCTGATATATCAGATATTATAGGTTCTTTGTTGGAATGATTTTATGGACACTCAGGGTTACATTTTTGACATTAAACGGTTTGCCATTCATGACGGCCCGGGCATCCGGGCCACGGTCTTTTTCAAAGGCTGTCCTCTGTCATGTTGGTGGTGCCATAATCCCGAAAGTCAACAGATGATGCCGGAGATACGTCTCGACGGCACATCAAAGACCACGGTGGGAAACTTAGTGTCGGTCGGGGATGTGATGGAAGAGATCGAAAAGGAGACAATTTTCTTTGATGAGTCCGGCGGAGGCGCGACATTCTCCGGCGGTGAACCCTTGATGCAAGCGGATTTTTTGGAAGCGTTGCTTGATTCATGCCGCCGCCTGGATATTCATACTGCTGTGGATACTTGCGGTTATGCCGGGGCGGAGGTGTTTGAGAGAATCGCGAAAAAGGCGGATCTCTTCCTCTTTGATTTGAAATTGATTGACGATGAAGATCATATACGTTATACTGGCGTTTCAAACCGGTGGATCCTCACGAATTTAAAAACGCTTTCCCGTCTGGGGAAGGTGGTTCACTTGAGGTTCCCCGCCATACCGGGAATTACCATGACCGACAGAAATGTCGAGGCTGTGGCTCACATAGCCGGTTCTCTCGATTCTATTGCGAAGATTGGGATTTTGCCGTACCACCGGACCGGTAGTCACAAGTACAGAGGTATTGGAATGCCGGAAAAAATGATTGATGTCGCGGAGCCCGGTGAAGTTGAATTGAATGATGTGGCAGCGGTCTTGAAGACCTCCGGTTTGCCGGTCAGCATTGGAGGCTGATGATGAATGAACGTATTAGAAATTTGAGGCAACACAGTCTGGATATAAAACCTTTTGTCTCGGTGGAGCGAGCGTCTTTAATGACGGAATTTTATAAGAGCGACGCGGTGGGGAGAGTGACGGTTCCGGTGGAGCGGGCTCTCGCTTTTAAGTATCTATTGGAAAATAAAGAGCTCTATATCCATCCCGGTGAATTGATCGTCGCTGAGAGGGGACCGTCTCCCAGAGCCACATCCACTTACCCGGAAATTTGCGCCCACAGCCTTGATGACCTCGATATTCTTGACTCGCGGGAAAAGATCTCCTACTCGGTAGACGATACCACCCGCTCTATATATAAAAACGAGATTATTCCCTTCTGGCGCGGCCGTTCGATTCGGGACCGGATTTTCGAAGAATTGCCGCAAAAATGGATTGACGCGTACAGCGCGGGTGTGTTTACGGAATTTCAAGAACAGCGGGCGCCGGGGCACACAGCCAACGGCGGGAAGATTTACGCGAAGGGTTTCCTGGATTTGAAAGGGGAGATTCAGGAACACATCGAGCGGTTGGATTTTTTCAATGATCCTGAGGCCTTTCAAAAAAAACAGCAATTGAAGGCTATGGATATTGCCGCCGATGGGCTGATGGCGTATGCCCGCCGCCATGCGGAAGCGCTGCAAGAATTGGCGGCGCATGAAGCCGATTCTGCGAGGAAACAGGAATTGGAGCACATGGCGCGTATTTGCCGCAGGGTTCCGGCCCACGCTCCCGAAACCTTCTGGGAAGCGTTGCAATATTATTGGTTCGTACATGTGGGGGTGATCACGGAGTACAACACCTGGGATTCCTTCAATCCCGGTCGTCTGGACCAGCACCTCTATCCTTTTTACAAGAAGGAGATAGACGCGGGAACACTTACCCGGGACATGGCGCGGGAGTTGCTCCAGGCCTTTTGGATAAAATTCAACAATCAACCGGCGCCGCCGAAAGTGGGGGTGACGGCCCAGGAAAGCAATACATATACTGATTTTACCTTGATCAATATAGGCGGAGTGAAAGAGGATGGTTCCGATGCGGTGAACGAACTCTCCTACCTGATTCTGGACGTGATTGAAGAGATGCGGATTTTGCAACCCAGTTCCATGGTGCAAGTGAGCAAGAAGAATCCGGACCGTTTTTTGAAACGGGCGTTGAATATTGTCAAGACTGGCTTCGGTCAACCTTCGATTTTCAACACAGACGCCATTGTGCAGGAATTGGTGCGGCAAGGCAAGAGTATCGCGGATGCCCGCAACGGGGGCGCCAGCGGGTGTGTCGAGGCTGGAGCCTTCGGTAAAGAGGCTTACTTTCTCACCGGGTATTTCAATATCCCGAAGGTTCTGGAAATTACGCTTCACAATGGCGCCGATCCCGCCACTGGAAAGGTCATTGGCCTCGCTACCGGTGATCCTACGAATTTCTCCGATTTTCAGGAGTTGTTGGAGGCGTTTGAAAAACAGATCGGCCATTTCATCGATATCAAAATCGAAGGCAATAATATTATCGAGCGCTTTTACGCCGAATCCATGCCGTCGCCGTTTTTGTCTTTATTGATTGACGACTGCATCGCCAGCGGTAAGGACTACAATGCCGGAGGAGCCCGTTACAATACTTCATACATACAGGGCGTGGGATTGGGGACCATCACCGATTGCCTCTCCGCCGTCGAATACAATGTGTTTGAGATGCAGCGCATGTCGATGAAGCAATTGATGGCCGCTCTCGCCGATAACTTTTCCGGGCATCGGGAGATTCGCGATTGGTTGCTCAATGATTCACCCAAATATGGAAACGATGATGATTTCGCAGATTCATTGCTCAAATCGGTGTTCGATATCTACTTCAACGCGGTGGACGGGCGCCCCAATACCAGGGGCGGGTATCACCGGGTGAATCTGTTGCCCACCACGGTTCATGTGTATTTCGGCAGTAAGATAGGGGCTTTGCCCAACGGGCGAAAGTCGCAGGAGCCGTTATCCGAAGGAATCTCACCTTCCCAGGGGGCAGACCGCCACGGCCCCACCGCGGTGATTAAATCCGCGGCTAAGATCGACCATCTCCGCACGGGGGGAACATTGTTGAATCAGAAGTTCACGCCGGATATTTTAAAAGACGATGTGGGAATATCCAGATTGTCGGACCTGGTCCGTTCCTACTTTCGTTTGGATGGGCACCATATCCAGTTCAACGTCGTGACCGCCGATATCCTGCGCAAGGCCCAGAAAGATCCGGAGAAATACAGGGATCTGATAGTACGGGTCGCTGGATATAGTGATTATTTTGTGGATTTGGGACAGCCATTACAGGATGAGATCATCCGCCGGACCGAGCACCGGGGTTTTTAGTGATGGATGTCGTAAAAGCGGTCATATTTGATTTTGACGGGACTCTCACCAAACCCGGCGCCCTTGACTTCGGCATCATTCGCCACCGTGTCGGTTGTCCGGACGGGCAACCGATTTTGGAGTTCATCGAGAAAACCGCCAATCCTGTTCAACGGGCGGAGATGGCGGGAAAATTGGAGGAGTTTGAAGCGGAAGCCGCGGCTCTATCCGTTCCGAATGCCGGCGCCGAAGAGTTGATTCGATTTTTGAAAGAGCGGAAGATAAAAATTGCGGTGATCACCCGCAACACTCTGGCTTCAGTGAAGCGGTCGGTGGAGAATTTTAAGTCCACGACCCTTGATGATTTTGATTTTCTTCTTACCCGGGAAGAGGATGTGCAACCAAAACCCAGTCCTGAAGGTGTGTATCTGGCGGCGGAGACATTGGGCGTCGAGCCCGGGGAATCTCTGTTGGTGGGTGATTTTATTTTTGACCTCGAAGCGGGCAAAAACGCCTCGGTTTGTACTGTCTGGTTGAAGAATCCATTTGTGACACCTGATGAGCGCTACTTCGAGGCCAGCGACTATATTGTGTCTTCAATGGACGAGTTGAAGCGTGTTATCCGCTTGTATCTCCCCCTGGGCATGGGAAAATTCCCCAATGACCTACTGGCTTCATTTCTCGATACAATCGCGGTTGATTCTTCGGTGTTGATCCCGCCGGCGGTGGGGGAAGACACCGCGGCGGTCCGGCTTGATGGCGAGGAGGTATTGGTTCTGAAGTCGGATCCCATTACGTTCGCCACCAATGCCATCGGTTTTTACTCGGTAATGATCAATGCCAATGATATCGCCACCTCCGGCGCCCGCCCCCGTTGGTTGCTCGCCACTCTATTGCTACCTGTGGGATTCACCGGAATGCAAGCGCTCGATATCATGGAAGAGTTACGGGAGCAATGCCGGTCGGGGGGTATTTCCTTGTGCGGAGGCCATACGGAGATTACCGATTCTGTGACCCGTCCGGTCGTGGCGGGGATGTTAACCGGCACCGTGGCCCGCAAAGACCTTGTGGATAAGCGAAATATGAAAACCGGCGATCATGTGCTTCTGACCAAAGGGGTGGCTGTGGAAGGAACCGCTCTATTGGCGCGGGAGTTTCCCGGGTTGTTAAAAGAGAAGGGGATGGCGGACGAGCAAATTTCCGCTTGCGGGGCTCTCATCGAATGCGTTAGCATTCTTCCTGAAGCGGGACTGGCTTGCGAATGCGCCGGAGTCACGGCAATGCATGATGTAACCGAAGGTGGGCTGGCCACCGCATTAAGTGAATTGAGCGACGCCGGCAAGCATCAGATGGTGGTTCACAAGGACAGGATCCCTGTGCGGCGCGAAACCGCATGGGTGTGCCGCGCCCTCGGATTGGACCCCCTCGGTTTGATTGGATCCGGGAGCTTGTTGATTTGTTGCCGCCCGGAGCATTCTAAAGCCCTGGAGAAAGAACTTATGGCGAGGGGTATTGACGTCGCTTGCATCGGCGAGGTCGGGGGCGCGGGGAAAGGGATAATCGCCTTTGACAATGGCGTTGCCGCCGCCTGGCCCAGGTTTGAAACCGATGAAATAACAAAACTTTACCTGGATTGAAATTCCTTGCCGGTTGTCAGTGACCGGACAATTTAAAAAAATTATACTATATATATTTGTTTGCATTTGTAGAGTGGAGAGATAAGAATGGATATAGATACACTCTTTTCGGCATTAGGGCTAAAAGAGGAAAATAGCGGTGCGTTCAATGGAGTCTGGTTGAAGACGTCGGGTTCCGAATTGGAAGCGTATTCTCCGATAGACGGGGGGTTGTTGGGGAAGGTGATTCAGGCCGGCGCCGATGATTATGACGCGGTGATACAGTCGGCGGAAAAAGCCTTTGCTATATGGAGTCTACTGCCTGCTCCGATGCGGGGGGATATTGTCAGGAAAATCGGCCTGGAATTTAGAAAATACAAAGATAAATTGGGTACGCTGGTCGCTCTTGAAATGGGGAAAATTAAAGCGGAAGGGGATGGGGAAATTCAGGAGATCATTGATATTTGCGACTTCGCCGTGGGTTTGTCCCGCCAATTATACGGGCTCACCATGCATAGTGAACGGCCCAACAGCCGGATGTATGAGCAATGGCATCCATTCGGGATTCTCGGACTCATCACCTCCTTCAATTTTCCCGCCGCTGTTTGGGGATGGAATTTCGCCATTGCCGCGGTCTGCGGCGATGTGACTGTTTGGAAGCCTTCGTCGAAAGTACCGCTCACCGCCATTGCCTGCACCAATATCGCGCAGATGGTTTTAAACGACCATGGATTCCCTGGAGCCGTGGCTTCCCTGGTGATTGGTAGAGGTAAAGACATTGGGGAGCGTCTGATTGGGGATCATCGTGTACCGTTGATTTCCGCCACCGGTTCAATTCCAATGGGCAAGCGGATCGCCCAGGTGGTTGGAGGCCGTTTGGGGCGGAGCATCCTCGAACTGGGCGGTAATAACGCTGTTATTGTCAGCCGGCACGCGGATGTCGAGATGGCGGTCAAAGGTGTGTTTTTTGGCGCTGTGGGAACCGCCGGGCAGCGGTGCACCAGTACGCGCCGGTTGATTGTTCACGAGTCCATCTATGAAGATTTTAAACACCAATTGATCGAACGTTATAAGCAGGTGACAATCGGAAATCCTCTGGATCCCTCTACTACCATGGGCCCTTTAATCGACCGGAGCGCCGTGGAGGCGATGCAAGCGTCGATGAAAAAGGTGGAGCAGGAAGGAGGACGGGTCTTGTATGGCGGCGAGATTCTGCCGGAAGCTGAAAATCCCGGCGGTTGTTACGTCAGGCCGTGTATAGCCGAAGCTGAGAATCATTACCCCATTGTCCAAGAAGAGACATTCGCGCCCCTTGTCTATGTGATGAAATTCCGCCATATCGAGGAAGCTCTGGCTATGCAGAACTGCGTCCCACAGGGATTGAGCTCATCTTTGTTTTCCCACCATTTACAAGAGGTGGAATTGTTCCTGTCCCACAAGGGAAGCGATTGCGGCATCGCCAATGTCAATACCAGCACCAGTGGAGCTGAAATCGGCGGGGCTTTCGGAGGCGAAAAGCAAACCGGCGGCGGTCGGGAGTCGGGCTCCGATGCCTGGAAGTATTATATGCGCCGGCAAACCACCAATATTAACTGGGGGAGTGATTTACCGCTGGCCCAGGGTATCCGCTTTGAAGGAATGTAGTTCGGGGAAGTAGGGGATGAGTATTGCCTCAATTGCTCGGTGGCGGGATCTATCAAAGGCGCGGAGCGGCGAAAGATCGAGAAATTTGTGAAACAGTATTTCAAATTAAAAGATGTCCCCCGGTTCGTATTCAGGATCCAGAGGCATGCGGCTCCGCCGGGTAATCATCCATCTTCAGATTCGTCATCTCTCTCGTGATTTGGAATGGGAAATCAGGGTATTCGTAGATCGGCATCCGGGATTCCGTCTCCCCCATGGAATAGCCGTAGAGGCCCGCGTAGTCATCGGGATCTTCTCCCATACCTTGCAATTGTTCCAGGTACTCGCTGATGGATTTGGATTCAATAATCACGACTTTTCCCATTTTTTCTATGATGGGGCTGTGGATTCTCGTGCCGTCATGGTTGAATTCCAGAATCCGGCGGCCGTATCGGGTGATTCCAATGACCCGGAAAGTCAGGCTTTTGCCGACGCCGGGTAGATTCAAGACATTGCGGTCTGTTGCCAGGAACGGTAGTCCGGCGGTTTTCTGTAATTGGGAGATATTTTTTGTTATTGTTTCCGGTTCGACGGGGAAGCCGACGATGGTAGGGTAGTATTTGGGGGGAATGCGACCGATGCTTTTTTCCTCGATTTGCTCCTGCACCGCTCTGGCGTTGGGGGCGAAACTATCGTGATTTTCCATATATCCTTTGACTGTAAATGTATAATAAGGGAGGATACCTATCTTGTTCAGTTCTTGACGGAGTTTGGCTGAATGACCGCGACGGGACGCGGCGGTGGTAAACACCAATTGGTTGGTCACTGTCCAACCTGCGGTCGTTAGCCTGGAAATCGCCGCTTCCACCTCAGGTGTAATTTCCATCGGCGATTCAAAGTGGGTTTGAATGACGAACTGCTTGATGCCGATTGTCGATGCTCTCTCTTTAAATTCTTTCAGTATGTTTGCCAATTCAGGAGTGATCCGCTGGGGGAGGTAGGCGGGCAATCGGGTTCCGAGGCGTACCCGTTGCATCTCGGCGTATTTTTCTCCTTCCGGTCGCTCTTTGTTCTTTTGCCGTTTCAATTCCGCCATGTAGTAGATTGCGTCCAGAATTTGCTTCAAGGTTTTATCCGAACTCATCAAGGCGTCGCCGCCGGTAATGAGTATGTCCCTTAATTGGGAATCGTTCTCAAAGTACTCCATGAGTAGGACCAGTTTGTCTATCCATGTTGTACCAGGTTTTAATGTGTCCAGATTGAAATTCAAATGGCCGCTCTGGAAATCATACATCCTCTGGCAAGAGGAGCACAATCCACCGCACGCCCGCCCCATGGAATCTGGAATCATGATCGCCACTTCCGGGTAACGGCGGTGAATGTTGTGATGGGACGGCAAGAGCCAACCGGCGGCATTGGGGGTTCCGGGTCTCACCTGGTCCTCTTTTTCCCAGGCAACGATATTTCCGAATTCTTCCACCAGAGGTTTACTGTACAGAACGTAATGCCGGATAGCCAGGTCTGCGCCAATGGCGAAATAGGGGACTCTGACATGGAGAAGGGACAGGTAGTAGGGATTGACAAAAAAAGGTATCCCCGCCTGTTTCGCATCGTCTAAAACTCTCATTGCGTCCGGATCCAGAGAGTCTCCCAGCATGCGGTTCAACATTTCGGGCGACCGGACCGCGAATCGCAAATGGAATCGGTAATCATCCCACCAGGCAAGCGCTTTTAGAAATTTCTGGGACCGGGACATACCGTCCTCAAACGAGTAATTGGAATCGTTCACCTCCCCATCGTCAATCATGCGTATAATGATGTTCAGGATCCGATCCCGGTTTTCTTCTCTTAGCTTGACGATTCTGGGGTCGAGGCCCGAGGGGTATCGTTTCATCCATTGCTTTACTTTATTGGCTGATGGTATTTTTCGTTCACTTTTTCCTGAGAACTGCCGGAACAATTCAAGCATATCCTCGAAAAAATTGGGTTTGGCGCCGCCGGTTCCTTTGGTTACCGCCAACCATATTAATTTGATAGGATTGCTGATAGCGACTTCGCCCCGTAAATTGAGATCTGGGAATTCCTTGCCCGCATGATCAATGTAATCTAGAATCCGGATGGCGGCATAATCTCGCCACTTCAGGGTCTTGAACGCCTGGCGCCCATTTTTGTTCTCCTGGTAATAGGCAAGGGCCTCCGGGTTGTGGCTTTTCATCTCATCCATCACCCATTCGCGTACCCCCACGAGCGCCTCGATATCGTTTTTTGAATTGCTCATGATTTCATCCAGCCTGGGATTTTCTTTGAGTAATTGACTCAAAAGTTTATGTGACCTGACGCTAATTGCTATTTTGTCCAGTTCTTCGATTGTCGGCATCGCCCTCTCCTATTTATGGAATCATCTGTGAAATTTTATTATAAAAATTTGTGGAGAGGATGTCAAACGAGGTCCCCCCATCTTTTGTTCTGGTAGGGGGTGAACATGCCCATTTAATTCCAATTACAAGGAAAACAGAGTTCTAATTTAAAAGAATATCAAGGGGATTGAATATAAAATTGGTTTTTTTAATTTTTTTTGTTGATTATATTTTCTGAATATGGTAAATTAGACGACGGTTGGTTTTTTCGTAGTTTATAAGATGAAATAAACCGTCGGGAAAGGAGGTTGGCATTGAGAGGTTATCAGATCTCACGCTTCTTCGGAAGTTGCTTCGCCGCGCTTTCAGGGGAGGCTCAAGTGGGAAAGAATAAACATCAAAATGCCACCTTTCAATTGGTTAGCAAAAAAAATTACGAAATATACTTTAAATTGTGGTTTTTTTCTCAATTCGATAGTATATATTGTATAGTAAGTTAGGGGTGCCCCCGGCATTAATATAAGAGCGATCCCTATGGGGAGCTTCCCTAAGAAACAGCACCCATGTAAAAAAAAGGCCCCTTTGGGGCCTTTTTTTTTTGCCCCATCAAATTATATTACGGTAAAACGTCCAAAAAACGGAAAAAGTCAGTCCTATAATTATTGGTTATCTTTCATTTTTAAGATTGCATTGAGCTATTCGTCGACATTGGTGTAGGGATTAAGTTCATATCTCTTTTTGTTGGGACAGTTTTGTTTTTGAACCTTACGAATATTTTCAGCTCTCTTGAAAGCATCTTCTGTTCGATCTTTGATGTCATCGTATAGCTTAGGGTTGGTTTTATCGTAATCTAAGTATTTCTTCTTTAAATAGTCTATTATTTCTTTTGAGTTTGTAAATTTCCTTGTGGTTTCTTCAAAATTGAGTAAGATCCAGAACTCGAAGGATATACTTGAAAATGCGACATTGATCTTTTTTTGCCGAGCTAGTGTGTCAGCTTCACAATGTTTTGTGTAACCGTTTTTGTCATAGACAACCCATATTTCATCTTCCAGGTATTTCCTGGATTTTTCATTCATTCGGCATTTTTTTATTGCGGTTTCTATAAGCTCGCAGGGTGTCGTCCGTTTTGATTTTAAGACTTTCACCTCGACTTGCATTCCACGAAAGCCGCAAGATTTAATAAATTCTTCAAAATAAAATCGTTCGGTTTTTTCGCCTTCACATACTATGAACAGACGTTTGCGAACAGGTCTTGGATCATGTCTGGGGCTCTTGAATTTCGGCATCTTTGGGTTTCTCGTTCTCCTCTTTTATACTGAATATGCGCGGGGTGATCATTGGGAGGGCGCCGAAGCGACCATCCAAATACCATCTCCCAAAATTTGTATCATTCCTCACTTGATTTTTATCGAACTCATCTAGAGAATAAAGTTCAGTCGCCCCAAACTTGTTCTTTTCAGTAAACCAGATCTGGTCTCGCTTCAATAGTTCTGGGTTCAGAAGAGAGACGTCGTGTGTGGCGGCTATCAACTGGGCTCCATTTAGATTTATTTTGGGATCTTTGAATAAGCTGATTATATGGGCGACCATTAGCGTGTGCATACTACTATCCAGTTCGTCAATAACTAATGTTGATCCTTGTCTAAGGGTTTCAATAATTTTTCCCGCGAGGTCATACATCTTTATTGTTCCATCTGATTCATCATCTAGATCGAAGCGGATACTGCCTATTTCTTCTTCTCCTTCGTATAACTTATGAAAAGTTAAAGGCTGAGCTTTAAGATCTTCAAGGATTTGCTTTTTTTTCTTCTTCTGGAATGAATTCAGGATCTGGCTCTTTCTATCGAGGCGATATGGCTCATATATTGGTATTCTATCTCCTACTTTCATATCGGTGGAGATAATTATGAAATAAGTAAAAGCGCTTAGGCTAAGTAGCAGATTTGTTTTTCCAGAAGCATTCGCTCCGTAAACAAGGGACGTTTTTAGAAGACGGATGTTCGGTTCATTTGGGGAGCTGATCGTTCTTTCGGAGTTTTTGTCTTTGATGGAAGTTGATGCCAGCATACTGAGTGTTTGTTCTTCTTTTATCGATCTAAAATTTTTTACAGTGAAATCTACAATCATAGTAGCCTCTAAAATAACCTTGTTTTCCGTAGAAAAAATACGAAAACAGGGGTAATTATGTATTGCAAGATAAGGATAGCATCGTACGATACAAAAGTTAACTGGAATTATTTTTCGTAGGCTCCGGGGTCGTGGGTTGTGCCCTGGGGGCGGGGGGTGTAATCCAGGTCGGTGGCGGGGGCGTTTTGGGAGGTGCCTGTGTCGATGGCTGGGGAGGAGTCGGCGAGGTGGTAATCGCCGGTGGATCCCCAGGCGGGGGAGATGAATTGGGGATTGGCGTAGATGTTGCCGGGGCCCAAGAGGCCGGCGTTGATGTCCCCGATGGAGTATTCGCGACCGTTGGCCTCCACCTGGATGGTGTTGTTGGGGCGGTGGAAGACGTTGTACTCGACGTTGGTCTGGACGCGGGGGCCGAAATAGGCTGCGCCGTAACTGCCGGAAATAATGCAGTTGCGCATTGTGATGGTGATGTCCGCCAATTGGTTGTAGCCGGCGTACATGGAATAGGCGCGGCGGGCGGGATTGTCGTGGATGGTGACATTGATGATTTCAAAGGAGTCGCCGTTGTTCTCCTCTTCGATCACCAGACCGGCCCAGGGGCTGTCGCCGCCGATTCCGTCGCCGGTGCCGTAAATCAAGCAATTCTCCACCTTGCTGCCGCCACCCCAGAGCTTGATGCCGTCGCAGGAGTTGTTGGCCACAAAACAATGATGGATGGTTGTGTGCGCGGCTTTGGAGTCGAAGCCGTCTCCGCGGTTGTGTTGGGCGGTGGTGTCTTTGATTTCGATGGGACCGGACGAAGGCTCGATGCCGAAACCGTCGGGGCGGTCGTATGGACCGGGGCCGGGGCCCCCCTGGTAATAGTGGCCGTTGTAAGAAAGCTCCGAGCCGCTGATGATGACGTTCCGCCAACCACCATGTTGCCCTTCGGGTCCGCCGATACTGCCGAATCCGGTGTAGGTGATGGAGCAATTCTGGATGACGAGGTGCTCCACATCTGCGATGTTCACTCCGAACTCATCAATGTGATGGATCGCCACATCTTCCAATGTTACATGGACGATGGGCCGGTCGAGGGCCATGATGGCGTCGCGGAACCACGCGCCGTTGTGGCTGGTGATTTCGATATTCTTGATGGTCAGGTAACTGGAGAGACGGATGGCTGCCGCTAGATTGTCTTTGCCCGCCAATATGGGGCGATTCCCTTCTTCTCCTTCGATGGTGATGATTTTGCCGTCTGTACCGTCGGGCGGCGTGAGAATGTGGGCGTCGTATTCGGATAAACTATAACGGCCCCCTTCGATAATCAGCGTGTCTCCGGGAGATAATTGTCGGGAGGCGTATCCCGGGGTTCGCCATGGTTGTCCACTCGAGCCTGGATTGGAATCATCTCCATCCACCGACACATAATAGGTGGCGCCAATTGGGTCCTGGTTGTCGTCCGGGAGTGGGTCGTCTGGAGTGTCCGCTTGTTTGGGGGAGCATCCGGTCAAAGGGACCAATAATAGTAAGAAGATCAAAATCAAGGAAACCTTTCCCCATTTTATCATAGATACACTGTAGCACATCTACCCTGATTTTCAAGCAAAAAAAGATTTATATCTTTGTTCCGGTGGTGGTGAACGCGTGTTGTTTCATCTTGATGCCGGTTCCAATATCGATGCCGATGACATTGCCGCATTGGCAGCGAACAGTGTCTCCCTCACGGAGGGAATAGTCTTTCTTGATCTTGTCCTTCCAGCAAGTTAGAACGCGGCCCTTACCTACTTTAAGGTACTTGAACACCTTGCTTTTGCAACAACCGCAGTGGATGGTGAGCATGATAGGGCCGGATTATTCTTCGGTTTCGTCTTGAACCAATTCCTGCGCCTGTTTCTTATCTTCTTCCAATTGCTTCTTTTTCCGCTCTAGATTGACCTCTTGATACCATTTGGCGAATAAGGTGTCAAAATATTTGGGGTCTTCCAACATCTCCACCGTCACCTCGAATGTCCCGGTGATGTCCATATAATTGAGGGAGGCGGCCTTGCTCAAGAGTTCCTTGACCGCTGCGGAGACCTGGATGTTATGTTCGGCGGCGTATCTTCCGATGAATTCCTGCACGTCGGGTCCCAATACCAATTCGATGCCGAATTCGTTTTTGAAGGTTTCGATATAATCGACAAAGGGTGATTTCTCGAGCATCTTTAACAGGACGTCTTTTGAGGAGCCGCAGAGTTTGTCGTCAACCAGCAATTCCTTGAAATTGGAGCCGGGCATTTCGAATTGAAAGTCGGTGAGGATGTTTTCCAAGACACTGACCAATGCCCGGGCGCCGGTTTTTTGGTTTTCGGAGATTTCCGCCACAAAGTCGAGGGCGTCTTCCGTGAAGGTGACATCGATTCCAAAGGCTTTGAATTCCGCTTTGTACTGGTTGATGATGGAGTCTTCGGTGTCTCTCATAATACGGATCAAATCGTTTTTAGACAATAGGTTGACGTGGGTGCGAATGGGGATCCTGCCCACCAACTCGGGTATCAGTCCGTAGCGGATGTAATCGTCGGTACCGGCGGCTTTGTAATAATTCATCAGGGTATGAGCCTTAGCTTCCGGTTCCGGCTCGCCGAATCCAACCACCACGACGCTGCCGTCTTCCCGGACCCTGCCGGTTTGGTGGCGCAAGCGTTCTTTGACAATTTTCTCGAGATCGTCGGTTGGACGCTTGAACGAGCCGCCTACGATAAAGAGAATTTTCTCGGTGGATATCATGTTCTTCTGTTTTTTCCCGGAGGGGCGTTGTCGGTCCATCACCTCCTGGAATTGGGAGGCGGGGGACATGGGGTTGTCAATGGAGACAAACTTGCGTTCCACCAATTTTAACACAGCCCGCTGGAAGCCCTCTCTCGATATATCGTGGCCGATCAATTTGCCGTCTTTGGCTTTTTTATCGATCTCATCGATGAAGATGATACCGCCGAAGCGGTTGACAAAATCGGCCTTTTCCTGGCGGTTGCCGCCGGGGGCGATATCGATGAGTTCGCGAATCATATCGTCTGCGCTTTTACCCACATACCCGGCTTCGGTGTAATCGGTGGCATCCACAATCAGGGTGGGAATTTCAAGCAAATCGCCCAACACTTCCGCGCAATATGTTTTGCCGCTGCCGGAGGGTCCCGCGATAATCGTGTTTTTTTTGCGGAAGCGTTTGACATTACACTCTTCCACTTGCTCTTCTAGGTGGCGGATGATGGCGAAATGAAATGCCGCGGCTATGGACAATCTTTTTTTGTATTCTTCCTGGCCGATGACATAGCGGTCCAGGTGTTCCTTGATTTGGCGGGGAGTGAGAACCGGGATCTCTTTATAGTCGGGTCCTTTTTTCGCTCCTAGTTGCCGGACCAGCTCCTCTTCGTATACTGAGTTCGACTCGGATTTTGCGTCTAAGTATGCTTTGGCAGCCTGTGCTTCGGTGCACTGGAATTGTTTGACGATGCGTTCGATCTCTTCTCTGGGTATCGATATCTTCATGTTTCTGACACCTTATTTTTTCTCACAAATGGTGGATTCTATATTGTATCCAATTACCGTTTGTTTGTAAAGCCGGTGATTTTAAGGTTTTCCCTCATGCTGCCCGGCGCTTGAACCGTTTGAGCGATACTCCGATGAAGAGGATGTCTTCCAAATTGTCAAGCGTGTGTTTTTTTGGAAAACCGACTTGACAGCGAGAGGAATGGCCGTTATATATATTGTAACCGGGAAGCATTGTGTGAACCGGTATCGGTAAGGGGGATAGATGAACCGGTCAAAAGTGTATTTGGCGGCGGAGTTTTCACTCATATTCGCCGGAGTTCCACTGCTATTTTATTTTAATCTGGTAAGAGTTTCGAAGCTTTTTCCGCTGGTGGTTGTAACGATTTTTGTGTTGATGGTGTTGCTCCGGGATGGGGCGTATAAAAATCGGGAATTGTGGAACCTGGATGAAATCGATACGGTGTTGCCTGGATTATTGGTGAAATTTGTGTTGGTGTTCGCCATACTGGTGATTTTGGTGATGGCGACCAGGCCCCAGGCATTGTTTGACTTTCCGCGGCAGCGGTTGCAATTGTGGAGTATGGTGATGGTGTTTTATCCTCTCATGTCCGCCTATCCGCAGGAGGTGATTTACCGGGGATTCATATTCCACCGTTATCGCGAACTATTCCCGGAGCCCTGGATGAAGGTTGCAGTCAGCACGTTGTCCTTCTCTTTCTTACATATTATCTATGATAATATACCTGCCGTACTATTGACCCTCGCGGGCGGCTACCTTTTTTCCCGAACCTATCTGAAAACCAAGTCCGTCTTGATTACCGCCATCGAACACGCCATCTACGGCTGTTGTATCTTCACTATCGGTCTGGGACACAATTTCTATGACGCTTTATAGGATAATGTGCCTGATGTGTCGGGCGATGAATTCAATTTCCTCTTTTTCTCGCCGCCGGGTGGAATCCGCTCCGCTTGATTAAACTTTGAATTTTGCCGGGAACCATCGGAGGGTTCCCGGTGATGATGATGTTATTATTTTGCCATCGGTTCGGCGGCGGGGGTTTTGACGTTGTTGCCGCCCAGGAAAAATCCGACTCCGAGGCCAAACTTCATGCCGCCCAGTCTCTGTTTGAAGCCATCGATTTCAGCCTGGGCGTAATTGTAGGAGAATGAGCCTTCGACAAAAAACTTTTTCCAGAATCCGTAAGTGACACCGATTCCCACCTGGAACCCGACGCCGGATCCTTCATTGATATCTCCTTCGATATCTTCTTCCTCAGAGATACTCACAACACCCAGCTCAGCTTTTACTGCGAATTCGCCTTCGTCGATGAAACCGAGGCGGTACATCAAGCCGCCGGCGATGAATTGCCGGGTCGATTCAGCCTCTTTGTACGAAAGGGGATCGGTGCCTGTGGTATTGAGCATAGAGTAGCTGCCCCACAAATAGAAATTGTTTTTGATCCTAACGTTGAGTTTCAGTTCCGGTAAGAATTTGCCGGAGCCGTAAATGTTTTTGTAATCATCGTTATCCGCAGTGAAGGTATTTGCGTGAACCGACAGGGTCAATGCCTGCGCCGACATGGACACAGTTACCAGTAACATAGTTATCATAATCACTAATGCTTTTCTCATCCTATCAAACTCCTTAATCGTTGTGAGTCCCGGTTTAGGGATACGAAATAAAGTCTATTGTAACACAATTTGACTAAATAGAAAAATCAGTTTTGTCATTTTGAAATAAACCGGCGGAAATTCAGCAGGGATAGGCTCGTGATTACGACCGAGATCGTAGCTAAGGCTATAAGCTCTTTGACGAAGTATTCGATGCCGTTTCCTTTGAGAAAGATCTCGCGGATGATCTGAATCAGGTAACGCACCGGATTGATGTCCGCCAGGAATTTGAGTCCCGCCGGGATGTTTTCCACCGGTGTGAACAGGCCTGAGAGGAGGATGAACATGACCATGGAGAACCAGGCGAAGAACAATGCCTGCTGTTGGGTGCTGGTGATGGTGGAGATCAACAGGGCGTATGAGAGAATGGCGGCCAGGAAGATCACGGCGGAGAGTAGTAGGTAGCCGATGTTCCCCCGCACAGGAATGCCGAACCAAAGCAGGACCACCACGATGCCCAAACTCATCTGGATGAGACCGATAATCCCCATGGGAAGAGCTTTGCCCAAATAGATTTCAAACGGGGTGAGCCGGGATATCAGCAACGTGTCCATGGTTTGTTGTTCCTTTTCCCGTACAATGGACATGGAGGTCAGTAGCAACGACAGTATGGTGAGCAGTAGTCCAACGATCCCGGGGCCCATGTAGTTGATGCTGCGCAATTCGGGATTGAAGCGGATCAGGGGTTTGCTTTGCACTGGAAGCGACAGGCCGGTGGATTCGATGTCTTCTAGTATGTATTTTTTGATGATTCCATTGAAATAGCCGGCGGCGATGGCGGAGGTGTTGGAGTCGATCCCATCCATCAGGATTTGGATTTCCGGGTATTTGAGGGGACTCTTTTTTTTGTCGAATGAATCCCTGAACACGATCACCGCTTTGACCCGTCCCTTTTTTAGGGTGTCCATCACATGGGTGGGGGGGTGCCTGGAGATGGACTTGACGTCGAAGAGGGGGGTGCTCGCGATGCGGTTGATGATCATGTGCGCCGACTGGTTGGAGGAGAGATTGACAATTTCCACCGGGACATGCTCGATATCGGTGCGCACCACATAGCCCAGGATGATGATCTGAATGATCGGGGCGATGAATAAAAGAGGCAACAGCTCTTTTTGACGGAAGATTTCGATCAGTTCTTTTTTTACCAAATAAAATAGTCTCATGCCGATTGTTTCCTGTTTCGATTGAATTTTATTGTGGACACCGCGAGTAAAAACACACTCATCCCTACCATCGCCAGCCCTTCCACCACAAAGTAGCGGAGCTCCGCCCCTTTGAGGATCACGCCGCGGATGATTTTCAAGAAATAGGTGGCCGGCACAATATAGGATATCGCCCGAAGCGGAGCCGCTAGCGAATCGAGGGGGAATATGAAGCCCGATAACATGACCGACGGCAACAGGGTGATCAATAATGTGACGAACATGGCGCTCTTCTGGGTGGGAGCGGCGGTGGAGATCAAAATCCCCAGCGACAATCCGGTGATGATATAGAGGAGTGAGAACAGAAGCAATACCAGCAAGCTTCCTTTAAAGGGGATCCCGAACCAGAAGCGGGCGAAGAGCAGAATAATGATACCGTCCATCAGGGCCACGAAAATATAGGGGATGGTTTTGCCGATGATGATCTCGTGCGACCGTAAGGGGGAGATGAACACAAGGTCGAGGGAACCCGATTCCCGCTCGCGGGTGATGCTCAGGGAGGTGAGCATGGCTGAAATCATCACCAATAACAAGGCGATGAGGCCGGGAATAAAGAAAAAAGCGCTCTTGACCTCCGGGTTAAAATAGACTTTGGTGCTGACTTTGAGCGAATCTTTGAGGTTGCGGAGTTGGGAGATGAATTCCAGGATGATGAGGTCGTTGTATTGGTAGACCAGGTTGGCGACGTTGGAGTCGGAGCCGTCGATGATGAGTCCCACCTCGGCTTTGCGGTTGTCCCTGATTTTCCGGCTGAAATCCGCGGGGATGATGATCACCTCTTTGAGGGTTCCGGATTTGAGAAACTCCTCTCCTTGTTTGATGGGATCCGGGTATTGGGCTTTGAGGTCGTGCATCACGAAATAGGAGTTGTTGGTGAATTTATCGATCAATCGCTGCGAGAGGTCGCTCTGCGAATGGTCGATGAAGCCTGCGTCGATGCGGTTGAGGTCGTAGCTGATGGAGTAACCGAAGATAAAAATCATCAGCACCGGCATCAAAAACACGATGGTGAGGCTGGCTGGATCCCTGAATATATGGGCGAATTCCTTGATGATGACTGCTTTAGTGCGTTTCATGGTTCAATATCGCATCCTTGAATAATTGTTCGATGGACTCTTTTTGGTGGAGCTGGAGCAGGCGCTCCGGTTCACCCTCCACAATCAAATTGCCCTTGTGGATGATGAGAATCCGGTCGGCGAAGTCCACTTCGTCCAGATTGTGGGTACTGACCAATATGGTTTTCCCCTGTTTTTTCAGACGGTAAATCTCATGCCAGAACTCCCGCCTCACTTCCGGGTCCACGCCGGAGGTGGGTTCGTCCAGAAAGATGATTTCCGGGTCCGGCATCAAGCAGACAAAGAGGGCGATCTTTTGTTTGATGCCCGGCGGAATGTCTTTGACCTGCTGCTTGAGAATGTCCGGTGGGATTTGGGACTGTACCTCCCGCTGTTTTTCTTTGATGGCGACTTTCGAGAGTCCCGATACGCCGCCGAAGAATTCGATGTTCTCGAGCGATGTGAGCAGGGGATAGAGCGAGAATTTCTGGGACATGTAGCCCATGATGGCTTTTATTTTTTTGCGGTGTTTTTCCGCGTCCATCCCTTTGACGGTGACGGCTCCGGAGGTGATTTTCAACAGACCGTTGATCATTTTGATGGTGGTGGTCTTGCCGGCGCCATTGGGACCCAGGAAGCCGAGAATTTCGCCTTTGCGAATATTGAAGTTGACATTGTTGACGGCGGTGAAGCGGCCGAAGCGTTTGGTCAATTGGTTGACTTGAATGATATAGTCGTTTGCCTGGTGCATGGTTCTTTATCCTGTTGTTCCGCCGGCTGGGGCGGAGGTCTTTTCGTAGAAGATGTAGATGTCTTCCAGTTTGGGTTTCTCCAATTCGGCTTTGGTGTGGGGGATGAGGGATAGATAGTCCTTGTCGCCGGTTTGCAGGTATTTAATGGTGTTGCCTCTGACGTAAACATTGTCCCGCAGTTCTTTGCGCCGCTTCAGTGATTCCAAAATTTCGAAGATGTTGCCGTCGGGGTGGATTTTGTAGAGGCGGGCGGGGAATTGATCTTTCAAGTTCTGGATGGTGTCTTGCTTGATGACGCGGCCGTCCTTCAAGAACACGATGTAATCGCCGTGCTCCGCTTCGTCTAGATATGGGGTGGAGATGATGATGGTCTTGCCTTCGTCTTTGAGGTCGCGGATGATGTTGAAGAATTCGATTCGCGACAGGGGATCCACGCCGGTGGTGGGCTCGTCCAGGATGACAAATCGTGGCGCTGAGAGGAGGATGGTGGAGAGGGCGAGCTTTTGCTTCATGCCGCCGGACAATGCGCCGGCCCTGCGCTTGCGGAACGGGAGGAGGCCGGTGGTTTCCAACAGTCGCTGCTTTAATTTTTCCCGTCGCTGCAGGTAGACTTTGTTGATATCCGCGAAAAAATTCATGTTCTCTTCGATACTGAGGTCCGGGTAGAGGGAGAAACGCTCGGGCATGTAGCCGGTGACGGCGGTGATCTTGCTGTGATCGCCGCCGATATCGGCGCCGTCGAGGATGATGTCGCCCTTGTCCCGTTTCACCAGTCCGATAAGGATTTTAAACAGGGTGGATTTGCCGGCTCCGTCGGCGCCCGCCAGGATTGTGATTTTCCCCTTTGGTATGTGAAGGGAGACGTCGGTCAATGCCTGGATGGAGCCGAAGGATTTGCTGATGTGTTCCAATTGCAGCATGATGGGCGCTTATCCTTTGGTCGCTAGCACAACGGTTACCGGCATACCGATCTTGAACACGTCGTAATCGCTGTTGATTCCAACCTTCACTTTGTAGAGCAGAGCCTCCCGTTCTTTTTCGGAAATGATGTATTTGGGAGAGAACTCCGCTTTTTTGCCGAAGGCCGTGATGGAGCCCTCAAACGTCTTGTCTTTGATGCCGTCCACATTGATGTCCACTGTCTGGCCCAATTTCAACTGTGTTATTTCCCGCTCTTCGATGAAGAGTTCGATGTAGAGACTGGAGGTATCGATGATGTCCGCCACCGCTGTGCCGGGCATCGCCATCTCGCCTACGGAGATGAAGGTTTCGATCACAACGCCGGCGCCCGGCGCTTCCACTTGATGGTCTTTGAGTACCAATTCCAGCATGTTTTTTTGATTTCGCAGTTTTTCTTCTTGAATCTCCAGGGCTTCCAGTTTGGAACGGATATCGCTGCGGGACGTTTTGGCTTGCAATAGCCGTAGTTCCATGCTTTCCAATTTTTCGCCCGAAACCGCCTTCTTTTCCCGCAAGCGGCGGAAGCGTTCGACCTGGTTGTCCAGGTACTTGATGTTGGCGTTGATGTAGTTCAATGATTGACGCAGGTTCCGACGGTTGATCTCCAGCTCTTTTTGATTGATAACCAGGGCTTCCAGTTTATTGTCGGTTTTTTTTCTGTCGATGACGGCGATGACTTGCCCTTTTGTGACGATGGCGCCTTCGGATACATTCACCGCTTCGACGGCGCCGGAAGCCGCGGCTTTTAAATTCACCACCACGCCGTTTACCAGGCCCGGCGCCTTGATCTCTCCAGTGTCGCCTGTCGAGCAGCCGATCAGAAGGACCAGCGGGATGATTAAAAGTAATGCTTTATAATAGAATGTTTTTTTCTTCATGATTATTCCTCCACGTTTGCGATTAACGTATTGATTTGGGTCTTGAGCAATTGCAATTGCACGTCCGCTTCGCTCTGTTTGGCCCGGTAACTTTCCAGTGTGGCCAACGCCGCCAGGTAGTCGATGTTGGGCAGTTGGTGCTCCGCCGCCAATTGCTCTTTCAATTCCAGATCCTCCCGGCTCACTTCGATCAAACGGCCGGTGATGGCCAATCGCTTTTCCACCGACGAGAGTGTGTCGTAGAGTTGACGCAGAGCCTGTCGGGATTGTTTGATGAAATTTTCTTTTTCGTTCTGGATCTTTTCCGCTTCGTGGTCCACGATGGCGGCGTCGCGTGTTTGTTTGTTCCAATTAAACAGGTTCCAGGCGACGGAGACGCCCCCCTGGAAGTACAAGCTCCATTGGTCGTTGAAAAAATCAATCCCCGGCTTGCCGTAATGGAGCTCGGCAAATCCCGCCACTTGCGGCAGGTATTCCCCTTTGACCATGGCTTTCCGTACCCCCATCAATTGAAGCCGTTGCTGGAACGCGGCCATCAGCGGATGATGGCTGAGAAAATGTTCAAAGGCCTTGTCGAAGCCCGAGATCGTCTCGGTGTAGTCCGGTTGGATGGCGGAGATGTCAACATCGCAGAGAGTCTTGAAATTGAGGGCTTCGCGGTTGATGGCATTGTCCAGGGTTTCCAGCATGAGCTTCTGCTCCTGGATTCTGACTTCGGTTTCCAACAGGTCGCTCTTTTTGACTAAATCCTCGGCGAAAAAGTGTTCGAGTCTTTGATGATGGAGATTCAAGCGGCCCAGCAGGGCTTCGAGCGATGCCCGTCTCTGGTTCAGCATCCGGTAATTGAAGTAAGACCCCTTGATGCGCGAGGCCGCCTCGATTCGCGCTAGTTCGGTTTGTTTGGCTGAAATGGCCCGTAGAATCTCCTGGGATTTGACGGCGTTGGCGAGGCTATTGCCGGTGAAGATAGGCTGCGTGGCCGAGAGCTTGATATCGAATTGGTGCTTGGTGCCGATTGCGGTGGGGGGCAACAAGCCCGGTACCTGGATCTCCATTTGATCCGATTGATAACGGTATGAGGCGCCTGTTTTCACTGAAAACAAGCGGTTTTTTTGAGCGGTTGTGTATTCCAACGCCCGGTTTTGTTCTTCCAGTCGTTGATTTCTGACTGCGGCGTCCAGTTGGATTCCTTTCTCGATGGCTCGCTGAAGCGGAATCTCCGCTGAACATAGAGTGGGGAGCAGTATCCCCAATGTGAGTGCGATGATTGTTTTCTTCATGTTAACATCCCGTTTTTTAATACATTGACAACGCTATTGATGCGTTTTTCGAAGAAGTCTTTGTCTTCCGATTGTCCGAATAAGAGGTGAACCATTGGCCGGGCGATGAAAAAGAGGATGGAGAGGGAGATGACATTGATCATGAATTGAATGGGGTCCGGTTCGCTGATTTGGCCTTCGTCATACCATGCGCGGATGATAGCCCGCAGTTGGCGGGGCAGGGGAACTTCTAAGTTGTCCGCCAGTACAACTTTTACTGTTGAAGCGATATTGTCGGCGTTCTGTAGCAATTCCATTCCGATCATGCGAAAGTAGTCCTGGTTTTTGGCCAGAAACGAGATATATATTTCCGGCGCTTTTTCCAGAAACTCCGTAGCCGTGGGTTTGGCTTCGATCAATTGGAGCAATTGCGGCGCAATGGAGGAGAAGACCTGCTGAACAATGATTTTGTAAAGCTCTTTCTTAGACGAAAAGTAATAAAAGATCATGGCTTTGTTAACGCCGGCGTTTTTGGCGATGGTTTCTATCCGGGCGCCGCCGAAGCCATGAATCGAGAACTCCGTCAATGCCGCTTTCAAGATTTTTTGTTGTGTGTTATCTTCAATTGTCAATTTAACCAACCAATTAGTTTAACCATATGGTTAATTTAGTATAAGAGCGTCCCTTTTGTCAACAAAAAAAATAATTTTTTAGAAGAGCAGTGGACCCAGTGGATGTGGCGAGTGGGGGATTATCGAGGCGGAGTGTCCGCCGGGTCCACTTTGTCCACCGGGTCCGTGTCGCTTTTCCTCTTTGATTGTGAAAAAATAGGAGCTGGTGTTGACTTTCAGTTGGTTTTTTATTATTGTTAATTATAACTAAAGTCGGAAATTCAATTCGAAAATAAAATAGAGAGGTCATATGGAAATTAAAAAGACACTTTTGCCAGGTGAAAAACTAAAAACGCTACCCGAAGATCCGCTAAAGTTGAAATTCGGGACCAATTTCACCGATTATATGTTCACTATGGAATTTTACCGCGATAAAGGCTGGGTTAACCCTGAGATCAAACCCTACCAGCCGTTGATGATGGATCCTGCCTCCAGTGTGTTGCACTACGGACAGGAGGTGTTTGAGGGGCAAAAAGCCTACAAGAACGCCGAGGGCGACATCCTGCTTTTCCGGCCCGAAGAGAACGCCCGTCGCATAAACCGCTCGCTCGAGCGGATGTGCATGCCTGGAATTACCGAAGAGATGTTTTTGCAAGCGGAATATGAATTGCTAAAACTAGAAGAGCGCTGGATCCCCAGTGTGCGGGGCGCGGCTCTGTATATGCGTCCGGCGGTGATTGCCACTGAACCGGTCCTGGGTGTGCGCCCGGCGGACCATTATTTGTTCTTTATTATTTTGTCGCCTGTGGGTCCCTATTTTGCCGAAGGATTTAATCCTGTGGGACTGTGGGTGTCGGACGGTTATTCCCGCGCCGCTCTGGGCGGAACCGGTGAAGCAAAGGCCGGCGGCAATTACGGCGGTAGTTTGTTGGCTTCCAAAATGGCGAAGGAAAAAGGGTGCAGTCAGGTGTTGTGGTTGGACGCCAAAGAGCATCGCTATATCGAAGAGGTTGGAGCTATGAATATCTTCTTTGTCATTGACGGGAAGCTGGCGACTCCGATGTTGAGCGGCAGCATTCTGCGGGGTATTACCCGTAATTCCGTGTTGCAGTTGGGACCTGAGATGGGAATCGAGGTGGAAGAGAAAGCTCTGGCCATCGATGAGATCGTCGCGGGGATCGAAGCCGGCAAGGTGACTGAGGCGTTCGGCGCCGGTACCGCCGCTGTGATCAGCCCGGTGGGCAAACTCAACTACAATGGCAAGGAATATGTCATCAGTGAAAAGAGCGGTGACATTACCCAAAAACTATTCGACAAATTGACCGGTGTTCAATACGGGATCGAAGCTGATCCGTTCAACTGGGTCAAAAAAGTAAACTAACAGCAATCTGAGCCGGCGATGGGTATAAGGGAACGTCATATCAATCGCCGGCAATTCCCCCAAAAATAGTTCGCAAGTGAAAAATTCCGTAACTTATATTATACTAGTACTAAACGAGTAACCCGGCGTATCGCCGGGGCATTTGGAGAGGAGTGCTATGTGTGGGATTGCCGGAGTGTACCATGTTAAAACTGGCGCCACAGCGGACCGAGCCGTCTTGACGAAGATGGTGGACCGTTTGCGCCACCGGGGGCCGGATGAACGGGGCTATTATATCGATGGAATGATCGGTCTGGGACAATGCCGCCTATCCATCATAGATTTGGATAGTGGAAGGCAACCGGTGTTCAATGAGGACCGAAGCGTCGCAGTGGTTTTTAATGGGGAAATATTCAATTATCTGGAGCTTCGGGACATGCTGGAAGCTAGAGGACACCGATTTTATACAAAGAGCGATACCGAGGTGTTGGTCCATTGTTATGAGGAGTTCGGGCTCCAGTTTTTGCAGGCTTTAAACGGGCAATTCGCCATCGCGTTGTGGGATGGGAAAGAGAGACGATTGGTGTTGGCGCGGGACCGGTTGGGAATCCGGCCGTTGTTTTATTCGCAGACGGGCGATGGGAGTCTGGTCTTCGCTTCGGAGATCAAGTCGTTGTTGTCTCATCCCCAAATCGAAGCTCGCATCGATCCATTCGGTGTGGAACAGGTATTTACCACCTGGGTCGCTATTCCGCCGCGCACTGTGTTCGACTCCATCTCCGAGTTACCGCCGGCGTCGGTGATGGTGGTAACGCCTCACAAGACTTCAATGGAGCAGTATTGGAAGCTTAAGTATCCGAAGTGTGGAGAACTGGAGGATAAACCTCTGGATTATTATTGCCGGCGGTTGGAGGAATTGCTGGATGACGCGGTGGCTCTGCGATTGCGGGCGGATGTGCCGGTGGCGTCGTATTTGAGCGGGGGCATCGACTCTTCCATTATCTCAACCATTGCCAGGCGCGATCACCATAACGGATTTCAGACCTTTTCGGTTGTGTTTTCCGATCCCCAATACGATGAACGGACCTATCAGTATGAGATGGTCAAGCGCCTGGACACCCGCCATGTGTCGGTGGATGTGGATGCTGAAAAGATCGGCGCCAGTTTTGCCGATGTGGTCTACTTCGCCGAGAAGCCGCTGGTCCGCACCGCGCCGGCGCCTTTGTTCCTGCTCTCTCAATTGGTGCGGCAGCACAACATCAAAGTGGTGCTCACCGGCGAAGGGGCGGATGAATTTTTCGGTGGGTACAATATTTTCAAAGAGGACAAGATTCGCCGCTTCTGGGCCGAGTCGCCGTCGTCGCGGATCCGGCCGTTGTTGTTATTGTCACTCTATCCCTATATCGACAAGGATCCCCGCACCGGGGCGTTTTGGCAGATGTTCTTCAAACGGGGTTTGACCGATACTGAGGATATGTTTTATTCACACCAAATCCGCTGGCACAATACCAGTTCCACTCATCTGTATTTTAGAGACCAATTCCGGCAAGATTTTTCCAAAGAGAGGGTGATGGGGGAGATCCAGGCGTTTGTGGACAGTGAGATCATGGACTGGCATCCTTTATGCCGCGCCCAATACCTCGAGGCCACGCTCTTTATGTCCGGTTACCTGCTTTCCTCGCAAGGGGACCGTATGATGATGGGCCATTCGGTGGAGGGGAGGTTTCCGTTCCTGGACCACCGGTTGGTGGAATTCTCCACCACGATTCCGCCAAAGTACAAGCTGCGCGCGCTCAACGAAAAGTACATCCTAAAGCAGGCGTTCCGTCATCTGCTTCCCTCTTCGGTCGTCAATCGCGAGAAACAACCGTACCGGGCGCCGATTTCCCAATGTTTCAGGAACCGGGATTGTCTGGCGGCTCAAGTGCTGACGCCGGAAGCGTTGATCCGGGCCGGTTATTTTGATCCTCAAAGAGTCAATAGCCTGCTGGCGAAAATCAATGCGCCCAGGCTGCATCCATCGGCTCGCGATGATATGGCGCTGGTGGGAATCGCCTCTATGCAGCTATTGCATCATCATTTTGTCGGACCGCTGGTTTAACAGGAGAGATCACTCTTTTTTGACACCACGAACCTGCCGATATTTTCCAGCGAATCAAGATTTTCCGGCAAGATTTCTTCGTCTTCGATTTGAATGCCGAACTTGTCGCACAAAAATTGCATCAACTCCAAAACGCCTGTGGAATCGATGATCCCCAATTCGAGGAGCGAACCGTTGTCCGGCACATCCATATAGCCGGTCCCCAAAAGAAACGCATCTCTTATGTATTCGCGTGTCTGGTCCTTTACATCCGCAAATTTTAAATCCATTGTATCCTTCATCCATTCCTCCCCGGTCACAAAGCTCCAATCTCCGGTATCTCCTCCATCAATAGCGGAGGATAGTGTTGATATCTGGTGGTGGATCGTTTGGTGTCTATATCGTCGAACACCCGCTGTGTTTGCTCGGCTGTCAATCCCAACAATTCCATTGTCTCTTCCACTGCGAATCCCTTGTTCTTGGCGAACAGGCAGAGGTCCATCTGGCGGTAGGGGAGTGAGAAGTAGAATTCGTCCTGGCTTTGGGGCATAGAATAGGTGTCTGTGGTGGGAGGGCGATTGCGAATTGTGTCGGGAATTCCCAGATATTCCGCCAATTTGTATACCTGTGTTTTATAGAGGTGGGCGATGGGTTTTAGATCCGCCGCCCCGTCTCCTTGTTTGACAAAGAAGCCCTGGTCGTATTCCAGCCGGTTGGGAGTTCCGGCGACTGCGAAATTGAAGCGGTCGGCGTAATAGTACTCCATCATCTTGCGAATCCGCTGCTTGAAATTGGTGGCTGCTACAATCTGCAAATAGGCGTGTAGCGGCAGCCGTTCTTCCACAACGGTTCCGTCCGGCGAGCGGGCCACAAGCGAGAATAGTGCGAGGCTTTTGTTCTCAATGATATTGGTCCGTACAATTTTGGAGGTCCAACTGTCCCTATAGCCGGGGATCACCTGTTGAACTGCCTGGGAATACCGGGGATAGAATCGCACAGCTTCCAGAATCGCGGTGATATCTTCATGTTCTGTGGGGATTTTGAAATGGTGGGCCACCAATTGACTCATCTCCAGGGTGTCGGGCGATGAATGGCGCTCGGGCATTAGAATGGCCACTACCCGCCGGTTGCCCACCGCTTCGACCGCCAACGCGGCGGTGACGCTACTGTCGATGCCGCCGGATAGTCCGACGATAATTCCGCGGCGTTTGAGCCGGTGTATCAATATCTCCCTGATCCTGCCGCTGACTTCCGCCACCAGGGCGGCGGCGTCAAATTCTTCCATTTCGCGGTGAAACGCTTCTGCCAATGTCATGTGCTTCCCCTTCAGTTAATTTTGTTTTTCCTGGGCTTTGAGCACTTGTTTGAGCACTTTGCCGGATTCGTTTTTCGGCAATGATTCCAGGAACCGATAATATTTCGGTTGTTTGTAGGGGGGGAGTTTGCGTTTAAGGAATTTTTCCACCTGCCCCTGGTCCAACGAAGCGTTCTCGCGGGGTACGATACAGGCTTTGACCGCTTCTCCCAACACAGGGTCCTCGACTCCGATGACCGCCGCCTCGTGGATGTCTTTCAATTCCAGAAGCGCTTCTTCGATCTCTTTGGCGCTGACTCTGAGTCCTCCGGGTTTGATGATATCTTTGCTGCGGCCCACCACAAAAAAGTAGCCGTCCTCATCTTCGATTCCCAAATCGCCGGTGTAGTACAATCCATGCTTCATCACCTGGGCGGTCCCTTCCGGATCGCGCCAATATCCCACCATCAAATTGGCGCCGCGGGCTACGATTTCACCCGGTTGGTTGGGGGGCAATCGGTTCCCCGACTCGTCCGCCACAAAGAGATCGACATTGGGTATTCCTCTGCCGATGGAGCCCCATTTTTGCTGCAGCATACGGGGGTCCAAATAGGAGAGGCGAGCGGATGCTTCGGTGGCGCCGTACATGATGAATACTTTGGCCGGATGAAAGACTTCAGCCACCTCTTTTTGAACCGCCGGCGCCATGGCGCCGCCGGCCTGAGTGATATAGCGAAGAGAGTCGAATGTATAGCTGCGAATGGCGGATTTATTCAATAAGATCATAAAGGTGGAGGGTACTCCTGAGAAGCCGGTGACGTTGGTGTTTTCCATTGTTTCCAGGATAACCTGCGGATAGGAAAAGCGGTTGTCCAATACCACAGAGCCGCCGGTGAAAAAATGGGTGTTCAGCAGCGACTTGCCATAGATATAATAGAACGGCAGTACCACCATGATGCGGTCCTCGGAGGTGAGCTGGAGATATTCGACGATGGAGCGGGTGTTGGCGACGATGTTCAGATGATTCAGAGTGACTCCTTTAGGATCGCCGGTGGACCCGGAGGTGTAGACAATGGAGGCCAGGTCGATGTCGATGCAGCGGACATTGGGCGGTGTCCCTTTTCCCTGTTGCAGTACATCTTCCAGACGTACCGGATGGATATGGCCGATCTCATGGTATTTGGACAAATCATCCTGTTGGATCACTACATGTTCGAGGTCCGGAATCCTGGGTAAGGCGGGCAATAGATGACGCGAATATTTCTGATTGGTGATGATGGCGCGGGCGCCGGAATGGTTGAGGGTGTAGGCGAGGGCGTCGGCCGTGGTGTCGGTGTTGAGGGCCACGGTCACGGCTCCGGCTTTTAAAATTCCATAGTAAGCGGCAATATAATGAAATGAATTTTCGTACAATAACGCCACCCGGTCTCCCCGGCGAATCCCCTCATCTTTGAGAAGGTTACCGATTTTATTGGCCATTGCCTCCAATTCCCCAAACGTGATCCATTGATCCCGGTACCATGCCGCTGGTTTTTCCGGGAATCGTTGGGCGGACTCTTCCAAAAAATTGTTGACTAACATCTTTCTCCCCTTGTCTATCAATATTTATATATATCGTTTCGGGAAAAAAACAATTAAAAAAAAATTTTTTTTGGGATTATTGGATTTGATATTTTTTCAGCTTTTCATAGAGCGCCGGCCGGCTGATTCCCAACTCGCGGGCCACCATGCTCTTGTTCCACTTATATGTTTCCAGAAGTTCCAGAATGAGTTTTTTTTCCGATTGGCCTTCGTCGTGTCTGACTCTAAAATGACGGCCATAGTAAAATGTGATCTCCTCTTTCAGGTCATGGAGGTCGATCATATCTTCATCCTCCGCCAGATTCATGATCTTTTTGATTTCATTCTCCAACTCCCGTATATTGCCTGGCCAGGGGTAGATCTCCATGGCCTGGGTGGCCTGGTTGGAGAAGCCCTGTATGGCGATGGCGTGTTTTTGAGAGAATACGGTGACAAAATGATTGATAAGGGGAATGACATCCTCTTTGCGGTCCCTCAAAGGGGGAATTTTAAGTACCACGTGGGAAATTCTGTAATAGAGGTCTTCGCGGAAGAGTTGTTTTTCGATCAAGTCTTTGATGCTTTTATTGGTGAGGCAAATGATGCGCAAATCCACATTGATGGGGGTGTTACCCCCCAGATGGTAAAACTTCCCTTCCTGGATGGCCCGCAATAATTTACTTTGCAAGTTGAGCGGCATGTCGCCGATTTCATCCAACACCAATGTGCCGCCCGACGCCACTTCCAATTTACCTTTGCGGCTGGTGCTGGCGTCTGTAAACGCGCCCTTTTCGTGGCCGAACAATTCGATCTCGATGAGATTTTCCGGTATGGCGGCGCAATTGAGGCCGACAAATTCCCCTTCGCTTCGGGGGGATTCTTTGTGGATGAATTGGGCGACGAGTTCTTTGCCTGTCCCGGTTTCGCCTTCAATGAGAGTGAAAAGGTCGCTTTTGGCGATTTTTTTACATCGTCCCAACAGGCTGATCATCTCTTTGTTGGCGGTGATAATCTCCGGGATTTGTTGGGCGCGGTTGCGGGGCTCGCTGGATTTGTTTTGCTGCATTAACGAGCGGATGATTTCGATCTCCACCGACAGCACCTCCAGGAATTCGGTGATTCCCATTTCCACTGGTTCGGAGTTACCGGTAATATAGACAAGGGCGGCGGGATCTCCATTCCAATTTACCGGAAACGAAGTGGCGAAGCGACCGGATTTCACCGCGTGGTTCAGAACATGGCGGTTGAAAATTTGTTCTGTTTGCTCAATCTCATTGATATCCCGGCTGAAGGGGGTGATGGGGTTCCAGGCGGATATGATTTTAGTGGTGTGGCGTTCTCGCCTGGCCAATACCAGGCAACCTTCCCGCAACACTTTGTCCAGAAGTTTTCCCGCGTAGCCGAGAATGTTTTCTGTGTCGGACATGCTGAAGCCGATACTCAGCATCTCCGCCAGTGGTTCTTTATACAAAAGACTCAGGGCCGCCTGTGTCTTTTCCGAAGGCGTGGCTATGGCTTTGGAGAGTTTCTGAAGCACCGGATGAATTTTGTTCGATAGGACCAACTCACGGGCATTGCCCTTTTTTAAAAAGAATCTAATATGGCCGATGCGAAAGTCCTGATCTAAGGACAAACTGGAGCGGGTGATTTTTTGGTAGCCGATGAACGTGCCATTTGTGGATCCCCGGTCTTCGATTTCGATTGTTTCATCCAGGACTGTGATGGCCGCGTGCTTTTTGGATACAAAATTTTCATCGAGATAAAAATCATTTGATTTCGATCTCCCCAGCGTGATGTTCTTCTTGTTTAACGGGAATTTTTTAATGAACCCGTTACGCAGGTACAGAAGGTATAGCATAACCTTAATATTAATTGGAAAAACAAATTTTTCAACTTCCCGGCAATTCAATTTTTACTTTACAACTTTACACTGTGTAAACCCCTGCATGTGTAAAGACAGTGGTTGAAACAGGGTATCGTGTCTCAGACAAAGGGGGTCTTTTTTTGTGTGTAGATGCTGCGACCAATATATAATCAGCGTTTTGAGAGTCGATCAATAAATAAGAATTTTTTTGCCGCGCCTGGCATCATTCCTGCTCTCTATAGGCCTAACTCGAATTGGAGGTTATATTGGATGAAAATAAAAAATCTACTTAGTATATTAGTTTTGATGCTGGCAATGGTACCGTTGGGACTGTCGGCAAAGGTGATCGACGTGACCGATCCTGGAGATCACCATAACTTGCAACCCTATTTCCAGGCGGCGGTGGACGCTGCTTTGCCGGGGGACGAGGTGGTGCTTCCGGCCGGTGAGTTTTTCGTGGATGGCCATGTGGTTGTCAATAAATTCATCACCATTAGAGGTCAGGGTAAAGGCCCGGGGGGAACCGAATTGTACCGCCGCGAAGATGTGTCGGACAGTACATTGGCCAGTTGGACCTGGCGGATGTTTATCTATGTGAACGTGTCTACCGATGAAATCGGCGATCTGCTGATTTCGGATATCTATTTCAAGGGGCAGATTCCCTGTTACGCCACCGGCGACGGCGGGTCGCTTGCCGCCGACAATGGCGTTCGTATTGACAATACAAGGGGATTCGTCGTCACCAACTGCCGGTTTGAACATTTCGGCGCCGCCGGTATCCGGGTTATGCACCGGGACAGGATGGCCAATGGTTTGATTTATAACAATGAGTTTATTCATAATTATAAATACAAGGTGGACCTGGGGTACGGCGTGTCTGTTTATGGTAATAATAATGAATGGGTGCCGGATCCAGAATTTGGGACCGGTAATTTTATTTTTATCGAGAACAACTATTTTAGCGAGCACCGTCATTCGGTATGCGGTGGAGGCGCGGCCCGTTATGTGTTCCGTTACAACGAGGTAGTGGACAATCTTTGGGGGCATGCGATCGACGCCCATGAGGCCAGGGGCGGTACTCTCGGTTATTCGAGCAATTATTTCAGCTCCCGCGCTTATGAGGTGTATAACAACCATTTGTACAATACAGTATTTAAAGACGGCACTCCCATCGCCACTCCGGGCATTGATCCCCGTTCTTGGTTGGTGCGGAGCGCCATTGGATTCCGCGGCGGTGAAGGAATTGTGCACAACAATAAGTTCGAAGCTTACCGTTTCGGTTTTGAGCTATTTGTGTTTGTTCATTTCCCGGACGACGGTCCTTATCCTATTTCTTACCAGGTCGGTTGGGAAAGTGGAAAAAATTTGGGACCCAACCATACGGGGATAGACGCCCAGTCGGCGGCCGGCGACCTGTTTGAATGGGACAACGATTATGTGTCGTTCGATCCGTCGAATTCCGGGCTCATGGAATTCTACACCTATTATGAAAGTCCGGACCGACTGTTGAAGGACCGCGACTACCACAGAGACACTCCCCGTCCCGGCTACACCCCTTACGTTTATCCTCATCCGCGCCGTAGCCTGTATGAACCGCCGGTGCAGAAGACCGTCACTATCACCATTCCCAATGGCGGTGAATCCTGGATCGAAGGTACGCTAAACCAGATCAAATGGAAAGCCAGCGGGCTCTCCGGTTACGTGAAAGTGGAATATTCGCTGGACAACGGCGGCAGTTGGCTGACCATCGCCTCTTCCACTCCCAATGACGGTAATTACAATTGGACTCTACCCACCACCACGTCCGCCCAATGTTTGGCGAGAGTCAGCGACGCGGCCGATCCATCCGCTTCCGACACCAGTGACAATGTGTTTTCCATCGATCCGCAGCTTGTGCAACCGGAACTGCAATTAACCGCTCCAAACGGCGGTGAAAGTATCGAAGCCGGAAGCTCTTATAACGTAACCTGGAGTTCAGCCGGCGCCATTGACAAAGTAAAATTGGAGTACTCTCTGAATAACGGGGGGGCCTGGGCGTTGATCGCCGATCAGGTATATAATGACGGCGCCTATTCATGGCCGGTTCCCGGCGCTACGTCTTCCAGTTGTTTGGTGAGAGTCACCGATACGGCCGGATCGGTTTCCGATACCAGCAATGGGATATTCACCATTGTCAAGAGCGATACGGAAATTCCGGCGGGACCCGGGTATATGATTCTCGGCCATTCTAATTCCTATACCAATGGCGGATCCGATTTTTTGCTCTACAAAACCAATGGCAATGGGGTTGAATTATGGCGGCAGAACTTTGGCGGCGCCGGCGACGATGTGGGATTGGGATTGACCCGGACTACGGATAACGGCTATATTCTCGTAGGTTACGGTAATTCCTATACAAACGGTGGAAATGACTTCCTGATTTACAAATTGGATGTCGCCGGCTCGGTTGTGTGGCGTAAAAACTTCGGCGGCGCAGGCGACGACAGGGCTGTTGGCGTGGCTCCCACACCGGACGGCGGTTGCGTCGTGGCTGGTTATAGCGATTCTTTGACCAATGGCGGTACCGATTTTCTGGTTTACCGGTTGGCTGCCAACGGAAATGTCACCTGGAGGAATAATTTCGGCGGTGTTCAGAACGATCAGGCCAATGCTATCACAGCGTCTACAGACGGCAATTTTTATGTGGCAGGTTATTCCGAATCTTTTACAAACGGCGCCAAAGACTTCATGCTCTATAAGCTGGATATTCAGGGCAACGCCTTGTGGTTCAAAAACCTTGGCGGTACGTATGACGATGTGTGTACCGACGTTGAGGCTACCGCTGACGGCGGTTGCTTGTTAACCGGTTACTCCCGTTCTTTCACGTTCGGCGGTACTGATTATCTTATTTATAAAATCAGGAACGACGGCAAGAAACAGGGACGGAAAAACTATGGCGGCACCAATGATGATTTCGGTATGAAATCCCGGCAGACAGCGGACGGAAACTATGTGATTTCCGGTTACACTGAATCATTCACCAACGGCGGTTGCGACTTTTTGGTCTACAAAGTCGATTCCAGGGGTAAACCGTTTTGGATGCGCAACCTTGGCGAGCTCGAAAATGATATCGATGTGAGTATTACAGAGACATCCGGCGGTGATTTGGTGATGGTTGGATTCGCCGAGACCGTCGCCGGCGGCCAAACAGATGTCCAGGTTTTCACTCTGGATACCAGCGGCAATTTTAAGTCAAGCCAGAGGCTTGGCGGCAGTAACTATGACTACGCCTCCTCCTTAGTCGAAGTTGCCAACTAATATCCGGTATAAAGAGGGCGGTTCTTTTGCCGTCACGACGCGGGCGAGAGCCCGAAGTGACGCAGGAGGACCGCCTCTTTTTCTTTAGGGGACAGGGCTTTGATATCCACCCTGTGTTTGTGAAACAACAATAATTTTTCCAATACCGGCGTTTTCATAATCACCCTGGCAGGGTTGCCGATTACCACTGAATTATCAGGGATTTCCCCCCTTACCACAGAACCGGCGCCGATTACACAATTCGTTCCGACGACAGTATTCGGCAGAATTGTGCAATCGGCCCCCACAAATGTATTGTCCCCAATCTTTATATTTCCGAATACATCGATATCCGGGAATTTCTCCCGGAGCACCCATACCGCTCCGTCATGGGTCATAAAGCGGGTTCCGCTCGCTATGGCCACATGATTGCCGATCTCGATGAGATAGGGCTCGGTGGAGTAGGAGATGGGATTGACGATGCAATGGTCGCCGATTTTCATGCCCAGCGAACGCAGGATCTTGATTCGGGTTGAATTGCTGGCAACACGGAAACATTTTTTTTTGAGACTCAGGCTAATTTTTGTCATCATATGGCCAACGCTCATGATTCCTCTCCTGTTAGAGGCGATGTGTCACCCCTCCCCTCCACCACATCGATCGTCCGCCGGACAAAGAGACGGGCCGCTTTTTCCGCGAATTCTCTTGAAGGATGAGAGTTGCCGGGTTCGCGGCAATAGTCGTCTTTTATAAATAGCCCGCCTTCGGTTTCCAATTGGTAAAAGTCCCACAAAAATATATTGTCCCCTTCTTCATCCCATTCTTCCCTGACCCAGTGAAAAAAATTCTTCGCTCGGAGGGCATACGCTTCGGCTTTAGGATTGGCGGCGATGGCGGCGCCGGTCCAAACAATGAACTTTATATGGGGGAATTGACGCATCTTTTTTTTCAACGCATTGTATTGGAGTTTATAATTGCCGATGCATTTGTAAGGGGAATCAACCGATGGGGTGGGAGGATCTTCCTTGATGTGGCATACCGGATAGCAATGTTTCCAGCAGATCACATCGACGTTTTGTTTCGATAGTATTTCCAGAGTGGGTTCTTCCATATAGGCGGTGTCTCCGGCGTTTCGCACCCAGATATTCCAATAGTCGAACGGATAATTCTGCCATCCATACGGTGATTTTTGGGGAAACACCCGTGCCTGGATGCGGTAATTGGTGCCGTTCGCCTTATTGGCTTCGTCGATATACCTTTCCACGGCCCCTTGCCTGCCGAAGCGGTGGTACATCCGGGATACCGATCCCATCCATACATTATGCCCGGTGCTGTGATGTAATAGAAGAATGTTCACTGGTTCCGCCATTTTGGCCTCCGTTGTCCTATCGCAATCATTGAAGAAAAGTGTGATTACCGATAATCCCAGTAAGAGAATACCTATGATTGCCCATCTACCCGTTCTCACCGGTACAGCCTCCTGAGGGGGTGTGGGTAGGTATAGGGCGTGTAACCGGGCTTTTCTGTGGCCAGATGGTAATCTCTGTCTTTGAGCAGACGATCGGGCCGTTCGTAGCCGGTGTAGAATGGTGTGAATCCCGGATCGCTCGCCCGGAATGGAATAAATGTATTGGCCCATATGAATAGATCCCCTCCGCCCTCCGGTAATTGATTGCCCGAATGGCGGGGTCCCAATTTTTTGCCGCTCTGGTAGCCGATTTGATAGGAGATGGGGTATTCGTCATCGCCGGGGAAATGGGGGATCACAAAGAGTTCGATGCCGAACCGGTAGCCTTCGATTTTGTTGTTGTACACCAATCCCTCGCCGCCGCGAATTCCAATGGCGACGCGGACCAGGCGGTTGTACGGTTCTTGCGTGGAGCCGTCGATAAATAGGGTGCCGTCTTTGAATTTGGTATTGTAGACGGAGTTTTCATACACTTCGTAGGCCCGTGTGCTAAAGTATCCCGTCGATTGGGAGATGGTCCCGCCCCGCGCTTCATGGGCGTCGATGGCATGACCGAATAAATTGTCCGCCGCCACATTGTGCCGGAACACGTAGCGACCGGCCCCTCCTCCGGCGATTGAATGTCTGTGGCCCACAAAATAATTGTCTTCGATAAAAATGAAGTTTTCGCTACCGAATTGCGGATCGTCGATCCATTGGTTGTTGTTTCCGTATACCGAAACTCCGTAGCCAAGATCCAGATTTTTTTTGTAATTGTGGATAAATTCGTTGTTGAAGATCAGGCCTGAAGCTAGATTGTCTTTGTGTTTGATCCGCACCGCCGCTGCGCCGAAATGTTCGAACCGGCAATTGGTGATGACAAAATCTTTGAAATTATCGATGCGTATGGCGTTGTCCGCCGCGATCGAGCCGCCGTCGCCGGACCGGACACTGGGATTCTTGCCTTTGAAATAAATATCTGAGATCACACTATTACTGGATGCGTCGCTGGAGCTTATGAAATAAAACATTTGCCGCCAGGACGCGCTGGAGAGCACGCTGTCCGCTACACTTTCGCGACGATACAATTTTGTGCCGCCGACTCCCCGCCCTTTGCCTTTGATAGAGATAAATGTGCGGATCACCACTCGTTCGTCCAAAACGAATTCCCCCGCCGGCAAGAGTAGGGTGTCTCCGTCTCTGGCCGCGTCCACCGCTGTTTGCAACACCGACGATATATCCTGGTGTTGCCCGGGATTCTCCAACTCTGTGACAGTCGCTCCAGGTGTGGGTGAATTATTGTTTAGAGCGCACGTCGATATAGACATCAAGAAAACCACCAACATCCATTTTTTTCCCATTCCGTTCTCTCCCCTTGAGTTCAAAACATTATCTATCAAAATAATATATCCCCTTTTCCCGCCTGTCAACTGGAAAATCCGAATTTAGATTCATCTGCTTCCGTTTCATAATCAAGTAAAAACATGTCATAATATCATTTTTGGGTTCAGACGTTATGGGGGGCAATGGTTTTTTAGATTTTTCGGCGAGGGATCCCGGGATATAATTAGTATTTGAGGTGTTTTCGTGTTATACTCACCTTTTATGTACTATTTTAGGCGATTATCCGAATATTTATTCTATACAAGGGGGATCCAATGAACCTGAAAAAAAAAGAGATCGAATCTTTGAAGTATGCTTTGAAATCCTTTAAAGGTGATGTTTATATTTACGAATCACCAGTCGATGAGTTTGGTTCCGGCGGTGGATTCAATTTATTGGTGATACCTCTAAAAAAAAGCAGTATGGAAAAAACGGCGCGCGATATTCAGCGGCGCTACACTCAAAAAAGTAAAAAGAAAATCGATGTCACTGTTTATAGGGAAGACAATATTTTCTGCCGCGAGGTAATGAAGAAGGCCGAGAAGTTGGAATTCGCGTAGGGAAAACCTCACTTTCATTTGTCCTGTGTCCATCAGGCAAAAATTTTCGTTAAATATAATTTAATCTTGTTAGTTGACAAAACTCAAAATTTGTATAACCTTCTTATTATGTTGACAGTCTTATAGGCTGTTATAGTATTTAAAAAAGGGGAAGCTGGATGTTTTTGTCGAAGTGGCATTGAATCGCCATTATTATTGAGATGGATTTTATTATTTATACCCCCCAAAAAAATGAGAGCTAAAGGCGTAAGGCGGTAGCTTGCATAAAATGAAAGAAGATTACCCATCAACTGCCATGGAGCGCGTTGTCCCTCTGGGTCCCGTTCATATTTCAGTCGTTGTGCCGGTGTATGGTTGCAAACAATGCATTACGGAGTTGCACCGGCAATTGGTGGATCATCTCGATCGTTTGCATAGAAGTTTTGAGATCATTTTGGTGGATGACCGCAGCCCCGATGGTTCGTGGCCTTCTATCAAAAAATTGGCGGAGTATGATTCCCGGGTCAAGGGAATTTTGTTTTCCCGCAATTTCGGACAACACTATGCCATCACCGCGGGATTGGATTGCTCACGTGGAGATTGGGTGGTGGTAATGGATTGCGATCTTCAGGACCAACCAAAGGAGATCGTTAAATTGTACAACAAGGCGCTGGAGGGATTCGATATTGTGGTAGCCAGCCGCGCCAAACGGCGGGACAGTTTCTACAAGCGAAGCTGTTCCATCTTGTTTCACAAGGTGTTCGATTATTTTACCGATGGTAAGACCGACGCGTCGATCGCCAATTTCGGCATTTATTCGCGGTCTGTCATCAATAACTTTATAAAAATGCGCGAGCGTAGCCGGACGTTTCCTTTATTTATCAACTGGCTGGGCTTTGATTCGACGGTGGTGGTTGTGGAGCACGGAGACCGCTATGCGGGGGAATCCGCTTATAGTTTCTCCCGAATGGCGACATTGGCTATGTCCAGTATCATCTCCCAATCCAATAAACCGTTGAAACTATCGATAAAATTCGGCCTACTCATGTCGTGTATTTCTTTTTTATTCGGGCTTTATTTTATCGGTAAAAAAATACTCCTGGATATCCCGGTTCCCGGTTGGACCAGCGTGATGGTCAGCATCTTCTTTATTGGCGGGTTACTATTTGCCAATTTAGGGATTATCGGGATATACATCGGAAATATTTTCGACGAAACCAAAGGGCGCCCCCTTTATATCGTCAAAGAGACCACAGACCGATTATAGTTCAAACTATAAATATACCTAATTTCGATTCTATCGAAATTTCGGGGGATAGAGCGATGGAACATTACATCAGCAGGATGGATACCGAGCGCTTCGGCTTCAAGGTGGCCAGAGTGGATGAGTTCGATGGATTTCCCGGCGGGTTGGTGGACAACCTCAAAGATCAGGGGGTTCGAATGGTGATCAGCCGGGTGAATACCAGGGATATCAGGACCATCAACTCACTCGAGGCGCTTGGGTTCCAGGTAAAGGATTTTGGGCTTTTGTATAGGGCGCCGATGGAGAGTCTCGATTTTAGTTCGTTTGTCGTCAGTCCAAAGATTGCCATCCGCGAAGTGACAGACCAGGATATTGGTGAAGTGGCCTGTGTTTCTGAAGAGTCGTTCCGGGACTATTACGGCCATTATTTCGCCGACCGGCGGCTGGACCGGGATAAATGCCTGGAGATCTATGTCGATTGGGCCTGCCGTAGCTGTAAGGATAAAAAAGTTGCGGACACGGTGTTTGTCGCCGAGAACGGCTCGACGGTGGTGGGATTCCTGGGCTTCATGGCTTATGAACGGGACGGTCAACGATATCTGGGAACCACCGTGGGTGGAGTTTTACCTGAATTCAGGCAACTGGGCGCTTTTCAGGGGATCTGGCAGGCAGGACATGATTGGGCCCGGAATCAGAACATCGATTATGTGCAGCACCAGGTTCTATTGACCAACATGCCGATGAACCGTTTGCTGGTAAAAGCCGGCTTCAGCATTGTGGATTCCTATGTGACTTTGCACGGCTGGTTCGATTGAGCGGTCCCGGTAGCCCAGTGAAATATCTCTACATTTTAGGGACAGTCGTATTTACTGTCTACGGCCAGGTAATCATCAAGTGGAGAATCGGCAGGTATGTCCCGCTCCCGGACCAGGCTGTCAGGAAAATTTTTTTTCTGGTGAAGTTGCTGCTGGATCCGTTTATTTTCTCTGGATTTGCCTCCGCGTTTGTCGCCTCTTTATTCTGGATGGCGGCTCTGACAAAATTCGAGCTGAGTTTCGCCTATCCTTTTATGAGTCTTTCTTTTGTGTTGGTTTTCATAATATCGATTCTTCTTTTTAATGATTCTGTCACTCTGTATAAAGTGGCGGGATTGATTTTGATTGTTCTGGGGATTGTAATCTCCAGTAGGTCGCTGTGATATGCAGCCCAAAATACCGTTCAACAAACCCCACCTCACTGGAAAGGAGGCGCACTATCTGTACCAGGCGGTGTGCTCGGGAAAAATTTCCGGGGATGGGATGTTTACAAAAAAGTGTCATGATTTTTTCAAGGACCGCTACGGATTCAAGAAGTGTTTATTGACCACCAGTTGTACCGACGCCCTCGAAATGGCGGCGCTTTTATTGGATATCCAACCGGGGGACGAAGTGATTCTCCCCTCCTATACGTTTGTCAGTACTGCCAACGCTTTTGTGCTGCGGGGAGCGACGTTGGTGTTCGCCGACAGTAAGGAGAGTAGTCCCAATATGGATGAGGCTAGTGTCGAGCGTTTGGTCAACTCCAATACCAAAGCTATTGTTCCGGTTCATTACGGGGGTGTGGGCTGTGATATGGATGCGATCATGGACATCGCCGAAAAATATGGTGTGTTTGTTGTCGAGGACGCCGCCCAGGCCATCGATTCCTTCTACAAAGGACGGGCGTTGGGCTCGATCGGCCACCTGGGGGCCTTTTCGTTTCATGAGACCAAAAACATCATTTCCGGCGAGGGGGGGATGTTGGCGGTGAATGATGAGCGCTTCGCCGCCCGCGCCGACATCCTGTGGGAGAAAGGTACAAACCGGGTGGCTTTTTTTAAGGGAGAAGTGGATAAATATGGGTGGGTGGATATCGGTTCGTCGTTTCTGCCGTCCGATATTATCGCGGCGTTTTTGTATGCCCAATTGGAAAACCTGGATGATATCCAATGGAAGCGGAAGAAGATCTGGCAGCAATATGCCGACGAATTGGGCATCCTTGAAGAGAGGGGATGTGTCCGTTTGCCGTTTATCGATGATTTCGCTCATAACAATGCCCATGTGTTTTATATTGTTTGCAACGCCGATGAAGATTGGGACGGTTTACTGACGTTTTTGAAAAAAAATGGAGTGTGGGCGGTGTTTCATTACCTGTCCCTTCACAAGTCGCCTTTTTTCGAAAGTAAGCACGATGGGAGGGACTTGCGCTGGAGTGATTTTTATAGCCGGCGCTTGATCCGTTTGCCGTTTTATTACCAAATGGGACCGCGCGAGGTGTCGTATGTTTGTGGAAAGATCAAAGACTATTTTAGCGTATAACCGGACTGCCGTTATTCTGGTCTGTTGTGTGACGTTGGTGATCCTTGTCTATATGTTCACCGCTCCGGTATACGTGGACGAGGGGTGGTTCCATAATCTGGCCAAGGCCAAAAACGAGCTGGGTTATTATACTTTTCCGGCCTTTTACGATGTGCCGGCTCTGAGTGGGCACTACACCCAGGGAAGTAGTTTGTTCGTCCAATTTTACCGTTTGTTCGATTGGCTGTTCCCCGAAGGAGTGACCGGTATTATGGTGATGCGCTTGTTGTTTTTGGCTATGTTCGTTTCGGCTTTGTGGCTGTATATATCCCGCCTGGATGTTTTTGGAGGTACAGTCGGTAATGTGATTGTCGTGGCTGTTATCTTGATTCAACCGGTGGTGCTCTCTTCAATTGCCCGGGCGCGGTCGGAGATGGTGATGGCGTCGTTATTGTTGCTGGTGTTCTGGAAATTTTGTCGTTTGGAAACCGTCGACGTCAATTGGAACGCATTGCTGATCTTTTCCATCACGCTTTTTTTAATCCATCCCAACGGGGTGTTGTACTTTTTACTACTCATGCTTTTAGGAGCGGGAACCAGAAATTTTACCCGGATCATGCAATTGTGGGGGCTAGGATTGGTGGTTGTGGTGATTTACTATCTGGTGTTTATCGACGCCAATTTCCCGCTTTATAAGGAGCAGTTCAAGATCATGTTCTCCTCCGGCGGGGAACGAAAATTTTTGGGTAGTCTGGCGGATGTTCCATTGTTTATTTATTCTGAAATTCGGGACCGGTACCTCCTCTGGGAATGGCGGGGTTTAATGTCGTATCCTTACCTTCTGGCGGCGACGTTACTACCGTTGGCCGCGGGTGTGTATTCCGGGATACGGCACAAAATGTTCAAACGGGAATTGGTGTATGTGTTGGGAACAATGATTTTTTTCTTGTTTTTGGGCAATAAATTTCCCGGATACCTGGTTTATATTTTACCGGTTTTATTGGTTATGGGATTGTATGTGATTAGAGATAAAAAAAAGATAATGGCGGTTATCTCTCTTGTTTTTATAGTGGCGGGTATGAGTCTCGCGGTTCAAAAAATCAATTGGAATTTTCACCAAAAAAAGCTGTACGGGCATGTGCTGGCCGCGATATACAAAGAGGCAAAGCGGGGTGAGGTTGTGTATGCCCCTTTCAGGTTGGAACCCTATTTGTCAGGAAAATATATTTTTCTTACCACCACCCAAAAGGGAAAATACGGTTTTTACCGGAGATTCTCTATTTCGCCCCGCCATTGTTTGGTGGTGGAACGAAATGTGAATAAGGTTTGGGGTTCTGTGGGCCCCGTTCGGGAAACAATTCTGGAAGAGGAAGATTTGTTGGTGCAAAGGATACATTAATCGGGTTTTTTAGAGATGGATATTTATCTGCTTTTGGAAATTTTATTTCTATCGGTTATTTTGTTGGCTTTGGACCGCAAATCCGTAGAAACGGTGGGGAAGTACGCTATTATTTTGGGTTATTGTCTCATCTTTCCTCTGACGGCTTTTATTGTGCCGGAGGTAAATGCCGGACCGCTGCGGTTGGACGCGGCGCGCGCGTTTATGGTGTTATTTTGGGGGATCTTTACTGTGCTGATGATCAAGAATCCCCGTAAAATAAGACTATGTAAGATCGCTCTGTCGCTGATCGTTTATCATCTCTACCTGTTGATTGCCAGCGGCATGAATGGGATCTTTTATAGAAACGAGGTCGTGAATTTTTTTCTTCCCATTGGCTTTGTCTTATTGATGGATAATATCGATTTTTCCATGCGCCATCTTGTTTTGTTCGAGAAGATTATCTCTATCCTGGTGGTTGTGGTGGCGGTGGTGAGTTTTTTACAGATGACTGTGGATCCGTATCTGTTCAGTAGCGCGTCCCCGGACCAGGGTTCCCGCTTGTATCAGATTGACCGGTCGCTCTTCCGCAATCGTTCTGTTTTTGCCGGCTTGGGTATGAATGAAGGCGGCGTCGCTATGGGGTTTTTAGCTCTGATGGCGCTGTTCAAGAATTTCTATCGGATTCGCCTCAAATATCTCATTTTAACCGGATTGATACTTTTTTCAGTTCTAGTGACCTTTTCCCGGTATGTGTGGCTGATGCCTGTAATCGGGTTGTTATTTTTTCTTTTGTACAAATACCGGGGAGAGCGTAGGGCCCTGGTGTTTATGGTTGTGATCCTGGTGATAAGTTCCGTTTCCTGGATCTATACCACTGGACTCCGGAGCGGCGATTCCGCCCTCGAGGCTGTGGCGGGCAGGAGTGTGGACGGGCGTATTCAGTCGATTGATATATATTTCCGCTACTTTTGGGGGAAGCGGATGCTCTTTGGATTTGGGGACTGGACGCTGCAATCCGGCGCATTTTATCAATATGGACGGCACACTGTGCACAACGGTATCCTCGATGTGTTATACAGGGGAGGTTTTATCGGTTTGGGATTGTTCTTTTGGGTGATGGCGCAGATCTTCCAACGGGGGAGGGTTGTATTCAAACGAACGGGGAATCCCGAATTTATTGCGTTTGTAGTGATTTATCTATTTATCAATACTACGGCTGGACTTAATTTTTTCCATTATTTCGGATTTCTCATTATGCTTTTTTACCTGGCGCTCTATTATCGTCTGGTACCTGATAGGGAACAAGCGGAGGAATTGAATTGAACGTGTCAAGGGCGAAAGCGATCATTCTGGACGCCGCTCGAAATAAGCGGGTCAAGCAGGTGGGCTCTCTTTACACATCGATGGTGTGCAGTATTTTTTTGGGCATTGGGGTCAGCGTGGTAAACACGCGGATTTTGGGGCCTCAAATCTATGGGGACCTCAAGTTTTTGCAAACGTTGTTTTCGTTCGCCGCTCCATTTTTGACACTTGGATTTTTTGTAGCCGGTAGCCGGTTATTGGCCAAAAAGGAAAATCAGGATATTAGCAGGCAGTTGACCGGGAATTTATTGGCGCTGGCCGGGGCGTTATCATTGGTTTTTTGTTTGGGATTGTTTGTGTTTTCTTTTTTTCAGGACCAGATTTTTGATAACCGTCTGGGGCAGGTGATCCGGGTGTTTTCTCCGTTGTTGTTTGTCTATCCCTTTCGAATGTGTCTGGAAGCCATCATGCAGGGGGATAACAGGATCTATGAGTTGTCGGTTTTTCGCATCGGACCCAAGGCCCTCTATTTAGCGGGGGCTATATTGTTCAATCTGGCGGTCCCTTTGACGTTGAGCAGCGCGCTGGCGATTCAGTTTTTGGTGCTGGCTGCCATAATCGGCGTGATGATCGTTAAATTAAATCCTGTGTTTTCAGACTTCAAAAAGTATTATGCCATTGTGCGGGAAGAGAACCGGACCTATGGTTTCCAGGTATACATCGGCGCTATTGTGGGGGTGACCTCCGCACATCTGGCGGGTTTGGCTGTGGGGTTTTTCACCCGGGACAATACCAATGTGGGTTACTTTTCCCTGGCTATTGTGATGACCACTCCGCTGACCCTGATTCCCAGCGTGGTCGGTACTGCATTTTTCAAAGACTTTGCCAATCAGAAATTTATTCCATACAAGACGGCGAGGTTGACTCTGGGATTGTCGTTTTTGGCGTTGGTTGGATTTGTTTTGGTTATAAAGCCTGCGGTCTTGTTGTTGTATTCGAGTGATTATGTGGCGGTGATTCCCTATGCGTATATCATCGCTATCGGATCCATCGCCCATGGATTCGGGACTTTCTTCAATCGTTTTCTTGGGGCGCACGGTCGCGGAAAAGCGCTCAGAAACGGCGCCATTGCTGTTGGTATAGCCAATGTGATCGGAAGCACCGCATTGGTGTACCGGATGGGTACGTTCGGAGCGGTCTTGACCAGGCTGATTGCCGGGTTTGTGTTTGTGGCGGCGATGCTTTACTATTATTGGCAATATACCCGGGAAAAGGTTGTGAAGGTGTGATATGGAAAATGTGATGCAAAAGTTACGTTCCGACTCGAGGGGGTATATCTTTAAAGTTCTCAGGGGGTACCGGTTGAGTTGGTTGTCCAGGTATTGCACTGCGCTTGCATACCTCGAGGCCGGGATGAAGGGGATCCGGCTGCGGCAGGGGTGTATCTTTTACGGAAGGCCGGTTTTGACCCGGATGCCGCTCACTTGTATCACCATCGGCTCCGGATGCGCGTTCCGCTCTGACGGCACGTCCAATCTGGTGGGTGTGAACCGCCGTTGCATTCTCGCCACACTGCGCGAGGGGGCCGAGATTGTCATTGGAGAGGGTTCCCGGTTTAGTGGAACTGTAGTTGCTGCGGCTGAACAAATTGTTATCGGAAAAGGGGTGTTGTGTGGCGCCAATGTATTGATTACAGATTTTGATTGGCATCCAATAGAGCCTCGCTTGCGCCATAATGGGCCTTCGCTGTCCAAACGGGTAATCATTGGGGACAATGTGTGGTTGGGGGTGAACTCCATTGTGTTACGGGGTGTCAAAATCGGGAAGAATAGCGTTATTGCCGCCAATAGTCTTGTGACACATAATGTCCCGGCCGATGTGATCGCCGGGGGGAACCCCTGCATGATTTTAAAACGATTATAAGGAGGAGGATTGAAAAAAGCGTTAGTTACCGGGATTACCGGCCAGGACGGTTCTTATTTGGCGGAGTTTTTATTGGAAAAAGGCTATGAGGTTCATGGGATTATCCGTAGAGCTTCGTCGTTCAATACTCACCGGATCGATCATCTTTACCGCGATCCCCACCAGGAAGAGGTGCGTCTGTTTTTACATTATGGGGATCTCACCGACTCCAGCAATTTAAACCGTTTGTTGGAAAAGATCCAGCCGGAGGAGATCTATAATCTGGCTGCCCAGAGCCACGTGAAGGTGTCGTTCGAGGTGCCGGAATATACGGCGGATGTGAATGCTGTCGGTGTGTTGCGATTGTTGGACGCGGTAAAGGAGACCAGGATTCCAGCTCGTTTGTACCAGGCCTCCACCAGCGAATTGTTTGGAAAGGTTCAAGAGATACCGCAGACAGAATCAACGCTGTTTTATCCCCGCAGCCCCTATGGTATTGCCAAACAATACGCTTATTGGATCGTCAAGAACTACCGTGAGGCCTATGGGTTGTATGCGTGCAATGGGATTTTGTTCAACCATGAATCACCCCGCAGGGGGCGGACTTTTGTCAGCCGCAAGATTAGCTGGAGCGTGGTGCGGATAAAGGCGGGGCTGCAAGATAAATTGTATCTCGGTAACCTGGATGCTCGCCGGGATTGGGGATATGCTCCGGAGTATGTGGATGCCATGTGGCGGATGTTGCAACTGGACGAGGCGGAGGATTTTGTGATCGCCACAAACGAAACCCATACTGTGCGGGAGTTTGCCCAATTGGCGTTTAAGCAGGTGGGGATACAACTGGAATGGTGGGGGCAAGGGCAGAATGAAAAGGGTATTGACCGGAAAACCGGAAACGTTCTGGTGGAGGTTGATCCCGGATATTTCCGCCCGACGGAGGTGGATGTTTTGAAAGGTGATTTTGGCAAAGCCCGGGAAAAAATGGGTTGGAAGCCGGAGGTTACATTTGGAGAATTGGTTGAAATCATGGTGAGGGCCGATCGTGAAAAGATTGAGGCCCCGGCTTAGGAGGAGATAATGCAGTCTGATTCTAGAATATATGTGGCCGGCCACCGGGGGCTGGTGGGATCCGCGATTTTGAGGCGTTTGCAAGGGCGCGGGTATTCCAATTTGATTACCAGGACTCATCAGGAGCTTGACCTGGAACGCCAACAGGATGTCGAGGATTTTTTCTTCATGCAACGGCCGGAATATGTGTTTTTGGCCGCTGCCCGCGTCGGCGGTATATGGGCCAATAAAACCTATCCTGCAGAGTTCATTTATTCCAACTTGAGTGTGGAGGTCAATGTGGTGCACGCGGCCTTCAAGTATGGAGTGAAAAAATTATTGTTTTTGGGAAGTTCTTGCATTTATCCCAAATTAGCTCCCCAACCGCTCAAAGAGGAATATTTGCTCTCCTCTCCGCTGGAACCGACAAATGAAGCCTATGCGATGGCCAAAATTGCGGGGTTAAAAATGTGTCGCTACTACAATGAACAATACGGCACTAACTTTATTTCGGTGATGCCGACCAATCTTTATGGGCCGAATGATAATTATCATCCGGAAAATTGCCATGTGATGCCGGCGTTAATCTGCAAATTCCATGACGCCAGGGTGATGGGAAAGCCGAATGTGACATTATGGGGAAGTGGAGAACCGCGTCGAGAGTTTTTGTATGTGGACGACCTGGCGGAAGCGGTGGTGTTTTTGATGACTCATTACAATTATATGGATGTTGGCGAAGTGATCAATATCGGTACCGGAAAGGATATTTCAATCAAGGAACTGGCTGAATTGGTGAAACGGTATGTGGGTTACGATGGGAGGATTCTCTGGGATACATCCAAACCGGATGGAACTCCACGCAAGTTGTTGGATGTGACAAAATTGAGCCGTTTGGGGTGGCATGCCGGCACAAGCCTGGAAGAGGGGTTGTGGAAGACCTATGATTGTTACTGCCGGGAGTTGAGCAATTGATGCGGGATGGAGCGAATCTTATGGAGAAACAAATCAGGGCGGTTTGGTTGAATGAGGCGGGTTTTCCTTATTCCGTGAGCGCGCCTATCCAGAAGCTGAAAATCATTGGACGGGCGCTTACCGCCACGAATGTTCGTTTGACTGTGGTTTGCCGCCGGGCGGTTCATAAAAAACGCGAGGGTATGAACTATGAATGCCGGGGTGCGTTCGATGGGATCGAGTTCATCTTTACCTCCGGTACTCCGTACCGGCCCCCTCAATTTATAAAACGCAATCTATTGAAGTTATGGGGGCTTTTTAATGAAATCAGATATCTCTATCGCCGGTCTCGTCAAAAAAATATTGATATCGCCATTTTGCATACTCGTGTGTTTCATTTGGCGTTGCTGTATCGGCTGGGCCTTAAATTGCTGGGGATTCCGGTGATAATGCCCATCACCGAGTATAGTCCTGGGAACCCTTTACGAAAAAGTGTCAGGAAACGTATCAATGATTGGTTGTTTAACCGTTATGGCTACCGCTTGGTGGATGGTGTGATGCCCATCAGCGAGTTTTTGATGGATGTGATTCGCAAAGGGGCTCCGAATACTCTTATTGAGAAAGTACCTGTGTTGTCCGATTTTTCGCGGTTTCAGGGGATGAGACGGAATGGAAGCGAACCTTACTTTTTGTTTTGCGGTCATCTGGATTATTTTGAAATCATCGAATTCATTCTCCATTCCTTTGAAATAATACCTTCTAAAAAAAAGGCCTCTCTCTTTCTGGTGGTGAATGGTCGCAGTCACCAATTGAAGCATTTGCAAACAAAAATTGCCGCTTTTGAGAAACGTGATTTAGTGAAGGTATTTTCTGGCGTTAGCGACGAGGAGCTTTCGAACTTGTACTTCAATGCTACCGGGTTGCTGATCCCTTTACGACCGACCTTGCAGGATATTGCGCGGTTTCCCCATAAAATCGGCGAATATCTGGCCAGTGGGAATCCGGTGATTACCACGAATATAGGTGAGGTACAGCATTATTTTATTGATACCGACGACGCGTTGGTGGCTGAAAATTATGATTGCGACGAGTTTGCCGAAAAAATGAGATTTGTTCTGGAAAATCCTGAAGATGCCAGGCGAATCGGTGAGAACGGACGGCGCCTGGGGCTTCGCTTTTTTAATTACAAGGCCTACGGCCCACGGTTGAAACGCTTTATTTTGAAAACCATGGCGAATTATTGAGGTATATGGAAATGATAAGAGTGTTATTGTTCATCGGTAATTTACGGGCTGGAGGCAAGGAACGCCAGGCTGTCGAATTGCTCAAAGTTTTGTCTAAATCGCCGGATATACAATTCCAGGTGGTGGTCATGAATCAAGAGGTGCACTACCGGGATGTGTTTGACCTGGGCATTGAGATTCATTATTTAGTAAGAAAAATAAAAAAAGATCCCGCCATTTTTACGGCTTTGCGCAAAATTTGCAAAGATTTTCGTCCGCATATCATTCATACCTGGGATTTAGTCACTACTTTTTACGCTATACCGGTGGCCAAACTCCTGGGTATCAAAGTGGCGGCCGGCTTTATCCGGGGAGCGCTTCCCCGCCGTTTCCCCCAAAAAACCTGGCTCAGGACAAAATTGCTGTACCCCTGGGTGGATATGGTCATTTCAAATTCAATGGCGGGATTAAAGGCCAACAAGTTGAAACCGTCCGCCAAAAACCGCTTGATTTACAATGGTTTCGATTTTTCCCGCATTAGTTCGTTAAAGGATTCCCGGTTATTGAAAATTGAATTGGGACTCGATGGGCACCATGTGGTGGGGATGGTGGCGAATCTGTCCCCTATGAAGGATTACATCACATTCATTTCGGCTGCCCAGCGGGTGTTGAATCGTCGCAGTGATATTGTGTTCCTGGTGGTGGGGGATTACCTTAAAAACCATGAGAGGTATTCCATTTATCAGGAATGCCGGAAACAGATCGCCCCCGGTTTTAGGAATATGATAAAATTCCTGGGACGTAGGGAGGATGTGGAGAGTATTGTCAGTACGTTCGACATCGGAGTGTTGACCACCCATGAACGTCACCGGGAGGGAATCTCGAACTCCATTATGGAGTATATGGCTCTGGGTAAACCGGTGATCGCCACTCGTGGGGGAGGTACGCCGGAATTGGTAGTGGAAGAGGGAACCGGTTTCCTTGTGGAACACTTTGATGATAAGGGGTTAGCGGAGTGTCTCGAGAAATTGTTGAACAATAGGGGATTATCTTTGTTCATGGGGGGGCAAGGGAAAAAAAGGTTGTTCGAAGATTTTAGTGTTGAGCGTATGGGAAATGAATACCATCAGATTTATTCCCACTTGGCGTCCACATTTAAAACGACATGATGAAGCAAAAATATATAAGAGAATTTTTTTGTTTTTTTCTGAGGTTGACGATGCTACCGTTTTTGTCTTACCGTCTAAAAGCGCGTAAGGGCCTTACTATCATATTGTATCACGCGGTCGCTCCAAAAATATTCAGGCGTCACCTGAGATTTTTAAAAAAGAGGTATAACATTATCAAGATGTTCGATTACCTTGAATACCGCCGCAATGGGGGGCGGTTGCCGGACTATCCGCTCGTAATCACGTTAGATGACGGGCACCGGGAGAACTACCTCCTGCTTCCTATTTTGCGAGAAACCGGGGTTCCAATAACTATATTTCTTTGTTCTTCGATTGCCGGTACCCGGCGGCATTTTTGGTTTATGGAACATCAAAAACGCAAATTATTAAAACAACTACCCGATAGCGAAAGACTTCGGAGGTTAGAGGAGGCAGGTTATAGCGAGAGAAAAGAATTTGACGACTACCAGGCGCTATCAACGGAAGAGGTCTTTGAATTGAGTGATGTTGTAGATTTTCAATCCCATAGTGTGACTCACCCAATTTTACCTCTGTGTTCAGCGGCAAAATCTCGATATGAAATCGTGGAGTCCCGTCGCCATTTGGAGCTGAAGTTTGACCTGAACGTGAATGGGTTTTCGTTTCCCGATGGTAAGTATACTTCCAGGGAAATCGAATTTGTCCGGGAGGCTGGTTACCAATATGCTTTGACCCTGGATCCTGGTTTTAACAGCGCAAAAACAGATCTCTTTCACCTCCGAAGAATAAATATCCCTGATTGGGCAGGTGTTTCTTTCTTGTGGGCAAAATGCAGCGGGGTCTGGCATACGCTTAAAAAGTTGATAAGGAGAAGGAATGGATATTATCCATTATGACCGTCGTTATGAGGACGGCGTGCTAAAATTGCTGAAACAAGCGTTGGATCCGAATTTTTCGAAAGAACGATTCGAATGGCTCCACTATAAAAATCCATTGGCTCCGTCGAATATTCTTATTGCTTTGGATGGTGAGAACGTGATTGGATTCAGGGCGGTGATTAAAAAGAAGATAAAAATCGGAGATATTGAGTTGGTCGGGGGGCGGGATATTGATTCTACCCTTTATCCCGAGTACCGGGGTAGGGGTATTTTCTCTGAGTTAATCGAATGTTCCTTGAAGGAATTTTCGGATGTGGATGTGTATTTTACATTCTCAAACCACCTTTCCGCACCGGTTTTTATGTATCATGGCTGGAAGCCGTTAAACTTCAAAAGGATGGTGTATTGCATCAGTCCTCCACAGTTGACGCTTTTGTATGTAGGGAGACTTTACTCCCGTTTGCAAAGGCGGTGTCGGAAGGTACCGGCGACCGTCCGGGAAATTCATTTGTACGATTTTGAATTCAATGGGCGGAGCAGATTTGAATTTCCAATCCGGGTTTGCAAGGATAGGGACTATTTTTTGTGGAGGTATGTACAGAATCCGGAAAAAGCGTATCGATATTTTGCCCTGCATAGCGACGGTGAAGATTTGGCGTTACTCGTTTGTTCTTCCCGGGAAAAATGGGGGGTCGATGTGTTGATGGTCCTTGATTTGTATAATCAGAGCGCTTTTTCGAATAAGGAAGTATTGGCGGCGTTTTTTGATTATCTTCAAAAGAGGCGCGCCCGCTTGTTGGTGGATTGTTGGGCGCCGGTGGCCCGGGATGTGGGGAAGATCATGACAGGGGTAAAAACATCCCGGTTTTATGTGCGCGAGGCTCCTGGAAGAGAGTTGCCTCTCGATGTGTATGATGTATCCAACTGGTATATAGTGCCGGGGGAAGCGGAATTTCATTGAAATGGGTGTAAAATGGCAATAAATCTTATGATGGTCGGGGATGTGTTTCCGGCTAATGTTAAGTACAACGAGGGTGTTGGAGTTGCGGCTCGATTTTTTTCCCATCTGGGGAAACCGTGGAAAAATAAATTAACTCCTTTGTTTGAAGACGCAGATATCGTGTTCGCCAATTTGGAGGCACCTCTGATCGAGGACAGTCGTTATGCCGCGCAGCACACGTTTGCGGGCTGTAAAGAGTTCGCCGGTTTTTTGAGCGACATCGGGATCAATGTTGTCTCAATAGCAAATAATCACATCCTTGAACAGCAACCTGAGGGCTTTTACCGTACTCTCCAATATCTGGAAGAGTCATTGGTTTTTTGGGTTGGAAAGCAGGTACGCGGAATGTCCAACATAAAGATTTTCCAGAGCAAAGGGGTGCGGGTGGGATTTGTTGCCTTCAACGCGATACATGATATTATAAATCCCGGTTTGGTGGCGGATTTACATGAAAGCTATGTGTTGGAATGCATCCGGAAAATGAAAGTGGCTGAGGTCGATATCTGTGTCATCAGTCTCCACTGGGGGGATGAATATGTAAACCTTCCGTCGGCGTCACAGATGAGCCTGGCCCATCGGTTTATCGATGCTGGGGCGGACATTATCGTGGGGCACCACCCCCATGTGGTGCAACCTGTGGAATCTTATAAGACTGGACTTATTTTTTATAGCCTGGGAAATTTTATTTTCGACGTGATTTGGTCCCGAAATGTACGTACCGGAGCAATGGCCCGAGTGCGTGTGGGTAATCGGGGGATCGAGGATTATGAACTTGTGCCGGTCTATCTAGGGAATGATTATGTTCCGGAACGATTGAAGGGTCGGAGGTTGGAACGTTTTTTTGCGCGCCAGCTTCACTACAAGACGATGATGGCGTCAAAGGGTAGCAGGTATGAGGCGTACTACAACCGCAAACGGAAAGCGAACCGCCTCTGGCAAAGGATCGCCATGAAATTTTTTCTTTTGAGAAATTGGCGAAAGATCGGTGGTCAGGCTCGAAAGCAATTGGGGGTCAATATTTTAAAAAAAATGGTGAAACAACATGAATAACAGCGACAATCTCACTGTGTTCTTGGTGGTGGGAAGACTACCCCACAGTCTGACTAAAACCAAAGCAGAGCCGTTGTTGGCCACCGGTAAGATTGGAAAAATGCTGATCTTCAGCCAGGATCATGGCTTTCCCATCAATGGCGCCCAATATGTGGAGCTTCCCAAAGCGCTGCGGAAAATTTTCTGGAAACCATTGAAAAAGATCTGTTGCTTGCTCTTTGAGCCGATTCAACTGTTCTGGTACACACTGATTCTCCGGCCTGATTTCATCAATGGTATTGGATTGAAACCCAAAGGTCTCAACAGTTTTTTAGTATCTTTCTTGATGAGGCGCAAGAGTATCCTTTCGATTATTGGCGGTACAGTGGAAATCCCAGGGTATTCCCGTTTGGGATTTTTCTGGAAGTGGTGGAATTTATTGATGCTGCGCCATTGCTCGATTGTAACCACCACAGGTAGCAATGTGTCCAAATATCTGGAGGGGCAGGGTATTCTTTCGGATAAAATTTTCGAAATGGCTGGGTCCATCGATACGTCGGTTTTCAAGCCGGATCCCAATGTGGAACGAAATATCGATATACTGTTTGTTGGTACATTTCGCTATTTAAAAGGGCCGGACCGTGTGCTGGAGATTGTATCCAGTCTCAAATCGATGCTTCCAAATATTGAAGCCCACTTTTTGGGAGACGGGTATCTATTTCCAGAAATAGAAAAACAGGTGAAGGAAATGAGATTGTCCGAGCACGTGACACTGGCGGGGCATGTGAAGCAACCAGTCTCCTATTTCCAACGGGCGAAAGTATTGATCATGCCATCGTTAAGCGAGGGGTTGTCAATGGCGATGCTGGAGGCTATGGCTTGCGGTTGCGTACCAATCGTGTCTAATGTGGGGAATATGACGGATGCCGCCCGCCATCGAAAAAACGCCATGGTGGTAGAGGATTACCGGGATATCGTGACGTTCAGTCGGTACGCTTTGCAATTGCTGACCGATTCCGGGCTCCGGGAAAAGATGGCTGTCAACGCTCGCCAAATGGTTACCGGGCACTATTCTATTGCGGCGCAGGGAAAAATATGCGGGAAGTTACTTGAATTTGGAAATCGTTTGTAGAGGAATGTAAGGAGGAATCATGTCTTTATATAATTGGGTTACTGAGCGGGTTGTGTTGCCTGCTAGCGATGTGGCGTTCAAGCGGTCCATCGCCGGAGATTTAAAGTTCCTCTTCGATAGCCAATGGTGGTCCCAGTCAGACCTGGAGACATACCAGGATGAACGCCTTCGGGGATTGATACGGCACGCATTTGACAATGTTCCTTATTACCATGATCTTTTTAAACGTCTGAAATTGACTCCTGATGACATCCGGTCACAAAAGGATCTGACCAAACTTCCTTTCCTGACCAAACAAAATATAAGGGAAAACTTTCCTCATAGATTGGTGGCCCGCAATTTCCCCAAGAACCTGATGATTCAAAAGGCGTCCAGCGGCTCCACCGGGGAACCCTTACGGTATGTTTTGTCAAAATCCTCCCTTGGATTTAAAACGGCCTGTTTTTTAAGGGGATGGTATTGGATGGGGTACCGGTTAGGTGACAGGTACGTGAAATTGAGTGTTCATCCCCGTGGGGGTATTGAAAAAAAAATTCAGGATCGCTTCAATAAATGCATCTATGTTCATTCTCCCTATTTGACGAGTGAAAATGTGCATGATTGCATCGGGCAAATCGTTCGCTCCAGGGCGAAGTTCATTCGGGGTTACCCGGCAGTGTTGGATGTGTTTGCCCGCCATTTGGACGAAGGTATCGAAAAGCAGTACCGACCGTCTGCGATCGCCACCAATGGTGAACCGCTGTATCCGTCTCAAAGGAAAAATATCGAGGCGCGATTTAAATGCCCGGTTTTTGACCATTATTCAGCGGAAGGCGTGTCGGTCATGACGGAATGTCCTACCCACCAGACCTATCATGTGGCCAGTGAATACGGCATTACGGAGGTATTGAAAGAGGGGGAGCCCATTGAGGAAGGCACGGGGGAAATCGTTGGGACAGATCTTCATAATTATGCTATGCCGTTTATCCGCTATAAGGTAAAGGATATCGGTACTATCAAGAAAAAAAAATGCACGTGCGGCCGCGGATTGCCCCTGTTTGAGCGTATCGAGGGAAGAGATACGGATATTCTCGTCACTCCTGGCGGTAAGCATCTCACTTTCTATTATTTTGCGGTTTATTTTATGTGGAACGATGCTGTAAAGATGTTCCAGCTCCGCCAACTCGAACCGGATCGCATGACGCTTAAAATAGTACCCACCGCTTTGTTCAGATCGCATATGAAGAATCGAATCCACGATGACGTCCAGAGGCATATCGGCGAAGATGTTAAGCTGGAACTCGAATTAGTGGACGACATCCCGTTGACCACGGCGGGTAAGCGGAGGTTTTTTCTCCGTGATCCGCATATATCCATGAGCTTGTAAGGGATTTATATGAGATTTTTATTTGATATCAATCATCCGGCCCATGTCCATTACTTCAAGAATTGTATCCGCTTGCTGAGGCAAAAGGGGCATGAGACGGTGATTACTACAAGAAATCGCTATCCGGCCATTGAATTGTTGGAAGCCGAGGGAGAAACGTATTTCGACCGGGGACCCGGTGCGAATTCTATAATTGGGAAACTTTTATATATGCCGTTGGCCGACCTTCGGATCGCCCGGGTGGCCTGGAATTTCAAACCGGATGTTTTTGTCAGTTTTTCCACCCCTTATCCTTCGCAGGTGGCGACACTCTTTCGGAAACCGGCAGTGGTGTTCAACGACACTGAAATCGCAACATTACATCGCTATTTTACATTTCCCTTCAGCCGAGTCATATGCACCCCAAATTGTTTTATTAAGGATTTAGGGGACAAGCAGCTTCGTTTCGACGGCTATATGGAGCTGGCGTATTTGCATCCCCGGTACTTCACGCCGGATCCATCGATTCGGGAACTGTTGGGGGTTCGGGAGGGGGAAAAATATGTGATTCTTCGTTTTATCTCCTGGAAGGCGAATCACGAAATCGGCCGGAAGGGGATTTCTCCGGAAAACAAGCTCAAAGTGTTGCGGGAATTCGGCAACTATGCAAAGGTGTTCGTAACATCCGAGATGGAACTTCCGAGGGGACTCAATGCCGCAAAGATCAATATCCCTCCCCACCGGATGCATGACGCGTTGGCATTTGCTTCATTACTTTACGGAGAAAGCGTTACCATGTCTTCAGAGGCGGCGGTATTGGGTACTCCGGCGATATTTGTCAATGAGGGTTGGACTGGATATACAGCGGAGGAAGAGGAACGGTACGGCCTGGTGTTCAATTTTGGAGAATCCCCGGCTCAGCAAGAGGCATCGATTGCCAAAGCTCTGGAGTTACTATCTTCCGATAAGACCGAAGAATACTGGAATGGGAAACGGGAAAAAATACTGGAAGAAAAAATAGATGTAACAGCGTTTATGGCCTGGTTTCTAGAAAATTATCCCGCCAGCGTTCAAGAAATGAAGCGGGACCATGACTGTTTGGATTGTTTTAGGATGAATCCTGTGGAGAGACAGAGTTGACGGACCATATTGTTGAATTCGAAGAGCCCCGCTGGTTTGGGCTTTATATCAAAGATTTATTTTTGCTGGTGGTATCGTTTATTTCCATCTATCTCATCAAAATGGGAAATCTAGTATTCGATCATCATTATCAGACGGTTCTCCCGGTGTTTTTCTGTTGCTGGCTTCTATCCAATATCCTGACCAATAAATTCCAAAATACACGGCGCGAACGGCGGCAAATTTTGAGAATGGAACCATTTATATCCGCCGCACTTCTTTTCGGGGGAATGTTGTCGCTTTCATTGTATGGGTTGAAGATGTTTAATATATCACGGTTCGTGGTCTTCGGTTCCGTTGGTCTTTATCTTGTGCTGGAGGTACTTTTACTTTCCGGTTGCTTTTTCCCATTGAAAAAAAAGGGACAGGTGTTCAGAATTTTTTCACCCGGATTTCTGTTCATTGATTTCACCATTCTTAGCGTCGGTTTTTTCACGATGCATTATGTAAAGCGAAACACCTTCGCATTGGATGACGATTTTGTGGTCATTCTATTCGCCATTTATTTTGTCTGGATTTTTACCAGTTTGTCTGTCCATCGTTTTATGTTGCCTCCAGAGGAAGATAATTACCTGAAAGCGGTCTACCCCTTCACACGTTCATTGTTTATCATTTTTTCCATTGTGGCGTTCTTTATATTCGGTTTCCGAGTGAGAGAGTTTTCGAGGGTTGTCATCTTTGGCTCATTGGGAATATTTGCTATATTTGAATTGATAGTCGTGACGATCTTGTTTTTTAAGAGGCGAAAAAATGGGAACCATTCTCTTCCTATCAGGGTGCCTCCTGAAGTGTTAATGGCGGACGAGGTGATTCAACGGGAAAAAGATGAACGTAAACAGTTTCACTGTGAGCATCTTTTCCATTCCCATTTTATCCGGGAAAAATTAAAGAATATTTATCTCAAAGATAGGCCCAGAGAATTTGAATTTGTGGACCGCGGGGTGGATTTGAGTTCAGTGGATATTTTAAAGGCGGAGGTTTTGGATACTGGGAATCCCTACAATGTCAATGCTCTGCCGGATCATTCCCTGGAATTTTTGATGAATTTACATCCGCTGAACACCTATCGGCGGTTGAATCGTTACCTTTTATCAGTCCATAGTAAATTGTTGGACAATGCGATTTTTATCAGCAAATTCGAGCCTTGTGAACGCCGGCTCATTCATTTTAGGGGGGTATATCCGTACGCGTTGGCCAACATTCTCTATTTGCTGGATTTTTTCTGGCAAAGGGTTTGCCCTAAGTTGCCATTGCTCAAGAAGATTTATTTTAGTGTGACCCGGGGGCGCGAGCGGGTACTATCATTGGCTGAAGGCCTGGGAAGGCTTTATTATTGCGGTTTTGAATTGGTCTCGCTGGAAGCTGTGGAAAACTATGTCTATTTTATCGCCCGCAAATCACGGCCTCCGGCAAAAGATCCAAAGCCCTCATATGGATTACTATTCAAAATGCGACGCGTCGGCAAAGGAGGAAAGCCGATATATGTATATAAAATGAGAACCATGCACCCTTATTCCGAATACTTGCAACGGTATACGGTGGAGAAGTTCGGATATGGAGATAAAGGTAAAATTGACCGTGATTTCCGGATCACCGCTTGGGGAAGGATGATGCGCCGTTTCTGGCTGGATGAACTTCCGCAATTACTGAACTGGGTAAAAGGGGACCTGTCCCTTGTGGGGGTTCGCCCTTTATCGGAAAAGTTTCTGGAAAATTATCCGGAAGATCTCAAACACGAGCGATTCAAATACAAACCCGGGTGCATACCTCCTTATGTTGCCTATAGGATGCAAAAAGTAGAAGACTATATTGAATCGGAGCGAATTTATCTGGGAGCAAAAAAACAGCGTCCCCTCTACACTGATATCTCTGTGTTCTTTCTAGCGGTTTACAATATTTTAACCAATAAAATCCGAAGCGAATAGCGCGTCGGCGCTAAACGCAGATTGCGGGAGGGAAAGATGATGAACATACGTTTCGTGGACCTCAAGGCTCAATACCTTGAGATAAAGGATGAAATCGATGTAGCCATTCAGGAGGTGATTGAAGAATCGGCATTTATAAACGGCCCCTATCTAAAAGAATTTGAGCGCAATTTTGCCAACTATATCGGTGTGAAGCACTGTATTGGCGTTGGGAACGGCACAGACGCTCTATTTGTGGCGCTCAAAGTTTTGGGTGTCAAAGAGGGGGACGAAGTTATCACGGTGGCCAATTCATTCATTGCCACCTCCGAAGCGATTTCGTTGTGCGGGGGGCAGGTAGTGTTTGTTGATTGCCGCCCCGGGACCTTTAATATCGACGTTGATAAAATCGAAACATACATCAACCGGAAAACCAAAGGGATCATACCGGTCCACCTCTATGGCCAACCGGCGGATATGGACGCTATTCTCGATATTGCGAATAAATACGATTTGTTTGTGGTGGAAGACGCGGCGCAAGCGCACGGGGCGAAATATAAAGGTAAGATGGCCGGTAATTTAGCCCATTGCGCCTGTTTCAGTTTTTTCCCCGGCAAGAATTTGGGAGCTTATGGCGATGGCGGCGCGGTGGTGACAAACGATGAATCGTTCGCCCAGAAGGTATCGATGACCGCCAATCATGGACGGATGAAAAAGTTCTTTCATGAATTTGAGGGATGCAATAGTCGCCTGGATGGGTTGCAGGCAGCCATCCTGGATGTGAAATTGCGGCATCTGGATCGTTGGAATCAACGCCGGCGTGAAATTGCCGCCAGGTATGACAACGCGTTTCATGAGGTGGCGGAAATTCCAGTGGTGCGCGAAGATGTGGAGCATGTGTATCATCTGTATGTGATCCGGGTTCCGAACCGGGACAAGATCAGGATATTGTTGTCGGAGAGGGGGATTGCCACGGGTATTCACTATCCTGTCCCATTGCCGTTTCTCAAAGCATACGATTACCTTGAAATACGACCCTCTGATTACCCTGTCTCCAGCCGGTTGAAAGATGAGATTTTGAGTCTTCCGATCCATGGAAGCATGCCGGATGAACAGGTGGATTATGTTATCCAGCAAGTGTTCGATATTTTAAAAAGTGAAGGGAGTTGACAATGGAAGAGAACACACGTCTGAATGTAGCTCAGGTGGGGGTTGGTTATTGGGGACCGAATCTATTGCGTAATCTCGTGGCCAATCCCCGGTGCGAGGTTAAAACGGTTGTGGATATTTCTCCGCAACGGTTGGAGTATGTTTCAAAACTTTATCCAGGAGTATCCGTGTCCAGCGATTTTGAGGATGTGATAAACGACCCGTTCATCGATGCGGTTGTGGTATCCACACCTGTTTGTTTGCATTGCCAGATGGCGGTGCAATTGTTGAACTCAGGAAAACACATTCTGGTGGAAAAGCCGATGGCCCGGTCGGTGGAGGAGGTGATGGACATTAAGGAAACCGCGGAGAAGCGGAACCTGGTGGCCATGGTTGGACATACATTTTTATACAATGGGGCTGTCAGGTATCTCAAACAATTGATCGATTCCGGAGATATTGGGGATATCCGTTACATGTACAGCCACCGGTTGAATCTCGGACGCATTCGTTCCGATGTGGATGCCCTTTGGAATTTTGCTCCCCATGATGTCAGTATCATTCAGTATTTGTTAGGAGATCTCGATCCTATATCTATTGACAGTCACGGGATGGATTTTGTGCAGCCGGGGATCCAGGATGTGGTTTTTATCAATATTCTTTACCCCGGGAAAATAATGGCCCACGTGCATGTCAGTTGGCTGGATCCTCTGAAAGACCGTTCACTGACAGTGGTGGGGACAAAAAAAATGGTGGTCTACAATGATGTGGCGGAAAACAAGATCTCTATCTTCGATAAGGGGATTGACCGGATGGCGGTGTTGGGAGAGCATATGGATTATGACAACAATCCGTCTCTGTGGAAATTTACCTATCGCAGCGGCGATGTGTTGATGCCCAAGATTGACTTAAAGGAGCCCTTGAAAGTGGAAATCGATCACTTCTTCGATTGCATCCAGGGCAGCGACCAGTGTATCACTGGCTGCGATCATGCGTTGAAAGTTGTGGGAATTCTTAGTGAATGTTCTGACGATGGCCATTCCTCAAACAATGGCTGGGCCAATGTAAAATAGGTGGAAAAGATGAAGAACAATCAACCGCTTCTCTATCCAGCGAGAATCGTGGATGTGGAATTCGGGGTAAATGTCCGGGTGGTGGAGCCGGTGAATCTATATAGTTGTACGATTGGCGACCATGTGTTTATCGGTCCCTTTGTGGAAATTCAGAAAGGTGTGGTGGTGGGGCATCATTGCAAAATTCAATCTCACGCGTTCATATGCGAATTGGTGTCCATCGGTGATCATTGTTTTATTTCGCATGGCGCCATGTTTATCAATGATTTATTCCGCATCGGGGGACCGGCTGGGGGTAATCGCGACTTGTGGCGGGCCACGGTCGTGGGGGACAATGTTTCAATCGGAACCAATGCCACCATATTACCGGTGGTCATCTGCGATCATGTGGTGATCGGGGCGGGTTCGGTGGTGACGAAGGATATCCGTGTCCCCGGAGTGTACGCAGGAAATCCGGCGCGGTTATTGCGTAAGCTGGATGAGGGGGAATAGTTCGGTATGAAATGTATGCGGGGGCTTCTGCTCTTTTTGTGGATTTGGATCATGTTGGGGGCGCAGATTCAAGGGCAGGACTTTGAGCGGATCAAGCAAGACATCCTTGATTCCGCCTGGATCCACTCGGGATCGTTTTATTTTTCAAGCGCGTTTACCGTTAGCAATGTGGGGTACAATTCAAATATATATGCGTATGAGAATGCTGAAATGGCTGATACCACAGCCGATGTAGGTCTGGAATTAATGGCTAGCGCGATCTTGAAAGATATGATGATCGTTCAAATCAAAGAGACGCCGGTTTATTCCTACTATGTCGATACCCAGGATCAACGGGTGATGAATCATCACCTCCAACTAAATGTTCTATACAGTATTGGGCGGATAGGGCTTTTGTATCAGTTTGACCGCCCACGGCTCAGTAGTAGACCAAACAGTGAATTCGGCGCTCGGCTTCAACATTTGCAGCGAAATCATTTATTCTCACTGGACATTGGAAGGCGCGATCGATTTTTTCTAAACATGTATACGCAATTAAAGAATGTGGAGTATCAGGCTGAACGGTACCTTGGGGATTTTAGTGTCGATGAATTGTTCGGAAGAAAAGAGACATGGTATGGATTCAGCTTGAACCGTGTGAGTGCGGCCCACACCCGGGTATCGATGAATGTGGAGTACTTTGATGTTAATTTTACCGGATTGCCGGAACGAAACAAACGTGGCGGCCAGGCGAGCGCAACCATTTCATTGGAGGGGGCCCAGGGTTTGAGTGGATCCTTGCAGATGGGATATCGGTTTGTATGGCCCGAATCAAAGGAATTTAAAGAATACTCGAGAGCGTTTGGAGTCGGAAATCTGGAATTTCGCATTGCCCGGCGGTTTCGTATGCGGGTTCAATATTTATTAGATACCAGGTATTCGTTCTTTTCCGCTGATCTTGTGTATGACGAATCTTCTGTAGCAGTGGGATTGGAATTTAATTTTGCTCCCCAGGTCTCGGTTGGTTATTTGGCCCGGTTGGGGAGACGTGATTACCGGTCGCTGAGCGGTATCGAGGTAGACCGGTCGGATAAATATCATTTCTCCACTATCACCCTAACTGTTGCCGCGTTTGTCCATCTCGAGCTGGGCCTTTCATACAATATTGTCCGCAGCGATTCCAATGTCGAACGCTTTGATATGCGTGTCAATTCGCTGGGATTTTTTATGCGTTACGATTTTTAATTGGGGAATATCATGAGAAAAACAAAGGTGTATCCAACGATTCTCTCGGTCTCTGCTTTGCTGGGGATGTTGATTCTATTGCCGGGAATTTGTAATGTTTTTTCGGAATCTCTCGCCGGTCAGGCGGACTCTTCAGCGACGTCATATATCATTGGGCCCAATGATTTATTGAGCATCAATGTCTTCAAGGTTCCGGAGTTAAACACCACGGTAAGGGTTGGGGGCGACGGTACGATTGCTCTTCCCTTACTTGGCACCATCAGGGTGGAAGGGTTGAATCAAAGTCAATTGGAGGCCAAATTGGCCGCCATGTTGGATAAACGATATTTGCAAAATGCCCAGGTCAGTGTGTTTATAAGGGAATACAAAAGTAAGTCCGTTTCGGTCGTGGGCGCGGTGACCCGGCCCGGAGATTATGAACTATTGGGGAAAAAGAATCTTTTACAGGTGATTTCCATGGCGGGAGGAGTGACGAACCAGGCTTCAGGCCGGGTGTTGGTGGTCCGCAGGGATAAATCTGAGGAAATTGATCTAAAAGAACTGATGACCAAGGGGGCTCAGACTCTCAATGTGGTTCTAATGCCCGGCGATATTGTCAATGTCCCTTTTGAGGAATATGTCGAAGTTCATATTCTTGGGCAGGTACGAAATCCCGGCCTGGTCAGGCTCAAAAAAAGTGATTGTTGTACGCTGCTGAAAGCAGTTGCCCAGGCGGGGGGATTTTCGGAACACGCCAGGAAATCCTCTATTTTAGTCAGCAGGACTCTGGAGACAAATGAGATTAAAATAAAGGTGGATGCCAGGAAAATTTTAAAGGGGCGTCGATCTGATTTCATTCTCCACCATGGTGATGTGATCCATGTTCCAGAAAGTCTGTTTTGAGGTGAATGATGTCAAAAATTATACAAGATCGCCGGGATGATGAGTTCCGATTGGAAAAATACTGGGAAATCATTAAAGGTAGAATTCCAGTAATTTTTTTATTTGTACTTCTCGCTCTGGCATTGGGAACTCTGAAGATTTTTACTTCGAACCCGGTGTACCAGGCAACCGGTGTTTTAATGGTGAAACCTGAAAACGATAATGTGGTCATTTTTGGGGAGCGATTAGCTGTGGGCAGATCGACGAATGAATACTTCAATACCCAGGTAAGGATTCTCAGGAGTCGGTCTCTTGCAAAGACTGTGCTTGAGGAATTCAATCCTACCCCTTACAAGGGGATTTTGAATGAAACTGCCGGCGGTGAGGTCAACGCAGCCAATCCCATGGATGCTGTCCGAATTCAGCAATTTTTAAGGGGTTTGGAGGTAAGTCCCCTGACCGAAACCCGTCTCATTGAGGTGAGCTTTATAGGGCCGAGCCCCAAACGGTCGGCTGAGGTGGTAAATGCGTTGTTTAAAAAGTTTATCGAATTTAATAACGAATTGCGCACAGAGTCCACTCGGCAGGCTTCGGAATTCATTACCCGCCAGATTAGGGATTTGCAATTGGATCTGGCGCGCAAGGAGATAGAGCTGCAAAAGTATGGTAAGAGTAAAGATCTATTTTATCTCAGTAATGAGGAAAGTACTGAGGTGGGAAAATTTTCTGAATTGAATCAAGCATTGACACAGGCGCAGATTGAGCGTATCAACCGAGAATCTATTTACCGGGATTTGCAAAACAAGAATATGAATGACTTTCCTCAAGTTCGCGGGAACCAGTTGATCAGCGGACTAAAGAGTACCTACAGCGGTTTAGAGGCGGATTACGACCGAAAATTGCAAGTCTTTAAACCTTCATATCCGGAAATGGTGGAATTGCGGTCTCAGATGAAGGCCGTGCAACAGAGGATCGGAAAGGAGATCCGTGATATTGCCGACCGGGTTCTCAATGAGTCCAAGAACGATTACGAAGCCGCATTGAAACGTGAAAAATCTTTGTCCAGCCTGCTTGACAGCCAGAAATCCGAAATGATAAAAAGTAATTCCGATGCTATTTATTACAAAAGTCTCAGCATCGAAGTGGCAAACATGCGGGAACTGCAAAATTACCTGGACCGCAAACACAAAGAATCATTAATCACCTCACGGCTGCAAGGAGTGCAAACCAGCAATATCAAGGTCATTGATCCGGCGGATGTTCCTCTCAAGCCAATCGCGCCGAAGAAAAAGATGATATTGTTAATGGCGCTATTTCTGGGATTCAGCGGGGGATTGGCTTTTGTTTTACTACTCAATATATTGGACAATACCATTAAAGAACCGGAGGGAATCAAAAACATGATGAATTCTCCAATCCTTGGTATTATTCCTTCGTCCCGCAGCCGGAGAAATATTTCTAAATATCTTGGCTATTCTTATTACAGGAAATCGCCAAAAGTGGAATTCAATACTGATATTGAGATGATCAATCACCGGATGCCGGAGTCCACGATTGCGGATGCTTACCGGAATATTCGCACCTCCATTTTGCTAACCTCTAATAACCGGCCTTCCAGAGTTATTAGTATCTCCAGCGCCCGCCCGTCGGAAGGGAAGACCTCAACTGCGGTGAACCTGGCGGTGGCGTTCGCTCAATTGGGCAAAAAAGTGTTGCTTATCGATGGGGATATGCGCAATCCCCGTCTTCATAAAATCTTCAAGATCAAGAATACGGCGGGATTATCATCTTACCTGGTAGGCAAAGTGTCCTTGCAGGAATCCATCCAAAAGGCGCCGGTGGCAAACATGTATATTATCCCATCCGGACCCATTCCGCCCAATCCGGTGGAGTTGTTAGATTCCGAACCGATGGCCGGATTATTCAAAGCCCCATTATTGATGGAATGCGATTATATTTTTATTGATACGCCGCCTTTTATTGATATTGTCGATCCGATCCTTCTGGCGAAACATTCCGACGGCATGGTATTGGTGACATGGGTTGGAAAGACAAAACGCAATGCCATCGAGAAACTGAAAGAACAGGTGGACCAATTTGAGATCCCTCTGTTCGGGATTGTTCTCAATATGGTGGAACTAAAAAAAAGCTGGTATGATTATAATTATTCCTATCAATATAATTATAACAATCTCCGTCGGATCGACGGAGAGGGGAAAAATTCACTGAAAACCAGCTAGAGGTGGAATATGGTGGATTTACACACTCATCTCATTCCCGGCGTGGATGAAGGGGCGGGAAGCTTTGACGAGTCGCTGCGAATGCTTCGAGCTGCTGAGGCCGATGGAACTACAATTATCCTGGCTACGCCACACATTGTTCTGAATATGTTTTTTTCACCGATGAGTATTCAAAAAAACATCCAGGGCCTGGACAGCAAATTTCGTCGTTTGCAACAGATCGCTTCCGACAAAGAATTGTCCCTTCAAGTGTTGCGGGGGGCGGAAGTTTACTTCGATACCGGACTCAGGGAGAAATTAGTGGAGTATCCCGGGATTCTCACTATCAACGGCTCTGATTATTTTTTACTGGAATTTCCCTCCTCTTTCATTTTTCCGGGGCTCAAGGAGTTTCTTTTCGATGTGATGACCGACGGTTTTATTCCAATTATCTCCCACCCGGAACGTAACCGGGTATTTCAGCAGGACCCGGCGCTTTTGTATCAATTTCTCCAGTTGGGTGCGTTGAGCCAGGTGGATGCCGGAAGTATCAGGGGAGATTTCGGAAACACTGCCCGTTATACTGCGTTACAATTCCTGAAAAACAATCTGGTGCATGTGATCGCGTCCGATGCTCATAATTCCAGCACTCGCCCGCCGGGGCTCTCCTTTTTATATGATGCGCTCAAGGATTTTCCAAAAAAATGGTTGGATACGTTGCTGAAGCATAATCCCAACGCTATTATCTCCAATAATCCTCCACCTGATATCGGACCGCTCGAGGATCCTGAGCATAAATCGTCGATTTTCGATTTTTTTAAGCGATAAATACAATGAGACAATATATAAAAATAAAACACCCGCGTTTGTTACCTTTGGGGAGGATCATCTTGATACTGCCGCTATTTCTTCTTTTTTACGGGCCCTTATACTTGAATTTGTTTTTTATTGTAATCGGAGCATATTCCATGTGGTTAGCTATTGGCGCCAGTCGCGACACACAAGCATTTCAGAAGCCCCATTTTTTGTATCGTAGAGTGGCGACGTTTTGTCTAGGAGCCTTCATGGTTGTTGGGCTATTGCAATTGATTCCTGTACCGGCGGTATTGTTAAAGCTCGTGTCTCCAAACACGATACGAGTATTGGAGAAATTCCAGGATTCAATACCGCTACTGACAACAATCTCGTTTGCTCCGGCAGACACTCTTCATCAATGGATGCAGATTGGGAGCATCGTCCTTTGTTGCAGTCTTCTGGCATATTTGGAATTTGGGTTAAGTGATGTTCGGGAGTTATTGCTAACGATTGTCCTATCGGGTTTGGTTTTGATTGCCTGCGGGGGGGTATTCTATTGGGCTGTGGATATGTTGTCCTCCCATAGCCTTGATTTCTTGATCCCTTTACGGCGTAGGTTGACTTTTTACGCCGGGATGTGCCTTCCGGTCTCAATGTCTATATTACTGTCCCGAATTGGATATATCGGAAGCCGGAGGGGATTTGTCCCAAAGTTTATCCAAGCGGTGAAAGAGGACCGCTTGGTTTGGGGCTATGCGGCCGTTCCGTTGATGTTATTTGTTTTTCTGATTATCACTTCGGTCGAGTTGGGTTTTTTGGCTGTTCTAATCCCAGCCTTACTTTATCTTTTAGTCTTGTCTTACTTACGAATGGCGAAGCCTTTGAGGCGAAAGCTGAGGTATGTGTTTGTCACAATGGGTATATTGCTGATTATGTCCGGTCTTTTCCGATCTTTCTCAATGTCCGTTGGAGCCAGTGAGGCTAGAGATATTACACCGGGACAGTGGGATATTGCCGGTGAGATTATCTCGGATTTCCCGCTTTTGGGAGCCGGACTGGGAACATTTCCATTTGTGGCTCGGTTGTATAGTTTCCAATACGAGGGGCTTCCTCCCTCTCATGCTGGTGGTGATTATATAGAGGCTGCCGCGGAAATGGGTATGATCGCCGCCATCTTCTTGTTCGCATTTTTCGCAGTGTTGATTGTGGGTATGACGAGAATGTGGTGGTCAAGGCGGCATCCGGATGTGAAGCTTTTGGGTTTGGGGGTTTTGTGTGGCATCCTGGTGGGCTTGATGCATTCTATATTTCATAGTTCACTTCATGTTCCGCCCCAACTTTTTTTGCTGGGATTGTTCGTGGTAATTGGCATCAAAATTGTTACATATAAAAAGAATTTTCCGGCAGAATAATTAGCCGATCAAGGGAGTTATTGAGATGGAAAAACCACACGTTGCTGTTATTTCCGCCATCCTATTGGTCATGTATTTTGGGTTGGCGTCAGTGGTTGAGATCTTTAATCTCAGGCAAAAATCGGGTATGAATATTTTGGAGCCTCGGCTCCATGCCATGGAAATGGAAACGCTGGGCACAGACGAGGAGGGCATTCTGGATTTTCGTCATCCCTATTACAGATCCCTAAAGCGTTTAGTGATGCTTGATAAAGGACGGGTTGCCGAGACAGTTGAATTACTTGAAGTCATGCTGCGGAATTGGCCGGATCTCGATAAGGAGGAACAGGCATTCTGTAAGGGGCAGTTGAATCGAGTGATTCGTTCCATCAATCGCCTTCAATTCGCCGGAATACTTGATGCTTGGAGCGCCTCTTGTACTGACGTGTCATTTTTTCCCAAGGCGTTGAAAAAAAATCCTGCTTTTTATAGAGATTTAGCTGATCGTTTAGTGAATAACGCTGAAGAACTAAAGATGCGGATAAATCTGATGGCCAATTTCGAAATATATTGGCTGGAGCGCGTGAATCGTGCGGTCGATCTATTGTCCAGTCAGCAGTCATCGTACTGGCAGTGGCAAAATCTGAGACAATTATTAAAGCGTGGGGTGCGCGGATATTACCGGTTGTCCGAAAATAGTACCGGATTACATGACGAGCGTTTTTCTCACTTACTCAAACGTATTTATCTAAATACTCTCGACCGGTTGCTGGATAATCCCGGGTGGGGGGATTCGCCGTCTTTATCTAATGAGGTAAAGTGTGCCGTATCGGATTATCTGGATGATTTCGATTCACCTGAACATGTGAGTGAATTGGAGAAATTTTTACAGAGGGCAAAATTCTTCGACCAGGAGTATTTATGGGTGTTTCGAATTAAGGAACACATCCAATTTGCCGCCGGTAATTATGCAAAGGTGATCCGGGATTGCGAGGCAAAACTGGGGGAAGCGAAGTCCTGCCCTCCTGAAGAGGGACAGGAGTGCATCCGCTTAATGCTATTGTTGACGGATGCCCATATCGCCGCTCATTTGCTTTCTAGCGCTATTCCGGTTCTCAGTCGCGCGGAAGAAATGGGGCCCGACCGGATGGATGTAGGTTGGAGAATGTTTCAAGTGCACCAGATCATAGGAGTTGGAAAGGAACTGGCGGCGCTGATGAGTGAACGGTTTCATGAGATTGAAAATAGCCGGGTCCTGGAAATTTCCCTACCTGCAATGAGTCAGGATGTTTATTTACTTGACAGGCAAGAGCTCGAGCTAAGAATATCTCACCAAATGTTGTCAAGGATGCGCAGTCCAGGGATAATTCAGGTGATGATGGACGGTTGCGTTGTGACCGAAATCGCCATTTCAGACTGTGGCAATCGAACCTCTCTTTCAATTCCGTTGAAATGTCCAGGATCCTCACACCATCATGTCGCTGTATCAGTAATGTGAGAATTGTTCATAGTTTACCGTCCCACATTATGCGAAGGCGGAGCTTTTTTTGACTTAAGAGGATTTTGTAGGCTATTGGTACTTAAGAAAATAAAAAAGTTGAAAAAAGTAGAATTTATTGTTAGAGTATGCTGCGGGCCAGGTTGTGTATTTGCAACAAGGAAACGGTGCGCTTGAGTGATTGATGGAGACGGCTTTAAAATGGTGTTTGATGGAAATGTGAACCAACAGGATATAGATATACTAGGATTTTCTCACATCCGTGAACTATTTTTTGAGCATGTGAATATTTGGTTTAGCGTATTGGACCCTGATTTGAATGTTCTTTTCTGGAATAGAGCGGCAGAAGAGGTAAGTGGGTATTCTCGCCGGGAGGTTCAGGGACATGCCCGGATCTGGGAGTGGTTGTACCCTGATGAAGATTACCGGAAGAGTGTTATAAAGTGTGCTGCAGATGTGGTGGAGAACGGGAAGGCGCTTGAGGATTTTGAGAGTACTATCCGTTGTAAGGACGGGAACATCAAAATTATGCAATGGCAAGCTAAAATAATTTATGATAGTGATTCAAAACCAATATGCACTATTGTCATGAGCCGTGATATCACTGAGAAAAAGGAAATGGCTCAGGAATTGATTGCCCATCGTGATAAGTTACTGGAATTGGTGGAAGAGAGGACCGCTCGGCTCAAGCGAAGCAACCGGAAATTGAAGGAAGAAATCAGGGAACACCAAAAATCAGTGCAACGGTTTCGTTCCATTGTGGAAGGATCCCACGAGGGGATTGTCATCATCGATGAAAAATTCCGATTTATTTATGTGAATGACCAATTTGCCCGGATGGTAGGTTATGAGAGGGCGGAGGTCATTGGCGAGGATTTCCGGCGGTTCATTTGCCAGGATTCTCTTGATATAGTCGTTGACCGGTACAAGAGGCGACAGCGTGGCGAACATGTCCCGTCCAGATATGAATTCGATCTTCGAACAAAAGAGGGAGATTCCATTACCGTGGAACTAAGCTCGAACATCATTAAAGAGTATGGAGGGAAAACCCGTACTGTCGCCCAAATGCTGGACATTACAAACCGTAAAAAATTGGAAGCCCAACTCCTTCAATCACGGAAGATGGAATCGATCGGAACCCTTGCTGGCGGCCTTGCTCATGACTTCAATAACTTGCTTATGGGGATTTTGGGAAATATTTCCTTGATGCTTACTGATACGGGACCTGGAAATCCCAATTACGATAGATTAAAAAATGTTGAGCATTTTGTACAAAACGGAGCGGATATTACCCGTCAATTATTAGGATTCGCCAGAGGGGGGAAATATGAGGCGAAAACCGTCAACATCAATGAACTCATCAGCCGAAATACTCGGATGTTCGGTCGAACCCGAAAAGAAATCAAAATGAACATCAAGTTACAGCAGGATCCATGGTTGGTGGATGTGGATCAAGGGCAGATTGAGCAGGTTTTTTTAAATCTTTATGTCAACGCGTGGCAGGCGATGTCCAGGGGAGGAAACATGTATATTCAAACCCAGAATGTGGAACTTGATTCGGACCAGGTGGATCCATATGACGTCAAACCAGGCAAATATATGAAAATTTCGGTAACCGATACCGGTAAAGGCATGGAACGGTCGGTGAAAGAACGAATATTCGACCCTTTTTTTACTACCCGCGAAATGGGGCGGGGAACAGGCTTGGGCCTGGCGTCAGTGTATGGAATTGTAAAAAATCATGGGGGATTTATAGAGGTCTATAGTGAGACTGGAATCGGAACCACATTCAATATTTTACTCCCGGTTTCAGCGAATGCCGCGGCTGAACCCGTTAGCGAGATCTATGGGAAAAATGTCACCCCTCTGCGAGAGACGATACTTTTGGTGGACGACGAGGAGATGATTCTCGCAGTAGGGGGAGACATGTTGAAGGAACTTGGGTGCGAGGTCATCACTGCCATAAGTGGAACAGAAGCCCTCGATATCTACCGCAATGAAAAAGACCGCATCGATCTGGTTCTCCTTGACATGGTGATGCCGGGGATGGGCGGCGATGAAACATATGATTGTCTAAAAAAAATAAATCCCAACGTAAAAACCCTTCTTTGTAGCGGCTACAGCTTGAATGACAAAGTTGAAAAAATTCTAAAAAAAGGGTGTAACGGCTTTATTCAAAAACCCTTCAGTCTCCGGGAGCTTTCCATTAAAATTCGCGAAGTACAAAATACCTAACTCCATATGGTTTTCTTTTCCGAAGGAATGAGTTACAATAGGGCGGGAGGCATATCATGACAAAAAAAATCACCAGGAGATCATTTATCAAGAAAGGTACCTTTTTAGGCGCTGTGTCCATACTTGGAAGCTCTACCCTCAACCTTTTCTCGGAGCATTCAATGGGGCGTTTGTTCGGCGGCAAAGTTCCGGATATTTCAGTGGTGAAAGGGGTAGATTATTTCAACAATACCATCAAGGCAGTGGAAATGCTGGGGGGAATGAAGCGGTTTGTACCAAAAAACGCCAAAGTCGCTATTTTGCCTAATTCCCAGAGGAACAATCCAGGGGTTTTCACCAATCCAGAAATTGTGCAGGCGGTGATTCGGATGTGTAAGCAGGCGGGAGCTTCCGAAATAAATTGTCTTACCTGGTTGCCGGAAAAGATCTGGAAAGACACAGGCCTCATCGAAGCGGTAAATAAAGAGGGGGCGAATCTGGTTGTGGCCGACATGAAGGATGAAGCTCTATTTAAACAGGTACCTGTTCCAAAAGGTAAGGCTCTCAAAGAGGCGAGAATTATGAGGGATTTTTATAAAAATGATGTATTCATCACCATTCCCATCTCCAAGGATCATGCGGGCAATAAGTTCACTGCCACTCTAAAGAACATGATGGGTTTGAACTCCCCCCAATCAAATCGTACATTCCACAAAAAAGACTGGTCCACAAATCCAAATAGCATTGCGTTTCTCGACCAGTGCATCGCCGACTTGAATACTGTGCTCGATCCGGATCTCTGCATTGTGGATTCCACAAAATTCATCACCACCAACGGTCCATTCGGCCCTGGAAAACTTGCCGAGCCTCAAGAGATTGTCGCCGGTACCGATAGAGTTGCGATTGATTCCTATTGTTGCGGCCATCTGGATTTGAAACCGCAGGATGTCATCATGATCGGACGGGCCCATGAACTGGGTCTCGGAGAGATGGACCTCTCCAAAGTAACGATCAAAAAGGTGACCGTTTGACGAAATACCGGAACCGCTTTTCTACTTCATTGTGGCGCTTGATTTTTACTATTGCCATGGTTGCATTGCTTCCGGCTCAAGAAATTGTGAATATGGCCCCTCTTTATTGTCCCAAAGCTGGGGAAGCCGCTGGATGGGCTCTTTCCGGCGAGACCCAGCAATTTGAAGGGGACGACCTATTTCTCCTGATCAATGGCGGAGCTGAAATTTACCACGAATATGGATTTGTTCGAGTGTTAGCCGCCGCTTTCGAGAACAGTGACGGTAAAAAACTAAATCTTGAAATCTATGAAATGGAAGATGATGCCTCCGCTTACGGTATTTATTCGTTTAAAACCGCTCCGGAGGGTACGATTGTTTATGCCGGGGATGAGGCGTTGCTTGAAGATTATTATTTGAACATGTGGCGAGGCCGTTTTCTCGTCACCATCATCGGCTTCGATTCCAGCGCCCCGACTGTAAGAGGACTTAAATTATTGGCCGGAGTTGTGGCCGGCAAATTGAAAAAATCCGGGCAAAAACCTACGATAGTTTCCCTCTTACCTCAAGCTGGTGTGAAACCCGGAGCTGTGACCTACCTGGAAGGCCCATTAGGCTTTTACAATCGCTACTCCATTGATCCGGAAGATATTTTTGGTATCCGCCAGGCAGTGATCGGCCAATTTGGGGATGCTTTTTTTATGGTCTCAGAATATCCCGATGCAAAGCAACGGAGCAAATGGTTCCAAAAGGCGTTGACTTGTGTCTCAAAGAATTCCAGAATAAAAAACCTAAGACAATTGAATGAAGTAGTGTTCTTCATCGATTTCCGTGGCCAGTTGACCACTATCAAATCCTTCCAAAATTACCTCTTTCTTACAAATGGATTTCCAGAAGAGATGATAGCCCCCATGTACAAGTCCGTAGAGGCCAAAATCCAGGAGAACTCCCACTAATCATGCCGGAGCTTCCAGAGGTCCAGACCGTGGTCTCAGGCCTTGACCCGGTATTGAGGGGAAATACAATCCAGGATATACATCTTCTGTGGCCCCGCAGTATTGAAGGCGATGCTGCTGCGGTAATTAGAAGTCTGAAAAATCGCCGGATACATCGCGTTTATCGACGGGGAAAATATATTCTGATTGATTTTACCGGCCTCCCATCCTATACTGTTACCGTCCATTTGCGCATGACCGGAAAGCTTCTTTTCAAGTTGGAAGAAAAAGATGTCCCTTATGTGAGAGTGGAGTTTAAGTTTCAAGGCGGTGACGCACTATATTTTGTAGATATACGAAAATTCGGTCGCATAAAATTGTGGCAGCCGGGTGAAACGCTGCTGCCGTGCTTGGGGCCTGAACCTCTGGACGAGAGCACCGTTTATTGCGTATTGTCGGGGCTAAAAACCGGAAGGGCTATTAAAACAGTGTTATTGGACCAACGTGTGTTGGCGGGAATCGGCAATATCTATGCCGACGAAGCTCTCCATCTAGCGGGAATTCACCCTCTCACCCCCGCCAATACCATGCCTGAATCAAAGCAACGCATATTGGGGTGTACAATTCCACGAATATTGAAGGAAGCCATTGATCACAAAGGGACCACCCTTTCGGATTATGTCACACCGGATAATAGGAGAGGGGAGCATCAAGAGTATCTTTATGTCTATGGAAGGGAAGGCGATACCTGTAAAGGGTGCGCGACACCCATCGTTCGCCTTTGTATCAATGGACGCAGTTCCCATTTTTGTCCGGAGTGTCAACCCTCTATTACTCTCCCTAAAGATTGAGAATCGGAGGGCCGGCAATCCGGTTCAGAAGGCGGCCCAGCCAAAACTCTACAAGCGCCTGCGATAAGGAATCGTTGGGTTCGGATAGACAATCATAATGCGGGAGCTATGAATGGGGGGGCGGCCTTTGAAATGATATTGGCCGTTGTTATATCCTCTGATGATGGCTTGAACTATCTGTCCATTCTTTAATAACAATGTGTCTTTGCGGCTTTTCCGCGCCCGTCTCCAATAGGGGAGGCTACCGGGTGTGGTATTATCATGGTTGATAATGGCGTACTGATAAAAATCCCTGCTGGAACCGTTCGAAAAAAACACCTTCGCCATCTGGCCATTGATACGGATAGCCACGATCTGACGTCTATATTTTTCGCGCCCCCAGCTTCCTTTAAACCATTGGTACAGGCAGGCCCAACCGGGCTTCAATTTGTTACCAAAAGCGATACCCCGCTGGGGATTTCCTGAAGGATAGGCTCCTGGTGTTGCCCACATTTCCATCGACATTCCTACGCTGAAGAACAGAACCAATACTAGCGCGACTGTTTTGAATCTCATTTCTTCCTCCTGAATTGGTCTACGTATAAAACTATATCCTTCCCTGCAAAAAAAGTCAATATCTTATATCGAGGGATCCTGAGGACCAGCCATTGAAATCGCCCGGATACTCTGATATACTTAACAATAGGTAGAACTGTGCAAAATGTATGGAGCTAGAGGATTATGATAGAGATTACAGATAGACTGAGTATCGACGAAAAGGAAATTCAGGAACATTTTGTCAGGGCGTCCGGGCCCGGAGGACAGAATGTCAATAAGGTATCTACAGCCGTACAATTGCGCTTCAATGTGAAGGATTCCCCCTCGCTCCCTGAAGAGGTTCGTCGAAGATTGCTATCTATAGCCGGCAGAAAAATAACCGAAGACGGTGTGCTGGTCATTGACGCCCGTCGATTCCGCCACCAAGAACAGAACCGGAAAGACGCATTGGAACGTTTAAAGAAATTGATTTTCCAGGCAACACTTAAACCCAAACCCCGCCACGGCACAAAACCCACCAGGAGTTCCATTGAAAAGCGTTTGGATGTCAAACGTCAGAGACGGGATATCAAACGGATGAGAAAGGCAGTGAAAGATTTTGAATAGCACTTTCTTGTAGCAAAAAAATTTAAAAAATTAGCAAGAAACAAATACGCGGGTCGTAGTTTCTTTGGTATTTATTCAACATCAATGATGCATTCGGCCATGAATTCTTCCGGGATGGTAAGCCCAATCGCAGCCGCTACGATCATATTGATGTGTTTTTCAACGGAACCGTTATTGGAAAACACACTTAACAGAGCCCCTTGTAGAGTATCCTTCGCGCGGTTGCTGATGACAGGAACTTTGTTATCCAATTTGCCAAGAATGAATTGGATGATATCGGGGGTCAATGTGCTTTCATTGGTAATGACGATCACCGCCAGGTTGTTCATCCGTTTTATGTTGAATAATTCTTTGGAAATCTCGCCTTTGTTGGAGACTCCGTAAACGGAGAAATTCTTTTTAGTGATGAGCTGCGCCGTTTTTGCCTGGGAAACAATTTTGTCTTTCATTAAACCGGGATATAGGACTGCGATGTTTTCCACATTAGGCATCGCTTTTTTAATTACAAAACCTATCTGCGATAAAGATTGTGATTTTAGCGGTAAAAATATGGACAGTACCAAAAGGATTAAAATCAGTTTTTTTATCATTGTTACCTCATTCCTCATCTTCATTAAATGTATAATAGAAAAATAAAAAAGTCAACAAAAAATAACAATAAAATTTTAACAATAATTTATATTGAAGCTCGGCTCATTTATTGAAGCGGAAGTGCATGATTTCTCCATCACTGACCACATACTCTTTGCCTTCAAGTCGCAGTGCACCTTGCTCTTTTGCCTTTGTAAAACTTCCGGCGGCCAGGAATTTGTCCCATTCAATCACTTCGCCTCGGATGAATCCCTGCTGAATGTCGCTGTGAATTTTCCCCGCCGCTATAAAGGCGGTACTGTCTTTATCAAGGGTCCAGGCCTTGGTTTCATCGTTTCCAACAGTGAAGAACGAGATGAGATTCATCAGTTCGTAACTCTTTTTTATCAGATTCTCTTTTATATATTCATATGCTTCGAGGCCGTACTCCTGTTGGAACATCTGCCGGTCATCCTGGTCCAATTCCAATAATTCCGTCTCGATTTTGCCGCAAAATACCAGAGTAATGGCGTTATCTCCCTTTTGACCATGGTACTTGGAGTAGTCGTGGAAGGAGTTTTCGTCTGTATTAATCAGCTTGATGATTGGTCTTTGCGACAGGAACTTGAATCCTCGCACAATATATTCTTCCCGTTCGGTCCAGGGATATACCCGAAGAGGGTGGCCTTCCTCGAGGAAATCCTTTAATTTTTTTTGCAACTCGAATTCTTCTACGAGTTCCTTGGATTTTATCTTGCGGATATCCACTTCCAGACGTTCGAGTCGTTTTTCGATGGAGAGGTAATCCACCGATTTCATCTCCTCTTCCATATCGTCAAGATCCCGTAACGGATCAATGGATCCTTTGGGGTGAATGATTTCAGAATCTTCAAAAGCCCTGACAATGTGGATGAGACCGTCGGCTCTCCTGATAAGGTCTATAAACATAGAGTTTTTCACTTCGCCGATGGATATGGCTCCAGTATCGAGGTATTCGATCTTGGCGTAAACCGGCGGCGTTTCGAAATGGTCCGCCAACGCCTTGAGCCGGTGGTCCGGTACATCCACCACAGATTTATGATATTCCTGTGCGGAAGATGAAAACTTCGAGATTTCTACGTTTTGTTCTGTCAACAGGTTGAATAACAACGTCTTCCCTGTTTTTGGATAGCCGAAAATTGTTAGTATCATAGATGAATTATACCTTAATTATTACCCCCGTCAAGGGGAGGAGGTCATGAAACCAGTTTATCCAGGTGGGTGCCGCTGGCGCTGAAAAAGAAGAGTTTTATGGAATTAAATAGAAAATACATGCTGAAAGACAGCAATATATAACCCAGTACCTGTATAACTTTGCAAGTGCGCTTCGGATTGAAAATCGATTTCATCTTGTTGGTGATGAAAATAATCAAGGAAAAATAGGCTGTGGCCCCAAGTAAAACTACCACAAAGAAGATCGTTTCGTAGCGAAACTCCATAGGGATGTAAATTTTAGCCCTGCGTAAAAAAGAGAGGGCGATCATCCACGACACAATACCAAGAGGATTGACCAAAACCATCATGAGCCCTTTGAGAAAAGCCCACCTTTTTTTCAACTTGAGCTTTGTGACGATTTCTTCCTCTTTTTTCTCGATAAACCGCGCGTCCTTCAGCGCGAAAACGCCCAATATAAAGGTGACGATAGCGGTGAACAATAAAAACGATGCTTCCATATACCGGGACGATAGGAATGGGGAGATGCCGAAAAACGCGCATGTCGCCCATACGGCGTCGATGAGCGCCGCCCCCAGTGCAATACAAAAGGCCTGCATATATTCCTTTTTCAAAGCCGATTGGAAAATTTCTATATTTACAGGTCCTATAGGGATACACAAGAAAAACGATATAAAAAAGCTTGCTATGTAAAATATTAATATTGTTGTCATGAATAATAATTTTAGCAAATTAGAATAAAAAGTCAAATATTAGTTAGCCAGAATCCCCCAGCTAATTTTTTGTTCACTCATTTCTCTTCCAAATTCGGCTATTTACACTTTTGGTTAGACCTTAAATTTATGGTATAAAAAAATTTATAAAATTTCCGGGAATGAAGGATGGGACACCGGAACGGTGTTGTGAATGAGTGGTGGATAAAGTTTGCCGGAGGAGGGAATCGAACCCTCACGAGCTAATGCCCCCGGGATTTTAAGTCCCGTGCGTCTGCCTATTCCGCCACCCCGGCATCCTTTATTAACGAGCCTCCCGGGCCCGTTAGGGGGTGTTTCGAATCTACCACCGTGTCCCAAACCGTGTCCTTCGCGATGTTTTTGCAACTGCTCCAGAAATCCTGCACGATCTGTTTTGTCTTCTCGTGTTTATCAGGGATGAAGTGAGCGTAACGCTGCGTCATCGCCAGAGCGGAACCCCTTCATCGAGCGGGGTGTGGTCGGAGCAGAT
>CAZBHS010000012.1:0-24049 GCA_964491915.1 uncultured Clostridia bacterium
CTTCTCAATGCCCCGGACGATTCATTGTGGAAATTGACCGAGCTTCGGAGGGAGATAGTCTAGGGAATATTAATTGAGGTAGCCGAGGCTCTTGAGTCTCTTAGTGGCTTCCGCGCTTTGCTGGACTTTGCGGCGTTTGTGTTTTAGGCGGTTGCGGGCTTTGTAGTTGAGCTGGAAGTGTTTTTTTGTCATCTTGAGCATAGTGCCGGCGATGTTTGTGTATTGGGCGGATAGGTCCGCGGTTTCTTCCGGATCGGTATTCAAATTGAAGAGATAGGTGTGTTTGAATTTGTCCCAGGTAAAAAAGCTGTAGGTGCGGTTGCGCACCGTGATGTGGTCCTCCATGCAGATATCCGACAGTTTCAGTGTGGAAAACACCGGGTGGCCTTTGGTTTGGGAGCCGTTGACAATCGGAAGTAACGAGATTCCCTGTTGGCCGTTGTGCTGGATGGCGGAGAAATCGAGCATTGTGGGCATGATATCGATCACGCCGGACATTTGCGGATACCGTCCTATAGATTGGCTGTGGGGAAATTTCATGATCAACGGTACGTGCATAATTTCGCTAAATAATTGTTCGTGAAGGAAATGGCCGTGTTCGCGGAACTCTTCGCCGTGGTCGGCGGTAATCACGATCATGGTGTTGTCGTAGATTTCCAGCTCTTTGAGTTTGTTCATCAATTGACCGATGTGGTGGTCGGTGTAGAGGATGCCGCCGTCGTAGAGGCCGATGATGTATTGCAGGTCCTGGTCGAGGAGCGGCGTACCGGTTTCGTTGAGATGTTTTAGATATTCGGATGCGCAAACTCCGTCGCTGCAACCGTTGAAGTCGCCCTGGTAGTCTTTGCAGAAGGCAGTGTCAAAGTAGGTGCTGGTGCGGTAGGGGAGGTCGGTGAAGTCCGAGTGGACGTCATAATAATGGATAAATAGAAAAAATTCGTCGTCGGCGTTTTTTTCTAAAAATTCGAATACCTGCCGGTTCACGGTGCGGGCATTGACATATTCGGAGTAGAAGGCGTCGAAGCCTTGACCAAAGCCCATTCGTCTACAGAGCCAGTCTTTGTGAGTTGTAAAACCTCCGGTTTTGTAGCCGGCTGTCTTGAAATATTCGGCGATTGTGGTCAACGACGGTCCCAATTTGTAGTCCGGGGTGACGCCGTGAACAATGGGGTGAAGCGACGTCAACATCGTGGCGTGGGAGATGATGGTGTTGGGGGATTGGGAATAGGCGTTTTCGAACACGGCGGATTCTGTTGCCAGGTTGTCGATGTTGGGGCTGGTGGCCCGGTTGTACCCATATGTTCCCAGATGGTCGGAGCGCAATGTGTCGATGGAGATTAAAATTATCGGATTGCGTTTCGGGCGTTTATCGGGCGAATACATTAATATTCCGGCGATGATTGCCGGGACAATTACGAATAAAACAAAAAAAAATCGAAATATTTGGTTTTTCCTCTTTTTTCCCATCACCTATTGTAAAAAAAAAGGCGGGATGAGTCAACGCTGTCCCGCCACATTATTCACAAAACCAATTTTTTTAATATTCAGAGATAATGCTACCGGTGAGCCGCGATAGGTCGGTGTGGGTCTCGATCAAGTCGTAGATGGCCTGGTAACTGCCGATGGCGGAATTGAGGAACACTAATTGGATATCCCGGTAGTTGAAGGAGTTGATGGCACCTGCCCGGAATTTTTCAGTGGAGATATCCATGTTGAGTTGGGCGCTTTTAATACGTTCCCCCGCCACCCGGAACAATTGTTTCTGCGCGTGATACAAATCCAGTATGTTGCGCAGGCTGTTTCCCAGGGTTAGTTTGATCTCCGCCAATTGTAGATTGCCGATTTTCTCCTGCACCCGGGCATTGGCAATGGCCCGTTTGGTGTTGCCGCCGTTGAAGAGATTGAGGGACAGGGTGAAGTTGACGTAGTAGTTGTAGGCGCTGGAGGTGGAGGAGGAGAGGCCTTCGTATTTGAGCCGCGTCGAATTCAGTTGGGCGCCGGAATTGAGCGATAGCTTCGGCAGCATGGCGCTGCGCTGAAACGCCACATCTTTGCGCAAGATGTGCTGGCTGATGTACTGGTTTTTGAGGGTTTTATTCCCCGCCCACATTTTTTCAAGCAGAATCTCCGGCTCATAGTCTTGCAGCGGCGCTTCGAATTTGTCTTTTAAGTTGTATTCCGTATTTTCCGCCTGTCCCAATAGGAGGTTGAGGTTGCGGCGGGCGCTGTTGAGGCTGAATTGCTGGAGGAGTACCGCCGAGGTGTCGTCAAGGAAGGCGATTTTAGCCTGCAATTCGTCGAATGTGGAGGCCGCGCCCAGGGCTTTGCGGTCTTTGACGTATTGGAAGCGGTCTTCGGAAAGTTTTTGCACAGATTTGATGGCCGCCAGTTTTTCCTCCTGCAATAGGATATTGTAATAGGCAAGGACAATCGCTTGAATGGTGTTCTCCACCACAATAGCGGCATTGCCCTCCGATAGGTCGTTGAGGAGCGCCAGTTTCTGTTTGGCGATTTTGATACCGAAGCCGTTGAACAATGTCCAGCGCATGGTGAGGGAGGGACCCAGGGTGGAGGTATAAAATTTCTCCCGGGTATCGCCTTCTGTCCGGTCCGGGCTGTCTGTGTAACTGTTGTTCTGAGCGAGGTTGAAGTCGATGACCGGGTAGCGGCCGGCCGCGCCCCAGGTGTTGTTGTTGCGGGCGATTTCAAGGTTCTGTCGAGAGACGAGAATACCGAAGTTTTTTTCGAGCCCCGTTTGGATGGCACCGGCCAATGTTAGATCTTCAGGAGTTGTTTCATTGACGGCGGACCATCCGGCAGAGATGGTCGCCGCTATCAATAAACCGATCAATAGTATATGTTTTTTCATGTTCATGCGATGTCCTTAATCAATGGAAATATTCTCGTTGACGATGACGGTCTCGACGGATTCAGGCGCCGGTCTTTTGCCGGTCCAGAACCATGAGAACCGGACCTTGATATCGTTCAACACCAGAATCAATACCGGGAAAAAGAGCAGGATAAACGCTGTGCCCACCAAAACTCCATACGCCAGCGCTATGGCCATGGGCTTGAGGAATTCCGCCTGCCGGCTCCCTTCCAACACGATAGGGTAAAGACCCGCCACGGTTGTCAAGGTGGTGAGAAGAATCGCTCTAAAACGGGAGACACCCGCATCCCAGACCGCTTCGGCCACAGCCATGCCCTCTTTGAGATTGCTGTTGTATTTGGATAAAAACACCACGGCGTCATTGATGATGACTCCCGATAACGCCACCATACCCCAACTGCTGAGGATGGAGATGGGGATGCCTTCGATCATATGACCCCAGGCGGCTCCCAACCAACCGAGGGGGATCATCATCAGGATGATGAGGGCATGGAAATAGGACCGGAAATGCACCATCAGAATAATGACAATCATCAGGAAGGCGATGCCGAAATAACGGAACATTTCATCGGAGGCTTCGGTGGTGTCTTTTTGCTGTCCCTGGTAGGCCACGCGGACGCCGGGGTATTTGGCTTGCATATCCGGGATGATGGTTTCGCGAATCTGGTCCAGAATGGGGGGGACCGGCGCGTAAGGATCCAGCAGGTCGGCTTCCACCCTCACTTCCCGCGACATATTGTAACGGTTGATGTTGACGGGGCCGCGCTCGATAGTGTAAGCGGATAATTCTGTCAACGGAAATTCTCCGGACGGTGTTTTGATGCGCATGGTTTCCAATTGCCCGAGGCTGATACGTCCGGTTTTGGGATAACGGACCCAGACGCGGATCTCGTCCTTACCCGATTGCAGTCGTTGAGCCTGGCCGCCGAAGAATCCCTGCCTTATCTGGCGGGTGATACTATCGTTATCCAATCCCAGGAAAAAGGCTTTGGGGTTGAGGTTGAGGCGCACTTCGCGCTTTCCCACCGCGTCGTTGGAATTGATGTTGGAAAGGGCGGGAATCTCTTTCATCCCTTCCATCAGGAATGCTTTGGCCTGCTTGATCTCATCGAGGTTGCGGCCCAACAAACTGATAGAAACCGGGCTTCCCCAACGGTTGCGTCCGCCGATGGTGAATTTTTCCGCTTGCGGGATTTTGCCGATTTTTTTACGCACCATTTCAGCGATCCTGTAAGCGGAGACTTCGCTGCCTTCCAAATCCTTGAGCCGGACATTGACGCTTCCGGTGTGGGATCCCCGTTCCTGGCCGTCAAAAGCGTTGCCTAGAGTGATGAAGGTGTATTCGATGAATGGTTCTTCGTCGGGGTATTCTTTCTGGAGGGCGTTGTTCGCCTCCCAGACCGCGTTGTCGAAGCGATTGAGATACTCGATTGTCTGAGCCTCGCCGGAACCGGGGCTGAAGGCGATGTTGACGCTGAAGTCGTCGAAGGGGATGGTGGGGAAGAAGGTGTAGTTAATCAACCCGCCGCGGAACAGGCCGATAGTGATGAGAAGCAAGCCCAATGGAATCGCCAGCATCACATATCTCCAACGGATGATTTTTTTGAGTAGGTTGCCGTACCAGCGGTTGCGCATGATATCGATCCAATGATCCAGTGTGGCGCGGATTTTTGATTTATCATCGCCGTTTTTCCGCCTCAGTATGTGAGGGTTGCCGATATGGGCCGGCAGTACGAAGAATGCTTCCAGTAACGAAAATCCCAAACTGAAGATAACGACGAACGCCATTTCGTACAAGAATTCCATCCGGCCTTCGAGGAGCATCAGAGGTGTGAAGGCTACAATGGTGGTGGCGACGGATGTAATGACCGCGGGCATCACTTCGATGGCGCCGTCGATGGCTGCCCGTTTGGGGGACTTGCCCCGTTCGAAATGGGAATAGATATTCTCGCCGATCACGATTCCGTCGTCAACAAGGATACCGATGACCAGAATCATGCCGAATAGGGAGATCATGTTGATGGTGATGCCGTAAAAGTTCGCTAAAATGGACATGCCGAGAAACGAGGCTGGAATTCCCCAGGCCACCCACAATGACAGGCGGAAGCTCAGGAAGAGGCCCAATGAAATGATCACCAGGATCAAACCGAGGGAGCCGTTGCTGTAGAGGAGGTTGAGCCGGTTCTTCAGGAGTTTGAGATAATCGAACGTGATTCTGAGATGTACCCCCGGGTATTTGGTGTTGAATTCTTTGGCGTATGCGTTGATAAAGGCGGAAATCTCCGACAGATCCTCTTCCGACAGCTTGGTGACTGTGATGTTTACCGCCTGTTTGCCGTTCAGGAGGGTTGAATTGGCCACGTCTTCGAATTTTTGTTTGACATCCGCCACATCGCGAATCCGCAATTGACTGCCGTCGCTGGCGGCCCGGAGCACAATGTCGGCGATAAGGTTAGGATCCACGCTCCGCTTGCGGGAACGGATCAATACCTCTTCGGAGGTGGATTTGATCATGCCGGCGGAAATGTCGCGGTTGTTGTTGGAGATGGCTCGCGCAATCTCATCGAATGTCAAGCTGTAACGCAAGAGGTTCTCTTCGGTCACTTCCACTGAAATCTCCAAATTAGGATAGCCGCTGATGTTTACCTGCGACAATACGCCGGAGGCCAGGAAGTCGTCTTCGATCATGCTGGCGTATTTTTTTAGAGTCAACAGATCCACTTCGCCGGAGAGTCCCAAACGCATGGCGGGCGTCGTCGTACGGATTTTATATATAATAGGTTTTTCAGCGTCGATGGGGAAGGAGCTGATGGCGTCCACGGCGTTTTTGACCTCGGTGAGGGTTTCGTCCAGGTCGTACTCGCCGGTGGTGGTGATGTGGACGGAGGAGAAGTTTTCCGACGATGTGGAATTGATCTCTTTGATCCCCACAATGCCGCGCACCGCTTGCTCGATTCGGGCGGTCATGCTCTCTTCCATTTCTTTGGGAGAGGCGCCGGGATAGGCGATGGTGACCATGATGTCCCTCGATGAGCGCTCCGGGAAGAACGATTTTTTCATGTTTAAGAAGCTGCCGCCTCCGGCGAAGATGAGGAGGATCAGAATCAAGTTTGCGTAAAATCTATATTTTACAAATGTGGTTATCAGTTTCTTCATACTGTGTCCTTATTGGTTCTCAGGGTTGATGGTCTCCACCGGATTGTTCTCGGAAGCGTTGATTAGCGGTTCCACCACGACTTCGACGCCGGTGGGGATACCTTTGAAGATCACACTGTCGCGATTGATCTTTTGAATGTCGATCTCTTGCTTCGCCAATTTGCCCTCTTTGACGACAAATACTACGTTCTGGTTGAATACCGCTCCTCTAGGGATTTCCATGACATTTTCCAGGTTGGCGCCCGGGAAGGTCGCCTTCAGGTAGAGACCATTGTAGAGGGGGTTGTCGGTCGTGGATTTTAGTTGGACAAAGATTTCGATAGACTGGGTGTCCGGGGCTACGAATTGCGATTTCCTCACCACGTGTCCGGTCCAACCGCGGCTGCCGTCTTCGGTGGCGACCCGGACGGCGTCTCCAATCTCGATCCAATTGGCCTGGTTGACTTCAACCGGAACCTCCAACTCCATCACATCGGTGCGGATGATGTTAGCCAGCCGCGTCCCGGGATTGGCAATGGAGCCCACCTCCAGCATCACGTCCATATAGGTACCTGTGAACGGGGCGTAAATATTATATTTTTTCAGCCGTATCTCGTCGCTTTTGATGGCGTAATAATCGCTCAAGATGTTCCGTCCCGCCAGGAAGATTTTTTCCTTCCCCGAACCGTTGACCGGAAGTTTGGGTAGATCTTTTTCGATGTCGATGGCAGCGAAAAAATCCTGCCAGGCCTTGGTGCTCTCGGGGAAATCTATTTTAAAGTCCGGCAACAGGCTGGCCACCGTGTTCAAAAAACGGCTTTTTTTAGCCAACAACGCCAGGCGGGCTTCCCGGTCGAAGATTTTGATGAGAAGATCTCCGGTCTTGAACGTCTGCCCTTTTTTCAGGGGAATGGTTCCCGCCAGGATCTTTCCCTGTACTTCAGCGGTTACATCAATATAATGTTGGGAAGCCAATCTGCCGGCTGCGGTCACCTCTGAATTGACGGTTTTGTAATGTACCGGTTGGGCTTTGACGTAGCGCTTGACCGCCTGGGGCGGTTGTTTTGGGGGATCTTTTTTCAGGGATGATAAAAATCCCATCGCTGTAAGAGATATTCCTAATATAGCTACTGTCGATACAAGAATTGTGGTTTTTCGTTTGTTCATCGTTCTACTCACCTAGTTGTTTTTTTTGTCCTTGTGATTGTTTGTTCTATTTTCCAATGCGTTGTCTACCATTTTTTGTAACAAGTGAACAGCGGCTTTCTTGTCGTTTTCCATAAAGTTTTTCGAAAGAATGTCTGTCCACTCTTGCAATACCTTCTTTAAATGGGGAACCTGCTCTTTCCCCTTGTCTGTCAGGGATATCCGAAAGGCCCGTTGGTCGTCCGGGTCCTGAACTTTGTTTACGTATCCTCGCTTCAAAAGTTTCTGAATGGCGCGGGTGGTGGTGGCTTTATCAATGACAAGATGGCGGGTGATTTCATTCTGACTCATGGTTTCGTAGCGGGACAACATCAGCATGTACGGATATGTCCCGCTCCCCAGGCCAAGGGGCGCCAGTTTCTTCTCCAGATGGATTTGGGCCTGCCTATAAAGACAAGCGATCAAACGTCCTAACGATACATGTTCTATCATATTGTTCACTCCAATAAACCATTAAGGTTGCAAGTGCAACCAATATACTTTAAATTGATTGCCATGTCAACTGTTTTGGTTCTAAATCGCTGCCGGCATTAAACGTCTGTTTCTATTTTCAGACCTGCATCTTTGTCGTCAAACGACGCAAGTAGGTCTGGCGATGGTCAATGTCCAGCCCAACGGAGCAGTCGATTACAACTCCACCCGATTCGCGCTGCAAAACATCCCGCTCGCCTCCGCCGCCTGGTTTTGTTGAAAAAAAACTTTTTTTCTTTTGCAACCTGATGTAACTATTTTTCGTCTATACCGTATTCAGTATGTTGGCGGGAAATTATATATTGGAGGATTTATCGGTGAAACAGGAGAAACCAGTTGGAAAGATCCACGCATGCGGGATTTTCGTCAAATATGGAGAGAAAAGAATCGTCCGGTTCTGTGAAAAAAATAAAAACAATCTTCGTGTTAGTTCCATTTTAAGGTAGCTAATCGGTTATGAAACTATTAGCCTTTTTAAGGGATGAACTATCTCGATTTTTATCGCGGTAGTTTGATTGTAAAGGGAAACAAACACTGACTATCTATATAGATATAGGAGTCAAAAAAAATTCCAAAGGAGGAATTATGCTTAAAAAAGTAACGTTCGAAGGAGTCCACGAAAGAAAAGCACAGAGAATGGCAGATTGTTATGGCGCTTGCCATACACTTTGCGTGGTGATGTGCAACATTACCAAACAGGCTTTCCAGGATCAGTTTGACGAAGAAATGGCTTGCGAAGTCTAATCTTCTGAACTGATTTAGGGAAAGGGAGTTTCCGCATTCGGGTGCGGAAACTCCCGGCTTTCTTTTAAGTAGCTTGCGAGACGCTACAACATAATAGTACTGTTTATTTTAGAAAAAGACTACAAAAATAAGAGAGACAAGATGAATTATTTAAAATTGCAAGATGGAGATTATTTATATAGTGTTGATAAGAATGCCATTATCAACGCAGAATCCAGACCATTGTCGGAAAAATATCCGGATGTCGGCAAGGTTGAGATTATCCGGTCGGAATTGTCGGAGGATGATTTAAAGAGGAGGGTGGTCAATGTGGAGCAGATTTCGTTCGAAACCACCCAAAACTGCGATCTCAATTGCCGCTACTGTGTTTATGGCGGAGCCTACAAATACCAACGGCCCCCGGCGGACAATATCATGTCCTGGGAGACCGCCCGTCAAACCCTTGACTTCTTCCACCGGCTAACCGGTAAACGGGAAAACAAGCGGATCGCTCTGTCGTTTTACGGAGGCGAACCATTTCTGAATTACGACCTCATCCGTAAAACGGTTAATTACGCTCGAGAGCTCTTTCAAGGGTGGGATTTGCTTTTCTTTGTCACCAGTAACTTGACTGTGATGAATGATGAGATTATCGATTTTATCATAAAGAACAAATTCAAATTGAGTGTTAGCCTGGACGGCCCGAAAGACGTTCACGACAAAAATAGGGTTTTTCTCGACGGCTCCGGTTCCTTTGATTTGATCGAAAAAAACCTGGAAAAAATCCGGCAAAAGAGCGAAGAGTTCTATCGCAACATCAGTTTTTTCGCTGTGTTTTCCAATGACACTGATATCAGGGCGATTCACCGGTTTTTCACCGGAGAGCCTATGGTCCGGGATAATTCCTGCCGCTTCAATCCGGTGAGCGTCTATGATACCGATTATTATGAGCAATATCATTACGACCACAAAAAGCTCGTCCGGGAATTCACGGAGTTGATCCAGGAAATTGAACAAAAAATGCTGCGACAAGAAGAGATTCTCCCAATGGAGAAGTCTTTGTTCGCCCGCTATAACCTTTTGGACGAGCTGCTGAAGGTCCAGGCGATTACGACGCTGGCGGGCGCTTGCTTGTTCGACCGCAAAGTGTATGTGGACTTTAGCGGGCGATTCCATGTATGTGAAAAGATCAACAATCAATTTCCGTTCGGTGATGTATGGAAAGGATTTGATTACGCTAAAATGGCGGATATGGCGAACCAATTTGCCCGTATTATCGAAGAGCGCTGCCTCGAATGTCCATATAACTTATTGTGCGGCCGGTGTTTTGTGAATTTTGGCAAGGACGGAGTATTCGAGTTTGACGAAGCGCTCTGCGAAAATAGAAAAAAGGGGATCCAAAAGAATCTGGAGTCCTATCTTAAATTCAAGGCTGAGGGGATAGTGTAAGATGATTGTCAAACAGTTTCATCAATTTGTGTTTGTGACCAGGGGCCCGAAAAATTCGTGCATTGCCGATCTTTTGAAGGGGACGATGTATCAAGTGGAGAACCATTTCATCGACTCGTTTGAGAATAGGGAATACGATATGATCGCCGAATTTGTCGCGTCTCTGGAAGAGGAAGAATTGATCCTTGATATCGAGGAGTCCCGTTGGATTCCCCACCAAAATTTCCACGCCACGGTAAATGAGGATGATTATCCCTACCAGATTGACTTTGAAGATGGAGTGGATATTGAATCATTGCGGCAAAAATTGTCGGGGCTCGATGTCGTCGCCATCAATTATTACGGGGATGGCGATCCGCCAAAGATTCTCGAACATATACAGACCGCTAAGGTTGAAAAAAACATTGATCAATGCCGTGAACGCACCACCATCAACGGGCAATTCAGTAAAACCACCCGCCATTTTATCCGCTACAATCACCATTACAATAGTTGTTGGGGTAAGCGTCTGGCCATCACCGGAGACAATCTGATCCATCCCTGCATCTACAGCGATATTGTGCTGGGGGATTTTGTAAACGAAAACCTATACGATATCATAAAAAAAGCGGACGCCTATTGGAAAATCACCAAAGATAAAATCGACAAATGTAAAGTCTGCGAATTCCGCTACTCCTGTCCCGATTGCCGCGTTCTGGCCATTCAGGCGGGAGGAGAGCTTACGGCTGCCAATCCCAATTGCTCTTACGATCCCAATGGTTAGCCGTTGGTCTGGAAACTCTGGAGTTTGCAAATAGGATTGCCTGGTAGTATAATCCCATTTCGAAATAATAATGATGGAATGGAGATTGGACATTGAATCGAGGGATCAGAAATTTTTTCAAGACATTGCCGGCAACCTATGAGTTGATCAATACCATCCTCACCTTCGGCCTCGACGCCATCTGGCGAAGAAGAGCCGTTAGGTGGGCGGCGGAAGGGAAAAACGGCCGGAGGGTCTGGTTGGATATTTGCACCGGCACCGGACAAATGGCCCGGTTGTCTCGCAAGATGTCATCGGCAAACACCATGATTGTGGGCGCCGATTTTTCCCATCCTATGCTGGTGGAGGCCAAAAGGAAATCCAATGGAATCCTCATCTCCTTTTCCGGCGCCGACGCCTTGCATCTACCCTTTGGCGACCAAAGCTTCGACCGCGTGACCATCGGCTTCGCCACCCGCAACCTCAATTCCATCGACGGCCAATTGCCGCAGGCTTTTCGGGAGTTTTACCGGGTCCTAAAACCCGGCGGTTGTTTTGTCAATGTGGAAACCAGCCAGCCTACATCGACGTTGATTAGAAAAATGTTCCATCTTTATGTGGGCCTGACGGTCAAACCGGTGGGAAAAATCATCTCCGGGTCGAGCTCTAGCTACGCTTATCTGGCCAATTCCATCCGCCGCTTCCATGACGCGGACCACTTGAAAGAGATTTTGCTCGATGCCGGGTTCGCTCGCGTTGAAACCAAACGGCTCCTATTCGGAGCCGTCGCTATTCACAAAGCGGTGAAATAAAGAGGCTATTCCGCTTCTATGATGTCCAACCAGGAAAACCACAGCGGGTGGTTGGTTTTATACCATTTCAAGATGGTCATGAGTTTGGTCTGGTTGTCCGGGGAGATCACCTCCGGCGGAATATCGTCGAAGCGGATGCGGATCCGTTCATTGCCGATGAACTCCAACGCCTCGGAGCACAGAGTCTGCAATTCGTTGCGAATGCGGCCGGAATCGGAAATCTTCACCGGGCGGTTTTCATAGTCTTCACCACTCATAAACCGGTTCAGAAGGGGATTGAACACCAGGTGGCTCTGCTGGAAGCTCTCCATCAAGCGCAATCTGAAGCAGATGTGCTTGTCGCCTTTGAGAGAAGCCAAACGGACCGTCACTTTGTAGGTGTCGTCGCTGATTTTTTCGACTCCCGGAGCGCCGGAGTAGGGATCCGGTTTCATGTAGCCGGATATCGCCAACACGTCCCATGTTTTTTCCGGGAAAAAGTCATCCGCCTGAATGGTCATCTTATGGACCGGGATGCCGGCGACGCGGCCTTCCAAAATCATGGCTTTATATTTATCGATAGTATCTTCATCCACTTCTTCGTCCATCAGCCCGGATAGTTTGGCGGCAAAATCCTCCGCCTCGGGATCCAGGCCCATGACATACTGCTCTTTGTCGTAGGGGAGTTTGAAGTTGGACGTGAACACTGTGATGAACGCCTCCAGATTGAGCATTGGCGCCAGGCTGGCCGCTTGCATCGCTTCTGCCGACGCCGAGTAGCCGTCGCAAATAAACAGGTGAAGGGCGTCGGTCTCGTCCGTCCAGGTGCCGATGCGGTAGGTGGGGGCGTAGGTGCCCGACTCGGTGAAGGCGGGGATACCGCTGGGAAGCTTCCAATCGTCGTCCACCAGATGAACGCCCAGAGTTTCCCATTCTTCCCACAATTTCCCGATGCGGTGAGTCCTGCTTTTGCCCCGCAATGTCCAAACATGGATGTTTTTTCTCTGAATACCGGGATAAGTGTCCTCGATGGCCTGCACGACTTTGGCTCTGGGGGTGCGGAAGTTGATGAGGATGGATTGGTCGTTGGCATTGTCCACCACCTCTTTGGGCAGGAAGAGATTGCCCATGTAGCCTTCGTATGGCCTCGTCACGCTCAGGGGTTTGTTGAACAAATGAAGGACTGTCATGGGGCCGGTTTCGCTGCCTTTGGCGAAGCGGGAGGTGTTTTCCAGAGTATCGATGGCGGCGCCCCACACTGTGATGCCCGATTCCTTGATCTCTTTGTAAAACTCTTCCCACTCATAACCCTCTTCGTTTATCAAACGGATGACCCGGTCGTCCAACCAGCGGGCCACTTCCGGCCGGGCGTAGACCCTTCCGAATCCCAGATTGGGATTGGAACCCATTTCAGGAGTTTCACCGGCTTTGGGCATCAAGCCCTCGCCCAGGCATACCATAATGGCGTGATTTTCCGGCAATTGCCGTGACAAATACCATAAACTCTCACTCATGGCGTATGCCGAGATAGCGTCGGCGTCTTTCTTGACCTGGTTCAGGCCCGGTTTGTCCCGGCCCGCCCCTTCGCCGAAGCGGCCGAATAATTGCGTTCCCAAAGAAGTGACCGCCGCGGTCATGGCGAACAACCGTTCCATGCGGCCGTCCAAAAAAGACATCTCCGACGTGAATTCTTTATGAGCCACGCCCCGGAGCCATTCCACCTCCACATCTTCCAACCAGATATGAAAACGTCCCAAAATCGGGCGCGTGTCAAACGCCCACTGGGCGATTAAGTCATTTTTCTCTTGTCTGTCATTTGGCATTTTTTCCCCTTATGTGGCGATTGTGCCGATAGCATTCATTAAAAAGTTCAACTTTTAAAGTCAAAGAATATTGTATGGAACACCGACTCAACTGTCAAGCACAAATCACAAATTTTTACCTTCTTTGCGAAATGCAACCACTGTCTGTTGTTACTTTAATTTTCTTGTTAATCATGATAAAATAGAGCTAAATGAAGAGAAAACTCTTTAGAATGGATGATGAGGAAAAGCTACGCGTAAGGGAAGAGATTAAGCGTTTTTTACTTACAAAGGAAGAGATTACGTTCGCTTATCTGCACGGCTCCTTCTTTGAGGGAATTCCCTTTCACGACATCGACATCGGCGTATTCGTTTACGACATGCCAAAAGAAATGGCAGCAAAGTATAGCTTCGATCTGTCGGGTATTCTAGAGAATCAACTCAAAATCCCCATCGATATCCGGGTCATCAACTTTGCCCCGATTCCGTTTCTCTTCTACGTAGTCCGTAGCGACCTGATCGTTAATCGCGATGACGATATGCAGTCGGCGTTCGCAAAACGTGTCATCATGCGCTACCTGGATATGAAACCTCTACGCGATAGGGCCTTCAAGGAGATGTTTTCCGAATGGGAATAAAACTTGAACTAATTACAACTCGTTGCGAAGAAATTAAAGGTTCACTCATAAAACTGAATCGGTTGGGTAAGTTATCGAGAGAAGAATTTCTAGATAATGAAGACGCTCAAGATATCGCATCTTATCGATTGCTAGTCGCAATCGAAGGTTGCCTGGATTTGTGTTATCATATATCATCCAAAAAATTGGATAAACTCCCGGAAGAGTATGCCGCTTGCTTTGGAAATTTGGAAGAAGCGGGCATTCTTCCTTCCGAACTCACTGAGAAATTGAAAAATATGGCCCGTTTTCGCAATCTCCTGGTGCATCGCTATTGGGAAGTCGATTATGCCCTGATGTATGAGTTCATTCAGAACGACCTGGGCATTATCAAACAGTTCATCTCCATCATCCAAACTCTTGCCTGATGGTCGCTTGAGTAGCGTCGGCAAACCCTCCTCGATCTTATTAGATTGTAGTATTTCGAACCCATTACATTTGATTAAAAATATATCCTGAAGGCGGTGTAGAGCATGGTGGGGTAGAGGCCGAACTCGGATCGGGGGGTTGGGGTTGGCGCTTTGCCGGAGGAGATGTAGGCGCCGGCGGCTAGATAGATGTTTTCGGCGATGTTGTATTCGGCGTTGGGGGCGAAGGTGAAGGAGCCGTCGTCGAGGTTGTAGATGAGGATGGCGGTGACTGGGATCAGGGGATGGAGTTGAAAGGTGGCGCCGAGGTTGATGTAGTTCTTGGCCATGAGATAGACGGAACCATCTGTGTAGGCGGGGGTGAGGGTGTTGTCGATGTAGAAGGACGGGTCGCCGGCGCCGGCTCCATTGTGGTGAAATTCGAAGAAGGTGTAGATATTGCCGCCGAAGTTGTAATCGAGACCGGTTGAGGCGCGGATGTAATTGGGACGATGGAGGTCTGCGCCGGACGAAAATTGGTGGGGGAGGACGAGGGCCGTTTCCAGCCAGAAACCGGCGCCGCCGATAGAGCGGGCGATATCGCAGCCTACCATCAAATGCTGTTGGAATCCCATGATGATGAGTGAGATGTCTGTCTGCCGGATGTAAAACTTGCCTCTGGCAAAGAAGGCTCCTTTAGTCATGTCGAAATCCGGACCGGCCACGACGCCGAAGTCGAGCTCGTCCATCATACCGATGGGGATGCGAAGCCTCAAGGCGTCCACACCCCGCCGTTCTTCCACATCCAATTCGTTGAAGGTGAAGGGGGCGATCACATCTGTGGGATTGACCAATTTTGCCGAGCCCCAGGCAATGGCCTGGCGGCCGATGATAATGTCGCCGAGTTTTGTCTTCAGGGTGACGAACAAGCGGTCGAGGTTGTGGTTCACAGCGAAACTCGATACCGGCTCGTTTGTCCCCGGATAGAGGCGCGATGGGAAATCGTCGAACCGGTACCCTCCGCCGGAGATGCCCGCTGGGAAGATGTCTTGCTGGAATAGCGCCGGATCTTGAATTGTGGGGGAGATGTCGTAGGCGGCGTGGACCGAGATGGTGTCGTTGGGAATGAACGCCAACTTCAAGCGCAAGCGGTTGGTGGCGGCGCCCATTGGCGGCAGGTTATAGTCCCCGCCGCCGGTTTGCAGATCCGCCATCCCGAGGGCCGTTAAAAACGATTTATAATACCCGTGAAGGGAGGACGGGGTTTCGGCAAACACCTGCGTCGTCAACACCAGCAAACCAACTGCCAATAGGGTGGTTGCGCGCTTCATCATGTCCTCTTAGTCGCGGGTTTCGTCCGTTTCGATCTGGCCGTCTTTGAGAGTGACGACTCGCTTGGCCCGCTCCATGATCATCTGATCGTGGGTGGAAAACACAAAGGTCATCCCGGTCTTCTGATTGAGTTCCTTCATCATGTCAAGCAGCGACGACCCGGTTTTGGAATCCAAATTGGCGGTGGGTTCGTCCGCCAGGATCATGGCGGGACCCGACACCATGGCCCGGGCAATGGCCACTCTCTGCTGCTGGCCGCCGGACAGTTGCGTGGGACGGCGCTTTTCCATGCCCGCTCGACCCACTTCATCCAGGATATCCAACACTCTCTGGTGACGCTCTTTTTTGGGCACGCCCTGCAAGAGCATGATGTATTCGATGTTCTCTTCCACAGTCAACACCGGTATCAGGTTATAGGCCTGAAAGATGAAGCCGATATTGTCGCGGCGGAAGTCCGCCAATTGTTTGCCTTTCATTTCCCAGATGGGAGTTCCTTTGAGCCATACCTTCCCCTCTGTCGGAGTATCCAATCCTGAAATCACATTCAAAAAGGTTGTCTTTCCCGAACCGGAGGGTCCCACAATGGCGGTGAACTCGCCCGGTTCGATGATGAGGTCGATGCCCCGCACCGCCTCCACCTGCACGCCGTTGTCCCGGTAAAGCCGCGTGATGCCTTCGGCGACGATGATTGCTGTATTGTTATTGTTCATGTTGATTCCTCCTTAAAGACTCTTGCGTAACGATTCGCTGATGGACATGCGGGATGCCACCATCGCCGGGTACAAACCCACCAGGAAGGTGAAGATAAAAACCCCTGCCGGATAGATGATGAACTGCCAGATGTTCATCACCGGATAGAGCAGATCCTGGAACGTGGCGCCGGCAAACTCGATGCCCCGGTAATCGATGCCGGTTTTGGCCACGATCCCCGTCAGGATGAAGCCCATGATGACGCCGATAATCCCGGACAATATTCCCAGGGCGCCGGCTTCAAACAGCATCAGCTTGGCCACTCCAAAGGGACGGGTGCCCACAGCCCGCAGTACCGCGAACTCGAACATCCGCTCGTACAGCGACATAAACAGGGTGTTGATAATGCCGAACACCACCACCGCCATCAAAATCAAGGCCAGCACGCCCCGGAACATCCCGGTCATCTCCAAAATGGCCTTGAATTGCGGTAAAATAGTAAGCCAACTGGCGGCTTCGTTCTCGTCGCTGGAATATTTCTTCCAGAAGGGGAGTTCCGCTTGCGACGCTATCTCGGTTTTGGTGAACGTGATGGCGATCTGATGGATGTTTGCGCCGATGCCCAGCAATTTTTGCGCTTTGGGGAGCCGGACAAAAGCCATGCCTGCGTCCATCTCCTTGATGTTGAAGTGGTAGATGCCGGACACCCGGAACATTTCTTGCGCCAAATCACCGCTCTCGGCCTGGGCCGAGGTGATGACGATGCGGTCGCCGAGGCTTACCTCGAGAATCTCCGCCAACTTGCTGCCGATGACGATCTCCCGCTTCGATTCTCCGCTGAAGAAGTCCCCCTCGCGAATGGCGTCGTCCACCTGGGAGAGCTCTCTCTCGGTTTCCGGCTCGATGCCCGCCAATAATACGGAGCTCACGTTGGCAGGCGACGTCACCATGGCCAAACCAAGGGCGCGGGGGGTGAAGCTTTTGATGAGGGGCTCGGATTTCAAACTGTCGAGTACCTGTTTTGGGTTATGAATCGTCCGCTCCACCTCTTGTGTGTCGCGAAAACCGGCGGCGTGAATTTGCGCCTCGCCTAAAAACGACCCGGTGGCGGATTTGATCATGGTCTCGTTCATACCGATGAGTAATGCGTCGTAAAAAATAAGGCAGGCCAACATGATACCAATGGCTGTGCCGGCGATAATGGTGCGCCGTTTGTTTCTGAAGATGTTTCTCCATGCCAGTTTAATGTAAAACCACATCTGATCCTCCTTAATGGGTGCGCATCGACCGGGCTGGGTCTGTGTGCGCCGCTTTTAGAGCCGGGAACAAGCCGACAAAGCTCGCCGACAGGAATATGGTGAGGGCGGGGATGGTAAAACTCCTTAGATTGATTTCCGACTTCATCACTTCAAATTTCATGCCGCCGTACGAGAGGGGCTCGGCCAGCGTGATTCCTGTCTGGGAGAGGTAATAATTGGCCAACAGTCCGAGGCCGATGCCGATAATCACCGACCCGAAGGCCAGGATGTTCACCTCCGTGAGGATCAACCGCACAATCTGTCGCGGCTGCGTGCCCATGGCTTTGAGAACCCCATACTCCCGGGTTCGCTCCAGCACCGACATCAAGACTGTGTTCAACACCCCCACCGCCACGATGAGAACGATGATGAAGAGGGAAATCCACATCCCCTCCATATCCGCTTTCATGGCGATGTAAAAGGAGTGGGCAAACACTTGCCACGGCTCCGCTTTGAGCTTGGTGTCGTTGAGGGCGATGCCCACTTCGCTGGTGGCGGCCGCCACATCGTCCAGGTGGTGTACAGTGATGGCGATTTCGTGGATACGCTCTCCCAGCACCAACAATTCCTGGGCGTCGTCGATGTGAAGATAGAATGCCATGCGGTCCGCCATCTCGTCGCCGGAATCCACCAGCCCAACTATTTTATAGCTGTCATTGGCGATGGATCCGTCCGCCCCCTGGGAGACAATGACAATCTCGTCGCCGACGCCGGCCTTCAAGACCCTGGCCATCCCTTTGCCGATGAGGGCTTCGCCCTGGGCGGTGTCTCCAATCATCGTTCCCTCGCTCACTTTCTTCATAAACGAGGTGGTTTGGTTCTCCAATTTGGGGTCGATACCGATAATCCTGGCGCCGGTGCTCTTCTCCCTTACCGACACCAGGCCCGCCGAATACACCCTTGGCGCCCAGGAGTCCAACATCTCGATCTGCTTGAGCTTGGCGTCGATTTTAGCGAATTCATCCACTGTCTTGTACAGCGAGGGCCGGTCGAGGTAGTTTGATTCGTGTACCTGGATGTGGCCGGTATGGTAGCGGGTGAAGTTGTCGATAATGTTGCCGTAACTTCCATCCGCCCAACCGATGAAAATCGCCGCCATCGCGAACCCGCCGACCATACTCATGGCGGTGAGGATGGTTCGCCGTTTTTGGCGGAATATATTTCTGAATGCCATTTTTACAATCATGGTTAGATCCTTGTTCTTAGATTTCTGAGGGAGAAGGTTTCCTTTTTGATTGCGATGTTGAATTCCGCTTCGAGGTAACGGACCACGGTTTTTTGTCCCTTTTTGTTTTTGGGGATCAATTCCATCGTGGCCGGAATGGTGCGTTTGCCGAATTTTCTGACATCTTTGAACACCATCTCCCGCATCAAGGTCCCTTTTTCGTCGAAGTACTTCTGCCAGAGAGGCAGATGACCGTTTTTTTGTACCGCGATGACGATATGCCCCCACACAATGGGCAAATCCTCGTGAGGTATGCATTTGACGTATACGACGCCCTCTTCGGGATTCTCAAAATCCGTGATCTCGAAGGTGTAATCGTCCAGGAAGGTGTACTCCTTCACCAAATCGTCGTTGGTGAAATCCGATCCCATCCAGGATCCCATCATCATGGAGGGCGGTATTTTCATCACTTTATTGGTTTTAGGCAAGAAGTTCCACATCTCGTTGTCCATACGCAAGGTCGCCATGCCCCGCTCTTTTTGGGGCTCCAGGATCCGTAAGAATGTCATGTCCATCCCCTTGCTCCAGGCCTTGATCTTCAAGGTGCGGGACCAATGGGGCGTGGTGATCTCCATTTCCATGACAGTGTAACTGGACGAGGCTCTGTAGAGTTCGTCCATCTTTTTGACGATCTCTTTGGCGTCGTCCTGCCCGGCGGCGAATGCCGCGAGGTTGGCCAGTGTGAATAATACAACAAAACACATTGTTGCGACGGTATGTTTTTGCATCGTGCCCTCCTTATGACCGACCGTCCGGTCATTTGTTTCTCAAAATTTTTTAGCCCTCGGCGATGCCGTCGATCACCAACGTCACCACCGAATTAATCATTTCGTCGTAGCGGATCAATTCCCGGTCCAACAACCATTGCACCATCAGGCCGTCCAGCATGCCGATGATGATGGAGGCGATGTGCTCCGGGTTGATATTCTTGCGAAAGCTGCCGTCCTGCATGCCCATCACCACCAAATCCATGAACAGGCTCCGGTACTGGCCGTAGAATTTCTTCATCTCGTGAAAAATGATATTTTTGGCGTCTTGCGCCCGCATGGCTTCGCCCCAAAACTGGAACATCATGTTAATCAAGCCCTCGGTCTCGGGCCTGACAAAATTGGAAAACGACAGAAGAATCCGCTTCATCTTCTCCGCGGCCGTGGTTTTCTCTTTGAGGATGTGCTCGTGGTCCAGATCCATATGGGATATAAAGAAATGGAACGATTCGTTGATCATCTCCTCTTTATTGTGAAAGTACTCGTATACAGTCCCTTTCCCGATTCCGGCCTCTTGGGAGATATCATTGATGGTGGTCTTTTCGAAGCCCTTTTGGGCGAACAATGTGATGGCCGCCATCAAAATTTTTCCCTTTTTTTCCGCTTTGTCAACTATTTTCGCACTCATTGTCAACTCCATGACCGACCGTTCGGTCAGTTAAAATATAAACCACATCCCGGCGCCTGTCAAGATAAAAATAAAATTTTTTAAAAATACCGTCGAATCTGCTTTCATAATTGGTTATAATAGTAAACGAAACACAGGACAACCATGAATTACAAAGAACGTTCACGATTTTATTTCGACCTCGCGGTCATGTTGAAGTCTGGGATTCCTATTGCGCGGGGTCTGGATTTGGCCCGGCAAAAAATGAAGCCCCGCAATGGGGAGATGGTTGACCGGGTGCGGCATTTGGTCCACCAGGGCAGTAGTTTTTGGCAGGCTATGTCGCAATTTCCCGGCAGTTTCGACCCCTTTCAGGTAAACTTCATCCGGGCGGCGGAAACATCCGGCACCCTGGTGGAATCGTGCCGGAAGTTATCGCGCTATTTTGAGATGCGGCGCAAAGAGAAGCGGCGTTTTTTGGTGGGCCTGGTCTATCCGGCTTTCTTGATTCACGCCCTGATTCTTCTACCTCCGATAAAATACTTGTTTTTCAGCAAATTGGGAGTCAATTATTGGGGATTGGTGCTGCCGCGCCTCTTGATTGTCTACGCGGCGGTGGGGATTCCGCTCTTTCTCTGGCAACGAATGGAAGCCGGTCATCAGGCTCGAAAAAAGCTCGATCGTTTCAAACTGTCGATCCCGGTCATCGGAAAACTGACGAAGAACTTTGCCGTATCGAGGGTGTTGTGGATCCTGTCCAATATGTTGGAGTCTGGAATCGACGCAGTAACCGCTGTCCGCTCCGCCGCCGACGGCGCGGGCAACTCAGTCATCTCCAAGCGGTTGCTCTCAGAGGTTCATCTCATCGAATCAGGCCGCGGTTTCACCGAATTTTTCACCGCCACCAATCTCCTGGAACCGGACCCTCTCAGCATGATCGCCATCGGCGAAGAATCCGGTTCCATCCCCCAAACCCTCATGCAATCGGTGATGCGCCTCGAAGAGTCCAACACATCCCGCTACCGCACCCTACTAAAAATTATGGTGGTGGGCGTCTACCTAACCGTCGCCCTCTTCATCGCCATCACCATCATCACCTTCTACGCCGGCATGTTCAACGTCAATTAAAAGAATTTTTTTGATTTAGAGCTACTAGAATTGCTCGAGAGGAGATTCTCGAAGATTGACACCAGGTCGCGGTCGTCGAAGGAGAGTTCGGTTAATTTTGTGCGAATATGATCGAGATCGATGTTTTGGTTCTTGATGAGTATGATTTTGGCATCATCCAGATCTCTTGGGCGGCCGGAGAAAATTTTAAATATAACTAAATCCTCAACCGCAACAAAGTTCACGCTAGTATCTTCAACCTGAACAATATTTGCCCGTTCAATTGCTTCCTGTTCAAAAAGAGAGAATGAGAAAACTATGTCTACACGCACCCCGCTTTCTTTGTGGATCAAAGGAAGAACCATTGTTTTTTTTACAAAGCTGTGATAATCACCTGGAATCGGCTCTAGTGGAATCTGAATAAGTATGTCGTGTATTTTATCGACCGCATCGATATTTAAACCTAAAGTGATGTCTATATCTTTGGTAAGTCTAGGTTCTCCATAAAGCAAAACGGCTTGGCCGCCAATAATGATGTATGGGATATCATGCTCTTGAAATATCTTTGCAATTGCTGCGATTATTTGAGTGAACATTTTTTCAAAGTGTTCTGTCTGTGAAGGATTTTGGCGATGCGAATATCCCCTTCTATTCCTTCTAATAGATTTTTGCCAGGGAAGACTCCAAGAGCTCTGGCCTCTCTCCACATGGCCTCATAGATTCTCATGTTTTTTTCATAATTAGCAGGTTCACTGGCTATGAGTTGTCTCTCGAACTCTTCTAAAATTTCAGGATTTTTAATCATCGCATTTATTCCCTAAATATATTGTAGCAAAATTAAACATTGAAGTAAAGGCGATCTGAAGCCTATGTGCTACTGCGTAATCCTGACTTTGGTGGCGTTGGCGGCTTTGAGGAGGTCGTGGGGTGTCATGTGAAGTTGAAGCCCGCGTAGGCCGGCGCTGAAGAAGATGGTGTCGTGCGTGAAGGCGTCTTCGTCGATGAAGACCGGATAGTTTTTCTTCATGCCCAACGGGGAGCATCCGCCTCTCATATAGCCTGTCAAAGGGAGAACCTCCTTCATAGGAACCAACGCCACTCTCTTGTTGCCGCTGGCGGACGCCAACGCTTTCAGGTCCAATTCCGCGCCGCCGGGAACACACGCCACAACAATCCCGGTTTTATCCCCTCTGGCCACCAATGTCTTGAACACCCGTTCCAAAGGTTGACCGATGGTCTCCGCCACATGTTCGGCGCTGAGATCCGATTCGTCAACCGGATACTCCACTGCCTCGTACTCGATCTTCAACCGGTCCAACAACCGGGCCGCGTTCGTCTTTTTCATGATCCAACCTCACAATGTCCCGATATTCGTCTCCCTATCATTATAACACATCGAGATGTCCATCACATCCCCAGGGATAATCGCAGGTATCTTCATCCGCCGCGCATTTCGCAACCAGATACGCTCGTTTCGCAACTAGAGCCGCGCGTTCCGCAACCAGAGTCGCTCATTCCGCAACCAGAGCCGCGCGTTCCGCAGCTAGAGTCGCGCGTTCCGCAGCCAGAGTCGCGCGTTCCGCAGCCAGAGCCGCGCATATCGCAACTAGATACGCTCGTTTCGCAGCCAGAGCCGCGCATATCGCAGCTAGATACGCTCGTTTCGCAATCACCGCCGCGCATATCGCGACACTTATTGAAGGTTCAGCTACCGCCATAACCGCAAATCCAAAACCCAACCAACCTCTCGATTCGATGACAAGGAATATATACTATCTAGCTGCAAATGTCAAGTCTACACAAGGGGATTTCCTTCAAGCGCCTTCTTTTGGTTCGCGGCTTGAATTCTAATTGGCAGATATGGTAGAAGGTAGGGGGTGATGAGAGTTTAGGAGTGGTGAATGAAGGTTGAAATAGTCGATGGGGACTTGCTGGAGCAGAAGGTGGAGGTGATTGTCAACGCCTGGAATCGTATAAATCCCTACTTGATGGCGATTGTTCGTCGGAAAAACGTGCGAACCTGCACGTTTTTCCGACGAATAATTGACATGGGGCTGGAATTGCACTATCATTAAAGTATGAAACGGGACATTTACAAAGATCTGTTGGCGTGGAAAAATTCGGTGCATCGCAAACCTCTGGTGCTGAGAGGCGCGCGGCAAACAGGGAAAACCTTTGTACTCAAAGAATTCGGCAAAACCGAATACCGGAGGATGTTCTATTTCAACTTCGAAGAAGACCCTTCCCTGATGGAACTCTTCGAGCGGGACCTCAAGCCCGCGCGCATCCTGCGTTTACTCTCCACTTACATGGGGGAGGAGATTCATCCTCATGTGGACTTGATCGTATTTGACGAAATCCAGGCCTCCAACAACGCCCTCAACGCTTTGAAGTATTTTCAGGAAGAGGCCAACGAGTATCACATCGCCACCGCCGGATCGCTCTTGGGCGTGAGGATGTCGGCTCCCAAATCCTTCCCGGTAGGCAAGGTGAACCTGATGCCCATGCATCCCATGACCTTCGCCGAATTCATGGACGCGTTGGATGAAAACCGTTACAGACGGTTACTGGAAGATATCGACCGGTTGGACAGCCTGCCGGAGGTTTTGCATAGGGATTTGCAGGCCTTGCTTTTGACCTATTATTTGGTGGGAGGCATGCCGGAAGCGGTGGGACGCTTCATTGGCGGCGGTACTCTCAAAGATGTGAGGGTGATCCAGCAAGATATCCTGAATTCCTACGCCCTGGATTTCGCCAAGCACGCCGACGCCGTCACAATCCCCAAACTGT